>JBJEVN010000026.1:0-17624 GCA_051884385.1 Akkermansia sp.
CGAAGAGAATGGCCCGAGAACATACAAAGAGAGGGACTAGTTCTTCCGTTAATCTCTCATAGGGAGGCCGGTCAATATAAAGCGGCATCGAAAAAAACCGAGTTATCGGTGCTGTACCCATACAACCTTTCCGAAACGCGAAAGACTGCGGTTGATATAAGCTTGTTTCCAGAAACAGAAGAGTATCTTTCACAACACCGTTCCACTCTAGAAGGAAGGAAATACTTAATTGAAGCCCACAGGAAATGGTACGAACATTGGGTTCCTCATGCTCCAAACGAATGGAAAAAACGGAAAATTGTCTTTCGAGATATAGCAGAGATTCCCCAATTCTGGTATGATGAAGAGGGATGTATTGTAAATGGAGATTGTTACTGGCTAACACTTAAATCAGGCGTAAGCGAGGAATATATATGGCTCGCGTTGGCTATAGCCAATTCTTCTTTTATAGAAAAGTTCTACGATTCTAATTTCAATAATAAATTGTATTCGGGTAGGCGACGTTTTATGCAACAATACGTAAAAAAATTCCCTTTGCCAGACATCCAAAGAGACGAGGCAAAGGAAATTATTAGACTATCTCAAGAGATCTACGCAGAAGATAACAAGACTCAAATAGTAGAGAGAAAGGAGCGTATTGAGCAGCTTCTAATAACCATTTTCGGCTCGTTTGAATAAATCACTAGGTATAATAATCTGTTTTTTCTTATTTACTGTTTTTCCCATTAACTGATTAAACACGGAGAAAAAGTATTCGCCTGCAACCAATACAATAGAGGTAACGATAAACTCAGAATCTCCAAGCATCTTTGCGTAGCAGACTAAATTTCTTACGTCTTTGTGCAAAAAAACACCGCCATCCGTAGAAGGAATTCGTGTATTTTCACTACTCGAAGGCAAACATTTCCCCAAATCTATAGTAGGAGAAGTTTGCAATTTTATTTATAATAACTGGTTAGGCAAATCAGGAAACTGCCCGTTCTCTTCAAAAGAGTTATATCCCAAAAGTTCACACACTGATTTGTGTAAAATGTCCCCTCTACTCCGGTCTTGCGACCGTTTGGGCGACTGAAACTTTTTTCCTATGAGTCGTTGAAGTTTCTCGGAGAGGAGTTGCAAGGAAAATAATGCTCCGATTCTCGGAGAATCTGTCGGTTTGCTTCCCTCCAGCGATACTTTTTCGATAGCACATAACGCAGCCACTTTACTTGTATCTGTTTTATACTGAAGAGACCTATCTTGAAGTTCCGCAGGGAAGGCAGCCTGGTATTTTATGGTGTCTTTTTTCGTTTTATCCCAGCTCTTGATTTGACTACCCAAAACAACTCGCACATCATCAATAACATCGTCATCATTGAGATGTATCAAGGCGAATCTCACATCGTCTTCTATATCCTGATTCCATATCTGCAGATTCTGACTACTTTGAAAAGCGACATTAAGTTTTTGCACGGGAAAGCGAGGAGTGCATTTTTTGAAAGATTTAGGAACTTCGCACCCTAAAGCCAAACAGATTAACTCTTTTCCTTTTTTGGAACGAGTTCGAGGGGGCATATTAGCTAGAGATTTACCTTTTAAGGCTTGATAAAGAGTTTCTTCTAATTGCTCAATATCGAGCAGGTTTTCAGGATTATCGTAAATACTAGACATGGCGTAACGTTTTTTATATCGTAGATAGCTTACATATTATTTCTGATAGAGTCAAGGGAAAACACAAAAGTTAAGTCTCTTCAAGATTCTGGCCGAACTGTAACCAACGTACAAAACACCACTTTGCACCACATGAACCGCACCCGGCAGACCAAGGGCTCTACTTCGAGTAAATCCACCCCCTGCAGTCTGTTTTTGCGCTTTTCCGCACTAACAGCTTGCAGAGCCTCCCGGATTCTGGTAGCATAACATCGTAATAAATTGCTATAACGGATTAAATTATGTTTAAACAGACTCTGAAGATTGCAAGTTGGTTATTTTTACCTTTTTCGATACTGTGGATTCTGGCTTCTGCTTTTTTCTGGTATCAGACGACATCCAAGCTGATGGAATGGGAAAAAGCCCCGGCCGTAGTCACAGCAGTAGAACCGGATGCCTTAGAAGTAGGGAGTAATGGTGCACCAATGAAATATGCCATGCTCTCTTTCCGCTCTCAGGAAGGGAGGGAATACATGGTTCGAAGTCAATTAGGTAATACAGGAAAGCCTCTTTGGAACGTCGGAGAAAAGGTGGAGGTCATTTTCCCTGCCGATTCCCCGGAAAAAGCCGAAGAGAATATTTTTATTGTACAATACCTCCTGCCGCTCGGAATAACCCTGGCAGCCTTGATGTTTTCATTGGTAACGACTTTGCTTTTTTGGGTCGGAAATAAAAAGAATGCAAAATCAAGGGAATGAGCAACAAAATACCCGCCACGCTTGAACAGAGGGGGCGGGAATTGATATAATAACCGGTGACATATACGCGCTTAGTTATGCCCAGCATCCAAAGAATCCTTGCCACCTCAGCCATCTGCCTTGCGGCAGGACGAGAATGAGCCTTGGGTTCGTCCTTTAGCTATCGCTTGCAAGTGTCTTTTATTCCCTTGCAAGCGATGTTTCATTTTAGGTTGACACTCGGTGAAAAATGGTGCTTAAACAACTGATTCTGTGTATCTTCGCAGTTCGAAACATCTTTGCTTGCCGCAGAATCACCATTCACTCAAAGCGCATAAGCTCACAGAATCAACGGATTATAGATTCTAGGCATGTTTAGTGACCCTAAAAAGCGTTTGAGCTTAGCAAAACGGGCTTCCGGCTTCTCTTCGATACGCCGCGACAGGTAGGCATGCTTAGGCTTTTTGGCCTTTTGGGGGCGTTTTGCGCCCGGCAGGGCGGTGACGGGGCTTGCAAGCGTGTAATGCCTAAGCGGGCGTAGGCGTTGAAAATCAAAGTAAAGCAAAAACCGAACCAGATTGTTTTCTGATTCGGTTTCTGGGGATGGATGGGTGTGGCGACGCGGCCATTAGCTGACCTGACGGCCCCACTCGCCCCCGGCTGAGCCGGGGGACCGGCTCGGAGGAGTCCTCGCCCCTCGGGGCTCCGAAGCCCACCGGGCTTCGGCGTGTGCGATGCAACCGCTCATGCCCCCTTGCGGGGGGCACCCGGTGAACCGGGGAGCTAACCCATCGCACGCAACAGGTCAGGGGGAATCACGCAACGTGCCGGCACAAAAAAGGCACCCCATCGGGTGCCTTTTTTGTGCTGGAGCATAGGGGATTCGAACCCCTGACCTGTTGCGTGCGATGCAACCGCTCTACCAACTGAGCTAATGCCCCGTTTGTTGCTGTGCGGCAGCGGGGTGGATTATACAGGATGGCGGGTGCTATGCAAGAATAATGTGCTTGGAGAGTCTAATTTTTTTTGTCAGCGTGTGTGTGCGGCTCGGGGGGAGGGGGGAGCGCGTCGTTGAGGGGGAAGCCGTAGGCGTAGCAGGTGCCGGTGGGGTGGAGGTAGTAGTGCCACCATTCGGCGGAGTAGTTGCGCATGCCGACGGCTTCCATGGCGCGGCGCAGGCGTTGGCGGTTGGCGCGCTGCTGCTCGCTCAGGTGGGGGTAGTCGGTGGCGGAGGAGGGGTCGAGCAGGTCGTGGTGGCCGCCCATGTCGCATTCTTTGCCGTCGCGGCGGCGCGTGAGGGTGATGTCAACGGCGATGCCCCAGCTGTGCTCGCTGGTGGTGCCGATGTAGCGCCCTTCGTAGATGCCGCGCTTGGTGATGTTGGGGTAGAAGCGGGCTTTCATGCGCTCGTCGTCGGTCTTGCTCCAGCGGTAGAAGTCGTCCATGGCGCCGGCAGGGCGGTAGGCGTCGTAGATTTTGAGCCCGTA
This sequence comes from Akkermansia sp., assembly GCA_051884385.1. GTDB lineage: Bacteria > Verrucomicrobiota > Verrucomicrobiia > Verrucomicrobiales > Akkermansiaceae > Akkermansia. The sequence continues at coordinate 3,854 of JBJEVN010000026.1, forward strand.
GCCCTGCGGCGCGAGGAGAGCATCGGCGCGCGCCAGGGCTTCGGCGGCATCGCGCCGCAGGATGGCGCGCTGCCCGCTGTAGCCGGCGATGGGGCGCCCGACGAAGTTGTCGCTGCCCACGTATTTGAGCTCGGTGCGGATGGCGGGAGCCACGCTGTCAACGTAGCAGAAGTCGGCGGGTAGGCACTGTGCGGGCACTGCGGGGGGGCTCGCGGGGAGCCCCGTGCAGTGGGTCAGCAGCAGCGCCGCTCCGAGGAGCGCTCGCCGGGTTGGGTGGGGGCGCTTCACAGCATGTCGGCCAGCATCTGCTCCAGCTTGCGGATGTCTGCGCTGAATTTGCGGATGCCTTCGGCGGTTTTTTCGGTGGCCATGGCGTCCTCGTTCATGAGGAAACGGAAGTTCTTTTCATCGGCGGCGATGCGGGTGATGTCCGCGGCTTGCGCTGCTTGGGGGGTGAGTGCCGGGTGGATGGGCGTGTCGCAGGCGGCGAGTTGCCCGAGCAGGGCGGGGGAGATGGTGAGCAGGTCGCAGCCGGCCAGGGCGATGATCTCGCCCGTGTTGCGGAAGCTGGCGCCCATGATGCGGACGGGGTAGCCGAATTTTTTGTAGTAGTGGTAGATATTGCGCACGGAGAGTACGCCGGGGTCGTCTTCGGCGCTGTAGCTTTGCCCGGTGTGGGCGCTGTACCAGTCGAGGATGCGCCCGACGAAGGGGGAGATGAGGAATACCCCGGCTTCGGCGCAGGCGACGGCTTGCACGAGGCTGAAGAGCAGGGTGAGGTTGCAGTGGATGCCTTCTTTTTCCAGTTGTTCGGCGGCTTTGATGCCTTCCCAGGTGGAGGCGATCTTGATGAGTACGCGCTCGCGGGGAATGCCGGCGGCTTCGTAGAGAGCCATGAGGCGGCGAGCCTTGGCTACGGTGGCTTCGGTGTCGAAGGAGAGCCGGGCATCGACCTCGCTGGAGACGCGCCCGGGGATGCGTTTGAGGATTTCCAGCCCGAAGGCGACGATGAGGTGGTCGATGAGTTCGCCGAGCTGCTGCTCGGGTGCCGCGTGGCTGCTCTTGAACGCCGCGACGGTGCGCTCGACGATGGAGCGGTATTCGGGTTTGGCGGCGGCAGCTAGGATGAGCGAGGGGTTGGTGGTGGCGTCCTGCGGAGCAAAGGCGGCCATTTGGTTGAAGTCGCCGGTGTCGGCGACGACGGTGGTGTATTGCTTGAGTTGGTCGAGTTGATTGGCCATGGGATGGGGGGGAGGTGGTGGAGGAGGGAGTTTAGCGGAGCCAGGCGAGGAATTCGCGGTTGCCTTCCATGCCTTTGATGGGGCTGTCGGCCAGTCCCATCCATTGCTTGCCCAGTTCTTGGGTGACGAAGGTGCGGATTTTGTCGATGGCGCGTTGGTGCAGCTTGGGGTCGCGGACGATGCCGCCGGGGCCGATGTCCTCCGGCTGCAATTCAAATTGGGGTTTGATGAGCACGAGCAGATCGCCGCCCTCGGCAAGGCATCGGTAGGCGGCGGGGAGGATTTTGGTGAGCGAGATGAAGGAGACATCGCTGACGATGAGCTGCACCGGCTCGCCCAAGTCCTCGGGCTGCATGTAGCGGGCGTTGAACTGCTCGCGGACGATGACGCGGGGGTCGTTGCGCAGTTTCCAGACCAGCTGGTTGGTGCCGACGTCGACGGCGTGCACGCGTAGGGCGCCGTTTTGCAGCAGGCAGTCGGTGAAGCCGCCGGTGGAGGAGCCGATGTCGAGGCAGATTTTCCCTTCGACGCTCACGGGGAAGGCCTTGAGCGCACCTTCGAGCTTGAGCCCGCCGCGGCTGACGTATTTGGGCTTGTTTTTGATGCTGATGGGGAGCGCGTCGTCGACCTTGGTGCCGGGTTTGGTGATGACCTGTCCCTTGACGGAGACTTCGCCCGCGAGGATCAGGCGTTGCGCCTGTTCCCGCGAGTCGCAGAGTCCCTGCGCGGCGACGAGGATGTCCAAACGTTGCTTAGGCATGGGGAGGCGTTCCGCTCAGCGTGCGCGACGGCGCCCGCCGCGATTTTGCCCCGGCATGATGATGTCGTCCGAGCGTCGGACGGCGGGTTGTGCGGCTGCGGGGGCGGGAGCTTGCACGCGCGGCGTTGGCTTGGGCTGCACCTGGGCAGCGGGGTGGTGCTGTGCGGCGGGCTTGGGCTGCACCTGGGCGGCGGGGTGGGGTTGCACAGCGGGTTTGGGCTGCTCTTGCACGATGGGTCGGGCGGGAGCCTCGGGGGCGGCTATCGGTGCGGGAATGGCCTTTTCTGCCGGTGCGGCTGCCGGTGCGGGAGTCGGCTTGGGTTGCTCTTGCACGATGGGTTTGGCGGGAGCCTCGGGGGCGGCTATCGGTGCGGGGATGGCCTCGTCTGCCGGGGCGGCTGCCGGGGCAGGAGCAGCCGGCTTGGGTTGTACCTGCGAGGCGGCGCCGTGGCGGCGCGTGATGGGGGAGTAGTTCGGCGCTGACGGAGACGGTTCAAGCGTTTGAGGTGCCGGGGCGGCAAGTGGCTTGACGGGCTCGGTAGGCGTCGGAGTAGCGACGGGCGGTGGAGTTGCCGTGGGCAGCGGCGCGGCGACGGGGGTCGGCGGGAGCTTGCTGCGGATCATGGCGCGCCCGTCGGCGCGGTCATCGAGGTTGTCGCAGGAGAGCAGGGTGAGCCCCGCGAGGATGAGGGGGACGTGGCGTGTGTTCATGATGGGTGTATGGTTGGTGGTAAGATTAGGGGGTCGTGATGCCGGGAAAGAGCCGCAGGGCGGCCTGAACCCAGGAGCTGAAGCAGAAGCAAAGGGTGATGATGCTCATGAAGATGAGCACGGCATCGTGGCGTCCCGCTGCACGCTCTTCTCCGGGGCCGAGCAGCAGGGCACGGATGTTGACCCAGGCGACGGCGCACCATGAGGCGAAGAACAGGTTTTGGCAAAGAAGTGTGTTGAGCTCCGGCGGCAGTCCGCCGGCAAAGGCAAAGCCGTGCTGCACCATTTGGGGAAGCACGGCGAGTACGGCAAACTCCGGACGCAGGCGGCGGTTGGCATAGAGACGCAGCCAGACGACCGCCCACAGTGCCAGCGCCGCGAGCGAGGCGAGCACGAGCGCCCACAGCCCATGCAGCAGTAGCGGCAGGGTGTTGAGTGCGATCGCGAGCGGGCAGCTCCACCAGATGTAGGTGAGTCGCTTCACGGGGGGAGGGTTAGCCGTTCCAGTGCCAGGTGATGGGCACCTCGATGTCGGGGTGCAGGCTGCGCATGGCCGGGCTGCCGAGGGCGCACTGCTCCAGCGCCGCGCGGTGCGGGGTGTCGGGGGGCAGGGGGACGCAGATGTCTGTGGCGATGCGGGCGATGCGGCGCGGCGAGCTGCTCATTTCCTTGCTGACGGTGATGCGCATGCCCTCCAGCGAGAGCGCGTGCTCCTGCGCGTAGATGCCCATGATGGTTGCCATGCAGCCGGCCATGGCTGAGCACATGAGATCCGTGGGCGAGAAGCTCTCTCCCCTGCCGTGGTTATCGACGGGAGCATCGGTGCAGACGGTCGCCCCGCTGGGGCCGTGCGTCAGCTCGGTGTGGAGTCCGCCCTGATAGGTCATCGTGCATTGAACTGCCATAACACGGCCATCATACGCCAAGGCACCCCCCGGCGTCAAGGTGGAAAGCGCCCCGCACCGGGCGGCGGAGGCAATTTTTCCGCCTCGGTGCGTGTTTACCAGCAGGTCATGTCGCGGAAACGCGCGAGGCGGCGCTCCAGCTCGGCGCGGCTCAGGGAAAAGAGTCCGATGGTGCCGAAATGCTCGCAGACTGCCCCCGCCACGACGGTGGCAACCGCCATGGCGCTCTTCAGGTCCTCCCAGCGAGGCGAGACCCCGTTCAGGCAGGCGCAGAGGCAGCCCGCCAGCGCTCCCATGAAAGCATCGCCCGCACCCGTCGGGTCCTGCGCCGGGGCGAGCGGCCAGGCTGGGCAGCGGAAGATGCGGCGCTCGCCGTTCTCGCAGCGGTGCAGCAGGGTGGCTCCGGCGCTGCCGTGCTTCACGACGGCGTAGCGCGGCCCCGCCGCCAGCAGTCGCTCGCCCGCAACCAGCACATCCTCGCAGCCTGTGTAGGCGCGCACCTCGCTGTCGTTCATCAGCGCCATGTCCGCCATGCCCAGAATCGTGTTCACCTGCGGGCGCTCGCGGAGAATCCAGCTCTCCATGAAGTCGGCCATGCGGAAACGCGCCCCCGTACACTGCCGCAGCATGGCCAGCTGCAGCCGCGGGGTCACGTTGCAGGCGCAGGCAATGGCGCAGCGCCGCTGCTCCTCCGAGAGCTGCATCTGCCAGTGCTCCTGCACCCCCTCCACGGTCTCCACTGTGCTGCGGCGGTTCATGTCGTCCTCGTAGCGCCCCGTCCAGGCAAAGGTGCGCCCGGGCACCCGCGCCACTTGCGCCATGCTCACGCCGCGCGCCTCCATCGCCGCCGTGTAGGCCGCGGGAAAATCCTCGCCCACCACGCCGACGAGTTCGGCCTGCGGCGTGATGAGCCGCGCCGCCAGCGCTGCGTAGGGGCCGCTGCCGCCCAGCACGGAGCTCACCTGCCCGTGCGGGGTGATGAGCGTGTCGATGGCAATGGTGCCGTAGATGAGCGCGCGGGGTTCCATCAGCGTGATTCAGGTTCGGGAGAGGAATCAGGGGACGGTGCGGCATCCGAAACGGAAAAAGTCTCGCCGCGCAGCAGCGCCAGCAGGGCGGCCTCGTCGATGATGGGGATGCCGAGCTTGAGCGCCTTGTCGCGTTTGGAGCCGCCGCCCTCACCCGCCACCAGGTAAGTCGTCTTCTTGGTCACGGAGCCCGTGGCCTTGCCCCCGGCCTCGGCAATGAGCCGCTCGAACTCCGGGCGCGGGCGCGAGAGCGCCCCCGTCAGCACCAGCACCTTGCCCGCCAGAGCGCCGACCTCCTGCCGGCGCATGTCCTCCTCGTAGCTGTCGGATCGTGCCTCGATGCCCAGCTGCGCCAGCGTGTCGAGCAGCTCGCGCCCCGCCGCCGAGCGGACATAGCGCAGCAGCGCCCGCGTGACCACCGAGCCGATGGGGTTGTTGAGGGTCAGTCGTCCGGCGGCATTCGGCGCCAGACTCAGGTAGCCGCGCGCGGCGTAGGGCGCGGCCTCGGCCTGCATTTCTGTGAGCAGCTGCGCGCGCTCCGCCTCCAGCGCCTCCTTGTCGCCGCCCTTGTTCTGCGGGCTGCGCGGGTTGAGGGCGTGGTAGCGCGCCAGCTTGTCCTCCAGCGCGACCAGGAGCGGCAGAAAAGCTCCCGTGGCCAGCTCCTGCATCGAGCGCTGGTAGCGCGCCACCGTGCGCGCCGTCACGGTACCGATGCCGGGGATGCCCAGCGCCGTCAGCCAGCGCTCCAGCGGCATGGACTTGGCCTTTTCCAACGCGGCGAGGGCGCGCGCCGCATTCTTCTCGCCGAAGCGGCGAGGCTCCTCCTCGCTGCCGAGGTTGAGGGCGGCCAGCTCGGGCAGCGTAAGCCGGAACAAATCCAGCGGTGTGCGGATGAGCCCGCGCTGCACCAGTGCCTCCGCCACTGTGCCGCCCAGGCTTTCGATGTCCAGCGCCTCGCGCTTGCAGAAATACACCGTGCGCATGGCTGCCTGCGCGCGGCAGGTCAGGTTGGTGCAGCGCCAGGCCACTTGCCCCTCCTCGCGGTCGATGGGGGCGCCGCAGCAGGGGCACACGCCCCCCACCGCCCTGTACAAATCGTAGGGCTGCGCCTCCGGCGGGCGCTTGGCGAGGACGACATGCACCACCGCCGGGATAATCTCGCCGCTCTTCTCCATGAGCAGCGTGTCGCCCACGCGGATGTCCTTGCGCGCAATCTCATCGGCATTGTGCAGCGTAGCGCGCGAAACCGTGGTGCCCGAGAGCCGCACCGGCTCCAGCTCCGCCACGGGGGTCAGCACCCCCGTGCGCCCCACCTGCACGGTGATGGCCAGCAGCCGCGTCTCGCGCTGCTCCGGCAGGTACTTGAAGGCCGCTGCCCAGCGCGGGGCGCGCGCCGTGCTGCCCAGCGCTTCGCGCGCGGCGTAGTCATCCAGCTTGATGACGGCTCCATCCGTGCCGAAGCCCAGCTCGCGGCGCAGCACATCCGTCTGCGCCACTGCGCGTCGCAGCTCCTCCGTCCCCTGCGCGCGCAGAATCGGGCGGTTGTAGGGAATCCCCAGGTGCTGCAACAGCGCTTCGTAATCATCCGTGTCGCGTAGCTCGACCCCTTGCAGCGCGCCCAGCCCGTGCGCAAGGAAGCGCAGCGGTCGCCGCGCCACCTCCGCCGCATCCAGCAGCTTGATGGTGCCCGCCGTGGCATTGCGCGGGTTGGCAAAGGCGGGCAGCCCCGCCGCATCGCGCTCTGCGTTGAGAACGTCGAAATCCGCCGAGCGCATAAAAATCTCCCCGCGCACCTCCAGCAGCTCGGGAGCCCCCTCCGGCAGGGTCGGGGGAATGTCGCGCAGCGTCAGCGCATTGGCGGTGATGTCGTCCCCCGTGCGTCCGTCGCCGCGCGTGGCGGCGTAGAGCAGCTTCCCACGGCGGTAGCAGAGGGTGACGGCACAACCGTCAATCTTGGGCTCCACCACCACGCGGGGGGCGGGCTGCCCCAGCTGCTCGCCGAGGCGCGCGTAGAACTCCGTCAGCTCTGCATCTGTCTCTCCCGAGCCGGGCTTGTGCTCAAAAATATCATCGATGCTCTGCATCGGCTGCGCATGTCGGATTTTGCGGAAGCCGGCGCTCAGGTCGTTGCCCACTCGCTGCGTCGGGGAATCGGGCGTGATCAGCTCGGGGTGCGCGCGCTCCAGCTCCTCCAGCTCACGGTACAGGCGGTCGTATTCCGCATCGCTGAGCTCGGGGCTTGCCTGCGCGTAGTAAAGCTCGTTGTTGCGGCGCACGAGTGCGCAGAGCTCGGCGTGGCGCTGCGCGGGGGCTTGCTGCGCCGCGGCATATTCAAAGAGATCCGTCGCCATAGGGGTGGGAGATGTTGAGGGGAACGCCGCAAAGTCTAGCACATCGGCCGCAGCGGGTCAAGCAGGTGGCTTTAGAGCAGGGTGCCGGCAGCGTGATCGACCGCCATGAGTCCGGCGCCGATGAGTCCGGCATCGGCGCCGAAGCGGGCGGGCAGCAGGCGCAGCAGCGCCGCATGCTCGGCGAACAACTGTGCGCGGAGCGCCGCGTGCAGGGGCTCGAAAAGCAGGTCGCCCGCCTTCGCCACCCCGCCGCCGATGACAAAGGCCTCCGGCACCAGCGCGTACATGATGTTCAGGAGCAGGCAGGCGAGTCGCTCGGCAAAATCGCGGTAGAGCTGAGCGGCGATGGCATCGCCCGCGCGCGCCGCCTGCTCCAGCAGGTAGGGCGTACACTCCGCAGGCGTTTTGCGGATACCCGCCGCGGCGTAGCGCTCCACCGCCTCGGCTGCCAGCTCGTTGTTGCCGATGTATTCCTCGATGGCACCGCGGTTGCCGAAGGGACCCGTCTTGCCCCGGTAGTCAATGCTGGTCTGCCCCAGCTCGGCGCAGGAGATGCTGCGGGCGCGCACCATGCGGTCGTGGAGGATGAGACAGCCGCCCAGCCCCGTGCCCAGCGTGATGGCGCAGAGCGAGTGGCAGCCGCGCCCCGCTCCCAGCTTCCACTCCGCGTAGCCCATCGCCTTAGCATCGTTGTCAATGACAGCGGGGAGCCCCAGCGCCTCCTCCATCATGGCGCGCAGCGGCAGCGGCTGCGTCCAGCCCGGCACATTGGTCAGCTGGTAGAGAATACCCCGGTAAAAATCCACCCAGCCGGGCATGCCCAGCCCCACGCCCACGACCTGCGGGTGGCGCTCGCGCAGGCGGCGCAGCACCGCCACCATGGCCTCAATCGTGGCCTCGGGGCTCTCAAACTGCGCCGTGGGCAGCGGCTCGGCGCGCTCGACCAGCGTATCGCCGCAGGTGACGCCGAGCTTGATGGTAGTGCCGCCGAAGTCGACGGCGAGCGCTTGGGGCTGTTGCGGGGGCATGGGGGGAAGACGGACGTTCAACGTTAGGCGAGCTTGGCCTGCCAGTAGGCCAGCCGACGCGCGGTGTTGTCGGGGTTGGGCGCGCCGGGATTGGTGCGCAGACTCATGGCGCGATCCAGACTGAACACGCTGTAGACATCCTCGCCGTACTCGGGCGAAATCTCGCGGAACTGCGCGAGACTCAGCTTGTTGAGCGGCGTGCCGCTGCCGACGGCCACTGCTACGGCCTTGCCCACCAGTTCGTGCGCTTGGCGGAAGGGTACGCCGCGGCGCACCAGATAGTCTGCCAAATCGGTGGCGAGTAGCAGCGGGTCGCTCACGGCTGCGGCGCAGCGCTCGGGGTTCAGTCGCATGGCGGCGATCATCTCGGCGTTGACCCTCAGCGCCAAATCGACCGTTTCAAAGGAATCGAAGAGGGGTTCCTTGTCCTCCTGCAGGTCTCGGTTGTAGGTGAGCGGCAGCCCCTTGACGGCGACCATCACGCTGACCAAATTGCCGTAGAGCCGCCCGCTCTTGCCGCGCGTCAGCTCGCACACATCGGGGTTCTTCTTCTGCGGCATCAGGCTGCTGCCCGTGGTGTGGGCATCCGACAGGGTGGCAAAGCCGAACTCCGCGCTGCTCCACAGCACCAAATCCTCGCTCAGGCGCGAGAGGTGGGTGCCGATGAGCGCCAGGCAGAACAGCGTCTCCATCACATAGTCGCGGTCGGCAATGGCATCCATCGAGTTCTCCGTCACGCCCGCGAAGCCCAGCTCGGCGGCAATGCCCGCGCGGTCGAGGTTGATGGTGGAGCCCGCGATGGCGCCGCTGCCCAGCGGGCAGATGTTGAGACGGCGGCGGCAGTCGCTCAGTCGCTCGGCATCGCGCGCCAGCATCTCCACATAGGCCAGCAGGTGGTGCCCCACGGTCACGGGCTGGGCGCGCTGCAGGTGGGTGTAGCCAGGGATGCGCAGCTCGGCATACTCCGCTGCCTTGAGCACGAGGGCGCGTTGCAGGTCATGCACCAGCGCGATGCAGGCATCAATCTGCGCGCGGCAGTAGAGCCGCGTGTCGGTGGCCACCTGGTCGTTGCGCGAGCGGGCGGTGTGCAGCTTGGCACCCGCCGCGCCGATGCGGCGGGTCAGTTCGCTCTCGATGTTCATGTGGACATCCTCGAGCTTTTGGCTCCAGTGGAATCGGCCTGCCTCGATGTCGACCTCGATGCCACGCAGCCCGCTTTCAATGGCGTCGAACTCCGCCTGCGTCAGCATCCCGGCGCGCAGCTGCGCGCGAGCGTGGGCAATGCTGCCCGCAATATCGTGCTTGTAAAGTTTCCAATCGTAGGAGACGGATTCGCCGTACCGGAGAACCAGATCGGCGGTAGGTTGAGAAAAACGGCCGGACCACATCATAACGCCGCGCAGTGTACACGAAAACGCCCGCCTCCGCAAGTCTGTGGTGCTCGGTTGACAGAAAGCGGTGCGTTCAGGGTGTGGTGAAACGGCATTCCCTGCGGCGCTGTGAGCTGCGCTCTGTGTCGGGCACTACAGCTTTTAGCATGCTGTACATTGATGTCAGGCCTGATGAACAAGGTGAGACTCCGCAACGGTGTTGAAATGCCGCCGCTCATTATGTCTACCAATTGGATGGACTACCGCACCATGAAGAGGGTGGTGAGCGCGGGGCTGCGCATTGGCTACCGAGCGTTCGATACCGCCCGCGATTATGCCAATGAACCCGTTGTGGGACAAGTGCTCCGGGAGTGTTTGCAGGAGCAGGGGCTGTGCCGCGAGGATATTTTTATTACCACCAAGATCGGCAACAGCCAGCAGCAGGAAGGCAACATTGAGAAGGAGATCGATATTTCACTCCGAAATTTGCAGACCGATTATGTGGATTGCTGGTTGATGCACTGGCCCTACCCCGTGTATTATATCGACACTTACCACAAGATGGAGAAGGTCTACCGCAGTGGTAAGGCTCGCGCCATCGAGATGGCGAATTTTCACCTGCGCCATTTTGAACTCTACTTTAACAGCTTCTTCCTGAATGCTGAGGGACGGCATCTTTTCACTCGCCGCGTCTTGGCGGATTTAAGAGCAAGCCGATGCCTATAAGGCAAGGACAGCGGCTCTGGGTATATCACGCGCCGAGGACAGCCTCGCGCAGGCGCAGGGCATCGCGCAGCTCGCGCACGTCATGCACGCGGTGCAAGTCAGCTCCTCGGTCGGCGGCAAGCAGGCTCATCACCACCGTGGGCAGCGCCTCGCGCACGGGGGCGGGGGCTCCGCCGCTGAGCACAGCGCCCATGAAGCGCTTGCGGGAGAGCGCCATGAGCAGGGGAAGGTCGGCCACGCGCAGCTCCTCCAGATGCGCGATGAGCGCCAGATTGTGCTCTACATTTTTGCCGAAGCCGATGCCGGGGTCGAGGCAGATGCGCTCGCGAGCAATGCCCGCCGCCTCGGCCAGCGCGAGCCGCTGCTCAAAAAACGCGCGCACTTCGCGCACCACGTCATCGTAGTGCGGGGCGAGCTGCATGGTGCGCGGCTGCCCCTGCATGTGCATGAGCACGATGCCGCAGGGCGCGGCGGCGCAGAGCGCGCGCATGGCGGGGTCGGCCAGCCCCGTGATGTCGTTGATGATGTCCGCCCCGGCCTCCAGCGCCTGCTCGGCCACGGCGGGGTGGCGCGTGTCCACCGAGAGCAGCGCCTGCGGGTGGCGGCGGCGCAGCTCGCGCAGCACGGGCAACACGCGGCGGGCTTCCTCGTCGATGCTCACCTCGGCCGAGCCGGGGCGGGTGCTCTCGCCGCCGAGGTCGATGATGTGCGCCCCGTCTGCCAGCAGCTTGTCGGCGTGGGCGAGCGCGGACGCGGTGTCGCCGTGTTCCCCGCCGTCGGAGAAGGAGTCGGGCGTGATGTTGAGGATGCCCATGATGGCACCGCCCGCAGGCAGTTGCCAAACACCGCGGCGCAAGGTCCAGTGTCGCGTGTTCATGAGAGGATGGATTTGGTAGTCAGATAGCCGAGCAGGAAGAGCGCCAGCCCACCCAGCAGCGAGAGGGCTATGTAGGCTCCACCTTGCAGCAGTGCGCCCTGCCGCAGTAGCGCGATGTTCTCCCCCGCAAAGGTGGAGAAGGTGGTGAAGCCGCCGCAGAGCCCCACGCTGAGGGCGGCGCGCAGGTCGGGATGCAGCGGGGCGTCGCCGCGCTCGAAGAGCCCGTTGAGCAGCCCAAGCAGCAGGCAGCCCAGAGCGTTGATGCAGAGCGTGTGCCAGGGGAAGAGGCTACCCGCCCCCACCCACTGCCGCACAAGCTGCCCGCCGAGGTGGCGCAGCACGCCGCCGCAGAAGCTGCCCAGGCCGATGAAGAGCGCGGTTTGCATGGGGCAGGGGAGCCTCAGGCCATGCGGCGGTGGGCATCGGCCTCGATGGCAGCCCACAGCGAAGCAATGCGCCCCTCCACCTCCGGCTTAGCGGTAGCGGGCTCTTGCCCGGCGGCGCCGTGGGCAAAGAGGTAGTACTTGATTTTGGGCTCCGTGCCGCTGGGGCGCACGGCAAAGCTGCGCCCGTCCGCCAGATCCACAAAGAGCATCTTCTCGGCGGGGATGGGGTCGCCCTCGGCATCGCTCAGCGCGCCGGAGGAGAAGTCGCGCACGGCGGTGACCGGCGCGCCGTCCATCTCTGCCGGCGGGTTCTCGATGTAGGTCTTGGTCAGGGCGGCAATCTTGGCGGCGCCGTCGGCCCCCTCCATCACGAGGCTCTTGCCCAGCTCCTTGTAGTAGCCGTACTCCTTGTAGAGGGCGTTGAGGCAGTCGAGCAGCCCCAGTCCCTTGGCGGCCAGGTAGGCGTTGAGCTCAGCCAGGCAGAGGGCAGCGACGTTGGCATCCTTGTCGCGGACAAAATCCTGCGCCAGGTAGCCGTAGCTCTCTTCGCCGCCAAAGACGAAATACTTGCTGTGCGCCAGACGCAGGGCGCGCGTCTCCTGCTCGGAGAGCTCGCGGTAGTTCGCGCGCAGCTCGGCGGGGATGGCGCGCTCGTACTTGCCGAGCTTGGCGGCGATGTACTTAAAACCCGTGAGCACGTTGACCGTGGCGATGCCGTGCTTGGCGGCGATGGCATCCTGCAGGGGGCTGGTGACGAAAGTCTTGACCATGACGGCGTGCGCGCGGTTCGCCTCGGTGACAATGCCGAGCTCGCGCACGCTCATGCAGCGGTACCACGCCAGCAGACAGCCTGTCTGGTTGCCTGTGAGCAGCTCCATCTTGCCCGTCTCGCGGTTGCGCACGGCAATGCCCATGCGGTCGCAGTCCGGGTCGGTGGCGATGACCAGATCCGCGTTCTCGGCGTCGGCCTGAGCCACAGCCATGTCCAGCGCGGGGGCGTTCTCCGGGTTGGGGCTGGCCACGGTGGGGAAGCGCCCGTCCTGCACATCCTGCGCCGCGACGGTGCTCACGTTGCAGCCCAGCTCGCGCAGCAGGGGGACAATGCAGCGCTTACCCGTGCCGTGCAGGTTGGTGTAGACGACCTTGGCCGCCGCCCCGGCAAAGACCTCGGGGCGCAGCGCCACCTGCTTGAGCCGCTTGATGTAGATGGCATCCATCTCTGCCCCCAGCATGCGCAGGCTGCCCTGCTGTTCGGCGGGCAGGGGCTCGTAGCGGTCGCCGCTGAGGGCGTTCACCTCGGCGATGACCCCTTTGTCGTGCGGGGCGATGAGCTGGGCACCGTCGTTGAAGTAGGCCTTGAAGCCGTTGTCGTGAGCGGGGTTGTGACTGGCGGTGAGCATGACACCCGTGTCGGCGTGCAGCTCGCGGATGGTGAAAGAAACCTCCGGCACGGAGCAGGGACCGTCAAAGAGCGCGCAGTCGCAGCCGAGGTCGGTGGCGATTTTCGCGCAGAGCTCGGCGAAATCGCGCGAGAAATGGCGGGTGTCGTGTCCGATGACCAGCAGGGGCTTGCGCCCGCTGCCCTCGGCCTCCGCAAAGCGGCGCACATAGGTGATGAGCCCGCGCATGGCGCGCCCCACGTTAAAGTAGTTCATGGCCGCCGTGCCCACGCAGGGGAACTCGGGGCGCCCGTTGAGCCCACCTTTGCCCTGCTCGACTTTGGTGACGCGCATGCCGATGGTGCGGCCGCGCAGCCCGCCCGTGCCGAAAGCCAGCGTTTTGTAAAAGCGGTTGTTGAGTTCCGCAAAATCACCGTCCTCGGCCAGCTCGGCAATGGCCGCCGGGGCGATGGGGTCTTGCGTACCGTTGAGCAGCAGGTGGATATTCTCCAAAGAGGAAGCGAGCAGCTTGCCGTCGGCAACGGCTTGCTCCAGCACAGAAAGAAGCTTGGCGTCCATAGCGTTGCCGCCATCCTAGCACGTCCGCCGAGCCAACGCAAGCCCCCGTTGCGGCTTGCCGCATGCAAAACGGCGCTTCGTTTTCTCCCCGCAGCAGAGACAGCACACCGCACCGGCGCCTGTGCGGTTTTGTTGTGACATACCACCCTTTTTCTCTTGCCTGTACCCGCCGCCCCGTGTAGACTGTCCCCCGCACAGAAACGCAGGGATAGCTCAGTGGTAGAGCGGCTGTCTTACACACAGTTGGTCGGGGGTTCAAATCCCTCTCCCTGTATTCACCGAGCCTGCTTTCCTACACAATTTGGAAAGCAGGCTTTTTTAGTTGATCGCCCTATATTTAACGCTTTACGGAGTCCTGATATTGCAACAAAAAAAGGCTCTTCGTCTATTTTTGTGGAGTGAAGCCGCGAGTACAACCTAACAAGAGCAA
>JBJEVN010000027.1:0-17335 GCA_051884385.1 Akkermansia sp.
TTGCTCTTGTTAGGTTGTACTCGCGGCTTCACTCCACAAAAATAGACGAAGAGCCAAAAAGTTCCTTTGTATAGCATAATCTATTTAGTATCAATATGCAAGGTTTTATTACTTTTTCTTTTGTGACTGTGATTCAAAATCGGATGACTTTGCCCGTTATGAGAAAATCGTCACAAAAGACTTATTATCAACACTTGCAGGGCGGGCAATGTGATTTGACTGCAAGACTCCGATTTTATGCTATGCAAGTTACTGATATTCAGCTAATTGTATGTAATGTGACTGGAACCGCACGAGTCTAAGCGAGTCCTTTTGGCTGCAAAACGGGGGCAAAATGAATAGGAAACCAGCCCGGAAAGTCCGTTTTTCGTTATGAGTCGCGTTGGCGTAAGTCGCTGAAAGCAAGGCACAAAAAAGGAGCGGTCGTTACCGTTTTGTCTTGGTTTCGACCGCTCCCATCATAGCAGGGAGGTGATTTGAACACCCGACCATAGGCTTATGAGTCCCGTGCTCTACCGCTGAGCTACCCTGCCGTGATGAAGGCTTCACCGATGGTGAAGCGGGGCTAGTTTAGCATTCAGCGCCGGAAAGGGCAAGGCCAAAATGCGCGGATGGGGCATTTTTTTTGGCGAAAAGCGGGAAAAACGGGCTTACTGCGCCGTGCGGCGGTAGCGGGCGCCCTGCGCGGCGAGCAGGGCTTTGGCCTCGCCCAGCAGGAAGAAAGAGCCGCAGATGAGGGTGCCGGCGGGGAGTTCCTCCAGCGCGTCGGCCAGGGTGTCCGGCGTGCGGATGGGGGCGCTGCTGAGCCGCGCTACTTTGGCGGCCAGCTCGCGGGCGGGGAGCATGCGCGGGCTTTGCACGGGCGGCAGCACCCAGGCTTCGACGATGGGCGCCAGCAGCGCGATGACCTCATCGAGCGCTTTGTCGGCGGCTCCGGCGTAGAGGCAGCGGGCGCGGCGCTCGCCGAAGCGGGCGCGCCAGGCAGCGACGAGCGTGCGGATGGCGGGCGGGTTGTGCGCGCCGTCCATGATGACGCCGGGGGCGATTTCCTCGAATCGTCCGGGCCAGCGGGTGTCGCGCAGTCCGCGCGCCTCCTCCTCGGGGCTGCACAGGAAGTGCGGCAGGGCGTGCAGGGCGGCCAGCGCCAGCGCGGCGTTGCGCCGCTGGTGCGCGCCGACCAGCCCGAGGGGGAGGTCGCACTCTTCGCGGATGATGCGGCAGTCGGTGTCCATGCGCTCGGCGGCCTCGTGTAGGGCGCGCATGGCAGCGGGCTTTTGGGGTGCGCTGAGCGCGGGCCGATGCCAGGCGATGATGGCGGCTTTTTCCCGCGCAATGTCTTCGAGGTTGCTGCCGAGGTATTGGGTGTGGTCCATGCCGATGGGGCAGAGGACGGCGACGTCTTTGGGGACGGCGTTGGTGGCGTCGAGCCGCCCGCCCATGCCGGTTTCGAGGATGATGAGCTCGACCTGCTGCTCGGCAAAGTAGAGCATGGCGATGGCGAGGACGAGCTCGAAGAAGGTGGGCGTGCTTTCCCAATCGGCTGTCAGCTGCCGCACCTGCTCGATGAGGCGCGCGACGTCGGCATCGGGGATGTTTTCGCCGTTGACGCGGATGCGCTCGTTGAAGGCGACGAGGTGCGGGGAGGTGAAGAGCCCGGTGCGGTAGCCGGCGGCGCGGGCGACAGATTCGGCAAAGGCGCAGGTGGATCCTTTGCCGTTGGTCCCGGCGACGTGGATAACGCGCGCGCGAGGGTAGAGGACACCCGCCTCGCGCAGGAGTCGCGTGATGCCCTCCAGACCGAGCTTGATGCCGAACATTTGGGTGCTGTAGAGCCAGTCGAGGGCGGTGGCAAGGTCGGGGAGCATAGCGGGGGCGAGTATAGCACGCGGGGGGTGGCTTGAAAAGTGTTTTTGCCGGTGCGTTGCGGCCATCATCGTCGCGCGCTTTCCGCGGAGGCGCGCGCATTGGGCTTGACTTTTCCGCCTACGCGCGTATAGTTAGCCGCGCGGCGCGCCCGTCTGCGTTTCGGTAGTGGGGGCTCCGACTTTTTGATGTTATGAAAGACCAGATTGCAAACGTACAAGCCGAGGCGCTGGCCCGAATCGCGACGGTGGCGGACCTGAAGGCGCTGGAGGATGCCCGCGTGGCGATTCTCGGCAAGAAGGGCTGCCTGACGCAGGTGCAGCAGGGGATGCGCGATGTGCCCAAGGAGGAGAAGCCCGCCGTGGGGGCGATGCTGAATGAGGCGCGCGCCGCGATTTCCGCTGCGCTGGAGGCGCGTCGCGAGGCGCTGCAGGCGGAGCTGGATGCCGCTGCGGTGGCGGGTTCGGATTTTTCGATGCCGGGGGCGGCGCTGCCGCAGGGCGGGCTGCACCCCATCAGCATTGTGCGCGATGAGGCGGTGCGCATCCTGCGCCGCATGGGTTTTACGCTCTCGGACGGCCCGGAAATCGAGGATGAGTGGCACTGCTTCGACGCGCTCAACACGCCGGAGGATCACCCCGCGCGCAATGAGAAGGATACTTTCTATTTTGACAGCGGCAAGCTGTTGCGCACGCAGACGAGCACGGTGCAGGCGCGCACGATGGAGAAACAGGCGCCGCCCGTGCGCATCATCTGCCCCGGCTCGGCCTTCCGTCGCGATGCGATTGATGCGACCCACCTCTCTGCCTTCAACCAGATCGAGGGGCTGTATGTGGATCGCTGCGTGAGTGTGGGCGACCTGAAGGGGACACTGGAGTATTTTCTCAAGGCGCTTTTCGGCAGCGAGACGGCGGTGCGCTTCCGCCCGCATTTCTTCCCCTTCACGGAGCCGAGTTTCGAGATTGATGTGCTGCTGCAGGCGGCGGGTCAGGCGCCGCGTTGGATCGAGATTGCGGGCTGCGGCATGGTGAATCCGGCCGTGTTCGAGAATATCGACCGCAGCACGGGCAAGCAGCTCTACAGCGGCTGCACGGGCTTCGCGTTCGGCATCGGTCTGGAGCGTCTGGCGATGATTCGCTGGGGCATCCGCGATATTCGTCTGCTCATCGAAAACGATGTGCGCTTCCTCGCTCAGTTCCAATAACGACAACCTTTTTTCACGATGAACATTTCTCTGAATTGGCTTTCGGCCTACATTGACCTCTCGGGACTCGGCACGCAGGAGATGGCCGACATGCTGACCTTTGCGGGCATCGAGGTCGAGGGTATCCGCGAGCGCGGGGTGACGACCGACCGCGTGGTGGTGGCTCAGGTGGTGCAGAAGACGCCCGTGGAGGGCTCCGACCACCTCAACTGCTGCCTGGTGGATGCGGGCGAGGGTGAGCTGCGCCAGATTGTGTGCGGCGCGCAGAACTACCGCGTGGGCGATAAGGTGCCCTGCGCCCTGCCCGGCGCGGTGCTTCCCGGCGGCTGGGAAATCAAGGAGGGCAAGATGCTGGGCGTTCCCTCTCGCGGCATGCTCTGCTCGGCGAGTGAGCTGGGGCTGCCGGACAAGGAGCACGGGCTGTGGATTTTGCCGCAGGACTACGCCATCGGCACGCCTGTGCGCACCTTTGTGCCGACGGACACGCTCTTTGAGCTGGAAATCACGCCCAACCGCCCCGACCTGCTCAGCCACTGGGGCATGGCTCGCGAGCTGGCGGGTATCACGGGGCGCGCGCTGAAAACCGACCCCGCCGAGGCTCCCGCCGCCACGGCGCAGACGGCTCCGGCGGGCGATTTGATCACGCTTTCGGTGCCGGAGGTCTGCCCGCTGTACACGGCCACCCGCATCCGCGGCGTGCGCATTGCGCCCAGCCCGGAGTGGCTGCAGGAGCGCCTGACGGCCATCGGCCTGCGCCCCATCAACAACGTGGTGGACATCACCAACTATGTGCTCTTTGAGCTGGGGCACCCGCTGCATGCTTTCGATGCCGCCAAGCTCACGGGTGGGCTCAACATCCGTCGCGCGGCGGAGGGCGAGTCTTTCACCAGCCTCATGGGCGATACCTACAGCCTGACACCCGCCGACACGGTCATTTCCGACGCGAGCGGCGCGGCGCTGGCGCTGGGCGGCGTGATGGGCGGTCTGGACAGCGGGGTGACAGAGCAGACGACGGACATTGTGCTGGAGTCGGCTTGGTTCCGCCGCAGCGATATCCGCTTTACGAGTCGCCGTCTGGGGCTGTCGTCCGATTCGTCCTACCGCTTCGAGCGCGGCTGCTCGCCGTGGAATGTGCTGCGCGCCGCTGCGCGCGCCGTGCAGCTGATTCTGGAGTGCGCGGGCGGCACAGCCGAGCCTGTGCTGGTGGCGGGGCAGGCTCCCTGCCTGGTGCCGGAGGAGAACGCCCCCCGTGCCACGGTGCTGGAGCAGGGCAGCGCCGCCAAGATTTACTACGCCCTCGATCAGGTGCAGCTGGACTGGAAGGAGCTGGACGTGATGAGCGACGCCGCCATCCCGCACATGGAGGCGGCGCGCATTCTCAAAAACCTCGGTCTGCGCGAGCTCGATGGTCGGGGCACTTGGGATTGCCCGCCCTGGCGCTTGGATCTCAAGCGCAGCTGCGACCTGCTGGAGGAGGTGGTGCGCGTGTACGGCATCGACAACATCCCCGCGACGAACACGGCGGTCTTTGTGCCGGAGACGCCGCAGGATCGCGCCCACGACTACCGCATGGCGCTCTGCCGCAAGTTGGCCGGCGCGGGCTTTTGGGAGGTGCAGAGTTTTAAGCTCATCGCCGCCGAGAGTATCGACCCGACCATCGCCGATGTGAGCAATGCCCTGCCCATCCGACCGCTGGAGGAGGGGGACATCATCCGCGTGTCCCTGCCCATCAGCGAAGATCACAGCACGCTGCGCCCCTCGCTGGCGCCGGGGCTCATCGCCGTGGCGGCGCGCAACATCAATCAGGGGCTCGAAAGTCTGCGCCTCTTTGAATGTGGACGCGTGTTCCGCAACACGGGCGGCGGCAAGGGCAAGGACATCGAGAACGAGGTGCTGGGCATCTTCATGGGGGGTAAGTTGGGTCCCGCTTCCTGGGTCGATACCAAGCCCTCTGAGGTGCATTTTGAGCATCTGCGGGCGGTGTTGGATCTGCTGGTGCCCAAGGCCAAGCTCGCGCTGGTGCCGAGCCGCCGCCCCCGCCCGAATGCGGCGTTGGGCGCAGATATTCAGCTCAACGGGCAGGCCTGTGGCTTCTTTGCCCGCCTGAGCCTCGCCAAGTGCCGCGCGCTGGGGCTGCCGACGGAGTGCTACTACGCCGAGCTCGACCTGCGCAAGTTGCAGCAGCTTGCCACGGCGCCGTTCAAGGCGGCGGATTTGCCGCAGTTCCCGGGCTCGACCCGCGATTCATCGCTGGAGCTGCCCGTCGCCCTGACGCATGCCGATGTGCTCAAGGCCGTGGAGAGCGCCAAGCAGAAGCTGCTGGTCGAGCTGCGGCTCAAGGATGTGTTCTGCGACCCGAGCGGCGCCAAGCTGCCCGCCGACCGCAAGGCCATGACCTACACCTTCCTCTATCGCGATGCGAAAAAGACCCTCAAGGCTGCCGAAGTGGACGCCGCGCACCAACAGGTGCTCGACACCCTCGCCGCCAAGCTCCGGGGGCTGAGTTTCCGCTGATGCCCGCGGGGCTTCCCCGCCCCTTGCAGGCCGCGCTTCCTAAGTGGGAGCGCGGCCTTGCTGTGTATTGTCGGCTCCTGTGTCAGTCGTCCCGCGGCATTGCGGGGCTCGTCGCGGGCATGAAAAACACCGTTCCCCCCTGCGGAGAACGGTGTTTTCTTTGCCGAAGCTGCTGCGGCCGGCTCAATGCCCGCTGAGGGTGGTAATGTAGTAGCCGGCGATGACAGCGGTGCCGATGACTCCGGCCACGTTCGGCCCCATGGCGTGCATGAGCAGGAAGTTCGAGCGGTCGGCCTGCTGACCCACGGTGTGCGACACACGCGCGGCCATGGGCACGGCGGAGACGCCCGCCGAGCCGATGAGCGGGTTGATGGGGTTCTTGCGCCAGCCGGGCACGAGGTTCATCAGCTGAGCGCAAAGCAGCCCGCAGATGGTGGCCATGGCGAAAGCGACAATGCCCAGACCGATGATCATGAGCGTTTCTTTCTGGATGAAGCGGTCGCCCTGCATGGTGAGCCCCACGGAGACGCCCAGCAGGATGGTGGTGATGTTCATGAGCTCATTTTGCGCGCAGCTCACGAGGCGCTCCGTCACCTTGCACTCGCGGATGAAGTTGCCGAACATGAGCATGCCGAGCAGCGGCGCCGCATCCGGGCAAAGCAGGATGGTGACGATGGTGACGGCAAAGCAGAAGAACAGCTTTTCACCCTTGGAGACTTGTCGCAGGCTCTTCATCTTGATCTTGCGCTGCTTCTCGGTGGTAAAGAGCTTCATGAAGGGAGGCTGAATGAGCGGAACCAGCGCCATGTAGGTGTAGGCTGCCACGGCGATGGCGCCCAGCAGCTCGGGGGCGAGCTTACTGGCAAGGAAGATGGAGGTGGGGCCGTCCGCACCACCGATGATGCCGATGGCCGAGGCCTGCCCCTTGGTGAAGCCCAAAGCCATGGCCGCCAGGAAGGTGAAGGCCACGCCGCCCTGAGCCGCCGCACCGAGCAGCAGCGCCTTGGGCGAGGCCAGCAGGGGGCCGAAGTCGGTCAGCGCGCCCACGCCCATGAAGATGAGGGCGGGGAAGATTTCCATCTTGATACCGAGACCGAGCACGTCGAAGAGCCCTCCCTCGGGTTTGATGATCATGACTTTCTGCGGCTTCTGCCCCGTGACGGCCACCTTGCCTTTCTGCCCGGGGATTTCAGAGACGGTCATGGGTTCCTCCATGGCGGCCTCGTACTTGGCCTGTTCCTCGGGGCTCAGGGCGCTGACGTCTTGCCGGCTGACGCCGGGCTCGGTGTAGGGCGCCACGGTGACGGAGATGAAGCCGACATCGTTCATGGTGCTCTTCTCCACCTTGCCCTGCTCGCTGACTGATACGACCTCGCGCTGCGCTTGGGTGATGATCATGCCGTTGTCGGGGATGTTGGCGATGAGCGCGCCGAAGGCGATGGGCACCATCAGCAGCGGCTCAAATTGCTTGACCACCCCGAAGTACAGCAAGACCAGCACGACAGCCCACATGACATACATCTGCCAAGTCATTTGGAAGATGCCCATGCCGGAAATGAACTGTTGAAAGGATTGCAGTAATTCCATAAGTTTCGGTCTTGTTCGTAACTCGTTTCTGCGCGGGGGAGGACGGCGGTGCGCTCACCGAGCGTCCTCCCGGCGCAGCCTGCGCGGGACTCGGCTCAGCCGAGGTAGCCGAGCGCCTGCCCTTCCGCAACGGTGTCGCCGGGTTTGACGGCGAAGGAGGTGAGGGTGCCGGCGGCAGGGGCGTAGATAACGGTGTTCATCTTCATGGCCTCCAGGGTCATGACCTGGTCGCCCTCTTTCACGGCAGCGCCGGGCTGCACATCCAGAGAGACGACCTTGCCCGCCAGCGGGCTGGGGATGGGCTTGCCGGCGCCGGCGGGTGCAGCAGCGGGAGCCGGGGCGGGGGCAGCGGCCACGGGAGCCGGGGCTGCCACCGGGGCGGGAGCAACGGGCGCGGGAGCCGCTGCCGGGGCAGGCGCGGGGGCGGCGGTGCTGCCACCCAGGGTTTCAACGGTTACATCAAAGGTTTGACCGGCAACGGTAATGCGGAGCTGTTTCATGGTTTTCTTGGGGGATGTTTGTTTTTTCGGAAGGTTGTGGTTTGCCCGGGGCTTCAGCCGCGGACGGGGAGGTGGGAGTTCATGATGGAGCTGCGACCGCTCTGGGCGTAGCTGGCATCGACGGGGCGGATGTCGAGGATGCGGGCTTCGTGCCCGACGGTGACCTTGACGGCGGTGGCAATGGCGGCCACGACTTGCGGGGTGATGCTGCTGCGGGCGGCATCGTAAATCCCGGCGGCGATAGCGGCAACCTGTTGGGGCGACAGCTCGGGAGCCGGAGCGGGCGCAGGAACCGGAGCGGGCGCGGGGGGGAGCGCGGCCTGCGCCGCAGCGGCGCGGGCTTGGCGCTTGGCTTCGAGCCGCTGCGCCACGCTGCCCGAGACAGTCAGCAGAACGCTCAGGAAGCACAGGCAGCAGAACACGACGCACATGCCCGTGAACTGGTAGGTCACGGCATCGAGGTCGAGCGCGGCGAGGATGGGGGTGATACTCATGTTGCGGAATCGGGGGGTTACAGGGGCATGTTGCCGTGCTTCTTGGCAGGGCGCGTCTCGCGCTTGCCCAGCAGGGTGCGCAGGGTGAGCGCCACCTTGGCGCGGGTTTCCTTGGGGTTGATGACCTCGGTCACCTGGTCGGAGGCCGCGGCGGCGTAGGGGTTGTAGAAGGTCTTGACGTACTCATCCTGAAGCTCCTGACGGCGCGCCTCGCGGGCGGCGGCGTCCTCGATACCCTTGAGCTCGCGCCCGTAGAGGATGGGCACGGCGCCCGCCGCACCCATGACGGCAATTTCGGCGCAGGGCCAGGCGTAGACGGCGTCGGCTCCCAGGCTCTTGCTGCACATGGCGATGTAGGCGCCGCCGTAGGCCTTGCGCAGCACGACGGTGACCTTGGGCACCGTGGCGGAGGAGTAGGCGAAAATCATCTTGGCGCCGTGGCGGATGATGCCGCCGCGCTCCTGCTGCTTGCCCGGCAGGAAGCCCGGCACATCCACGAGGTTGACCAGCGGGATGTTGAAGGAATCGCAGCAGCGGATGAATCGCGCCGCCTTGTCGGAGGCGTCGATGTCGAGGCAACCGGCCTTGACGGCGGGCTGGTTGGCGATGATGCCGACCACGACGCCGCAGATGCGGGCAAAGCCCACGATCACGTTGCCGGCGAAGTTGGCGTGCACCTCGAGGAAGGAGTCCTCATCCACCAGGCGGGCGATGACTTTCTGCATGTCCAGCGGGGTGCTGTTGCTCTCGGGGATGATGTCGTTCATGCCCGGGTCGTCCGCGACGTCGAGCGGGGTGTCGAGCAGATGGGGCGGCTCCTCCGTGTTGTTGGAGGGCAGATAGGTGAGCAGGGTCTTGGCGATGTTGATGGCATCCTCATCGCTTTGCGCGATGAAGTGGGCATTGCCGGAGACGGAGGCATGTACATCGGCGGCGCCGATTTCATCCATCGTGCACTGCTCGTAGGTGACTTGCTCAATGACCTTGGGGCCGGTGATGTACATACCGGCGGCACCGCCGCGGCGGATGATGATGAAGTCGGTGAGCGCGGGCGAGTAAGCCGCGCCGCCGGCGCAGGGGCCGAGGATGAGCGAAATCTGCGGCACGACACCGCTGGCAGCCACGTTGTTGTAGAAGACGTCGCCGAAGCCGGTGAGGGCTTCCACGCCCTCCTGCAGGCGGGCGCCGCCGCTGTCGTTCATCTGGATGATGGGCAGCCCCGCCTTGAGGGCGTAACGCTGGGCATCGCAGATCTTCTGGGCGTGCATATAGCCCAGCGAGCCGCCCTGCGCCATGAAGTCGGCCGAGACGGCGGCAATGGGACGGCCGTTGACCAGCCCGAAGCCCGAAACAATCCCCTCGCCGGGGATGTACTTGTCCTGCATGCCGAAGTTGTTGCAGTGGTGGCGGGTGTGCATGCCGATTTCGGTAAAGGAGCCCGTGTCGAACAGGCAATCCATGCGCTCGCGTGCGGTCCAATCGCCCTTCTCGTGGCGCTTGTCAATTTTGTCCTGCCCGCCGGAGAGGATGACCTTCCGACGGCGCTCTTCCAACTCTTCCAGCAGTTTGGGGTCGATAGCCATGGTAAAAAGAGACTTCTACGCTGGCGGAGTATAGCACGGGGGAGTCCCCGTGGAAAGCAAATTCCGCGCTTAACGATGCGTTTTTTGCGCGCACTGACGCACGGCTGCTTGACCTGCCGTTGTGCCCGACTGCGTTTTCAGCTCTTATCAGCGGCAGCATCGGCAAGCTACCCTCTACTCCCAAAGAGGGTGTGTCTCCCAATGTTTCGGAAGCCCCATTTGGCGCACATCCACCCCCGAGGCTTCAGCCTCGGCTATGAGCTTGCTGATACGCTTATTCCAAGCGGAGGTAGGAGCCAAGGAACGAAGAAGCGTGCGACAGATAAAGAGAAAACATGCCGTACTACCCGGTTCCGCGACCGGCACCGCCGAGGTCTGATCCGATGGCAATTTCCATTGCTGCTGCTGCTCATCGTATGTGTAATACCAGCGTGGATCCTTGGTGCATTTGGGAATTCGCGGTATTCGGGATGTGCGTTTATTCCAAATGCGGGCATGATGTGCACAATCGTTGCGCAGGTGGTTGAGTGCATGCATCCACGAGGTAAGCAACCTGGCGTCGATCCCCCATGCATTGACAATAGGCTTGCGGACAGTTTCTTTATCGGAATAGTCAAAAAAATAAACAAGAGCGCCCAGCTCCATAAAACCGATGGCTATCCCCAAGGGCGGGTATTGATGATGTCCCGTATCTCGGGTAAAGAAATGACGTAAAGCCTCATTCCGATTCGCTTCCTTGCTCCCCTTTTTCACTCGATCCCAAAGTTCGAGGTAGCCCTTCCATGCGGGGAAGTAGGATGCACGTGCGTAGGCAAATGGGCCTGCGGCTTGCGTATGCAGATAGGCCAATTGGCTACGCAGGGCAATTTCAATGCGTTCGATCGCATCCAAAAACAGAAAACGGAGGTTACGATCGAAGCGATACAAAAACCAAAGCCGCTTCAGATCCGTACCCGGCTTAAAAGCAGGCAGAACGTTCCCGCCGCTATCTACTTGCCGAAAGGGGTAAGCATATCCGTTGAGCCGATAGAAGCCGACTGTCTCCAAACGCAGGACGAGCTCATCCCTATCGGCAAGCAAACCCTGAGCCATCAGCGCAGCGGCTTGTTCGGAGCGACTTTTCGCGGCATTGCTGTCCATCATGAGGAAGTGAGTGAGAAAAAAATAACCTCCCCATGTGCGCGCTCAGCAATGGATGCCGAATTAAGCGGGGGAGGTATGTACCGAGACATCGTACGCTCTGCATCCCGCTTTGTCAAGAAAAAAATATGAACCTGCGTCGTTTTTTCTGCACGCCGACGCATTGTACCACAGTGCGCCGCGCTGAAAAGCAAATTCCGTAGACAAACTCAATTTCAAGAACGCTTTCCGATTAGCGGACACCCGAATGCGCTCTTGCCGAGGACGGGCAGCTGGCGGCTCTTCATTTCGCTCGTCATGCATCGTCGGGATGCACGATGATGCGCGGGGTGAGGATGCAGCGGCGATAGTGCCCTGGCGCTACATGGGTGCGCGGCCAGACGATGCAGTCATCCAAGGTGGTTCCGGTGGGGACGTGGGCGTCCTGCCCCACGACGCTGTCCTCGCTGATGTCGGCGGCGGGGTGGATGCGGGCGGTGGGGTGGATGCGCTCGCGGGCGGCGAGGTTCAGCACGGTGTCGAGGTAGTCGGCCGGGGTGCCGATTTCGTGCCACGCAGCCCAGTCACAGACGAGCCCGCCGACCTTACCCTCGCGGATGAGCCGCAGCCAAATGGGCACGATGCTGAAGCAGTCCTCCGCCGGGAAGAGCTCGCAGACGGCGCGCTCCATGAGGTAGACTCCGGCAAATTGGTAGCTGCCGGGGTCGCGCCCGAGGGCGTGGCGCATGTCGGTGACGTGTCCTTCGACGGGGTCAAAGCCGACGTTTTTCTTGCCGTCGATGCTGCGCAGGGCGAGAGTAACGAGGTTGCCGCGGCGGCGGTGCTCGGCCAAGAGCTCGCCGACGGGGATGTCGGTGAGGATGTCGCCGTTGTGGACGAGGAGGGGCTCGCTGCCCTCCAGCAGGGGGAGGATTTTTTTGATACCGCCGCCGGAGTCCAGTGGGCTTTCTTCGTGCGAGAAGCGCACGCGGCAGCCGCGGTACTCAGGCTCGGGGAATGCGCGCTCCCACATGAGGCTCAGCGGCGAGGTGTTGATGATGAAGTCGCGGATGCCGCTGCGGATGTAGTGGTCCATGCTGTGCTGCACCAGTGGCTTTTGGCAGATGGGCATGAGCGGCTTGGGCAGGATGTGGGTGAGGGGGGCGAGGCGGGTGCCGTGCCCGGCGCCGAGGATGAAGGCTTGCATGCGTGTATAGAAAAACAATGTTTTACCAGAGCTGCGGCAGGTCGAGGCGAATGGCGGCTACCCCCATGACGAGGTTGGCCGTGGCGTGCATGAGGATGACGGGCAACAGGCTGCGGGTGCGCCAGACGAGCACATAGGCCAGGCTGCCGTAGGCGGCGGCTCCTGCCCAGTCGCAGCTGCGGTGGACGAGGATGAAGCCGAGGGTGACGACGATGTAGGAGAAGCAACTGACGCGCCCGAGGGGGACGCGGGCGGGAAAATCGCGGTCGATGCACCAGCGCATGAGGTAGCCGCGCCAGAAGAGCTCCTCGACAGGGGGGACGATGAGGACGGCGCGGGCAAAGCGCAGAGCGTAGGCGGCGACGGTGGCGGCGCTATCGCTGCCGAAGAGACGCTCGGGCTCAAAGCCACCCTCGCGGGGCACCCATCCCAGCAGGTAGGGAATGAGCCAAAGCCCCATGCCGAGCAGCCCCGCTCCGATACCCCACAAGCAGTGGCTCGGGCGCGCGCGCCAGCCGATGTCGCGCCGCCGGGCAAACAGGTAGCTCCCGCAAACCATCACTTGCAGGGCGTAGACCCAAAGCTCGGGCGCGCGCTGCCACCAAGGAGCAGAGGGGTGATCCCACTGCCAGCCCGCCTGCACCGCCGCCAGCAGGAGGTTAAAGACCAGAAAGAGGACAAAGGGGACGACGCAAGCGCGGAAGAGGCGGCTGTCGTCGGCGCTGCCGGGGGCGGGGGACATAGCGGGCAGTGCGCTCAGCCCTGCTCGCGGAGCAGTCCCTCGCAGAAGCACTCCATCTTGTCGCAGGCTTTTTCGAGCAGGTTGAAGGCGGTGGCGTAGCAGCAGCGCAGGTAGCCCTCGCCGCAGGCTCCGAAGGCGGTTCCGGGCACGCCCGCCACTTTCTGCTCGCGGATGAGCCGCAGGGAGAAGTCTCGCGAGCTGAGCCCGAAGCGCTTGACGCTGGGGAAGGTGTAGAACGCGCCGCCGGGCAGGTGGCAGTCCATACCCATGTCGTTGAAGCGCTTGACGATGTAGTCGCGGCGCATGTGGTAGCTGTCGCGCATCTCCAGCATTTCGGGGGTGCCATGGCGTAGTGCCTCAATGGCGGCCTCCTGGCTGGTGATGGTGGGGCAAATCATGGTGTAGCTGTGGATTTTGACCATCTGCTCGATGAGCTCACGCGGTCCGCAGGCATAGCCAAGGCGGAAGCCGGTCATTGCAAACGCCTTGGAGAAGCCGTGGAGCAGCAGGCAGCGCTCCTGCATGCCCGGGAGCGCGGCGATGCTGGTGTGCTCGATGCCGTCGTAGCGCAGCTCGGAGTAAATCTCATCCGTCAGCACGAAGAGGTCGTGCCGGACGCAGATGTCCGCGATGGCGCGCAGAGTCTCCAGCGGGGCGATGGAGCCCGTGGGGTTGGTGGGGAAGTTGAGCATGAGCACCTTGGTGCGCGGGGTGATGGCGGCCTCCAGCTTGGCGGGATTGAGGGCAAAGAGGTCATCGATGCTCGTTTCCACGGGGGTGGCAATACCGCCCGCCATGAGCACAGTGGGTGCGTAGCTGACGTAGCAGGGTTCGTGGTAGAGCACCTCGTCCCCGGGGTTGAGCAGGCAGCGCAGCGCGAGGTCGATGGCCTCGCTCACGCCCACGGTGGGCAAAATTTCGTGCAGGGGGTCGTAGTCGATGCGGAAGAAGCGCCCGACATACTTAGCAATCTCGCGGCGCAGGCTTTCGAGCCCGTAGTTGCTGGTGTAGGTGGTGTGTCCCTTCTCCAGCGAGAAGATGGCTGCCTCGCGGATGTTCCAGGGGGTCACAAAGTCAGGCTCGCCGACACCCAGCGAAATGATGTCCTTGCTGCCCGTCACCAGGTCAAAAAACTCCCGAATGCCGCTGCGGGGCATGGAGACGATTTTTTCGGAGAGCATGCGGTTCCAGTTCATGGCGCGGTCAGGGAGCTACGCTGAGGCGTTCGTGGGTGGGCTCTTCCTCGAAGAGGAGCCCGTTGTGCTTGTAGGTCTTGAGCTTGAACTGCGTGGCGGTGGAAAGCACGCCCTCCAGACTGGCGAGTTTCTCGCTGACGAAGTTGGCCACTTCGTAGAGGGTTTTGGCCTCCACCATGACCAGCAGGTCAAAGCTGCCCGAGATGAGGTAGCAACTGCGCACCTCGCGGAAGCGGGCGATGCGCTGCGCCAGCCGGTTGAAGCCACCGCCGCGCTCGGGGGTGCAGCGCACTTCGATGAAGGCGGCCACACCCTCGGCGTCGTCGTTGACGATGGCTTGGTAGCCGACGATTTTGCCATCCTGCTCCAGGGCGGCTCGCTCCGCTCGAACATCCTCTACGGCAACACCTAAGCGGGCGGCAATCTGCTCATCGCTCAATCGCGCGTCCTCTTCCAACAGCTTCAGGATGGACTCTTGCGTCATAACCCCGTCACTATAGGGCACGCGGGCGGGAGAAGTCAAGGTGAAAGTGCGCCCCCTGCCCCGACGATGCCGCGCAGCTTGCTCCGTTCGGCGACAAAAGGCTCCCGCAGGTTCTGTAGAGACCTGCGGGAGCCGAAATCAGAGCTCGGACGCCCCTCTTATCGACGACGACGGCGCGCGCAAAGCCCCGCCAGCGCCAGCAGGCTCAGGGTGGCGGTAGCAGGCTCGGGAACGGAGGCGCCCACGAAAAGAGTGTAGCCGTTCGTGGCATCGCCGCTGTAGCTCAGCTTGTATGCCGTGGCCTGCTCGAGATCCGAGGCGCTGTACACCCGTATATCACCGCCGTCGAGGAGGTAGCGGCCCATCGTTTCCACGCTCTCGAAGAGCGTGATGCTGCTGCCGGAATCGAGAGAGGCAATATCCTGATCGCTCAGCACAATTTTAACGCCCTCGCCGAGATCGAGCGTGCAGCCGAGGGTCAGCACCGCGCTATTCTCAAAGCTAATGTTCCCGCCTGCCATGACAAGGTTGGCGTTAAGCCGGGAGTTTGCCTGTACACCCAAACTGCCGGTAATGGTCAGGTTGTGGTTGTGAGCTTCCTCGGTGCCGAGGGTGACGCTGCCGCCGGACAGGGTCACGTTGCTGATCGAGAAGTCCGCGCCGCTGAGCGTCAGCGTGCCACTATTAACCAGATCTCCGGCAATTTTGGTACCGTTGTCGGCGAGTGTGGTCACTCCGTGGTTGGTTAAATTAACGATGGTGGAGTTGATTCCCGTTGTGACCAAGGTGCCACCTTCTTCCACGGTTACACTCGTATTGCTGCTGTCCGTGTTGGTGTTGAACAGGCGCGATGCGGTAAGACTGGCGCCTTGCTTCACGGTAACCATAGAGCCGCTGCTCAAGCCAATGGCGGCGTATGCGTTCTCGCTGCCGTCAGAGGTCATGGTTGTATTCGTATCGCCCGTAATGACGAGATGGACATTACTTCCACCAACCAGGGCGTAGTTGAAAGAGCCACCGGTGGCATTGTTGCGAACATTGCCCAAGGTAACGGTGCCGCTAAGGTTTTTGCGATTACTCCCGCCGAGAGTCACCTCATTCAGCGTGGTGCCGGTACCAATGCTGGACGTGTTAATGCTAACGTGATCTGCTCCGTTGATGGTAGAACCGGAAATCGTGCCTTGGATGGTGACCGACCCACTGCCCCCGTTGATGGTAGCGTTGCTGATGGCGCCGAACAGGGTCCCCTCGGCGACGCCCAGATCGTATGTTCCGCCGTTGAGAGCGCCATCGTAGCGCCCCTGCACGGTGCCACCCTCGACGGTGTAGCTGCGGGAGGAGGTAAAGCTTTCGAAGCTGTTGTATTTGTGACACACAGCGGCGCTGCTGTTTTCAATGTGGATGGTGCCGGTGAATCCATCCAGACCGATTGTGTATTCTGCTGCCTCCGCGCTACTAGACGCGATCGCACCACTGGTGTTGATGCCTTTGATGTAGAGCTCCCCGGCGCCGGTGAGTTGCTCGATGCGGATTTGCGCGTTCCACTGATTCTGTATGGTGAGCGCCCCCGCGACGTTAGTCTCATCGGCAAGTTGCAACACGGCGTTGTCGCTGCTGCGGCCCATATCATAGGAGGTGATGGTGGCGGTTTTCCCTTGCGCAACACTCACGTTGTGCAGCGTGTCCTGCTTGTTGTTATAGTAGAGTTCGCCTCCGTCCAGAACGACGGAAGAGAAGCTTGACAAGCTGGCTTCTGTGCTGTCACTGCTACCCACCGTGAGGCGACCGGAGCTCAGGACAAGGCTGCCAGTGGCGACGGAGCTTGTGCCGCCGGCTATAGTTGTATCAGCAGAGATTTGCACATTGCCCGCTCCGGAAATGTGGTCGAGTGTGAGCCCGGAGGCATTCAGGTTAAGGGTGCCGCTGCTGACGATAACATCGGAGACACTTCCCTGCGCTTTGATGGCATCGAGACCAACGGTACTGCCGTCCTGAATATAATACAGACCGTCAATGAATACGGTCACGGCATTGTCCCCAATGTTGATTGTTCCGGAACTGGCGCTGAGCGTTGCGCCTGAACTGTTCAGGGTACTGTAGCCGATGATGAGGGCATAGGTGCCGCTGCCTGCGAATCCGTTGGTGCCGCTCGTTGGAGCCATGAGACCTTCGCCGCTCACCAGGGTGTAGCGAGAGAGGTCGCTCGTGTCAAATCTAATGGCACCGATGAGTTCCATCGTGTCGCTGCCGGTCACCGTGCCGCCGATGGTCAGCGTCCCGGTATTTTCGATCTTGGAAAGAGTGCCCTCAATTTTCTTAACAGTCACATTCAAGGTGGAACCTTGAGTGCCCTCGTAGATACCGAGCGTTGCGTTGGTGGCAGTCAGCTTTTCGATGGTCAGGGATTCAAATGAACGACTGTAGCCCCATGCGTTCGGACTCACAAGGACCTTGGCTCCGTCCGCACGAGCCTCTGCCGATGTGACAACGGCGGTTACGGGGGTGTCAGCATCGGGGCTGATGGTAAACACGGTTTCATCGGTAGCCAATGTCATTCCCTCGCCGTCACGCGTGTAGAACACCATGATATTCGCTGCGGTCCCGTTTGCATCCACAACGGCATTGTATGAGTTGTTAGCTTCAAAATTCGATGCAGTTGTCGCGGCATGAGCCGCACTGCCCAAGACAGCACAAGATAAGGTGATAAACAGGTTGCGTTTCATCGTTTGTAGTATTGATAGAATAAGCCAAGTCGCCCTTGCAGCGAGAGACAGCCCGCCCCCGGAGCTGAGCGTTCGTCACAAGACCACGCTGGTATACTACAGCATTGCGAATGCTGTAG
>JBJEVN010000028.1:0-61896 GCA_051884385.1 Akkermansia sp.
CTGGTATCACGCAGAGAGCGCCCAACAGGCGCTCTCTTTTTTGGAGCAATACCCCTTTTTGCGGCTCTTCGTCTATTTGTGGTGTCGCATTTGTTTTTACAGCTGACGAGTGGTAGTGCCGTTCATAACACTTGAAAAGTGCGCTCTTCTGCGCTAGAGTATGGGGCAGCATGAAAGCGCTCTTCTTCCTCCCCGCCCTCGTTCCGGCGCTCCTGTGCAGCTGCACCCCGGGCGAGTATCACCCCGAGTATCTTAACGAGGCCTCTGCCTTGGATGCCCCGGGCATGGGCGCCGCGCGCGAGGCGCAGCGCAACCGCCTGGTGCAGGAGGGGGCGTACGCCCCCGGCGAGGAGCTGGAGGTGCAAGAGGGCAAGGTGTACCTCTTCAACCGCAACCCGGACACCAATGAGCATGCTACGGGCAAGATGGTCGCCTGCGAGAAGGCGACCATCATCTCCTGCGAGGGGCTTTACTACTTCGTGAAGCTGGACGAGGGCAGCAAGGGCTTCCTGCGCGAAAGCGATTTGGTGAATCCCGTCAAGCTGGTCTCCACCCTGCCGGAGGGCGAAACTCCCGGCCCCGAGGGCTGGGTGGACGCCACCAACCAACCCGACACGGTGCAGCTGGATGCCAACCAAACCCTCATGACAAATGCAGCCGGACGCACGGTGGTGGTCGTCAGCAAGAAATCGGAGGGCAACAGTGAATTCCAACAGCGTAAGGAAGCTCTGCAACAGGGGCACGAACTGCCTGCCGCACCGCTGCCCGAGCCTGCCTCCGAGCCGCTGCCCGAGCCCGCCGGGAGCGGACGCTGATGTCCGAGAGCTTCCACAGCGTGCAGGAGTCTTTTCTGCACTACCTGACCGCCGAGCGGGGGCTCAGCGCGCACTACCGTGCCTCGGTGGCGCAGTCGCTTACACGCTTCGGTCAATGGTGCGCCGACCGCGAGCTTGCTCTCGAACGCGTGCGCACGGAAGATTTGACCGCCTACCGCCGCAACATGCACGAGGCCGCGTTTGCCGATTCCTCGGCGCGGGTAACCATGGTGCATCTGCGGATGTTCTTCCGCTATCTGGCGGCGGAGGCCTTGCTGCCCACCGACCCGGCAGCTCTCATGGCGAGCCCGCGCGCGGAGCGCTCCGTGCCCGAGACGCTTTCGGCCGAGGCTGTGGGGCAGCTGCTGGATTCCGTGGATCCGCAGGAACTGCCTTTCGGCGCACGCGACCGGGCGCTGCTGGAGCTACTCTACGGCAGCGGGCTACGCGTCAGCGAGCTGACGGCGCTACACGCCGACCGCGTGGATTGGGATGAGCGTTTTCTGCGTGTCACGGGCAAGGGCAACAAGACGCGCTATGTTCCCTTCGGCGAGGCGGCCGCCAAGGCGCTGGCGCAGTACCTGCGCGCGGCGCGTCCCCTGTTGCAGCGCCGCGGCAAGCGAGCCGATGAGCTCTTTCTCTCCGAGCGCGGCACGGCGCTCACCCGCGAGCGCGTGCGCCAAATCATCAAGCAGCGCGCCGCCGAGGCCGGACTCTCCGAAAACGTGTACCCCCACCTCCTGCGGCATTCCTTTGCCACGCACCTGCTGGAGAATGGTGCCGATTTGCGCGCCATTCAGGACATGTTGGGGCATGCCGACCTGTCCACCACCCAAATCTACACCCATGTAGACAGCAAGCGCCTGATGAGCATCGTGCAGCGCTACCACCCCCGCGGTCGCAAGGGCAACTCATGAGTCCCCGCAGGGCGGCAGCGCGATGATGCGCGGAGCCACCCCCGCCAACAGGCCGAGCAGGCGGTGCAACAGCAGCGCCAAGCCGAGCTTCAGCGGCAGCAGCAGCAACAACATGAAACCGGGCGCGTTGCATACGCACACGGCCGCCAGCAGCAACGCGACACCCACCAGCTCCGCGCGCAGGCGCAGCGGAGCCGCACTCACCATGGGCAGGTTGAGCAAGAGCGTGAGCAGCAGCACCGCCGACACCACCGGCTGCGACAGAGCCGCGCCCGCCAACAGCACCCTGCCCGTGACGAGCCCGAACAAGGCATTCGCCACATCCGCCCCCGCAAAGGGCAGCGCAAACCACAGCGCCGCGCGCGTCAGCCCCAGCCCGCGCTGCGCCGCCAACGTGCGCTGGCACCACATCATCAGCAGCACCAGCAGCAACAACAACACAGCCTGCAGAGCCTCCGCCAGCAAACCGAAACCAACGGCAAGCAGCGGCAGCCCTGCCAAGGTCAGCAGCAACTCAAGCGCCGTGGCCGCCACCGAGCCCCAAAGCACCCAACGCGCGACGCGCGACGCGCGCGCCACCGCCCCCTTCACCAGAGGGAAAAGAATCCACTCCTCAGGCATCCCCTGCCCCCTCCTCCGAGCGCTTCGGGGCATAGCCCAGCGGAAAGCGTGCCTTGCCACTGCAATCGTGCAGCAACTCCGTGCGCTCGTAGCCCTGCTGCTCCATCAGCGCGCGCACCATCTCGCCCTGGTCGTGCCCCACCTCCAGCATCACGAGCGCCCCCGCCGCCGCATGCGGTAGAGCCTCGCGCAGGAAGCGGCGCACCACATCCAAGCCATCGGCGCCGCCATAAAGCGCCTCGGCAGGGTCATGCCGCACCTCGACCGACACACTCTCGCGCTCCGGCACATAGGGCAAATTGGCCAACAGTGCGTCAAAACAGTCCTCCGCCGGGGGCAACGCCCCCTCGGCGGGGGCATTCCAAGCGGCAAAAAGGTCGCTGTGCAGCGTGGACACGCGGGCGCGCAGCGCCGTGGCATTTTCCAAGGCCAGCGCCAGCGCCGCCTCCGAAATATCCGCCATCACCACGGTGGGACGGCAGTCTGCCAGCTCCAACGCCAGCGTAATCCCGATAACTCCGCTGCCGCAGCCCATATCCAGCAGGCGCAGCCCCGGACGCCGCGGCAGGCGCTGCAAGGCCAGCTCCACCAGCTCCTCCGTCTCCGGCCGGGGGATGAGGGCGCGGGCATCCGTGCGGAACTCGCGGCGGTAGAATTCCGTGCTGCCCAACAGGTGTTGCAGCGGCTCGCCCTTGCCGCGGCGGCGCAGCAACGCGCGCAGGGGCTCCAGCTTCTCCTCCGGCAGCGGATCCTCGTAGTGCAGGTAAAGCCAGGTGCGATTGCAACCCAGCACATGCACCAGCAGACTCTGCATCGAGTGGCGCGCGCCCTCGATCCCCCTCGCTTCCAAGTAGGCAATGCCGCCTTGCAGCACCTCGCGAATCACCTTCATCCTCAGCTCCCTTCGTTCAAACGCTCTTCCATCTCGGCGCGTTGCATATGCGCCACCAGCTCATCCAGCGCCCCCGTCGACATCACCAGGTCCAAATGGTAGGCCGTGTAGCCGATGCGGTGGTCTGTGATGCGGTTCTGCGGAAAATTGTAGGTGCGAATCTTCTCCTCGCGCCCGCCGCTGCCGATGAGCGCCCGCCGCCGCGCCGAATAGCTCTGCTGCGCCTCGCGCTGCTTCATCTCGAACAGGCGCGCGCGGAGAATGCGCATCCCCGTCTCGCGGTTCTTCATCTGCGAGCGTTCCTGCTCGCAGCGCACCATGATGCCCGTGGGCAGATGGAAAATCTGCACAGCGGATTCCGTGCGGTTCACATGCTGCCCCCCTGCCCCACCGCTGCGGCAGGTTTCGATACGGAGGTCTTCGGGGCGAATCTCCACGTCCACCTCCTCCGCCTCGGGCAGCACCGCCACTGTTGCCGTCGAGGTGTGGATGCGCCCCTGCGTCTCCGTCGCGGGCACGCGCTGCACGCGATGCACCCCGCTCTCATACTTGAGAAAGCGGAACACCTCCTCGCCCGTGATGCGCGCCGTCACCTCGCGGAAGCCGCCCAAGGCGTTGGGCGCGGCATCTAAAATCTCCATCGTCCAGCCGCGGCTCTCGGCATAGCGCCGGTACATCTCCAGCAAATCAGCGGCAAAGAGCGCCGCCTCATCCCCTCCCGTTCCCGCGCGCAGCTCCAGAAGCGCATCGCGATCTTCCGTCGCATCGCGCGGCAGCAGAGCGTAGCACACCCGCTCCTGCAAGGTCTGCACCCGGGGCTCCAGCTCCTCAAGCTCGGCGGCAGCCAGCTCCGCCAGCGCAGCATCCTCGTCGCTCAGCAAGGCGCGATTCTCCCGCAGCTGTTGCTGCGCCTGCTCCCACTGCTCCCAATCTGCCAGCAGCTCCTGAATGCGGCGGCGCTCGCGCAGCGCCTCCCCCGCACGGCGAGCCTCGGCAAAAAACTCCGGCTGCGCCATCATCCGCTCCAGCTCGACCAAGCGCGCGCGGCGTTTCTCAATCAGCGGAGCATAATCCATAGACAAAACGGAACGGGCAAGGGAACGACAGCGCGCAGAGCAAAGAAAATAGTCTCGCCTGGATTCGAACCAAGACTAAGGGAATCAAAATCCCTGGTGCTAACCATTACACTACGAGACCACGCAGGTGCCGCCGAAGCAGCGCGGCGTTTATAGCACAGCCGCCGCGAGCGTGCAAGACTAAACTGAAGCGCCACCCCACTTTTTCACGCGCGACCGCCGCGGCCCCGGAGGACAGCGGCGGTCGGAACAGGCGCATGCGCCGGGCTTACTTGGCAAAGGTATCGCCGCAGGGGCAATCGCCGAGCACCCAGCGCGCCTTGCCGCTCTCGGCGATATGCACCAGCGCGTGGTAGGTGTCCTCCGCATCCGTGCCCAGCTTGTCCGCCACCTCACCCGCCGTGGTCGGCACCTCCGTCAGCGCGTCCTCGGCCGCCGCCAGCAGCTTGAGGAAGGCGTTGGCGGCAAGCTTGCCGGCCTGCACGCCCGGCTGGTGGTAGGCGTTGATGTGGATGAGCGAGGCGTAGAAGCTCACGGCGCGCTCGAAGAGCGCGATGAGCATGCCCAGCGTGTAGGCATTCACCGTGGGGATGGAGATGGTGATGCTGCTGCGCCCGCTCTCGGCCAGCGCTTTGCGCGTGCCGCGCAGGAAGCCCTGCAGGTAGTCGCCCGCTGTGAATCCCGACTCCACCTGCACGCTGTCGCTCGGGGATTGGCGCACCTCGATGAAGGTGACGAAGAAATTGTTGAGCCCGTCGCGCAGCTGTTGCACATAGGCATGCTGGTCGGTCGAGCCCTTGTTGCCGTAGACAGAGATACCCTGATGTACCGTCTTGCCGTCGAGGTCAAGCTCCTTGCCCAGCGACTCCATAATCAGCTGCTGGAGATACTTGGAGAAGAGCACGAGGCTGTCCTTGTAGGGCAGCACCACCATGTCTTTCTTGCCGTGTCCCTCGCCGACGGCATACCAGGCGAGCGCGAGCTTCATGGCGGCGTTAGTCGCCGTGTCGGGAATGCGGGTCTTGGCATCCATGTCCGCCGCACCCTTCAGCAGGCTGTCGATATCCGCCCCCTGCAGCGAGGCCGGCACCAGCCCGACCACGCTCGTCTCCGAGGTGCGACCGCCCACCCAGTCCTCCATCGGGAAGCGCTTGACCCAGCCCTCGGCCACGGCCACCTTGTCTAGCTTGGAGCCCACGCCCGTGACCGCCACGGCCTGCTTGGCAAAGGAAAGCCCCTTGCGGCGGAAGTAGTCCTGCGCGCAGACCATGCCGTTGCGCGTCTCGGGCGTGCCGCCCGACTTGGAGATGACCACGGCGAGCGTCTCCTCCAGAGGCAGTGCGTCGAGCACGCGGTACATGCCGTCGGGGTCGGTGTTGTCGAGGAAGGCCATGCGCAGACCCGAGGCGGGAAGTGCATCCGCCACGAGCTCCGGACCGAGCGCGGAACCGCCGATGCCGATGACCAGGCAGGTGCTGTAGGGCTTGCCGTTGGGCGCGGTGAGCCGCCCGCTCAGCACCTCGGCGGCAAAGGCCTTGAGGTCGGCGAGGGGTTCCTCAATCTTCGCACGCAGCTCGGCGGTGGGTGCCAGCGCGCTGTTGCGCAGCCAGTAGTGCCCGACCATACGCTGCTCATCGGGGTTGGCGATGGCACCGCCCTCCAGCGCCGCGACGTCGCTGTAGGCGCGGTCGATGAGCGGTTGCATCTCCGCCAGGAAATCATGAGTGAGCGGAAGCTTGGAGAAATCCAAGGAAATACCCATCTCGGGGTAACGCAGGAGCTGCTGAGCGTAGGTCTTCATAGCGCGGCGGATTATAGCGCGGGCGCGGCGGGCGTTCAAGCGCGAATCGCGGCACCGCTCACAGGGGGATATGCGTCTCGGGACAGCGCAGCAGCTCGGGCTCGGGGCGCGGCAGCATGAGCAGGAAAAAGGAGAACAGCCCCAGCCGCCCCACCAGCATGTTGAGCATGATAATGCCCTTGCCCGCCGTGCTGAGCCCCGCCGTCACCCCCACGGACAGGCCGCAGGTGGCAAAGGAGGAAATCGTCTCGAACAGCAGGCTCAGGCAACCCTGCCCCCGTCCGTTTTCCACGGCGCAGAGCAGCAGAAAGAGCAGCAGGTTCCACCCCAGCGCCAGCGCGATGCTGCACACGGCACGCTCCACATTGCTGCGGGCAATGCGGCGGTGGTGCAGGACGACATCGCGCTGCCCCGCCAGAATGCGCCGCAGCTCCATGATTGCCAGCGCCACCGCCCCGGTCATCACGCCGCCGGAGGTCGCGCCGGGGTTACCGCCGATGAACATCAGCAGGCAGATGAGTACCAGGTAGAGCGGACCGAGGTCGGCAAAGGAGCTGATGTTGAAACCCGAGGTTCGCGCGGAGATGCCGTTGTAGAAGGACTCGACCAGGCTGAAGCCGTGGGGGTTCTGCCCCGGCAACAGCGAGACGAGCGCGAGCAGCAACGTGCCCGCGAGCACCATGATGAGGGTCATGCGCAGCGACAGCCAGGTCGCCGTGCTCCACTGCGGGCGGGGGCGTTTGCCCCGCAAGCGCTGCCACAGGCGCTGCCCCGCCTCGCGGTAGACGGCAAAGCCGAAACTGCCGCCGGCCATCATCAGCAGCATGCAGGCATGCCCGTCCCACAGGGGGCGGATACCCGGCGTGGCCATGTTGTCGGGGAAGAGGGTGATGCCGGCATTGCAGAAGCCCGAGACGGCGTGAAAGATGCTGAACCACAGCAGCTGCCCCTGCGGCACGGCGGGGCAGCCGCGCCACGCGTGGTACAGCCCGGCGGCACCCACCGCCTCAAACAGGAGGGTGACCAGCACCATGTGCGCCACGATGCGGGGCGCCTCGTTCAGGCGGGCGCTATCCACCGCCTGCGCCAGCTCCGCACGATCGCGCAGGCTGAGCCCCGAGCCGATGAGCAGCGCCACAAAGTAGCTGAAGGTCATCACCCCGAGTGCACCGCACTGCATGAGCAGCAGCAGGATGAGCTGACCGAAGCCGGTCAGCCCGGCGGAGACATCCACGGGCGAGAGCCCCGTCACCGTCGTAGCGCTGGTGCTCAGGAACAGCGCATCCACGGGGGAAAGCGGGTGCTGCGTGGCTCCCGGCGTCATCAGCAGCGCCGCGCCCAGCAGAATCAACCCTGCCAGCGAGAGAAAGAACAGCGGCGGTACGGGGCGCGAGCCACCGAGCAGCCGACGGCGGCGGCGAAACCACTCCTCGCGCAGAAGCGCCAACGAACGCACAAAAGGCACCAACACCAACAGTTGGCAGGGCTCTGCCCAACCGCTCTGCACGCTCCATCCCACCACACAAACCGCCGGCAGCACCACGACCACTAGCGGCACCCACGGGCAGCGAGCGCGGGCGTTGCACAGCGCACTCAACAGCACGCAGCCCGCATAGCCCCACGACAACCAAGCCGTTACCAGCCGCCCCAGTGCCTCCGCCCCGGGCGGACAATACCCGCGCCAGCCCCACAGCCCCATCACCAACAAGAAGATGAGGAAGCCCATGACCATCTCCGCCCACGACCGGCGAGAAAGCTCCGGCGAATGCAGCAACATGTGCCGCCGAGTGTACACCCGGGCGATACCCCTGTCAACCCCCGCTCAACATGCTCCCGCCGGATGCCCCGGCGTAGGGGCGGTAGTAGAGACGCCGCTGCCGCCCGTCGAGCCACAGCTCCCAGCGGCGCAAAAAGCCGCAGCCGAGGATGATGTCGGGGTAGTCCGGGCAGAAGCTCTCGCAGACGAGCACGTTGCGCCACCGAAAACATCCCAGCCGAAAGGAGCGCACGCGGGCACACTCAGCCACAAACGCGCCCCCTGCGGCGGGACTCTCGCCGTAGTAGCAGCGGATGGCCTGCGGCGGCAGGCTCGCAGCGACACGCTTCCACAGTTCAGCGGGCAGGTAGATGTCGTGCGGAGCGCCCGTGTCGAGCATGCAGGCACCCACCCCGGGGATAAGCGGGGCGGCGTGCTCCCTCGGCGCCAGCGGCAGGCTCGCCCAATGCTGCTGCACCTCGCGGGGGACGGCATCGGCAAACTCGTGTCTGCCGCGTGCCCAGTCCAGATGCCAAGGGCGGCGCCCCAGCACCGGCCATCCCAGCAGGCCATCCATGGGGGCATGCGCCGCGAGAGCGACATAGCAGGGTGTCACGGGTGCCTGCGGTCCCACGCGAATGGGCACGGTGCAGGGCTGCACGGCGGCGTCCGTCTGCGGTGGGGCGCCCAGAGCATCCGCCGCCTCCGGGAAGAGCACGGCGGGCAGTTCGGAGCCGCTGTCGGCGCCCATGCGCAGCTCGCGCGCCCCGCTCCACGCGCGCACATAGGGCAGCACGCCGGGAACGGGCACCGCCTCCAGCGGCACGGGGCGCGTCGTCTCACTGCAAGCCGTCAGCAGCAACAGGGGCAGCACAATCACTCTCACCCCGTTGAGATGCCCGCCGCCCCCTCAGCCCTCAAAATCGGATGGATGCCGCCCGGACCGTCTCAGCAGACGATGGAACAAGCGCTCGGTACAACTCAGCCAGCCGTTGCCCCTTGCTCTCCCAATCAAACTCGCGCGCACGCGCCACCGCTCCCTGAGACAGACGGCGGCGCAGAGTCTCATCACCCGCCCATTCAGCGAGAGCAGCTGCGTAGTCCTTTACAAACTGCCGCTTGCTGCGAATGGCAATTTTGCGTCCGCATCCCTCGTGCAACACGTTGCGAAAGCCACAGTGGTCAGGGGCAATCACGGGCAAGCCGAAAGACAAGGCCTCCAGAATGACTGTACTGGTCAGATCGCGCATACTGGTGATGCAGAATACATGAGCCTGCTGCATCACCCGCCATCCCTGTTCCCGGGGAACCCAGCCATGCCAAACAATGTTGCTCAGCCCAAGCCGCCGCGCCCGCCGTTGCCAGGCTGCCGTGTACTCGCCCTCACCGATGACATGCAATTCCCACTCAACGCGCGGCAAGAGCCTCAGCGCCTCCAACAGCAGGGGAAGCGCCTTACGCGGCTCATGCACCCCGCTCCAACACAGGCGCAACTTCTCTCCCTCGGCGCGCAGCGCGGGGGAGGGAGCATTCCTCCCCTCATACCCAACCTCCGGCATAAGCACACTGTCGCGCCCGTAAAGTCGGCGGATGGTCTGCTGCACCTCCGTCGTGGCGGCAAGGAGAACAGCGGCCTTGTTCATCGCCTTCCGCACGCGGCGCAGGGTGCGCATCTGCCAGGCATTCATCAGATTGTATCCGATGTGGTAGAGCATTCCACGGAGCCCCATGGACGGCATCATGCACCACGGCACGATGTTGAACCCGCCGATGGGTCCCCAAACGAAGGGTTGCGGCATTTGCCACAAGTATCCCGGCTCGCGGTAGCCCGCCATGTTGAGCTGATGCACTACGTCAACATGCTCTTCGGCATCCCATGCCAACGCCATACGGTAAGCTGCCTGATGCCACCGGCGATAGTAGAGATAATAAGACGGCGGCCAGATTTTGCGCAAAAGCCGATGGCGCACCTTGGGAAGGTAGCGGAAATGCACATTCGCCATGGCTCCCGGATGTTCCGCCAACCAGCGCTCGATGTCCCGCTGCCATTTCTCTGCCTCCGTGATGACAAAAAGCTCGTGTTCCTTGGCAAGTTCACGAACAAAACGCCACCCCATCCCCGGCTCGCTGCCGCGGTAGGGGGAGCAAGCATAGCAGCTGACGAGAATTTTCATGACAAGGAAGCAAAGCGCCGACGCATCATCCGCAGCAAGGCCGCCCTGGCTGCCGACACACTCTCCTCCTGCGGAAGCGTGGTATCAATCCACACAGCCCGGGGGTGCCGCTCGCAGAATCGGTGCAACTCTTCGGTTTGCCTCGCTACCTCCGCGAGTGAGGTTTCCGGCTTGCGTGCATAAATCTGCGCGGGAGCTCCCCCAAGGCAAAGAATCACATCCGGTGTCGGCACCAGCAAGGCAGCACCCAACCTCAACAGCCACCGAGGCAAACGAATGCCAAAGCGTTTCTGGTCGATGTAGTAGTCGTAATAGTAACGGTCAAAAATCCACACCGACGAACGCAGCGATACCAAAGGCCACACCAAGGCACGATAGCCAAGGCAGTAATCCACCAAGTAATACAACCAACGGATGAACGAGCTCACCGCACCGGCGGTTTGCCCGCTGTGCGGGTCGCTGACAATGACCGATGCCTCTCCCTTCGCAGGCGCTTGTTTCTTGCCGAACAGCACCCCCAAATCCGGCAGCAACGTGGGGCGCAAATGCTGATAGTACACCTTCCGATGATAAGCCTCTTCCAACCAATAGCTGAGGGCGCGAATCACGGTACTTTTGCCCGCCCCATCCGTTCCCAGAACCGCCACCACATAACCGGGGCGCCTCAGCAGACGAGGCAACTTGGCAAGGCGCTGCAGCAGCGCGCCCCGTATGTGTAAATCGCGCTGCCCCATGCGGCTCAGCGCGCCGACCCGGCTCGACAAATCACCGTTTTGAAGAGCGTCCGCAAAGCACTTCAACGTCGACTTGTGCAACGCAGGCAACAGGCGCTGCAACGAATCCGCTGTGTACGCATGGTGTTGCATCACAGCGATATACTTTTCGCTGCAGCGACCATTGCTCAAAACCTCCTTCCAAAAGGCCAGCACATCCGCCACGGCATCGTCCAAAACGCGAATGTTGCGATAATCACGACCATTCTCCGCAATCACCTCCTCGGGCATCAGCACCGCTCCCCTGCAACACACCGACCCGACAAAAGCATCAATTTGGATACCGTTGCGCTCACTCAACAAACACCACTTGGCACAGTGGGCATCCGGTATGTATGAGACAAGGGCAGCCTTTTCCTCTGACATCAGCGCCCGCAGCACATGCGAAAAAGCCTCGGCATCGCCGCTGTGAATCCACAAATCCAAATCACTTCCGCCCAAATCCTCAGGCAGGGGGTAGTAATTCCTCAGCACCGCATAACGGATACCGTTCTCGCGGAGATGTTGAAACAGAGCAGCACTTAAATGGTTCATGACAAGACAATGTTTGAACCCATATCAAACCGCCGCCAGCGTACAACATTTCTACATCGGAGTAAAGTCATTTCCCGCTGCTCATTTTGTTTAAGAAAACTCTTTTCTCTCTTTTCCGTGCAGACTTCCCTGTGCTATAGTGAACGCATGCAGCATCACATCCATCGTTGTGCCAACGGATTGACGGCGCTTGTCGCGCCGCGGCACGACCTACCCCTCGTCTCGGTCCAACTGTGGGTGGAGACGGGCTCGACGCAGGAGGGAGAGTGGGCGGGCGCGGGTCTCTCGCACCTGCTCGAACACATGGTGTTCAAGGGAACCGAGCGCTTCTCGGGACGCGAACTCAACGAGCGGGTGCCCGAGCTGGGCGGTCTGTGGAATGCCTACACCACTACCGATCGCACGGTGTTCTACATCGATGGGCCCGCAATCGCTTGGCGCGAATTTCTGGAGCTGCTGGTGCAGCTCTGCCTGCACCCGAGCTTTCCGCGCGAGGAGTTTGAGCGCGAGCGCGAGGTCATTCGCCGCGAAATGGCGATGTGCGACGACGACCCGCAGGATGTGGCCTACCACACCCTCCTCCGCACGCTCTACCGCCGCCACCCGCGCCGCCTGCCCGTCATCGGCGAGCGGGCGGCCTTCGACGCGCTGCACTACGAGGACATGGTGGACTACCACCGGCGGCGCTATGCCCCTGCAAACATGTTTATCTGCGCGGCGGGCGATGTGGAGCCGGAGGTCTTTTTCGCCGCCGTGGAGGCGGCGGTGGCCGATGTCGCGCCGCGTGCCGTGCCGGAGCCGCCCCTGCCAACCGAGCCGCGCCAGTGGGGGCCGCGCCTGTGCCGCCGCCGCTTTGCCCAACCGACGAGCACGCTCATGCTGGCGTGGCGGATTCCCCCCGCCGATGCGGCGGATGCGGCTCCGCTGGCGCTGTTGGTGTCGCTGCTGGGCGATGGGCGCTCGGCCTGGCTCTACAAGCACCTGCACGATGAGCTGGGGTTGGTTCATGATGTAAGTGTGTTCGCCCTGCCCGAGGCACGCTCGGAGGGGGCGCTGGTGGTGGAGCTCGATGTGGAGCAGGATCGCCGAGAGGAGGCACGCTGCGCGCTGCTGGCCTTCATAGAGTCGCTGCCCGGTGCCGAGTGGAGCCGGGCGCGGCAGCGCACGCGGCGGCAGATGCGCACGGCGCGCCTGCGCACACTGTCCACGGTGCAGGGCATGGCCGCGACTTTGGGTATGTCGTGGCACCTGACGCGCAATGCCGATTGCGCGGAGGAGTGGGAAGCGGCGCTCGACGCGGTGACGGATGCGGATTTGCAGCGGGTGGCGGCAGCGTATCTGACGCCGCAGCGCCTGACGGAGGTCAGCATTGACCCCCTGGCGTCCGCCGGGGATGAGGAGTCTGCCGCCGAGCTTCCGCCCGCAGCAACGGCGAGCAAGGTTCATCTGCTGCCGAATGGTTTGCGGCTGGTGACGCGAGCGGATCATCGCGTGCCGATGGTGGCGCTCAGCTTTTGCTGCGCAGCGGGCAGCCGCACGGAGTCGGAGCAGACAGCGGGGCTCAACGCGCTGATGAGTGAGTGCCTGCTCAAGGGAACGCGCTCGCGCAGCGCGGCGCAGCTGGCCGAGGCGGTGGAGGATGTGGGGGCGAGCATCGGCAGCGAGGCGGGCAATAACACGCTGAGTATCAATCTACGCGGTCCGTCTCAAGATGCGGCGTGGCTGCTGGAGCTTCTGGCGGATGTGGTGCTGCACCCGCTGTTTCCCGAGGCGGCGCTGGAGCGTGAGCGCGAGGCGATGATTGCCGATGTGCTCGATGCGCAGGAGGATCCGGTGGCTCTGGCTTTCCGCCGCCTGCGCCGCGCCTGTTTCGGCGCGCTGTCCTACGGCAACCACCGCGACGGCACGCCGGAGAGC
Source organism: Akkermansia sp. (assembly GCA_051884385.1). GTDB lineage: Bacteria > Verrucomicrobiota > Verrucomicrobiia > Verrucomicrobiales > Akkermansiaceae > Akkermansia. Next base: position 13,277 of record JBJEVN010000028.1, read on the forward strand.
TTGCGCTCACTGACGCGCGAGCATCTGGCAGAGCAGCACGCGCGCCTGCTCTGCGGACGCAATGCGGTGCTGTCGGTGGCGGGGGATATGGATGAAACAGCTCTGCAAGCGGCGGTGGAGCGCCTGTTTGCCGAACTACCCGCGGGGCTGCCCGCCGTGGGGGTGCCGACCCCACCCCAGAAGGCGGGGGAAGAGACCCTGCACGCCGGCAAGGAGCAGGCGGTGCTGGTGACGGCGTTGCCCGCCTGTACGGCGGTGTCGCCGGACTTGCCGCTGCAACTGCTGCTGGAAACCTGGTGCCGGGATATGAGCGGCCCGCTCTTCGTCGCGCTGCGCGAAAAACGGGCGCTGGCCTACGACTGCTCGGTGGTCTCATTGATGGGCACGGATGCGGGCTTCATGGCCTTTTACTTGGCCACAGCTCCCGAGCGAGCCGAGGAGGCTCGCGAAGCGCTGGAGGAGCTACTGCTGCGCCTCGGGCGCGAGGGGATGCCGGAGGCGGCGCTGCGGCGCGCGCAGGAGACGGCGCTGACGGCGCGGCTGCTGGCGCTGCAATCCTGCGACAAACGCAGCAGCAGCGTGGCGGTCAACGAGCTGCTGGGCGTGGGAGCCGACTACGATGACGCGATGCCGGAGCTGCTGCGCGCGGTCACGGCGGAGCAGATGAGCGCGTTCATGGCGCGGCTGCTGGCGCCCGGGGCACCGCGCACGCGAGTCAGTGTGCTGTGAGCCGCGCTCAGCGGCTGGGCTTGAGGATGTAGCGGAACACGGAGATGGCGCAGGCCGCCGCCAGCGGCATGCGCTCCTCGGCCGTGCGCGCCCCCCAGGAGTCGGAGTAGATGAGCTCCTGACGCTCGGTATCGTAGCCGATAATCATGCGCATGTGTCCCGGCACGCACCAGAGGATGGGGATACCCTCCTGCAGGGGTTTGCGGATGGGTTTGAGCCATTTGGCAATGTCGGCATCGCGGAGTCCCATCGCCTGCTGCATGAGCTTCCCGTCGGCCTCGCTGAGGTTGCGCCCGGCGCCCATGGGCAGCAGCCTCGGCTGCCCGGCGGCAGCCGCGACTTGGTTGTAGCGGGCGTACACGTCCGACAAATCCGGCATGCGGGCATCAATTTGGCTGAGGCGCACATGGAAACGGTGGCTGATAGCCTCCAGCGCCCGCTGCATCTCGAGGACGGAAGTGCCCGTGGCGCCGCCGGATTCGCAGAGGGCAGCCATCGCGTGCTGGTCGATGCCGCTCATACCGTAGTAGCTGAAAATGCGAGCGAGGGTCGCGGGGACACAGTAGCCCTTCTCCCCTTGGTCGACCATGGGGATGCCCTTAATCCACAGTGCTCCGCCCTCCCGGCAGACGTTCTGCCGCAGGCTCTTCTTGCTGACGGCATCGGCCGCCCCGCCGCCGCCCAAGCCCTCGGCATCGGGAGCCATCGTCAGGCGGATGAATTCCTGGTTACAGGCTTCGAGCCTCGCCGCGATATGCTCGCCGCGCCACTCGGTGGCCTTGACCTTCACCCCCGTGTCCCGAGTGAGCAGGGATTTTTGCTTGCCCGGCATCCCCAGAGCCTCGTTGAGGGCAGCCACGCTGTCTTTCAGCTTGGCGGCAAAGGCTTTTTTGTCGAGGGGGAGGTCATCGCCCTTGTTGTAGATGATGATGCGCACGCTGCTGAGCGCGCTGCCGTCTGCTGCCCACTGAAGCTCCATTTCGCGCGGGCGCAAGGCGCCGAAGCCGTGCTGCGGCTCGGCCAACAGGCGGATACTCTGTGCATCGACGGGGGCATAGCGGCTGCCCGCAAGTGTGTGCTCCCAATCCCGACGGCTTTTCTGCCAGCCGGAACCATCGACCAGCGGCGGCGCAAAATCCAAGGCGGCGAGGGGCAGCGCGACCACCGCGAACACAAGGGCAAGGAGCTCTCTTCTCATCGTCCTGCATGATAACACAGCCCCGTGCGCCGCCGCAAGCGCCATTTTGACCTGCGGCGCGGCATGTGCGTTGACGCGCGCCTACCCTTCGTGTAGAATAGCCCCCATGAGCACCCTGTACACGGCACCGGCCAAGATTAATCTCTCCCTGCGCGTGCGCAACAAGCTGCGCGAGGATGGCTACCACGAGGTGGATATTCTCATGGCTCCGCTGGATTTGCGCGATACGCTGGAGTTCCACAATTCGCGCACCACGACGCTGTTGTGCGACACTCCCGGCATTCCGACGGACGAGAGCAATCTGGTGCTGCGAGCGGTGCGCGAGTTTGAAAAGCACTACGGGCGCAAGGCTAAGCAGCGCATCACCCTGACCAAGCAGATTCCCCACGGCGCGGGACTGGGCGGCGGCTCAGCCGATGCGGCCGTCACGCTGCGGGCGCTCAACGAGCAGCTGGGCACGCAGTACGACGGGGAGGAGTTGCTGGAGATGGCTACGGCGCTGGGAAGCGATGTACCTTTCTTCCTCAACCCCGTCATCAGCCGCTGCACGGGGCGCGGGGAAATCGTCACTCCCCTGCCCGAGCTGGCGGGCTGGAGCTCGCCCGTGGTGTTGCTCAAGCCGGCGTTCGGGGTATCGACCCCCACGGCCTACAAGGCGCTGACCTGCTCGCGCCGCCACCGCACGGTGAACTACGGGGTGCAGAGGGTGGACGGGCTCGCGCTCATCAATGATTTGGAGCGCCCCGTGTTTGCCAAGTTCCCCGTGCTGGGGCTCATGAAGATGTGGCTGGCGGAGCAGGAGGGCGTGCGCGCGGCGATGATGAGCGGCTCGGGCTCGGCGCTTTTTGCGCTGACGGAGACGCCGGAGCAGGCGCAGGCGGTGGCGAGCGCGGCGCGCGAGGCATGGGGGGCTTCACTCTTCACCTACTGCGGCAGGGTCAACCCGCAATGAATCTCGCGACTTGCATGCAGGATCCCGCCAACCGCCGCCTGCTGGCGGTGGCCGAGGATCAGATTCGGGGCTTTCACGCCGCACCCTTTGCGGAGATTGCCCGCCGCTGTGCGCTGCCGGAGCCCGAAGTGCGCGAGCGCCTGCTGCGTCTGCTGCGCGCAGGCGTGGTGCGCCGCGTGCGCCAAACCCTGCTGTCCACGAGTCTGGCGCAGGGAGCGCTGGTTGCCTGGCGACTGCCCGAGGAGCGCCTCAGCGCCGCGTTCGAGTGGCTGCGCACGCATGATCCCTTCACGGGGCACATCGTGCTGCGCCGCGCCGAATTCCCCGACGCACCGGGGGCGGCGTTCCGGCTGTGGACGACGCTGAAGGTGCCGACCGGCTACGGCTCGCTGCAGGAGCACACGGCGCTGCTCGCGCGGCGGCTGGGGGCGCAGGAGTCGATTCTGTTGCCGGTGGTGGGCATGTTCAGCCTGGGGGTGGGCCATGTGCGCCGCGCGGGGCTGCGCCCCGGGGAGCGGCTGGAGCAGGCGCCGCGCATGCAGCGCCCCGAGTCGCCCGTGCTCACGCCGCAGGAATGGGCGGTGCTGCTGAGCCTGAAGGAGAGTCTGCGTGAGGAGGAGTTTGCGCTCCCCTGCCCTTGGTCAGCGCGGGCAGCGCAACTGGGCATGAGCACCGATGCCTACTGCGCCGTAGCGGCCGAGCTGGATCGTCGCGGCGTCATCGGTCGCTTTGCCACGTTTTTGGATCACACAGCGCCCGCCGACCGCCACAGCGGCACGGGTGCCGCCGGGCTCTTTCTCTGGGCGGTCGAGCCGGGGGAGGAGGAGCGCGCGGGGGGCGAGGTAGGACGGCATATCTGCATGACTCACTGCTATTGGCGCCGCGGGGGTGCGCGCTTCGGCGGTGCGCAGATTATGGGGGTGGCGCATGCGACCGACGCCGAGGGGGTGCGCGCGCACAAGGCGGCAATTGACGCGCACTTGGCCGAGGCGGGCATTCGCGTGCGCTACACGGCGATTTTCCGCAGCGAGCGTTCCGAAATCCGCCCCAGCGAGATTTCGCCCGCCCTGTATGCCGACTGGCTGGCCGAGCAAGGGGGTGACGCATGATTCGCGGCGTTGATTTCACGCGCTTTCCGCTCTATCTCGCGCCGATGGCGGGGGTGACGGATCCCATCTTCCGCACGCTCTGCAAGCAGGAGGGGGCGGATGTGATGCTGACGGAGTTTGTCTCGGCCGAGGGGGTGCTGCAAGCCTGGGAACGCAATCGCCGCTATGTGCGCTTTGAGCCGCAGCACCGCCCGCTGGGCATCCAGCTCTTCGGCGCCAACCCCGAGCACTTGGCGGCGGCGGCGCGCATCATCTGCGAGGCCGAGCAGCCCGATTTCATCGATTTGAACGCGGGCTGCCCCGTTCCCAAGGTGGTGGGCAAGAACGGGGGCTCCTCGCTGCTGCGCGATCTGCCGCTCTTGCAGCGCTGTGCGGCGGCGCTGGTGCGCGAGCTCTCGCTCGGCGGTATCCCCGTGACGGTGAAGATGCGTCTGGGCTGGGACGCCGAGCACCTGTGCGCGGAGGAAGCAGCGCGGCGGCTGGAGGATGTGGGGGTAACGGCGCTGGCGGTGCATGGCCGCACGCGTGCCCAACAGTACGGCGGGCACGCCGATTGGGAGCACATCGACCGCTGCGCGCGCGCCGTGAGCATTCCCGTCATCGGCAACGGCGACATTGCAGACCCGCAGGATGTGCGACGCGCCCGCGAGCAAACCGCCGTCTCCGGGGTGATGATCGGGCGCGCGGCGATGGCGGCACCGTGGATTTTCCGCCGCGCACGCAGCTTTCTGGAGAGCGGCACCATCCCCCCCGAGCCGACCGTGCGCGAGCGCATCGATTTTGTGCTGCGCCACGCGCGGATGGCGGTGGAGAGCGGACACTACGGCGGGGAGCTGCCCACCATGCGCGCCATGCGCAGCCGTCTGCTGGCCTATGCCAAGGGCATTCCCGGCACCAAGCCGCTGCGCCCTCAGCTGGCGCGCGTGGAGTCGTATGCCGCGCTGGAGACTATCCTCTTGCCGCTCCGCTGAGGAGGCAACAGACGGAGCGGGCAACCCCGCGGTCGCCCGCCCCGGATAAAGGCTCTTTGTTGACTCCCCGTTTAGCGGAAGATGAACTCGTAGAGCCGTTTGTCGCTCTGCTGATCCGCATGCACCTCCACCTTGCGGCAGTCGGGCTTGAGGCGGTAGCAACGGATGGAACCATCGGCGGAGATCAGCTCGGCTCCCGTCAGCGTGCACTCGGCCGTGCCGATAATCACCAGCTCTCGAGCTTCTTCGGGGACAATGAGTCCGAGATCCAGCGGGGCTTTGCCGCAGTTGTAGGCCGAGCTCAGGTCGCCGTCGCGCAGCTTATTCACATCAATCTCCGGATCCTGCTCGGGCAGGAGAATAGCCATGCGGCTCAGGCGGATTTCCTGTGTTTCGCTGCCCTTGTTGCGCAGGCAAATGCCCTTAATCGGCTCCTTGGGCATATCCGCAGGAGCCACCTTGAAATTGATGCCGTAGACGCCGAGCTTCAGGGGCAACACCTGCGTGCGTCCGTCCTCAAGCATCACGCTCAGCTCGCCCCATTCGCCCAGCTGATCATTGTTGAAGTTCAGCTCAAAGCCCTTGGGCATCACGGCCGTGGGGAAGCTCAGGCGCACATAGCTGCCCGGCTGTGCCTTGGCCACCTCCATCACGCGCACCAGGGCAATTTCCTCGCTGTCGCTGTAGGCGGAGAGGTTTTTGAGCCCCTCCATCGTGGCGGAGATGGAGGCCGGCAAGTGCCCGTTGATGCTGAAGGTCTGTATCCGCAGCTGCCCCTGCGGGTTCGCCTCGGTGATGCGGTAGCGTACATAACGCGCGTGCGCCGGGGCATGCTGCATGTCAAAGGCAATGCTCCGCCCCGTCTGCACATCGCCCAGCGGGGTCCAGTTCTCGCCGTTGTCGGAGAGCTCCACCTGCCCGGCATAGGGCAGGTTTGCCTTGCCGCCGCCCAGGAGGATGTAGAGGCGGCGCAGCGGCACACGCTCACCGAGGTCCATGCACACCCAATCGCCCGCCTGCTGCTCCACCCCGCTGCTCCACGCGGTGCTGGCGTCGATATCGAGCATGTTGTCCACGCCGACAAACGCTTCGCCGTGATTGGTGCTGAACGCCGGGTGCTGCGAGCGCAGGCTGTGCCCCGACAGCTGGGCATACAGGCGCGCGTTGACCAAGCGTTGCGCGCTGAGCAGCGCAGGTGTCACCGCCTTGGAGCCCACCTGCACATCGCTGATTTGGACGATGCGGTCGCCTTGCCAGGCATCGCGCAGCAGCGACGCTATCTTCTCCTGCTTTTCACCCGCGACAAAGCAGAGCTCCAGCCCCGTCTGCAAATCGTCCGTCTGCAAGGCATCGGTCATGGCCACACCGGCCTCACCCGTGAGCGTGAACGCGCGCAGCCAAGGAGCAATCTCGCTCTGCAAGGCGCTCAGCCCGCGAGCATCGCGCAGGGTGTTGCCCGCATCGCGGATGCTGCGGAACTCGTGCTCCATGCGCAGCAGCAGGATTTCCTCCACCTTGCCGGAGGCCAGGCCATCGCGAAATTTCGCAGCGGCCTCGATGAGATCCACCGATTCCTCCTTGGCATAGCCGTGGTTGTTGGGCAACAGATCCGAGTTGTGGTTGCAGAAGAGCTGCATGGCTGCCGCGCACTGCGGGTAGAGACGTCGAATACCCGTTTTCCACGAGCTGACGGAATCGAAGGCGCCGATGTTCCAGGTGTAGTCGGCCACGCCGAAGAGGGCGACCTTGCTCGCCTCGGCTCGCTCCATGGGGTTGGACACAAAGCCGCTGAAGGTCTTTTTGATGTCCGGCTCCTGCCCCAGGCCATAGGTACGCCCCATCGACAGGCGCGAGGGCTTCATGTCATTGCAGGGCCAGTTCCACCAGATGAAGTTGGGGCGTTGCAGGCGCTCGGTGACCCATTGCTGCCCCGACAGGGTAATGTCGCACACCACGGTGTTGCCCGTCCACATGGGCATGACGCCCTTGGCCAAGCCCTCGCCCAGCGCCCGCACCGTCTGCTCCTTGGTCCAGCTGCGGTTGTAGCCCGTGGGGCACATAATCATCTCCTGATTGACATCGGGGTGCTTGCGGATGAAGTTCTCCACGATGTAGTTGGTCAGTTGCACCTGCCGCTCCACCTTGCCGATTTCCCCCATGGAATCATCCACCAGCACGCCGAAATCGCGCACACCCAGCTCGTACATCATCTGCAACTTGGCGCAGAGGGCATCCAAGCGGGGTTTGCCGTTGTCGTCGCTCCAGTCCACCGTGTTGGCAGGGTGAATAGCCCAGACAAAGTGTACATGGTTCTCGCGAGCCAAGCGCACCAGCGAGGCAATCTCAAAGCGCTTCTGCTCCGGGTAGGGGGCGTAGCAGCCCTCGCCGTGATGCAGGGGGTCGTCCTTGGGCGCGTAGATGTAGAAATTCATCTTGTTGCGCCCGTAGAACGCGAACTGCGAGCGGCGGGCTTCGTAGCTCCAGGGAATGCCGTAGTAGCCCTCGACGGTGCCGCGGTAGCGGATGTCGGGCCAGTCGCGGATGGTGCCCACGGGCAGGTCACCCAAGCGCGCCACGGCATCAATATCCTTGTCGGGGAAAGGGTCGGCCTGCGCATTCTGAGCCCCGGGCACACCGCGCAGCAGCTGGCTGAGCGTCTGCTTGGCGTAGAACACGGCGGCATCATCGTTGGCGTACACCTCCACGGTGCCGTCTGCCGCAATGCGGATGCCGTAAGCACCCTCCACATCGGCGGGAATGCCCTGCCAGAGCTCGCCCGAGGCATCCTCGGCGCGCATGCGCACGATGACATGCGTCGCGCGGACATAACTGCCGCTGAATTCAGCCTGTTGCGGCGTGGGGTAAACAGCGGGTGTATCGGCAAGGGCGGGGGCAATCATGGCGGGAACGGCAGCGGCCAGCGCCGCGCTCAAACAGCTTCGGTACATCATAGAGAATGAATCAGGGGTAAGAGTTCGGAGAAATCGGTGAGTCGGTAGTCGGGCTTCAGAGCCGTGCAGGCAGCGGCCATACCCTCCGCCGTTGCCGCCCAGGCGGCGTTGATCATGCGGATGCCCGCGCGGTGCGCCAGCTCGATGTCCGAGGGAGCGTCGCCCACATAGATGAGCGCCTGCGCGTCTCCGCCGCAGCGCTGCCGCAGCTCGGCGAGCTGCTCGGCCTTGCAGTTGTGCGTGGGCACGCCGTAGGCCAGCTCATCGAAAAGCCCCTCCATGCCAAAAACGCGCAGAGTAGGCTCGGCGGTGTATGGCTCCTTGCCCGTGACCAGCGCCAGCCGATAGCCCTCGGCGCGCAGTGTTCGCAGCAGCTCGACCGCCCCCGGAAAGGGCGCGGGAGCCAGCACGGGGTGCAGCTGCTCGTAGATTTGCACCAGCCGTCGGATGGGCAGCGAGGGGTCGTCGGGCTGCATCCCCAGCAGCGCCGCCAGCACTCCGCGGTCAGAAATGCCAAAGTGGCGCACCACCTCCGCCTCGCTCGGGCGCCGCCCCGTCTGTTCCTGAACGCAGGCACGGAAAGACTCCACACAGAGCGGGAGCGTGTCCCCCAGTGTGCCGTCCATGTCGAAAATCACCGTGCGCACCATAATGGTGCTGACTCTAGCAGAAAGCCCGCGCGCTGGCAAGTCAAAAGCGCGACGATGGCGGGAACGACACGCGCCCGGTCTGCACTCAGCAAACCGGGCGCGGGCACGGAAAAGCAGCGGGGCTCAGGCTTCGGCTCCCTCCTCCGGCTCCTCCTCGGGCGAGTCGACGGCATCGACCGGCTCGGGAGTCGGAGCGGGGCGATGGCGCGCCGCTTCCTGCAGGAAGAGCTCGGCCACGCGGAAGGCGCGGCGGGCAGCCTCGGCGGCGGTACGGTCGTCCATCAGCGCCAAACCCTCCTCCGTCACCTCGCCCAGGAAAATCTTCCACGCGCGGCGGTTGAGCTCCTCCGCATCCACGCGCAGCGGGGCGGAGGTCTGCGGGGCATTGTTGCCGCCCTCGCCGCGGCGGTTGCGGTTGCGGCGGCGCTTGCGGCGACCGTTGCCGCCTCCTTGCTCACCCCCGACGGTTTCGGGTGTGGCAAAACCCGGCACGGAAACAGGTTTTTGCGGGCTCTGTTCCAAGTTGCGCACCAGCGGACGCTCTTCGGAGCTCGTGTCGGCGCGTTCCTCGCTCGTGTTCAGCGGTTTGGCGTTGCGCGCATCCTCCGCAGGCGCAGGACTCGGCGCAGCCGGTGCCGGAACCGGAGCGGGGGTCGACACCGGCGCGGGAGCCGCCTCGGGCTGAGCGGCGGCGGGAGCCTCGGTTGTCTTGGTGCTGCGCTTGCGCGTGGCAATGCGCGTGTTGGTTTTCTTAGGTTTGTCGGGGGCGGCAGCGGCGCCGGCTTCCTCGGCAGCGGGGGTGGCGGTCTTGCGGACAGACTTGCGCGGTGCGCGGGTCTTCTTCGCAGGCTCGGGGCTCACCTCGGCATGTTGTTGCGGTTCTTCAGCCATTGTCAATCAGGTTGGTATCATAGTTGTTTCGGTGCGGCAGCGGGATCGATCGCAAAGGACCACTCGGCTTTGTGCGCCGTGCCGTCGCTGTCGTTCCAGCTGATATGCACCGAAAGGTGGGGCATGTAGATGCGCATGGGCGGCGTCCACTGCACCGTTCGGGTGTTCGCATCCAGCTTGGCGGGAACGCGGCCGAAGCCGCTGACCACCATACGGACGGAAGAGAAGTCCACCCCGCTCAGCTCACCCATGGAGGCGGTGATGGCGGGGATGTCGCAGCCGACAGTCTCCTGCGGCTTGGGGGAAACACGGAAAGGGGGCAAGGGCGTGCTGCTCGGCAAGGTGCCCGGCTCGCGACCGGTCGCCGATGCCGCCGAAGCGGTCGGTCGGAAATCCATCGCATGGCGGAAAATGGAGGGGTCGTTGCCGAAAACCATGTAGCGATGAATCTGGAAAGGATCCTCACTGATACCCACCTTGCCGGGCACCACGGTAAAGGCCGCACGATAGCCGTAGCCCGGCAGGCGCTCCAGCATGGGGGGGGTGATGTAGCCCCCGGGGAAGCAGTAGGTATCAATGGGGCCGAAGAGCTCGCTGAGTTTCGTGAACGAGCCGCCGATTTCCTCGTCGATGTGCCGGGCATAGGCCTCGGCTCCCTGCGCCTCGAGCGCTTTCCACACCTTGGGGTAATCGTGCGTGACGGAGTGACTGCCCACCGAGGCACCGTGAGCCATCATTTCCCGAATTTGCGCCGGGGTCATGCTGTCCCCCCGCCCGGTGAGGTAGGAGGTGTAGAGGAAGAGATGAAAGGGGTAGCCGTATTCTTTCAGAATGGGGTAGGCATCCGTGTAGACGCTTTTCCAGCCGTCATCCAGCGTGATGAGCACGCAGCGGGCGGGCAGCTCGCGCGAGCCCAGCAGCCATTCGAGAAATTCACGCATACTGATGACGGTGTAGCCGCTGCGGCGGATGGTCTCCATCTGTTGCCGGAACTCGGAGCTGCGCATGCACATCTCTGTCACGGGCTTGGTCTCGCTAAAGTTGTGGTAACCCAGCACCGCCACCCGCGTGTGATCGCGCGGCACGAGCTTGCCCGTCGGCTTCTTGCTCGGTGCCGCGGGCACAAGGGGAGCCGACCCGACCGATACCTCCGAGGGGTCGGGGTTGAGAACGGGCAGCTCGGCGGCTCCCGCGCGCAGCAAAGCCCAAAGCAGAAGCAGCGGCAGCAGCAAATACGTCTTCATGCGGAGCCCCATGGTAACAGAGCCCCGCACCGATGGCAAGCCCATATTCCCGAGGCTGCGGGTATGGAATTTGCTTGGAGCTTCCCGCAAAACTGTGGTAGAATGCGCTGCGTGAGCACCGAACCCATCATCTGCAAACCGACGCTCGACACTTTCGTACGCCTCGCGATCGTCTGGGCGGCCTTTTTGGGCTTCGGGCTGTACTTTTTTTACGACGGTGCCGTGGGCTACCGCCAAGCCAACGAGGTGTACCTGAGCCGGAAGGCCTTTGCCGACCTCGGTCAGGAGGCCACTGTCCTCACGCGCGAAGAGTGGCAGCGGCTCTACCGCGCCGACACGCCGCTGCTGCGCACAGAGGGAACAGGCCGAGCGCTGACGGGCTTGCAGGAGGGAGGCGCGCCGCTGCCCCTGCCCCCCGACTGCGCCGCCGCCGGGGCGATGCCGCCCGAAGCACTGGACTACGAAGCCATGCGCCGCAGCTGGAACGATTGCTGGGTGGCCTACACCAAGCGGCGGCACTTCCCCGTCAAGCCCGCCGAGCATGGTTATGACCAAGGAGCCATCCGCGAGCAGTGGATAGCCGGGGTGTTGTGTATGGTGGTATCGCTGCTGCTGATCGGGCTGGCGCTGCGCACGCGCCACCGCGTGCTGGCGCTGGAGGGCGACTGTGTGACGGCGGCAGGGCGGCGATTCCGTGTGCAGGACATCAGCCGCCTTGACCTGCGCCAGTGGGGGCCGGGCTTCAAGGGGGTGGCCTATGCCACGGTGCAGGGACGGCGCATTCGGCTCGATGGCATGACCTACGGCGGCTTTGCCGAGACCAAGGGTGCGCCCGCCGAGCGCTGGATGCAGGCGCTGCTGGCTCGCTACGAGGGGGAAATTCTGGAGTATGAAAAAACCGATGCGCATTAACCGTCTGCTTAGCGCCCTCGGGCAGGCGGTGGTGGCGCGCCCGGTCGTTCTTCCCGCGCTGCTGTGCCTCGTCGCGCTGGAGCTTTGTCTTCTGGGACTGGGGCTGGTGCGTCGTCTGGAGCTGGCCAATGAGCATGCGCTGGAGGTTTCCCGCGCTCAGTTGGCCGTCATCGAGGCCGGGCGCGACGATATGGCACCCGGCTCCGCCGGTATTGTTGCCACGCAGGGGGAGAGCGACCCCGACGCCCCGCCGCCGCTGCGCCCGCGCGATGTCGAGACCATTCTCAGCCAGGAGGGGGGCGCCCCCGAGCTTCCCGAAGCAGCTGCCGAGGAGACGCCCGCCGAGACCGCCCCGGAGGAGAGTGCCATCAACACGGCCGCCACCGAGGCCGCGCAAAGCGTCGCCGGGCGCTCCCTGAGCCCCGAGGATCGGGAGGAGCTCGACCTGCTCATCCGCAAGGGTGTCAGCGCGCTGGTGGCGGGCGATATCCGGCAGTGCATTCTCGCGCTGGAGGAGGCCGAGCGCATTGCCCCCGACCACCCGGCCGCGCTGTACTACCGCGGTATGGCCTACGACAAGCTGCTCAACCCCGGCAAGGCGCGCGAGTACTTCACCCGCGTGTTCCGCATGCGCGATGCGGCGGGGGTCTACTTCGCGCGCGCCTCACGGCGGCTGACCTACGGCTTTGAGCAAGCCGGAGCCCTGCGCGGCAAACTCTCCTTCGGACCCTTCCAGCTCCGGCACAGCGATGACCCCGAGCAGGGTGAGCGCGTGGAAATTCTCCTGCCTGTGCTACTGGCTCCGGGCGAGGAGGTGCGACCCGATGACATCTACATCAGCATCCAGTTCTTCGACCTGGTCAACGGGCGCAAAATCGAGTTCTCGCGGCTGGCCTCGCCCAAGCTGGCCTGGCAGAACGAGAAACCCGACTGGCGGGAGTGGGAGGAGAACCTGATCATCAGCTACGCCGTTCCCGCACTCTCGCAGGAGGAGCTCGATGCCTACGGCGAGCTCAAATACTACGGCTTCACCGCCAAGCTCTACTACAAGGGAGAACCGCTGGACTGCCTCAGCTCGCCCTCCGCGCTCATTCTCCAAGAGCAGCGCCTCAACAGCCGCCGCGCCCGACGCACCAACAGCTACAACAACGGACTGCTGCCGGACGACGGGCTCGACCCCGGCTATGAGGAAGCGCTGCCCATGTCCGACTTCCTCGACCAATCCGACACTCCCGCCCCGTGACGCCCATCTTCCCCGAGCTGCCGCACCCGCTGGGTGTCTACACCCTCACCCGCCTGCTGATGCAGGGCGAGGAGAGCGAGCTCTACGCCGCCGCCCAGGGGCACACGGGCAGAGAGGTGCTCATCGAGCTCATGCGACCGACCGAGGAACCCGGCGGAGCGACACGCTTTCTCGCCCGAGCCCGAGCCCGAGCCCTGCACCCCCTGCCGCACACGGCAGCGGTGTTCGAAGCGCTGCAAGCCGAGGGACTCTGGTTCCTGACGCTGGAGCTTCCCGAGGGAAGCACGGCGGCGCAGCTCATCGAGCAGCGCAAGAGCCTACCCCCCGCACGCTGCGCCGAACTCATCGTCGCCGCGGCGGAACTGTACGCCGCAGCCGAGGCAGAGGGTACTGCCACCCGCCCCCTGCAAGCTACGGATGTGTTTCTGCCGGCGGCGGGCAGCCCCTGCTTCCTCTCCCCCCTGTTGCCCGGCGCGGCGGGTGATTCCTCCGCCGCACGGGCGGCGCTGGCCGACATCGTCCGGGCGCTTCTCCCCCTGCGCGAGCACGGCACCGCCGCCCTGCACCGCCTGACAGCGCAGCTGCTCGACAGCCCCGAGCTCCCCTGGCAAGACATCGCCGACCAAGCCCGCCGCCTGAGTCGTCAGCTCGCGCCCCTGCTGCCCCGACTGCGCCGCAGCCTCGTGTCCGCTCGGGTGGCGCTGCCGGGTCTCTTCGTCCTCGCGCTGGGTGCCGGTCTGCTGCTGCGCGCCGCGCTCAGCAGCGGGGACATCCTCTGCCGCAGCGCAGAGACGGAACTACTCGTGCAGCCCCGCCCCGTCACGGTCGCCGAGTACGCGCAGTACCTCGATGAGCAAGAGAAGGACACCCCCCACTGGGAGCTGTACCCCGAAAACTGGGTCGGGCAGCGTCCGCAGGAGCAAGCTCCCGTGACAGGCGTCAGCCATGCCCAGGCCGAGGCCTATGCCCGCGCGCACGGCGCCGTGCTGCCCCCCGCTGCCTGTCTGCAAGGTCTGTTTGCCGCTGCCGAGGCAGCGCCCTCCGTGCCCGAGTGGAGCTCCACTCGCGTCGGCGAGCTGCTGCCGGAACTGCCGCAGGGCGACACCCCCGTTGCCGTCTCCCCCACCGCCCCCTATCCCCCCCTTCCCGATGCCGAACGCGCCTCGTTCCGCATCGCCACCCCCATCCCTAATCCCCCCGAAGCATCATGAAGCAACTCCTCCTTCTCCTGTGTAGCCTTGCGGCGCTCCTCGGCACCGCTGCGGCGCAAATCGACGTGCGCCTCGAACCCGTGCGCCACGACTTCATCGTCGGCGAGCACGTCGCGCTCAAGCTCACCCTCACCAACCACACGGACGGGCGCATCTCCCTGAGCAACCGCCCGGAGCGCCCCTGGCTCAACTTCGTCATCACCAAGCGGGGCGAGAGCTCCCCCGTCTCGCCCACCGCAGCGCCCAAGTTCCCCGATGTTACGCTGGCGCCGGGAGCCACACGCTCCTTCCAAGTCGACCTCAAGAACTTCTACCGCCTCGACGTCTCGGGCAGCTACAACGCCGTCGCCGTCCTCCGCCAACCCAACACACACGACACCTTCAACTCCAACCGTGCCCTCTTCGTGCTCACCAACGGCGGCAAAATGCGTGCCTTCAGCGTGCGCGCGGGCGGCAAGAACCTAGAGCTGAGCGTGCGGCTCGCCCCGGCCAACGGGCATGATGCCCTCTTCGGCCAGGTCATCAACAACGATACCAAGCGCGTGGTCGGCGCCTGCTTCCTCGGCCGCTACCTCAACTTCATGCAACCGCGCATCATGCTGGACGCCGCGCAAAACCTCCATGTGCTCTGCCAATCCACCCCGGATTTCTACACCTACGCCGTCATGAACACCCGCGGCGAGCGCGCCCACTACCAGCTCTACCGCCGCGCCGTCGGCCCCGTGGACCTGCAAAGCACCGGCAAGGGCGTGGTGCCCGTGGGGCTCATCCCCTACGTCAAACCCAAGCCCAACGAGCAGAACATCCACCGCACCTCCGACCGCCCCTTCTGATTTTCCCATGAGCACACCCACCATCGCCATTGTCGGGCGCCCCAACGTGGGCAAATCGGCCATCTTCAACCGCATGGTCGGGCGGCGCATCGCCATCGTCCACGACCAACCCGGTGTGACGCGCGACCGCCTCTGCGCCCCCGCCCGCATCACCGACTACGCCGCCCTGCTCGTCGACACCGGCGGCATCGGCTCCAGCCTCGATGACGGCTTTGCCGCCCGCGTGCAGCAGGAGGCCGATATCGCCATGGCCGCGGCGGACTACATCCTCTTCGTCTGCGACTGCCGCGACCACCTGACCCCCATCGACCGCAGCATCGCCGCTCAGCTGCACAAGAGCTCCGTCCCCGTCCTGCTCGTGCTCAACAAGGCCGACACCGAGAAGCAGGAGCTGACGCTGGGCGAATTCACCGCCCTCGGCTTCAACGACTATGTGTTCACCAGCGCCGCCCACGGACGCGGCTTCCCCGAGCTGACCACCAAGCTCAACGCCGCGCTGAAGGCGCTGGGTGCCACCCCCAAGGCCGCCGAGCTCGCGCCCGATGCCTCCCCCGAGGAGGAAGCCGAGCGAGAGGAAGTGGGCGCTGATACGCCCGTGCGCGTGGCCATTGTCGGGCGCCCCAACGCCGGGAAAAGCTCGCTCATCAACGCCATTCTCAACGACCGCCGCACCATCGTCTCCGACATCGCGGGCACCACGCGCGACGCCATCGACATCCCCTACCGCCGCGGCGAGCAGGACTACGTGCTCATCGACACCGCTGGCATGCGCCCCCGCAGCAAGCGCGACACATCCGTTGAGGTCTTTTCCGCCATGCGCAGCGAAAAAGCCATCCGCCGCTCCGACATCTGCCTGCTGGTCATCGACATGGCGGCGGGGGTCACGCAGCAGGATCGCCGCATCGGCTCCGCCATCGCCAAGGAAAACAAGCCCTGCATCATCGTCGTCAACAAGTTCGACCTTTACTGCCCCGATGCCCCCGCCGCCGCCCGCCGCGAGGCCGTCAGCGAGCACATCCGCGAAAACCTCTTCTTCCTGAACTACGCCCCCCTGGCCATCGTCTCCGCCAAGGAGGGCTCGGGGCTCAACCACATATTCCGCGCCATTGAGCGCGTGCGCGAGGGAGCCCGCACCATGCCCGGCACAGGCGAGCTCAACCGCCTGCTGCAGCGCGCCATGGAGCAGAATCCCCCGGGGCAGAGCCGCACCCTGCACAAGCGGCTCAAGCTCTACTACGCCACCACCGCCCTCAACGAGCGCTACAGCACCATCCCCGTGCCCACCTATGTGCTCTTCGTCAACGACAAGCGCCTGTTGAGCGACAGCTACGCCCAGTACCTGCGCAACACCATCCGCGCCCGCATCAACGGCGGCGACGGCATCCCCATCGTCCTCTCCCCCCGCTCGCGCGTGCGCGACAGCAAGTAAGATTGACAATCACCGCAAAAAGCAGTAACTTAACCACAACTCCAAGCATCGGCTCCAAAATTCCTTAAACAACATAGCCGGTGGTCAGAAAACGGGGCGCACCTCACTGAGATGTTTTGTCCTGTTCATGAATCGATATGAATGTTCTGTTCTTGCTCAATAATTATCCGGGATTCCGCGGCATTGAGAAGGTCACACGAGTACTGACGGCAGAACTGTGCCGTCAGGGGGTTCAGATCACGATTCTTTCCTTGGGAACGGATACGCCTGAATGGCCTGATGCGGCTGAATCCTGTGTCATGGTGCCGAATCGTGAGCAGGTGCACAGCGCGGAGAACGTGCGCTTTGTTGCAGATTATCTGGCGCAACATGATGTGGATTTTATTGTTTACCAAGACAGTTATGCGGCCAGCGAGTTCTTATTCCGAGAGATAGATTATCCGTGGCGGGAGAAGCTGATTGTGGCGGAGCACAACTCTCCTCTTTATTCTCTGTTGCTGGCAAGGGTAAGACCCTTTTTCCCTGCGTCTTTGCCTCGGCGTCTGGTGCGCTTGGTCTTGAGCCTGTTGCGATATGGACGCATCAGGCGCGAAAATGCGGCACGGCACTTGTATTTGCTGAATCTGTGTCGGCATTATGTCTTGCTTTCCGAGCGTTATCGAGCCGATTTGCAAAGCCTCTGTGGGAGGATTCCTCATCACAAAATCAGCGCGATTACGAATCCCCTGACGATTGCCCCGGCGGGGCAGGCTTCGTTTGCCAAGAAAAAACAAATGTTGTTTGCCGGTGCCTTGGCGGATTACAAGGGAGTTGATTACCTGCTGAACATTTGGAAACGCTTCCGTGCAGCCGGGCATGAGGACTGGACTCTGGTAATGGCGGGGAGCGGTCCGCTGGAGGAGCATCTTCGTCGGCGCATTCAGCGCGAGTCCATTGGGGGTGTGCAGATGCTGGGGGTGGTGACAGAGATGCCCCCCCTCTACGAGGAATCAGCCCTGCTGCTGATGACCTCTGTGTTCGAGGGGGTGCCGCTGGTCTTGAATGAGGCGATGAGCCGGGGTTGCGTGCCTCTGGCTTTCGGAAGTTTTTCTTCTGTGTATGATCTTATTGATGATGGGGTGAACGGTCGTATTCTGCCGGCATTTCATGAGCATCAGTACACGGCAGCGCTCGCGGAGTTGGCGGAGCATTCGGAGATTCGTGAGCGAATGGCGCGCGCGGCGATGGAGAAGGCGCATCGTTTTAGCCCCGAGGCAGCCGCTCAAGCTTGGCGCGTACTTTTTTGTACGCTACATGGGGAAAGGATGGAGCCTAGCCCGGCTCTGAGTCAGATTGGCGGACACGCAACGATCGTTTCGTAGAAAGAGAAGTACCGGGCTTGCTTATTCTTGTAACAACAGCGCGCGCAGACCGTACGGTCTGCGCGCGCTGTGTTGCGGGAGCTTAGGGAGAAAAGCTCAGGCCTCGTGGTCGTTCTCGCCCAGGGCTTCCTCGGCCAGCAGCTTGCAGGAACGCAGGTCGAGCTTGCCCGTGGGCAGCACGGGGATGGACTCCACCGGCACCACATACTTGGGCGCCCAGAGCGTGGGGATATCGCGGGCGGTCAGCGCCGCGCGGATGCTCGCCAGGATGTTCTTCTCCTCGCTGCTGCGCTGGTGTTGCGGCAGGGCGGAGAGCAGCACCAGCGCCTCGCCCTTCTGCGGGTCGCTCACGCCGGTCACAGCAATCTGCACGCCCTCCTCCGCCGCGGGGTCGAGCCCGAGCGCGGCGGTAATCGCCTGCTCCACCCCCTCGTGCGGCACCATCTCGCCGCCCACCTTCGAGAAGCGCGAGAGTCGCCCGCCCAAAATCAGGAAGCCGTTGAGATCCACGCTGCCGATGTCGCCGGTCTTGAACCAGCCGTCGTGGAAAATATCAGCATTCATCTCGGCGCGACCCACATAGCCGTTGAAGATGTTGGCTCCCTTGAGCCAAATCATGCCGCGCTCTGTCAGCGCCAGCTCCTTGCTGTCGTCGTCCACATCGGTGATGCGCACGGCAATGCCGGGGAACACCGCGCCGATGCTGCCCTTCACCGTGCCGGGCACATAGAAGGACGAGCCCGGCACCGGCGGCGCATCCGGCAGGTTCACGCCGCACACGGGGGTGGCCTCCGTCAGCCCGTAGCCCTCCAGCAGCTGCACGCCGCAGCGCTCGCGGTATTCGCGGTCGAGCTCCTCCTGCAGCTTCTCTGCCCCCACGATGAAGTAGACCACGCTGCGGAAGGTGTCGTCCTTGGCGCGGCGCAGCATGGCGCGGGCAAAAGTGGGGGTGGAGCAAACGAGCGTCAGCGCGTACTTCTCGATGAGCTCGTTGAGCGTGCGGGCATCCGTCGGGTTGGGGTAGGAGACGATGGGGTAGCCCATCAACAGCGGCAGCATCATCGTCACCGTCAGCCCGAAGCTGTGGAAGATGGGCAGGCTGCCGAGGAAGCGGTGCTCACCCTCCAGGGTGATGCGGCTGACGCACTGCGCCACATTGGCCAGAAGCATGCGGTGCGTGAGCGCCACCCCCTTGGGCTCGCCGCTCGAACCGCTGGTAAAGAGCATGATGGCCTCATCGTTGTTGCGGCGAGCATCGGTCTCGAAGCGTTTGCAGATGAGGTTAGCGGGCGCGAGCTTGGCCATGAGTACATTGGCCACCAGCGTCTTCTTGTCCAGCGATTTGAGCAGATCCTCCACATAGATGCACTGCTCATCCTCCGGCCAGGGGAAGGTGGTGAGCTTGGCGCGGAACTTGCGCGCCGTCACAAAGTGGCTCAGCCCCGCCTGGCGCACGGTGCTCTCGAACGCCGCCTTGGAGGTCGCGTAGTTGATGAGCACGGGCGTCACCCCCGCCAACAGGCAGGAGACCGTGGCAATCACGCCGCCCGCCCCGGGGGGCAGGATGACCCCCACGCGCGGTTCGCCCAGCGCCTTCACCACGGGAGCCACGGTCATGGCCACGCCCAGCGCCTTGTAGAAGGGCAGCTTGTCGCCCGTCATGCCGTCGGTGATTTCCACCTTGCCGTGGGTGCGCATGGAGCGCACGATAGCGCCGGCGACGGAGCCCGCCAGCATGGGGTGCGCGGAGAAGAGTTCGCTGCTCTTCTGCATCCACGCCGAGAGCACGCGCTCGCCGGTCTGCGGGCCGGGGTGCAGCTGGGGCAGGATGCACATCTCCTCGCGGCAGCCGGGCTCCACCGTGTCGGAGAACATGCCGTAGAAGCGGTTGTTGTACATGCCCACAAAGACGGGCACGGGCGAGATGTGCAGGCTGCCCACCGTCATGAGGAAGGGGGCGGGCACATCCGCAATGCAGCCACGCACCTTGGCCGCCATGCCCGGCAGAAACACCACGCTCTTGCCCGTGGCCATGCGGTCGAGAATCTGCTCGCGCACGGCGCGCGAGGTCGTGTGGCGGAAGTCGAAGTAGGCAATCTCCACATTCTTCTTCTTCAGGTAGGCCATGATTTCCGGCGCGGGGGGGAAGGTCTGATCCACCAGGTAGCACACCTTGCCGTCCAGCAGGTGGTGCAGCGCCTTGCCGGAGGCCACCGTCAGGCGGTTGGGCATGTAGAAGCCCGGGGTGATGACATTCTCCTGCCCGGAGACATGGATGGGGTGCGGTAAAAGCTGTTGCGGCTTAATCATAAACGGGAAGAATGTAAGAAAAGGGGACTGCGGTATCCGCTGCGGCAAGGCCGCCCGGCCAAGGGGCGCGGGCGGCCTTCAAACCGCATGCCGACAGGATAGCATGGTCGGCAATGCGATGCGAGCAAAAAAGCCCGCGCTGCCATCAGAATTTGTAAGTGGCCATCAGACCGCCGATGATGCGGAAATCCTCGAAGGGCACGTTGACATCGTTGCCCGAGTATTTGCGATATTCGGACATTCCGTTGGCGTGCTCGCCGCCCTTGCCGAGCCAGTTGAAGCTCACACTGGG
Source organism: Akkermansia sp. (assembly GCA_051884385.1). Lineage (GTDB taxonomy): Bacteria > Verrucomicrobiota > Verrucomicrobiia > Verrucomicrobiales > Akkermansiaceae > Akkermansia. The sequence continues at coordinate 33,563 of JBJEVN010000028.1, forward strand.
GGTGATGATGAAGTCGGGCGTCACAAACCAGGGGGTCGACACCTTGATCCAGAAGGCTTGCGAACCGTTGTCGCAGGCGAAGTAGGGGGCGGCGTAGTAGTCAGCCGTAGCGGACATGCCGAACTGCACCACACCGGCCAGCTTCACGTCCTCGGGTGTGCCGATGATCGGCGCCTTGAAGGTCACGTCGGGGATGAACCACCAACCGGTGATGCCCTGGAAGCTGAAGCGCGTGTCGCAACCGATGGAGAGCCAGGGGAAGGGCGTCACCTCCGGGCGGATGAACACCTCGTTGACGCAGGAAGCGCCCTGATCGCGGTAGTGCTTGGCCATCACGCCCAGCATGCCGCCGTGCACAAAGGTGTGCCCCAGCGCCACATTCCAGTACTTGGTGGTGTACTTGGGCCCGTTCTGCACGATAAACTCGTTCTCGATGTTCGCCTGCTTGATGCGACCTCCATTATTGTAAACCGTGGCCGCGCCTCCCTGCTGAAGAGCCTGATACGCCGCTTGCTGTTGAGAATTCAATGTACCACCCGCATCAAGAATCCCCTGCAATTGGCCATATAGCTCACCGGCTGCCAAACGATCGCTGCTGAACTTGGGGTTGCCGTACAGTGTGTGACCGGAGGAAATCATGCGGTAGACCACGGCGCCCTCCCAGCTCCAGCGGCTCTTGGAGCCCATGTCGTAGCTGTACTGCAGGGCAATCATTTCCGAGCCCTCGCCCTCGGTGATGGCGTTGGTCGGCGCCATGCCGCGCCCGGTGTAGTGCGTCTCATAACCGGCCGTCAGGGCGCCGCTCAGGCGCTTGGCGGACAGCGTGGGCAGCGTTGCAAAATCGGCATCCGCCGCAGCGAAAACCGGCGCGCTGAGCAGCGCGGCGGCCAACAGGGTGGTGGTGGCTTTCATAGCGTATGATTTCGGATTGATGTCCCGACCCGTCGCGCCCTCCGGCGCAAAGCTCGAGCCCTCTTCTAGAGCTGAATCTAGGTCGGTTCGCCGTCAATGTAGCGAACATGACACAAAAAGTCAAGCATATTTGCTAGAGAGTCATCTAAGTTTTTGCTTTTTTCGGTGCGGAGCCGCCGCCGGGCTCTTTTCGTGGTTGACTTCAGGCGCGGCGCAGCGCATAATCGTGCGCGTTATGAAGACCCCCGTTACCGTTACTGTGACCGGTGCTGCCGGCAACATCTCGTACTCCCTGCTCTTCCGCATCGCGGCGGGCGACATGCTCGGCGCCGACCAACCCGTCATCCTCAAACTCTTGGAAATCACCCCCTGCCTGGAGAAGCTCAAGGGCGTGGTGATGGAGCTGGATGACTGCGCCTTCCCGCTGGTGCAGGAGATTGTGGCCACGGATGACCCCGCGGTGGCCTTCAAGGATGCCGACTGGTGCATGCTGGTGGGTTCCGTGCCCCGCAAGGCGGGCATGGAGCGCAAGGATCTGCTGGGCATCAACGGCAAGGTGTTCGTGGGCCAGGGCAAGGCCATCGCCGAGAACGCCAAGCCCGACTGCAAGGTGTTCGTGGTGGGCAATCCCTGCAACACGAACTGCCTCATCGCCCTGCACAACGCCACGGGGCTGCCCAAGGAGAACTTCTTCGCCATGACCCTGCTGGACGAGTACCGCGCCAAGAGCCAGCTCGCCGCCAAGGCCGGGGTGCCCGTGTCCGAAGTCACCAACATGACCATCTGGGGCAACCACTCCTCCACCCAGTATCCCGACTTCACGCACGCCCTCATCGGCGGCAAGCCCGCCACCGAAGTCATCACCGACAGCGAGTGGCTCAAGGGTGAGTTCATCAAGACCGTGCAGCAGCGCGGCGCCGCCATCATCGCCGCCCGCGGCGCCTCCTCCGCCGCCAGCGCCGCCAACGCCGCGCTCATGACCGTCAAGAACCTCGTGACCCCCACCCCCGAGGGCGACTGGTTCTCCGTCTCCTCCTACAGCGACGGCAGCAAGTACGGCCTGCCCGAGGGCATCATCTGCTCCATGCCGACCCGCACCAACGCCGACGGCAGCCACAGCATCGTCGAGGGTCTGGAGCTGGATGCCTTCTCGCAGGAGAAGATTGCCGCCAGCTGCAAGGAGCTGCTCGAGGAGCGCGCCGACGTGCTCGGCTGCTAAGTTTCGACCATTCTCTGATTCCCACGGGGGGAGGGTCTGCTCAACGAGCTGCCGCATGGGCAGCGAGCAGGCCTTCCCCCTGCGTTCGTTCCCGTCTCACCGACCTCTTCCCACAAGCAGGGCGCCCGCCCCGCCAGGAGGAGTGAACACTTTTCATCCCCCCAACCGCCGTAACAGGAAGCGCATCACGAATGAAAAGCCTCCTGAATCGGGAACAATCATTATTTCGCGTTTTTCACGTCAAAGGCTCATTTCGGCTTGTTACAGCATTGGAAATGCTTACAACGCCCCCGTACAGGCGAAAAACGCCTCCGGCGGCAGTGGGGGGGATAGGTGGGGGCTCAGCCCTGCGGTTCGCGGGTTTTGCGCAGGCGGAGCTGGCCGCAGGCGGCGTCGATGTCGTGGCCCTTTTCGTAGCGCAGGGTAACGGGGATGCGCTCGGCCACCAGCGCTCGGCAAAAGGCGCGGCAAGCTGCCTCGCTCGGGCGCACCCAAGGCAGTCCCTCCACGCGGTTGTAGGGGATGAGGTTGACCTTGGCGCGCAGGTCGCGGGCGATGCGCGCCAGCTCGCGCGCCTGGCTCAGCTCAGCGTTCACGCCCTCGATGAGGATGTATTCCAGGGTAATCATGTGCTTGCCCGTGCGGTTCCACTCGCGCAGTGCGGGCAGCAGCTCGCCCAGCGGCCATTTGCGGTTCACGGGCATGACCCGCGAGCGCACCTCGTCGCTCGCCCCGTGCAGCGAGACCGCCAGGCGCAGCGGCTTGCCGAAGGCCGCCAGACGACGCAGCCCGGGTACATTGCCGCTGGTGGAGATGGTGATGTGGCGCGCGCCGATGCCCAGTGCCTTGGGCTCCATGATGAGGGTGAGCGCGCGCAGCAGGTTGTCGATGTTGGCCAGCGGTTCGCCCATGCCCATGAAGACCAGATTGTCCACCCGCTCGCCCGCAATCTCCTCCGCCGCCAGGATTTGCGCCAGAATTTCCGAGGCGCTCAGGTTGCGGGTGAGTCCCAGCAGCCCACTGGCGCAGAAGCGGCAGCCGAAGGCGCAGCCCACCTGCGAGGAGACGCAGAGGGTGAGCCGCGAGCTGTGCGCCCCGCCCTGCCCCACGGCGGCAGGGATGATGACGGATTCCACGTGCTCGCCGTCCTGCAGGCGCGAGAGGAATTTGCGCGTGGTGCTGCCGCCTTGGCTTTGGCGCAGGTCGACGGGCTCCAGCGGGCGCAGGGTGTAGCGCTCGGCCAGCTCGGTGCGCAGCGCAGGCGGCAGGTTGCTCATGGCCTCGAAGTCGGACACGCGGTGCTTCCAGATCCACTCCGCCAACTGCGCGGCACGGAAGGCTTTGTGCCCCATCGCGCCCAGCAGCTCGGTGAGCTCGGCAGGGCTGTACTCCAGCAACGATGGACGGGGCTCAGGCATGCTCACAACAGCTCATCCACATACGCGCGCACACTGAAGGGGCGCAGGTCGTCCGCCCCCTCGCCCACGCCGAGGAAGATGGGGGAGAGTTGCAGCTCATCGCGGATGGCAACGCCCACCCCGCCCTTGCCCGAGCCGTCCATTTTGGTGATGATGACGGCGGAGAGCGGCGTGGCCTTGTGGAACTCGCGCGCCTGCACCAGCGCGTTGCCGCCCGTGGTGGCATCCACCACGAGGTAGGCGGCGTGCGGGGCGGCAGCGTCCTGCTTGGCAAGGGTGCGGCGGATTTTGGACAGCTCCTCCATGAGGTTGTGGCGGGTGTGCAGGCGTCCGGCGGTGTCGCAGATGAGGTAGTCGCAACCCTCGGCAATGGCGCGGGTCTGCGCCTCGTAGCAAACGGAGGCGGGGTCCTGGTTGGGGCGCCCCTTGTACAGCGGCACCTGCAGGCGTGCCGCCCAGCTCTCCAGCTGCTCCACCGCGGCGGCGCGGAAGGTGTCCGCCGCCGCCAACAACACCTTGCGCCCCTGCCGTTGCAGGAGGTGCGCCAGCTTGGCGCTCGTGGTGGTCTTGCCGGCGCCGTTGACGCCCACCATCAGCAACACGGCGGGGCAGCCCGGCTGCGGCTCGGGCAGGCGCGGCAGCGGCTCGGGGAAAGCGGCGCGCAGCTGTTCCTTGATGTAATCCACGATGTCGCAGGCGTCCTGGTCATCGCGCTCGCGCAGCTCCTCCACCAGCGGCAGCACGCGCTTGGCGCCGATGTCCGCCGACACCAAATCGGCCTCCAGCTCGTCCCAATCAATCTCGGGCTCGCCCAGAAACTTGTCAATCAGCCTGTTGAAGAAGTGTGCCATGGCAGGGGGAGAGGACCAGCATCAGAGTTTCTTGCCCGCAGCGGCCAAGATGCCGTGGATGAAGGGGGCGCTGTTTCCGCCGGCGTATTCATCGGCCAGCGAAATGGCCTCTGACACGACGATGGGCAGCTCCAGCTTCTGCTCGAAAAGCTCGTAGAGCGCGATGCAGAGAATCGCGCGCTCCACGCCGCCGAGGCGCTCGGGCACGTAGTGCTCCACCAGCTCCGCCAGCAGCGCCTCTGCCTTGGGGCGGTAGGCCAGCACCGCCTCCGCCAGCTCGCGCGCCGCCGGGGGCAGCTCCGCCAGCAGGCGCGCGTAGCGCAGCAGCGCGCCCAGGTTGTGCGTGTCGGTCGCCGTCAGCGGGTCGGCCAGCTCCGCCACCGCGCGCAGGGGGTACTCCAAATGGTGCAACACGCCCTCCATCGGCTGCGTCACCGTGCGGTACACGGCGGCATCCGCCAGGCGCGGCAGCAGCTCGGCACCCAACTGCAACAGGGTCGCTGCTCCGCGCACCAGCTCTCCCGAAACCTGCTCCACGGGCTCGGTCGAGCTCAGGCGCTTGTCAGTCAAAAGGCGGCGCAGGGTCTCCGGCAACGCCGCCCAAGCCACGGCACGACGCGTGTAGTCGGCAACGCCTTCGCGCAGCGTGCCCGTGGTCAGGTCGCCGTGCATGGCGAGCTCCAGCGCCTCCGCACGCTCGGACAGCACGCGGCAGGCATCGACCGCACCGCGCGCACGGTGCATCAACGCCTTAGCCAGCTCGCGGCGGTAACGGTCGCGCTCCTTCTCCAGCGCAATCTCCCAGAACAAGGAAGCATCCACCGACCCCTCCCCGCTGCCGTACAGCGCGTAGAGATAGGTCAGGACACTCCGACGAACCAAACTGCGGAAATTCATCATAAGCCGAAAGGGGAAAACGTTACAAACGAGCCGAGCGCGCCGCCCGGCGGCTCATGATACCCTGCTCCTCCACCGCCTCAAGCATGCGCAGCGCGCAGCGCGCCGCCTCGCGCCCGCGATTGAGCCCCGCCGCCACGCAACGGGCATAGGCCTGCTGCTCATTGTCCAGCAGCAGCACCTCGTGAATGACGGGGGTCAGTGTCTCGCAGGAAATGGCCATGAGCTGCTGCGTCACCGCCGTGCCGATGAGGTCGGCATGCGCCGTGCTGCCGCGCAGAATCACCCCCAGTGCCACCACGGCATCGGGCGCGGCAGCACCGGGCTCCGCCAACACGCGGCGCACCATCATCGGCACCTCGAACGCGCCGGGCACGCGCAACACCTCCACCTCGATGTGCCCCGCGGACTCCTCCAACTCCTGCCGACAATTCTCCAGCAGGGCATCCGTATATTTTTCATTGTATTGAGCCGCAACAATCACGACGCGGGCGTGACGAAAGCGAGGCTGTTTGACGCGCGAGGGGAGCTCCTGAGACATGGTGAGAAAATACGTTGCTGCGGTGTCTGCGACCGCCGCGCGTACTGTAGCATGCGTCCCCGCAGCGGTCAAGCGCAAAAAACATGACACACAAAGGGGAGCAGCGCCGCCGGAGGAGTGAGTCTGCACCCCCGCCGCCCCCTTGACGCCCGCGAGGCGCCCGTGCTAGAATAGCCCCCGAGCTATGGGCAAGACATTATACCGCAAAGTTTGGGACGCGCACACCGTCGGCACCCTGCCGGACGGGCGCACGCAGCTCTTCATCGCCACCATGTACCTGCACGAGGTCACCTCGCCGCAGGCGTTCTCCATGTTGCGCGAGCTGGGGCTGCCCGTGCTGCACCCCGAGCGCCTCTTTGCCACGCCCGACCACATCATCCCCACCGATAATCAGCACGAGCCCTTTGCCGACCCGCGCGCCGTTGCGATGCTCGAGGCGCTGCGCGCCAACTGCCGCGCCAACAACATCCGCCTCTTCGACCTGCCCGGCGGGCAGCAAGGTATCGTCCACATGGTCATGCCCGAGCTCGGCATCACCCAGCCCGGCATGACCATCGTCTGCGGCGACTCGCACACCGCCACCCACGGCGCCATGGGAGCCGTGGCCATGGGCATCGGCACCACACAGGTGCGCGACGTGCTCGCCACGCAAACGCTGGCCATGAGCCCGCTCAAGGTGCGCAACGTGCGCGTGGAGGGTCGTCTGCGCCCCGGCGTAACCGCCAAGGATGTAGCGCTGCACATCATCGGCCGGCTGGGAGCCAAGGGCGGACTGGGCTATGCCTACGAGTTCGGCGGCAGCGCCATCGAGTCCATGGACATGGACGGGCGACTGACGCTCTGCAACCTCGCCATCGAGGGGGCGGCTCGCTGCGGCTACATCAACCCCGATGAAACCACCTTTGCCTACCTCAAGGGGCGCCCCTACGCGCCCAAGGGAGCCGAGTGGGATGCCGCCGTGGAGCGCTGGAAGAGTTTTGCCTCGGATCCCGATGCCGAGTATGACGACGTGGTCATCATCCCCGCCGAGGAGATTGAACCCACGGTCACCTGGGGCATCTCGCCCGACATGAACATCGGCATCGGCGGCTGCATCCCCTCCCCCGAGGACGCGCGCGATGCCGAAACGCAGAAAGCCTATCGCGCCGCGCTGGAGTACATGAAGCTCCGCCCCGGGCAACCCATTGCCGGGCTCCCCGTGGATGTCGTGTTCATCGGCTCCTGCACCAACGGCCACATCTCGGACTTCCGCGCGGTGGCGCCCCTGCTGCGCGGGCGGCGCGTTGCTCCGGGCATCCGCGCGCTCGCCGTTCCCGGCTCGCAGATGACCGCGCGCCAGTGCGAGGAGGAGGGCATTGCCGACATTTTCCGCGCGGCGGGCTTCGAGTGGCGCCTGCCCGGCTGCTCCATGTGCCTGGCCATGAATGCCGACAAGCTCGAGGGCGACCAAATCTGCGCCAGCACCAGCAACCGCAACTTCAAGGGGCGCCAGGGCAGCCCCACGGGGCGCACCCTGCTCATGAGCCCCCTCATGGCCGCCGCTGCCGCCCTCACAGGGCGCGTGACCGACCCCCGAACCCTGTTTGAGCTCTGAGTTTTCCCCCTTTCCTGCCATTTCTTCATTTTCCCGCTATGCCTCTCACCCGCATCACCTCCGTCACCGGCAAGGCCGTCCCCGTGCTCGGTGCCGACATGGACACCGACCGCATCATCCCCGCCCGCTTCCTCAAGTGCGTCACCTTCGATGAGCTGGCCGGCACCATGTTCTACGACGAGCGCTTCAACGCCGACGGCAGCAGCAAGGGACACCCCATCGACCAAGCCTGCCACGCCGGCGCCGCCATCATCCTCGGCGGCGAGAACTTCGGCTGCGGCTCCTCGCGCGAGCATGCCCCCCAGGCCATCAAACGCAGCGGCATCCGCGCCGTGGTGGCCGAGAGCTTTGCCGAAATCTTCTTCGGCAACAGCACGGGCATCGGCCTGCCCTGCGTCTGCGCCTCTCGCGCCGATCTGGCCGCTGCCGCCGCGCTCACCCAAGCCGAGCCCGACACGCTCTGGACCGTCGATCTGGAGAGCATGCAGCTGCGCTGCGACCGCGCGAGCTACCCCCTGAGCATGCCTGCCGAGCCGCGCGAGGCGCTCATGCAGGGGCGCTGGGATGCCGTGGTCGAGCTCATGAACGCGCCCGAAGCCGTCGAGCGACTGGCCGCTAGCCTGCCCCGCCCCCACCTGAGCTGATTTCCCTCTGCGCCCGACCATGCTCGCTCTGATTGCCCCCCTCCTCACCCGAGGGATCATCGACAATACCCGGCGCGGCTGCACTCTGCTGCAGCTGCAGGGCATTGACAAGGGCGAGCTCATCGAGCTGGCGCTGGAGGGCGACTGCCTGCGCGACATCGCCGGCTGCCGCGTGGCTTGGGAAAATCAGGAGCCCACGCAGGAGCCCCCGGCTGAGGGCGAGCACCCCGTGCTGGAGATGCTGCGCCGCCCCGCGCAGGAGCTGCGCATGGGCGACATCACCCTCTCGGCGCGCCGCCGCGAGCCCGAGCCTCCCCACCGCCTGCGCAACCTGCTCTCCATCGAGTTCTTCCTCGGCACACAATACCGCGTGCTCATCGAGCTTGCGAGCTTCCGCTGCGACATCAGCCTGCCGCAGTGGACAATGAGCTGGGAGGACGAAACCGCGCAGAGTTTCTGCAACGCCGAGGCGCTGCGCGCGCATGTAGCCCACAGCACCGAGCAGTTCGCCAGCCCCGCCATGGAGGACATCCGCCTCGGCGACTTCCCCTCCTGCGACTGGGATCTGCACCTCAACCGCGCCGAAGCGCGCATGGCCATCTACCCATCCGTGCATGAAAAATACCGGGGACGCCCCGATGCGCGGCTCTGCGAGGCCTATGTCATGGAGCGCGAGGATCTGCTCGCCGCCTACGCCGCCGAGGACGAGGCGCACCTGCCGCCCACCCCCGACAGTGGCAGGCTCGCCGAGCTGGCGGACTTTACGGAGCCGGAACACCGGGAAGCCATGCGCAGCGCCATGAACCACCCGATTTTCCGCACCATCTCCGAGCTCACCGTTCTTGTCCGCCGCCGCCTGCCGGACAGTGCGCTCAGCCCGGCCACCGAGGACTATATCCACAACTACTCCGCCGTGGTGTCACACCTCTTGGCCACCCTGCTGCTCACGAACCAGGAGAAATTCCCGCGCAAACTGGCGCAAAGGCGGCTGAAGCTGCTCGCCGAGCGCGTCCGTCGTCTGGTCGCCCCCTCCGAGTATGTGCCCTTCAGTCCCGAGTCGCGCCGGGATTTGCATGCCGTCGCCGGGGATCTCCCCCAACGCATCGCGGACTTTGCCGCCCAACTGCGCCCCTGAGCCGCTCGCCCCGCACGATGTACATCGCCCACGAACGCCGCGCCTACATCCTGCGCCTGTTGCAACAGCGCGGCAGTCTGCGCAGCAGCGAGCTGGCCGAGGAGCTCGGCGTCACCAACGAAACCATCCGCACCGACCTCGTGGCGCTGCAGGCGCAGGGGCTGCTGCAACGCGAACACGGCGGCGCCCGCTACTGCTTCCCGAGCAGCACCGCCCCGGAGGGCAGCCCCGCCGATGCGGCGGCGCAGCGGGTCCTCCCGCACCTGCGCCCCGGCATGCTCCTTTACTGCGAGGACAGCCCGCTGTGCGATGCTGTCCTGCGGCTCTGCCGCGCGTCCCTGTGCATCATCACCCCCAGCCCCGCGCTGCTGCTGCGCCTCGCCGCCGCCGCCCTGCCCCACCGCCTCCTGTGCCCGGGCGGTGAGCTCGACAAGGAAAGCGCCCTGCTGCAAGGCACGGAGCTGCCGTGGAATCCCGAGCTCGCCCTGCTCGCGCCGCCGGCGGTGCTTCCGCGCGCCATCGCCTACCGCAGCGCCGCCGCCGCCCGCTGGGCCGAGCTCGCCGCCCGCGCCGCCGCCGACACCCTGATTCTCGCGCCCGCCACCGCCCTGCGCGAGGAAGCGCCGGACGCGCCACACCGCGTGAGCCTGCTCCGCGCCCGCCTGATGACCGAGGATGCGCTGCCCCCCGCCTTTGCCGACAGCGCCTACCGCATCGAGACGGTGCCCCTCCTCAATGCCGCCACCCTGCGGCAAGCGGCCGAGGGCTACGGAACCGCCTAACAGCTCGTTGACAAGCCGAGGGCAGCGGGCTATACTGGCAGCATGCCCCGCTGCCCCCTGCTCTGCATCCTCTTCCTGCTGCTCGCGGCCTGCGGCAGCCTGCGCCCTGCGGCTGCACCGCCGCCCACGCTCACCGAGCAGCTGCGCGCCGACTGGCAGCAGCTGGCGCAGCGGCACATGGCCGACGACCGGCGCCAGGAGCTCATCGCACGCTACAACGAGCGGCTGCTGCAGCTGCTGCGCGAAGAGGGCGCCGCGCACGCACCCGACGCCGCGCCCTACGAAGAGCTGCGCCCCGCTGCCGATGTGGAGCTGCGGCGGCTCAGCGAGCGCGTGTGCAGCCCGGGGCTGGGCGTGCCGATGGTGGGCATCCTGCCCGCTGAGCCTCTGCCCGAGGGCGAGCTGGTGCGCACGCAGGGCATCGTGCGCCGGCTGACCGCCGTCCTGAGCTTCGATGCGGCGGGGAGCCCCTGCCTGCGCCTGATACCGCGCCGCGAGCGCGCGGACATCCGCATCGGCCCCCTGCGCTACGGGCTGGCGAGCGATGACAGCGCGCCGATGGAGGTCTACTGGTCGCTGACCCACCCCGCCAAGGATCGCCTGCTGGGGCTGCTGCGCCCGCAGAAAATGCGCGTTGCCACGGGGCTCTCCTCCATGGAGGGCTACGACGCCCGCAAAATCCCCCTCATCCTCACCCACGGGCTGGCCTCCAGCTCGGAGACCTTTGCCGAGCTCGTCAATCGGCTCAACGCGGATCCCGTGGTGCGCGAGCACTACCAATGCTGGTTCTTCAACTACCCCACGGGGATTTCCTGGGTGGTAACAGCGGAGTCGTACCGCCGCGCGCTGGCGGAGCTGCGCCGCAAGGTCGACCCGCAGCGGCGCAACCCGCATTGGCGCCGGATGGTGCTGCTGGGGCACAGCATGGGCGGGCTCATCACGCAGTACTCGCAGTGCGAGCAGCCCTGGTTGCTGCTGCGCCACAGCGGCAGCTTCGACCAAGAAAAACTCGAGCCGCTTATGAGCGCCCGCTACATCGACCGCCCGCTGCCCGTGGCCGCTGCCGAGCCCTTCCGCGCGAACTTCTACTTCCGCCCCGTCAACGCGGGCATGGTCCTCTACCTCGCCACGCCCCACCGCGGCGCCCCGCTGGCGACCTACCGCCTCAGCGAACTGCTGACGCGGCTCGTGCAGCTGCCGCAAAATCTGGTGGAGGAGGCGCTGCGCCTCCTGACCCTACAGGACGGCATGCTGCTCATGGAGCCACAGCGACTCACCGACTGGTTCACCAGCGTCAGCCAGCTCTCGCCCGAGAGCTACTCCATCCGCGGGCTGCAGGGGCTCGCCGTACGGCGGGCGCCCACGCACTCCGTCATCGGCAATCGGGGCTCGGATGCCCCGCTGCCCGAGACCTCAGACGGCGTTGTGCCCTACTGGTCCAGCCACCTGGCCGACGGCAGAGAGGTCATCGTCCCCTGCGGGCACTCCGTGCAGGACGACCCCGCCACCGCCCGCGCCCTCACCGAGATTCTGCGCCGCTATGCCGCGCCTACATCAGCTGCGCCAGCAGGGCGCGCTCGGCCTCGCTAAACGGGGCGGCAGCGCCATCCCCGCGGCGGCGGCGCGCCGCCACCACCTGCACCACCGCCACGGGGCCGGACTCGCCCGAGAGCTCGAAGCGCCAGTGCAGCGAGCTGTTGCCCAAGCGCGTCAACAGCGCGCGCACCTCCACCCGCTCGAAAAAATGCAGCGGCGCGCTGTAGTCCACCTCCGCATGCACGCGGGGGTAGGCGTGACCATCGCGCGTCACCACCAGCCCCAGCGAGGCCAGCGCATGCGTCTCCGCCTCCTCGGCGTAGTGAAAATAATTGGCGAAGTAGACAATGCCCTCGGCATCCGTCTCGTGCATCGCCACGCGGGTGGTGTAGGTAAAGGCAGCCATCGGAAGCATCAACGGAAGAACGAACGGCGCCAGCCCGTGCCCATGCGGCGGCGCTCGGCATCATACACGGAATTCCAGCCCGCATCCTGAACCTCGGACACGTTGATGCGCTCGCCCGAGGCATCCGTGCGGATGTAGAGCAGCGCCATGTGTCCGTAGCGGTCGCGCAGGGTCAGGAAGCGCTCGCGACTCTCAAAAGCGTTGTCCACGCTGGGGATGCTCAGGTCGCTCGCGTCGCGCAGCTGCGCGCGGTAGTCCTCGGGCAGCTCATCCAGCCCCAGCCAGGCCTCCGCCTCCCCGCGCGTCATGTCGGCAAAGCACTCCGTGTCCGAAATGTGCTCCATGACGCGCAGCGCCGCATGCACCGCCGCGCGCGTGGGGCGCGGGCGCCCGGCGGCGTCGCGCTCAAAGCACTTCATCACCCGCAGGTCGCGCTCCAGCGCCTCCTGCGCCGTCGGCTGCGGGTAGCAGAGCAGCCAAAGAACGACCGCCGCCACCGCCGCCGCATACAGGGCAAAGCGCCCCCGGTGTCGCCACACCAGCGCGCGCCACATACGCCCGAAGCGCTCCACCAGCGTTCCATCGGCCTCGCCGAAGCGGAACTTCGGCTGCGGACGCAGGGGAGCCGCCGCAATCTGCTGCACCGTGCGCGCCTTGGCGGGGTCGAGCACGGCGGCATCCTCGCCCGCCGGCTGAGGCTCCGGCTCGGGGAAGAGAAAGACCAGCAGCAGCTGTAGCAAGTAGCCCCCGAAGAGCACGATAGCCATGTAGCCCAGACCGCCCGGCAGCATGGCTCCCTGGAAGGGCAGCGAGGGGCACACCCACTCCGGCTGCAGCGCCCGCAGCACCGGGCAGGCCAGCAGCGCCGCCAGCCACAGCCCGCCCACCGCCGCAAACCAGCAGCGGAAAAAGCGCCCGCTCAGCGCCGCCGTCAGCACGGAAACCACCAGCGGCAACACCCACACATAGCCCCGCAGCGCGTAGAAGGACCAATCACCCAAGTACTCCTTGGCCGGGTCGGGCGGCACCACCGAATCCGGGTAGGCCAGACAGACCAGCAGCGCCGCCGCGGCAGCAACCGTCAGCAGCCCCGCCACCGCCGCACGCAGAACAGACAGCACCTGCATCATCACCGCATCCTCCCCCGGATCAGGCCGCCGCACCCGGCATCAGCTTCTTCACATCCTCACCGATGAGCCCGCGGCTGCAGGCCACCGCCAGCAGCGCCTCCTCCACATCCGGCGGCGGCAGCAGGCAGCGGTGCGGCAAATCCGCCGTCAGCAGCTCCAGCGCGCAGGCATTGTGCAGCGCCATCGTCGTCTCGATAAAGCGCATGCCTGTGGGCTCCTCCAGCACGAAGTTCAGCGGGCGCTTGTGGTTGAGCACGCGCTCCGTGGGGATATCGGGACCGAACTCGTCCTCCACCCCCAAATTGGCCAGCAGCACCTTGGAGTTCGTGATGTCGGCCGCATGCAGCTTGCGGCGCAGCGCCCCGATGTGCCCCGTGACCGTCACGGCGCACCAGGAGTGCAGAATCGCCGCGTTGAGCGCCTCCGTATCATTCGCATCCACAAAGGACGCATCGCCCGGCAGCTCGCCGCTCTTGTCGACCACATCGGCCACCACCACCTTCATCCCGTGCTGCCGCGCATAGTAAGCCACCCCCTGCCCCACCTTGCCGTAGCCGATGATCAACAGGGGGCGATTCGCCCAATCGGCATAGCCCAGCTGCCGAAGCGCGCGGAAAAAGCCCTCGCCCGTCCCCAAAATGGTCTCAATGCGCTTGATGCGCCCGCCATCTGCCACAAAGACGGGGTACTTGGCATGCTCGTAGCGCTCCACTCCGCTGCGCGTCAGCTCGCAGGCGCCCAGCACGGGACGCAGGCGGCGGAACTGCCCGGCGCAGTCCAGAATAATGTCAAACGCGGTATCCCCGCGCCGCGCATAGCGAATGCCGAAGTCCCCCGCGCGGCGCAGCATGGCGGGGTCATGCGGCAGCGCCGTCCGCGCCGGGACATACAGCTCGGCACCGCCCGCCAAGAGCGCCATGTGTTTAGCCAACGTGTTGCGGTAGAGCGGCGTGGCATCCAGAATCCGCAGCCCCTCCAGCGGGCGGGTCTGCGACCACTGCTCCGCCTGCGCCAAGAGGGTCGGCATCTCGGCCTCCGTATAAAATTCCCCCAGATAGCGGCGCAACTGTTCGGCATGCTCGTTCATATCCGAAAGCCAGTCTAGTCCATGGCACTCGAAATGCAAGCAAAAAGGCTGCCCGCTCCGTTGCGGATCACCGGGTTCCCGAAAGGAATACAGACTTCAGCCATTCTCTCTTGAAAGAATCTATTTGCTCCGTCGTTCCGCCTTTATCCCAACTGCCCTTATCAGCGCAAACCACAAAAATGGGTGTTGACCCAAAAATCTTTGGGTCACGTGTGCATCGCCGCGGCGCGGTAGGGATTATGCTTGAAAAACAAGCAGATATGGTGTAAGTTGCGCCTGCGGGGCGGGCAGACTGCCGCCCCCTTCTCCACCGAATACGACCATGAACACACGCATGTTGCTCCTGATGGCGACAGCTCTTGCCGGCTCTGCCGCCGCTGCCGATGCCCCCCGCGATTGGACCCACGCCGTGCAGGATGCCCTGACGGTGTACAAAAGCGACACGGGTGTGCTGCGCAAGGTGAAGTTTTCGTGGATGGAGCAGTTCCAGATGGCCGTGGTACAGCCCAACGGCAGCAACGGTCTGCACCTGCGCGATGGGGCAAGCCCCTACAATTTCGAGTTCCGCCGCTCGTGGGTGGGGGTCAATGTCGACTTCTCCACCGGCACCACCTTCCACACCTGGGGGCGCATCGGCGGCTTGCCCTACCGCGAGAGCTACAGCGGCGGGCGCACGGTCAAGACCTACAGCTACACGGATCTCTTCGACCTCTGGGTGCAGCAGCAGATTCCCTCGGTGAAGGGACTCAGCGTCAAGGCGGGCAAGATTAAGCCGCTGTTCACGACGGACTACTCCACGCCCTCGTCGCAGATTCCCTGCCTGGAGCGCTCGCTGCTCAGCAATCAGTATGCGCTGGATTCCAACTGGGGTGTGGATGTGACCTACGCGCCGACCAAGCAGGACAAGTTCTACCTGCAACTCTTTGCCAATGACCGCGCTTCAGCCTCCAAGAGCATGACGCACCGCGATGTTTACCGCGACGGGCGCGGGCTGAAGGGCGAGTTCGGCTGGGAGGACAAGTTCTTTGCCATCGCGGGAGCCTCACACAAGTACGGCGTGACGGAGCGCGGCTACCGGCAAGTCTCCGCGCAGTACGTGCACGACTTCGACAACAGCTACGACCACGGCACGGCACGCGGTGCCAACTACTACGGGGCGAATGTAAAGGATGCCCTCTCCCTCGGGTATGAGTGGAAGCAGGACCGCCTGCGCGTCATCAGCAATGTGGTCGCTTCCTTCGAGATGGCGCGCTCGGCTTCGGGGTACAGCAACAATAATCTGGGCTGGGAGTTGGAGCCGATTTACACGCTCTGCCCGCATGCGGATTTGGTGCTGCGCTATGTGGGGATGACGGGTCGCCGCGCCTGCAAGCTGGGCGCCGACCGCTACATCACCCGCCAGTGCGATGAAGAAAGCTGGGTCGACAGCGCGCACAGTTTTTACGTGGGTCTCGATCTCTATGCCTCTGCCCTGAACAAGAACGCGCTCAAGTGGATGTTCGGTGCGGAGTACACCACCGCCCGCCTCGGCGGCAGCGATTGCTACAACGGCTGGGAATACAGCAGCGCCATCCGCTGGAACTTCTGAGCCAAGCGCCTTCCCCACCGCCCGAGCATCGCCGCTCGGGCGTTTTTTGTCCGGCGGTTTTTGGTTTGTTCGGCAGCGGGCTCAGTCTCCCCGGTCGGCGCGGGGGTGAGCCTCGCGGTAGACCTGCATGAGCCGCGCCTTGGTCACGTGCGTGTAGATCTGCGTGGTGGAGAGCGAGGCATGCCCCAGCAGCTCCTGCACGGCGCGCAGGTCGGCGCCCGCGTCGAGCAGGTGCGTGGCAAAGGTGTGGCGCAGTTTGTGCGGCGAGATGTGGAAGGGAATCTCGCTGCAACGCAGGTACTTGTCCAGCATGAGCTGCACGCTGCGCCCGGTCATGCGCCGCCCCAGGCGGCTGATGAAGAGCGGTCCGCTCTCGCCCAGCCCGGCCATGCGGCGGTAGGTCGCCACCGCCTCGCGCGCATACTCGCCCACGGGCACGAGCCGCACCTTGCGCCCCTTGCCCAGCACGCGCAGGCAGCCGTCGCCGCTGCGCAGCGCATCCGCATCCAAGCCCACCAGTTCGCTCAGGCGCATGCCGCAGGCGTAGAACAGCTCCAGAATGGCCGCATCGCGGTAGGGCAGCCAGTCGGGGCTCTTCTTGTCGGGCGGCAGCTGCAGGGGCAGCGCCAGCAGCGCCTCCATCTGCCGCAGGCTCAGGTGAACGGGCAGGCTCTGCGCCGCCTTGGGCAGCCGCAGCCCCGCCAGCGGGTTGACGCTCAGCCCCTCGCGGCGCATGAGGTAGCTGTAGAAGGAGCGCAGGGCGGCGAAGCGCAGGCGAATAGTGGCGGGTTTGAGCTGCTGCTCGGTCGACTCGCAGAGCCAGGCGCGGAAGTCCTCCGCGCTGCACTCGCTCCAGGCGCGCTGCGCGGGTTGCAGCCAACGGCGGAACTGCGCCAGCGCACGGGCATAGGCCTCCACCGTGCGCGGTGAGGCGCCGCGCTCGGTCTCCTGATACTCCAAAAAGCGGAGCACCAACGCCGTCTCCGGATCAACTTCGGGCACGGCGTCATCATAGCACGGCGGCGAGGCGAAAAAAAGGCTTTTCTCCGCTCTCAGACGGGTGTACAATGGGCGGCGTGAGGCCTTGTTCCCTGCTCCTGCTGCCTGTGGCGCTCTGCCTGCTCGCCGGATGCGGCAAGTCGGAGAAGGAGCGTGCCGCCCGCGCCGAGCAGTTCACCACCTCCACCAAACCCGCGCCCAACCCGCAGCGCGAGGAACTCGAAACGCTGATTCGCCATGACACGGCGGCGCCTACGACCCTCCACGGCGCGCCCAAGTTCGAGCTGTACAGCGAGTACAAGGGCGAGGACATCCGCCAGGTGACGGGGGTTTCCGGGCGCAGCCTCCTGCTGTGCTTCACGGCTCCCTGGTGCCCCCACTGCACGAAGATGCGCCGCTCGCTCAAGCGGCTGGCCGAGGCGGAGCAGAGCCGGGTGCAGGTGGTGGAGGTCAACGCCGATGCCTACCCCGCACTGGCCGAGCAGTTTTCCGTCACCAAGGTACCCACCACCGTTTTCTACACCGAGGGGGTGCGGCTGCGCAGCATCGTGGGCTCCTACACCTCCGACAGCCTGCGCAAGTTTTTGCACAACCTGCTCTCGCGCGCCGAGGATCCTTCCTAAACACATCCCGATAACCACCATGCGATTTCTCACCGGACTTCAGCCGAGCGGCCAACTCCACATCGGCAACTATTTCGGAGCCATTCAACCCGCCGTTCAGCTGCAGGAGCAGGGCGAGGGCTTTTATTTCATCGCCAACTACCACGCAATGACCACGATGGAGAGCGCCGCCAAGCTGCGCGAGAACACCCGCGGGCTGGCGGTGGATTTCCTCGCCTGCGGGCTCGACCCCAAGAAGTCGGTTTTCTTCGCCCAGAGTGCCGTGCCGGAAGTCAATGAGCTGGCTTGGATTCTCTCCACGGTCTGCCCCATGGGACTCTTGGAGCGCTGCCACAGCTACAAGGAGAAGATGGCCAAGGGTTTTGCCGCCTCGCACGCGCTCTTTGCCTACCCCGCGCTCATGGCGGCCGACATCCTGCTCTACAACAGCGATGCCGTGCCCGTGGGCAAGGACCAGAAGCAACATCTGGAGGTCACGCGCGATTTGGCCGGCAAGATGAACGATACTTTCGGCGAGGAGCTCTTCAAGCTGCCCGAGCCCATCATCAGCGAGGTGACGGCGGTCGTGCCCGGGCTCGACGGGCAGAAGATGAGCAAGAGCTACGGCAACACCCTGCCCATCTTCGGCGAGGAAAAAGCGCTGCGCAAGCTCATCAACAAGAAGGTGGTGACGGATGCCACCCCGCTGGAGGCTCCCAAGCCCACCGAGGGCTCCGTCATTCTGGCGCTCTACAAGCTCTTTGCGAGCCCCGAGCAGTACGCGGACATGGTGGCGCGCCACCGTGCCGGCGGTGTGGGCTACGGACAGTTCAAGAAGGAGCTCTTCGAGGCCTACTGGGAGTTCTTCCGCCCTGCTCGCGAGCGCCGCGAGCAGATTCTCGCCCATCCCGAGTATGTGGACGAGGTGCTGACGCAGGGGGCTACCCGCGCCCGCGAGGAGGCGGCCGCCACCCTGAGCCGCGTCCGCAAGGCCGTGGGTCTGGAGTGGCTGTGAGGCACCGAGGCATCCGCTAAGAGCGAGCCCCCCGAGCCAAGCCCCCCCCACGCACGCGTCCGTCCTCAACACCAAACGCGCATGCCCGAGAACAGGCATGCGCGTTTGGTCTTGCTGAGAAAAGAGGGAGAGAATTACGCCTCGGTGGGTTGAGCCACTTTCTTGGCAAGCTGCACGGGAGCCGTGCTCTTGCTGTTCTTGGCGATTTCCTTTTGGCGCTTGAGGTAAGCGCGGCGGCGGCGACGTTTCGTCTCCTGGCGGTGTTGTTGACCCATATCGGTTCGGTTTGGTTTGTAGAGCGGCGCGACAAAGCCGCCCGAGGTTGATAAGCGCGTTATAAATAGCCTTTTCCGTATGGCTTGGCAAGGCAAAAATGCGTTCACCCCGCGAAAAACGAAAGCGGGCGGACGCGAGCGCCCACCCGTCTCCGAAAAATTCCTGAACAGGCTTCGTTTAGGCCTCAGCGGGGGTCACGGCGGAAGCCGGGATTTCCTCCTTGTTGGTGAAGTGCCACTTCACCTTGTTGCGCTTGCCGGCGGAACGGGCCTTGCGCTTCTTCTCATCCATGGGGCTCTCGAAGTTGCGGCGGCGGCGCATCTCCTCCAAAATGCCCTCGGTGTCCAACTTCGTCTTGAGTCGCTTGAGGGCGCGATCGATCGGTTCTCCTTTACGTACAGTGACGGAACGCATCATATCGTTGTGTTTGTGGTTAAAAGTTCAGGAACGGACGGCAAGAATACCCGCGTTGCCCCAACCTGTCAAGTTTTTTGTCTGTGAATCACGCAAAAAAAAGCGCCTGCGGAAGCTCAAAAGCGGCAATCGAAGCCCAGCGAAACATACAGCCCGGGGTGATAGTGGTGATTCTCCAGCGGCTCATCGAGCGCGCGGGGACGCACGCGCTGCAGCGAGGTCGTGAGGGTCGAGCCCACATCCGCAAAGAAAAAGCTCGTGGTGTGCTCGTTGCGGGAGAACACGCGCTCCACGCGCGCGCCCGCCACCAGCGAGCGCAGGCGCAACAGCGTGGTGCCCTCCTGCTCGTGCATCGCCCAGGTGCCGAACACGCCGCCGGCAAACAGCCCGGCCGCCCAGCCGCCGCCCAGCTCGCGCATGCCGCGCAGGGCGCAGTCCGTCAGGCTGATGCGCCAGTCCGGCGTCGGTTTCCAGACAAAGGTGAGATAGGGCGATACATAGCTGTCGATGGTGTGCGAATCGTAGGCCAGCCCTACGGAGCAGGTAAAGGTCTCGCTCCGGTACAGGCGGTAGTCCACCGCGCTGACCGGCACAAAGTTGTGCCCGCTGCCCGCGCCGTCCGTCGCCACCGTGGGGAAGAAGCAAAAGGCCACGTGCCGCCCCTGCGCCAAGGGGCAGACCACCCCCAGCGGGAGGGTCAGCGTGAACAAGTCCTCATGCTCCGGGCGCACCTGCCCCGTTGCCTTTAAATGCGTCCAATCCAGCCCCAGGCTCGCGTTGAACATCCAGCCCTCGCCCCCGCTGCGGAAGGGGTCGGCCAGCGGCACCTGCACGTTGACGCGCTCCCACTGCAGGGTGGAGCCCCCATGGCGCTCCCCCATGGCGTTGGTGCCCGAAACACGCGCCGCATAGGGCAGCAAGCCCGTGTCCGGCAAGTTGTACTGCCACGCCGCCCCCGCCGGCAGCGCCGCCAGAGCCAGTCCGAGGAGGGTGCTATTAGTTTTCATGCGAGATATATTATCATATCTTAACTAAATAGCAAGTCCTATTTGGTATTTTTTCTTACTTGCGCCGACGGACGCCCCGCGCTACACTGCGGCATGCTCCGCACGCTGCTGCTGCCCCTGTTCGCCCTCGCCCTGCTGCCCGCTGCGGCGGCACCGCAGCTCAAGACGCGCCACCACAGCAGTGCCCGCGCACCCCTGCCCTGGCGCCACGCGTTGCAGCAGGCGATTGTCGAGCTCCAGCGCCACGGCGCCGGCGGCTACAGCACCGATGATACCGCCAAGCAGGCGCTCAAGGATGCTTTCCGCTGGGACGAGGTGCGCCGCCGCCCGCGCTTCGATGCCCGCACGGCGCGCCCCTCCTTCTGCTCGGCCGCCGTCTACGCCGCCGTGCTCAGCGCCCTGCTGCGCTGGGAGGAGAGCCGGGGACAGCGCCTCATCTCCCCCGAGGCCTGGCAAGCGCTGCTGCCGCAGCTCGTGCCCGACGGGGTGGGTGCCTGGGGCTATGCCAACGCCAACGGTCCCGGCTATGCCCTGCTCATCGCCCGCCTCGGCGCGGGCGTCAGCTTTACGGACTGGGCGCAAGCCCGCCCCGGCGATGTGGCCAAGCTGTGGTGGAACGATGCCATCGGCGCCGGGGAGCGCGGGCACCTCGTCGTGCTCGTGCAGGACGAGGGGGAGTATTTCCGCTTCTGGTCGTCCAACATGGCGCGCGACGGGCTGGCCGCCGGCTACGGCATCCGCCGCCTGCCCAAGAGCGCCGTGCGCCGCGTCCTCTTTACCCGCATCACCCAACCCGCCGCCTTCAACAACGCCGCCCGCCTGCCGGATGAGCCCTGGCTCACGGAGCTCATGCGCAGCGACACCGATTGGCCCACCTGCCGCGCGCTGCTGCGGCTACAAACCCGCCGAAACTAAACGTGCCCCCGATATGGCTGCGCACGCGCTTTGCGCTTGCCGCGCGGGCGCGGCGGTGCTACAGTGCGGGCATGGACTTGTCGGCTTTTCGCGAAGAATACCTCAAGGATACCCTGCACCGCGCAGACATGGCCGCCACGCCTGCCGAACAGTTTGACCGCTGGTTTCAGCAGGCGCTCCGCGCGGGCATCCCCGAGCCCAACGCCATGAGCATCGCCACCGCGACACCGCAGGGCGCGCCCTCGCTGCGCACCGTGCTGCTCAAGTACTACGACGAGCGCGGCTATGTCTTCTTCACCAACTACACCAGCCGCAAGGCGCGCGAAATCGAGGCGAATCCCGAGGTGTGCATGCTGCTGCCTTGGGTCACGCTGGAGCGGCAGATTATCGTCTGCGGTCGCGCCGAGAAAATCTCGCGCGCCGAGACGCTCAGATATTTCCTCACGCGCCCGCGCGAGAGCCAGCTGGGCGCTTGGGTCTCGCACCAAAGCCAGGTCATCTCCACCCGCAAGCTGCTCATGATGAAGCTGCAGGAGCTGCGCCACAAGTTCGCGGAGGGACAGGTACCCCTGCCGGATTTCTGGGGCGGCTACCGCATTGTCCCCCACCACACCGAGTTTTGGCAGGGCGGCCCCGGGCGCGTCCACGACCGCTTCCTGTACAGCCTGCAGGCGGACGGCAGCTGGAACCTCGAACGCCTGCAACCCTGATCCCCCCCTTTTACCACCGAACCGCTATGATTCACACCCTGCGCTACCAACCCATTCCCGCCGCGTTCTACAAGGGGCGGCGCGATGTTCTGGCCTCCCGCCTGCCGGAGGGCAGTCTCGTCATCATCCACGCCAACGACATCTACCCCACCAACGCCGACGGCACCCTGCCGCACCACCAGAACGCCGACCTCTTCTACCTGACCGGCATTGACCAGGAGGAGACCACGCTGCTCATGCGCGTGGGGGCGGACGGCGCGCACGAGGACATCCTGCTGCTGCGCGAGACCAACGAACGCATTGTCATCTGGGAGGGCGCGCGCCTCAGCCAAGCTGCGGCCACACAACTCTCGGGCATTGAGGATGTGCGCTGGAACGACGGCTACAACGCCCTGCTGGCCGAGCTGGTACCCGCCGCCCGCGAGCTGTGGGTGGAGGCGGACAACCACCCGCGCCGCTACACCTATGTGCAGACGCGCAACGAGCGCCTGAACGCCGCGCTCAAGGCCGCCTACCCCGATGTCACCCTCCGCAGTCTCTACCCGATTCTCTCGGAGATGCGCTTGGTCAAGCAGCCCGAGGAGATTACCCAGCTGCGCGAGGCCTGCCGCATCACCGGCGCGGGCTTCACCGAGCTGCTGCCGCACATCCGCCCCGGTATGGGCGAGTGGGAAATCGAGGCCGGGCTGAGCGCCAACTACATCAAGCGCCGCGCCCGCAAATTCTCCTTCCAGCCCATCATCGCCAGCGGGGCGGACACCTGTGTACTGCACTACATCAGCAACCACAAGGAGGTCGCGCCCGGCTCGCTCATCCTCTGCGACATCGGCGCCGAATACGGCGGCTACGCGGGTGACATGACCCGCACCATCCCCGCCGACGGGCATTTCACGCCCCGCCAGAGGGCGGTGTACAACGCCGTGCTCGCCGCGCACCGCTATGCGGCGTCCATCATGCGCCCGGGGCTGCTCAAGAGTGAGTACGAGCGCCTGATCCGCGTCTTTATGGCGGGGCAGCTGGTGCAGCTGGGGCTGCTGACGCAGGAGCAGGTGGATGCCGAGGCGCAGAACCCCCTCTGCGTGCGCCGCTACTACATGCACGGCACCTCGCACCCGCTGGGCATCGATGTACACGATGTCGGCCCCGCCGACCCGACCTTTGCGCCGGGCCAGGTGTGGACCATCGAGCCGGGCATCTACATTGCCGAGGAGGGCATCGGCGTGCGCATCGAGACCGATGTACTCATCCTCGAGGACGGGGTGGAGGATCTCATCCCCAACGCCCCCCTCGAAGCGGCCGACATCGAGGCCGCCATGGCTGCCCGCGCCTGAGCCTCCTCCTCCCTCCCCTGCACCGGCGAAGTTGAAACAGCCCGCCATGACACGCGGGCTGTTTTTCATGCTTGCAAGCGGGCGCAAATCCACTACAATGGGCGCGTAACGCTGCGGCGCCGGGCTGCGGCGGCACTCCTGCACGCACACTATGAACGTTCTCGAATTCATCCGCCGCAACTCTCTGCTGGTTCTCATTGTCATCGCCGCCGTCGGGCTGGGATTGGTCATGATGGACTACAGCGGCAAGGGCAGCTACTTCTCGCGCGACTTTTATATTCAGGTCAACGGCACCGCCTATTCCTACCCCGAGGCCACAGCCTTGGGCGAAAACGGGCAGCAGTACCTGCACTCGCTCTACTCCGCCACCACGGGGCGGCTGCGCACGCAGTTCGACAAGAATGAGGACGATGCCCTCAGCGAGGATGAGGCCGCTGCCATGGATGCTTGGATTGCCTCGCACCCCGAGACGCGGCGATTCCTCGGTCTGCTGAGCCACATGCTCAATGTGTGGAGCTACGGCTACGCCGATGATGCCGCCGTCAACACCGCCGTCAACCGCGCCGTGCTGCACGAGGAGTCCGCCGCGCTGGGCATGGCACCCACCAAGGAGCAGATTGACCTCTACCTGCGCCGCATGCCCGCCTTCATCGCGTCCGACGGCAGCTTTGACCAGGCGCTCTACCGCCGCCTGACGGGCTATGTGAACGGCGTGAGCAACAACGCGCAGGAGGCCGCGTTCCGCAGCGTGATTGCCGACATGATGGTGACGGAGGCTCTGGAGCAGCTGCTGACGGACGGGCTGCATTTCCAGACGCAGAGCATCTCGGATCTGGTGGACATGCTCACCCAGCGCCTCAGCGGCAAAACGGCTTGGCTGCCCGCCGAGGCGGCTCCCGCCCCCGCCGCCCCCACGGAGGAGGAGCTGCGCGCCTGGTGGGAGGAGCACAAGGACAACTACCGTACGGCCGAGCGCCGCATCGTCTCCGTCTACACCCTCTGCCCGGGCGAGGGCTCGAACATCGAGTCGCTCATGAGCACGGCCGACAACATCATGCAGGATCTTTCGCAGGCCAACGGCAAGGGCTTTGACCGCCTGCTGGCCACTGCTGCCGAGAACCCGGAGAATGAGCCTTTCACCTATCTGACACCCGAGGGCAGCTCGCACGTCACCCTGCCGCTCAGCACCCGCGCCGCCGCTCCCGAGGCGCTGCAAACGCAGGTGGAGCACAACGGGCAGACCACCACGCTGGGCGACATCGCCTTCAACGAGGTGGAAAGCGCCCCGAGCGTCGAGGCCTATCAGGCCGCAGAGCAGGCGGGCACGGTCGACGATTCGGCCGGCATCACGCAGGTGCGCGGCTACTTCCCCACCAAGGACGGCAAGCTGGTGTTCCTGCGCGTCGAGGCCATCGAGGCGCCCACCGTGCTGCCCTTTGAGGAGGCGCGCGAGGCCGCGCTGTCCGACCTGAACCGCGAGCGCGCGGGTCGCGCGCTGGATCTGGCCGCGCAGGAACTCTTCGGCAAGATGGAGGCAGCCCTGCCCGAGGGCGGTGTGGAGGCCGCCATGAATCTCGCGGCGGCAGCGGGCGCCACGGTGACGGACTTCGGACCCGCCGGGCTCAGCGATGCGTCCGAGCTGCCCGAAGGCACCGACCCCCAGGCGCTGCTGAGCGTGCCGAGCGGCAAGCTGGCGCCCCTTGTTCTCAAGGATTCGGGAGCCCGCATCACTGCCGTGACGGGGCGCACGGTGGTCGATTCTGCCGAGTACAACGCCGCCAAGGTGTTTAATCTCATCCCCATGCAAAACGCGCAGCTGGCCGAGATGACCCTGCAACAGTGGCTGCACGATGCCTACCTGCGCTACAAGGTGCAGCTCTCGGAGCACATTAAGATCAACCGCTGATTTCCCCACTTCCACGGGCGCCGGTTCCCCGGCGCCCGTTTTGTTCCCTACCCCGCCATGCCCCTGCCCCCCCAGACCAAGTACATTGTCGGCAACGAAGCCTGCGAGCGCTTCAGTTTTTACGGAATGCGCAGCATCCTGACGCTCTACATGACCAACCTGCTGCTCATGAGCGAGAGCGAGGCCGTGGCGGTGGCGCACCTCTTCAACGCCGCCATCTACGTCCTGCCCCTGCTGGGGGCGTGGATTGCCGACCGCTTTCTGGGGCGCTACAAGACCATCCTCTACATCTCGCTCTTCTACTGCCTCGGGCACGGCGTGCTCGCCACCGCCGACTGGGCGGGCGATTTGGAGACGCGCAAGAGCATCCTCTTCATCGGCCTGTTCATCATCGCGCTGGGCGCGGGCGGCATCAAGCCCTGCGTCTCCGCCTTTGTCGGCGATCAGGTGGCGCAGGAGGGCGACAGCCGCACCATGACGCGCGTGTACGCCGCATTCTACTGGGCCATCAACCTCGGCAGCTTCTTCTCCTTCCTCGTCATTCCCTGGGTGCGGCAGAGCTGGGGCTACAGCTGGGCCTTCGGCATTCCGGGACTCTTCATGGCGCTGGCCACGCTGGTCTTTTG
Organism: Akkermansia sp.; assembly: GCA_051884385.1. Lineage (GTDB taxonomy): Bacteria > Verrucomicrobiota > Verrucomicrobiia > Verrucomicrobiales > Akkermansiaceae > Akkermansia. The sequence goes on from JBJEVN010000028.1 coordinate 59,104, forward strand.
GTGCGGGCGGCGCCACTACCGCCACCGCGCGCCCGCGCAGCCGGACTTTGCCCGCATCCTCTGCTGCCGCCTGCTGCGCGGCACGCGCGACGCGCGCGAGCGCTTCGGCGGGGCAGCGCTGGAGCGCACGGATGCCACGGCCCTGCGTATCGCGGCGTTTATCGTCATCGCTCCCCTGGTGGTGGGCGCCCTGCGTTGCAGCCAACAGGGCGCCGAGCAGCTGGCCGCCCTCCTCGGCGCAAGTGCCGTCGCTGCCTCGCTCTGCGGCCTGGTAAGCCTTCTGCTCTGTCTGGCGGCTCTCAGCGCCGCCGGGCTGCGGCTGGCAGCCGCTCTGCGCGCAGGCGGTCTGGCGGGGCTGTTAGGCACCCGCCTTTTCGCAGGACACGCCGCCTGCGCAGCGCGCTTCTCCCCCGAGCAGCGGCGCGCCGCGCGCAATCTCCTGCGCGTGCTCACGGTCTTTGCGATGATTATTCCTTTCTGGAGCCTCTATGACCAGACCATGAGCAGCTGGGTGATTCAGGGCGAGCAGATGCGCCCCCTCGTGCTCGGTGCCACGGGACTGCGCTTCAGCGCCGAGGAGATGCAGAGCTTCAACCCCTTGCTGGTCATGCTGCTGGTGCCCGCCGTCACCCTGCTGCTCTACCCCCGCATGGGCAGCTGGAGCCGCCCCCTGCGGCGCATGGGCTCGGGCATTGTGCTGGCGGGGCTCTCCTACGGCGCGGTCGCTTGGCTGCAGATGCGGCTCGATGACGGGGAGCAGCTTTCCATCCTGTGGCAGATGCTGCCTTACTTCATGCTCACCTGCTCGGAGATTCTCGTGAGCACCACGGGCTTGGAATACGCCTACACCGCCGCGGGCAAGGACATGAAGAGCCTTGTGTCGGGCTTTTGGTTCCTCACCAGCACGTTGGGCAACTGCCTCGTCATCTACCTCACCTCGCTGGTGAGCCATCCGGCCGCCACGAGCACCTTCCTGCTCTACGGCGGACTGGCCGTGGGCATCGGATTGCTCTTCCTGTGGGTCACCGGGCGCCCTGCATTTGCCGCTGAGAACGACTAAGCTCGGTTCTGCCCGTACCCGGGCAGGAATGGCGGAGACTCCCGAATTCTTGCCCGAGCGACGAGGGATGCGGTATACCATCGTCATGCAGTCGCTCTGCGAGCTCGGACGCTCCCCATTCCCGCCGCAGATAAGACTCATAACAACCGAAACACAAATTAAAAATAACTCATTATCAGAAGATTTCAGCTTTCTTAACCTGTTATCTTGATTTTTCGATTGCCAAAGCATCCCAAACACTGTAGAATCACACCCATGGAAACAAAGGTTATCACGTTCCGTTGCCCTCCTGAGCTGCTCCAACTGGTTGACGAGACAGCCCAAACGCTGAAACGGAGCCGCAGCACCATGCTGCTGGCCGCTATCCGTCTGCTCCGCCGTCAAATGGAGGAGAATAATGGTTTCAACATTCCTCCGGAGGCTCTCTTGGAGGACAAGGAGCTCTTCCCCCGTCCCGAGAGCAAGGGCGGGCGTCCCCGCAAGAATGCCCCGAAGGCCTAAGAACGGAGAAGGGTTCCCCGAAGTATTCGATACGACAATTCTCAGCAACTGAAAACGCCGTTTCCGCAAAGGGAACGGCGTTTTTTATGCACCGGGCATGCGCCCGCATGCTTAGGAAGCAGCGGGCGGCTTGGGCAGCATCTGCTCGCGGCGCGGGTCGCGGAAGCGCGGCTGCTGCAACAAGGGCATGAGCGGCGCCTCGATGAGTGCCGTCACCTCCGCCCCGGGGGGCGACACCTTGGGCGCAACGGGCAGTTCACGACGCATGCCCACACGGAAAGCAGGCTCCTCGGCAATCGAACCGCCGGTCGCCATCGAGAACCAGCCCAGCTTGGCATTGAAGCGGAAGTTGACGTTCGTGTTGGGATTCTGATTCTTGGACGCGGCAAACTCCGTAGCCAGCGCCCAGCCCTGCGGCGTATGCCGCCACACGGGGCCGTAGGTGGCGCGGCGCTCGTGGAAGCGGGATTCGCCATTGCGCGCGAAATCCTCCACAAAGCCGCAGCAATCGCCCAACCCGCGGCGCAGCGCCTGAATGCGCCAGCAGCTCATCAGCTCCCAGCGCTGCGTCTCGGGGTTGAACAAATAGCCCGACAAGCGGCGGAAATCCGGTCCGTCGGCCTTCTCAATCACCAGCGTCCGCACAGCCTCCCCCTCCTTCCAATCGAACAGGCGCATGGACTTGCCGCCCGTGCCCTCACCGCCGAAGCGCTCAGTCTCCACCCCCTCGCCGCGCTGCACCAGCAGGGCGCGCTCGCTCTCGGGCGCGGCGTGAGGGTCATCGCCGCTGGAGGCGGCATCCCACACCGAGAAGATGGCCACGCGCACGGGGCGCCCGTCGGGGTACCACAGGGGCAGCTGTTGAATCCCAATGTAGCCGCAGGAAAAATTGTTGCAGGCGAAGTAAGTGCCCGGCGCGCTCGCCTCCACCGTCATCTCCTGATAGCAGGCATTGCTCTCCACACTCGGGAGATATTTCAGATGCACACTCGGGCATTCACGCGCCGCCATGCGCTTCGGAGACCAGTAATCATCGCCCCCGGCCACAGCCGCAACCTGCGGCACCGCGCCCAGCAGCGCAGCCCCCAACAGCAAGTAGGTCAAGCCTTTCATGCAACTACCCTAGCAGAGATGCAGCACCAATGCAAGAAAAAGAGAGTCGCATCCTGTAAGTTGCGGGTCTGTTTCAAATCCGCTGGTGTGGGGAGAGGGGGGAGTAAGACAAAGAAAGC
>JBJEVN010000029.1:0-15560 GCA_051884385.1 Akkermansia sp.
GAGATAGTAAAACTCGCTCCTGCTCGTTTCACTACAGAGACTATCATATTCGCGCTGAATGTCCTGCAAAGCCTGCACGAGATTCTGAGGTTCGTCTCGCACTGTCATATAGCAAGTGATAAGGTCAGGATTTACATCGTTAATTACAGCATGGGCAATGTTGGGGTACGTGTTGAGCAGATGGAAAAGCATAGCCCCGCCACCAACAAAAGGTTCAATATACGTAGCATCCTCCCAACTTTGAAAGTCTTTTGGTAGCAAAGACTCCAGCTGGCTAAGTAACTGACCTTTTCCTCCTACCCACTTGATAAATGGTTTTGCCTTTGACATAAATCGAATCTGTTCGCGCCATTATAGCAGAATTTAACGAATGATCAAGTATGGGATGTGTGGAAAAGTAGACAGCCATTCACATGTGTCCCAAAGATTTTTTCCGAGAGACGCAAGTACCGATAAATCCTAGGCTTTCCGAATAGAGGCTTTTTCGAAGCCCCCATTAAAAACCCTCTAACGCATCGAACGTTAGAGGGTTACGCATTTAGCTAGGGCTGCAGGGGTTCGAACCCTGGACCAAGGGATTATGAGTCCCCTGCTCTAACCGCTGAGCTACAGCCCCGCAGAGATTGTACGAGGGCGGCAGCGGGCAGGCAAGCGAAAAATGACCGCGGGGGATGCTGCGCTGCGTCATGCGGGGGCGGGACTGCAACGGGGCGGCGGCAGGCGCTCAGAAAGCTCTTGCTTTGGCGCGCTCAAGCGCGTACAATGCGGGACGTGATGGACGATGCTCTCCGCCTCCCCGCGCGCCGCGCGTTCCGCGCCATGCTCATGGCGCGCGCTTTCGATACGAAAATCTCGGCGCTGTATAAGGCCGGCAAGATTTTCGGCGGGGTGTTTCTGGGGCGGGGGCACGAGACCATCTCCGCCTGCCAGGCCGTCTTTCTCACCAAGGGGCAGGATGTCTACAACCCCTTTATCCGCGAGCAGGCGGGGCGCTGCGCCTGGGGCGACAGCGTGCTGGAGAGTGCGCGCTGCTACTTCGGCAGCCGCGAGGGGCTTATGCGCGGGCGCGATGGCAATGTGCACTGGGGCGACCCGCGCTCGGGCAACCCGGCGCCTATCTCGCACCTCGGGGCGATGGCGGCCGTGGTGGTGGGCATGATGCTGGCCAAGCGGCTGCGCGGCGAGAGCGGCGCGGTGGGCATGGCCTGCGCGGGCGATGGCTGCACCTCGGTCGGCGCGCTGCACGAGGCGGCCAACCTCGCGGCGGTGCTGCGCCTGCCCGTGGTCTTTGTCATCACCAACAACCAATTTGCCTACTCTACACCCAATGCGCAGGAGTTCGCCGCGCCGCTGACGGAGCGTGGGCACGGCTACGGTTTCGCCGTCAGCCACTGCGACGGCACGGATTTTCTCGCCACGTTGCAGACGATGCACGATGCCGTGGCGGCGGCGCGCGCGGGCGCACCGCAATGGGTGGTGGCCGACACGCTGCGGCTTTGCGGTCACGGCGAGCACGATGATGCCTCCTACATCCCCGCCGAGCTGCGCGCTGCCTACGCCGACCGCGACCCGCTGGATGTGGCGCAACGCCAGCTGCTCGCCCAAGGCTGGCTGAGCGCCGAGGAGGCGCTGCTCTGGCAGGCCGAGTGCCGCGACGAGGTGCAGCGCTGCGTGGCGCAGGCGCAGAAAGAAGCCACCCCCGACCCCGCCGCCGAGGACTGGTGCGCAACCTCGTGGCAAGCCCCCCGCTACTAACCCCCTGCAAGCACCATGAGCGTAACCTACATTGATGCCATTCACCAAGCCCTGCTGGAGCTGCTGGAGGAGGATCCCGCCGTCTTTCTGATGGGCGAGGACATCGGCGGCAGCTTCGGCGGCGCGTTCAAGGCCACCAAGGGGCTGGAGGAGCGCTTCCCCGGGCGCGTCATCAACACCCCCATCAGCGAGGACGCCATCATGGGCGCGGGCATCGGCGCCGCGCTGGGCGGCATGAAACCCATCCTGGAGATGCAGTTCGCCGACTTCGGCACGCTGGCGCAGAACCAGATGGGCAACAACGCCGCCGCGCACTACTACCGCACGGGCATCCCCGTCAACGTGACCCTGCGCATGCCCTGCGGCGGCACCCCCGGCGGCGGCCCCTTCCACAGCCAGAGTTTGGAGGCGCTCTTCGCCCACTACCCCGGGCTGCATGTGCTCACCCCCGCCACCGTGGCGGATGCCTACAGCATGCTCAAGCAAGCGGTCGCCATCCCCGACCCCGTGGTGTTCATGGAGCACAAGTTCCTCTACCGCTGGCTCAAGGCCGACACTTGGCTCGACCCCGACCCCCTGCCCATCGGGCGGGCGCGCATCGCCCGCCCGGGGCGCCACGCCACGGTGGTGGCGTTCTCTGCCATGCTGCCGGAGGCGCTCAAGGCGGCGGAGCTGCTCGCGCCGCAGGGCTATGACATCGAGGTGGTCGACCTGCGCAGCATCAAACCGCTGGACACCGACACCCTGCTGGCCAGTGTGGCGCGCACGGGGCGGCTGCTGGTGGTGAGCGAGGATTTCCCCTACGGCGGGGTGGCGGCCGAAGTCGTGGCGCGCGTCACGGCGCAGGGGCTGCACCTGCTGGATGCGCCGCCGCTGCGGCTCAGCTCGCGCGACTGCCCCATCCCCTACCACCCCGACCTCTGGCGGGCACACCGCCCCAGCGCCGACGCCATCGCCGCCGCCGCCAAACACCTCATCTCGTACTGATTGCCATGCCGCACGTTCCCATCCTCATGCCCCAACTGGGCGAATCCATCGCCGAAGCGACGGTCATGCACCTGCTCGTCAAGCCGGGCGACACCGTGGAGGCCGACCAGGAAGTCTTTGAAGTCGAGACCAACAAAGCCGTCATGGGGGTCACCACCTCCTGCGGCGGCACCGTCGTCTCCCTCAGCGTCTGCGAAGGCGAAACCGTGCCCGTGGGGCAGGTGATGGGCATCATCGAGGCCAGCGACGAGGAAATCGAGCGCAGCGGTGCCACCCCCCTCGACCCGGCAAGCGCTGCCGCGGCACCCGCGCCCGCCCCGGCCCCCGCCTCCCAGGGCGATGACGGCGCGCACTTCCGCACCGAGGGCGAATACCGCGAGGGCAGCGCCCCCGCCGCGCCCGAGACCGGGGGGCGCGGGCTGCCCGTGCCCATGGGGCTGCGCGGCGCGCACTACCTCTCCCCGCGCATCCGCGCCCGCATGGACGAGCTGGGCATGACGGAGGCCGACCTCGCCTTCATCGTCGGCAGCGGCGAGGGCGGGCGCGTCACCATCGACGACTTTGAGAAATTCCTCTCCTACACCGACCTCTGGCCCAGCCGCCCTGCCTCGCCCATGCGCCGCAGCGTGGCCAGCAGCATGCAGCGCACCTGGCGCCGCCCCATTGCCAGCGCGGGGCGCCCCATCCTCATGGGTCCCATCATTCTGCACCGCAAGCGCCACCCCCGCCGCCCCGGCTACACCCTCTACTTCCTGCGCGCACTGGCCGTAGCGCTGGCCGAAGCGCCCGAGTGCGCGGGCTACATGGTGGGCGGGCGCATCCTCACCCCGCGCCGCATCGACCTCGGCGTAGCCGTGCAGGTGCAGGACGGCGTGCTGGTGCCCGTCATGCGCAATGTCGACCAGTACAGCCTCGACGAACTCATCGACGAGTACAACAAGGTGGTGGCACAGGCGCGCAACCGCCGCCTCGACCCCGCCTACCAGGGCGGCGGCATCGCCACCGTGACGAACTTCGGCGGCTTCGGTCTCACCATGGGCACACCCATGCCCTTGCCCAGCGAGAGCCTGATTCTCGGCGTGGGAGCCGTGACCAAGGTGCCCGTCTGGAGCGACGAAGTGCAGTGCTTCCTGCCCGTGGAGCAGGCGCAGATTGTCGCCTCCTTTGACCACCGCGTGGTCGACGGCGGCGACATCGGGCGGCTCATGCAGCGCATCGCCTACTTCCTGGAGCACCCCGACGAGCTGTAAGCGCGCGCCATGGACGCTTTCGACACCCTGGGCATTGTCGCCTGCGCCGGCGAGTTTCCGCGCCTCGTCATCGAGGGCGCGCGACGCGCGGGCAAGCGCATTGTCTGCATCGGCTGCAAGGGGGCGGTCAACCGCGCGGAAATCGAGCCGCTCTGCGATGTCTACACCGAGGCGCGCGCGGGCGAGCTGGCCGTCCCCCTGCGCTTTTTGCATGAGCAGGGGGTGCGTCACCTCATGCTCACGGGGCAGGTCAAGCCCGCCGTCATCTACACCCTGCGGCCGGATGCCGATGCGCGCCGCCTGCTGCGCGGGTTGAGCCGCCGCAACGCCCACACCCTCTTCACCGCCCTCTGCGACTACGTGGCGGCGGATGGCATCACCGTGCTGCCCAGCACCACCTTCATGGAGGGCGCCATGCCCGGCGAGGGACATCTGGCGGGTCCGCCCCCCACGGCGGAGCAGCTGGACGCCGCGCGCTTCGGGCTCAGCATGGCGCAGCAGATCGCCCAGCTGGACATCGGGCAGAGCATCGTGGTGCAGGGGCGGCGCGTCGTCTGCGTGGAGGCCTACAAGGGCACCAACGAGTGCATCGATGCCGCCGCGTGCGACGAGCGCTCGGGCATGTGCCTGTGCAAGGTCACCAAACGCGGGCATGACATGCGCTTCGATGTCCCCTGCATCGGTCCCGCGACCATCGAGCACTGCTGCCGCGCGGGCATTCGCCACATCGCCATCGAGGCCGGGCGCACCATTCTCTTCGGGCGCGAGCGCGTCCTCCGCCTCTGCGAACAGCACGGCATCACCCTCCACGCCCTGCCCGTGCCCCCGCCCGAGCAGCCCCTGCCCGACCCCGGGCACCCCGCCGATGACCGCGACCACGCCGCTCTGCTGGCGCAGGCGGTGGAGAAGCTGGGCATCGGTCATGCGGCTATTGTCTGCGACGGTGTGGCGCTGGCGGTAGAGGACGCGGACGGGCTGCCCAAGTGCATCCGCCGCGCGGGGCGCTACATGCGCCGCCTGCGGCTCGCGCGGCTGGCGAGCTTCCTGCTGCGGCTCCTGCTGGGCGGCGGGAGCAACCCCCTGCGCCCCATGGTGCTGGTGAGCACCCCGCAGCGCCCCCTGAGCCCCGCCGACCGCCGCGCCGCCCGCCGCGCGGGCATCCGCTGCCCCTGAGAACACACCCGGCAGCACGCAGGCGCACTTCCCGCTTGCGGGGGGGCGCGGAATCAGGTACAATACTCAGCGTGAGTTATCAGGTCTTTGCCAGAAAGTACCGCCCGCGCACCTTTGCCGATGTGCTCGGGCAGGAGCACGTCGTGCGAACGCTCTGCAACGCCATCGAGCAGAAGCGCCTGGCGCATGCCTACCTCTTTGTGGGGCCGCGCGGCACGGGCAAGACCTCCACCGCCCGCATTTTTGCCAAGGCGCTCAACTGCACGGGCGGCCCGCGGGTTGATTTTGACCCCGACGAGGACATCTGCCGCGAAATTGCCGAGGGGCGCAGCCTCGATGTGCTGGAGATTGACGGCGCCTCCAACCGCGGCATCGACAACATTCGCGACCTGCGCGACAATGTGCAGTTTGCGCCCGCGCGCGGGCAGTACCGCATCATTTACATCGACGAGGTACACATGCTGACCAAGGAGTCCTTCAACGCGCTGCTCAAGACGCTGGAGGAGCCTCCCGCGCATGTCATGTTCATCTTTGCGACGACGGAGCCGCACAAGATTCTGCCCACGATTCTCTCGCGCTGCCAGCGCTTCGACCTGCGCCCCATCCCCGCCGACACCATCGCCAGGCATCTGGTCTACATCGCGCAGCTGGAGGGGGTAAGTCTGAGCGAGGCGGCGGCCTTTGCCATCGCCCGCGTGGCGGACGGCGGCATGCGCGATGCGCAGTCCATGCTCGACCAGTTGGTCTCTTTCTGCGGCAACCGGATTGAGGAGACGCAGGTGAACGATATTTTCGGGGTGACGAGCCGCGAGACGGTAGCGCGCGCGCTGGATGCGCTGCTGGGGCGGCGCCTGCCCGAGCTGTTGCACCTGATTCACGAGCTCGCGGAGGCGGGGCGCGATATGGGGCAGATGCTCGCGGAGCTGATGAGCGCGCTGCGCGAGCTGCTCGTGGTCAAGGTGGCGCCGGATGAGGCGGCGCTCTCGCTGCCGCCGGAGTGGCGCGAACGCCTGACAGCACAGCTGACGCGCTGCCCCGCCGACAAGCTGATGCGGCTGATGGAGATTCTGGCTTCAGCGGAGGAACGACTGCACCGCAGCACCAACAAGCGCCTGCATCTGGAGATGGGGCTGATTCAGGCCGTGCATGCGCTCTCCGAAGCGAATATCAGCGACATTATCCGCGCTCTCAACGGCGCCCCCCTGCCCCCCGAGACGCTGCCCGCTCCCGCTGCTGCCGAGCCGCCGCTGCCCCCCCCACCCGCCCCCTCGCAGGAGCCGTCACCCGCCCCGGCGCCCGCACCGCGCTCGGCCGATTTGCAGGTGCTGGATGACGCGCCGCCCTCCTTTGCCACGCCCACGGCTCCCGCCGCTGCTGAGGCACCTACCGAGGCTCCCGCGCCTGCCGAAACGCCCGGGCCTGTCGGGCCGCAGCCTTTCACTCCCGCCCTGTGGGAGCGACTGCTGGAGCGGCTGCACGAGCTGGCACCGCTCAAGGCGGACATGCTGGGGCACACGCTGTTTGTGGAGGAGAATGAGGGTCGGCTGGTCATCGCTGTTCACCCGCAAGACACGGATACGCGCGATGCGCTGCTGGGCGAAGGGCTGCGCGAGCTGCTGCCGAGTCTGGCGCAGGAGCTCTGCGGGCACCCCGTCTCCCTGCACGTGGTGACGGAGGACACCCTGCCTCCCCCGGAGGCGATGGAGCCGCCGCCGCCCCTACCCCTGCCGCAGGCGGCGCCCAAGGCGCCCGCCCCCAAGACAGCCCCCAAACCTGCAGCCGAGAAAAACGACAAGGCGGAGGCTCCGGCCTCGCTCCGCCCCACCGAGGAGGAGTTCTACCACGACCCGCTGGTGGAGCTGGCGCTCAAGGAGTTCCACGCCACCCTGCTGCGGCAGACCGACAGCTGAATCACCACCACCACACATATCCATGAATCTCCAAAAACTCATGAAACAGGCGCAGGCCATGCAGGCCAACATGGCGCAGGCGCAGGCTCGGCTGGCCGAGAAACAGTTTACAGCGCTGGGTGCCGGCGGCAAGCTCACCGTGACAGCCGACGGCACGGGCATGGTCACGGCGCTGAGCATCGACCCCGCTGTTGTTGACCCCGATGATGTCGAGTTCCTGCAATCGCTGCTGCTCCGGACGGTGCAGGAGGCCATTGAGGGCTCCAAGAAGATGGCCGAAGCCGAGATGCGCAAGGTTACGGGCGGGCTGGGCTTCCCCATGTGATGCGCTTGCTGCTATGCACCGCGCTGTTCTTCTCCTGCTGCTTGCAGCGACCTGCGTCTCCGCCGACACGGCGCGTGTGGCGCAGCTGCCGGCCAAGGTGGTGCCCGAGCAGGCTGCCACGCTGATGCTGGAGGCCGGGCGCCTCTCCGATTGGCTGGCTCCCGAGGCCACCCGCCATGTGGAGCAAGGTGCCGTGCTGGCCGTGCTCAACAAGGAGCGCACCGAGCAGGAGCGCGAGGAGATGGAGTTGCAGCTCGCCAAGGAAGAGCTCAACACGCGGGATGAAATCCGCAAGTTGCAGGCTCAGCGCCGCCAAATTGAGTTTTACCTGAAACTCGATGAGCGCGAGCGCGCCTACGCCGACAGCAAGGCGGCGGGTGATGAACCGCTGAGCCGCGAAACGCTGCGCGATGTGGACGAGCGGCTCGAGCTGCTGCGCCGCATGCAGGAAAGCGCCGCGCGCATCAAGCGCAACGAGTTCCGCCGCAACCACGACAAGCTCACGCTGCGCATGCCCTTCAGCGGACGGGTGCAATACAGTGTCAAGTTGCCGCCGGACGGCAGCGCCTTTGACTATGCTCCCGCACCCGGGCGTCCCTTCGCCACCGTATGCGATGATTCGGCGTTCTACATCACCGTGAACCTGAGCCGAGCCGACCTCACGCAGCTCGCGCCCGAAAAACTGCATGTTGTCATCTCCCTGCCCGAGGGGCAACAACTCACGGCGCGCTATGACCACCGCAGCGTGGAGCAGAGCTCCCACGGCGATATGCTCGTGTACTTCTTCCGACTGCCGACCGAGGCGCACGCGACGGCCTTTTCCCTGCTGGGCAGCAACCCCACGGCTCAGCTGTTCTACGATACGGGGGAGAACACCCTCACGGTGAACAAGGCGGAATTGGCCGCCCGCCCCGAAGCCGAGACCTGCCGCGATTGGGAGGAGCTCATCGCCCGCCTCTACCCGGAGCACCGCATCGTGGTCATCGGCGAGCGCGACATCATCCTGCGCCCGGTTGAGCCCTCATGAATCCGCTCGTCTGTCAGGATCTCTGCTACGCCTACATCCGGCAGCAGCCCGTCATCGCGCATTTTTCGCACGAGTTCCGCCCGGGCATCACCCTGCTCAAGGGCTACTCGGGCTCGGGCAAGACGACGCTGCTCAAGCTGTTGGCGGGCTATCTGCGCGCCGACAGCGGGCGCATCATCACTCCCGGCGGCACACCGGTGCGCTCGCGCCGCTATCTACGCCGCGAGGTTTCCTACATGTTCCAGGGCATCAACCTGCTGCCGCTGCTGAGCGTGGAGCGCAACCTGCGCATGGCCGCCGAGATGGCAGTGCTGCCCGGTCGGCGCTGGAAACCGCGCTGCGAACAGCTGCTGCGCGAGCTGGGACTCACCGAACTGCGCCACCGCCGCGCCGACAAACTCTCCGGCGGGCAGGCGCAGCGCGCCGCCCTCGCGCGCACCCTGATGAAGGATGCGCCCACGGTTCTGCTCGACGAGCCGACCTCGGGTCTGGACGACGGCAACACCGACATCATCAAACGCCTCGTGCGCAGCGATGGCGCGCAACGCATCTGCATCATCAGCACCCACGACAGCCGACTCTTCGACATCGCCGATGAAATCCTTGATTTTGACCTTCCTATATCTTACTAAGGATACGCTGCACCGCTGGCTCACGCGCCTCTCCAGCCCGCTGGCGCGCGTGCTGGTGGTCTTTTTCCTGTCGCTCTGTGCGCTGTGCTTTCTGGGCAGCTATGTTATCTCCACCAAGGTGGTGCGCGACCGCATCGTCACCCGCGGCGGCGATTTGGTGTACGCCACAGTCTTCGCTCAGGGCGACACGCTCCCTGCTCTGCCCTCGCGCATCGCGCTCGAAGAGCGCTTCGCCGCAGACTCCTACTGCCTGCGGCAGGTAGGCTCCGCCACCGCCGCGACCGACGCGCGCAAGCATATCGCCATCTACACCTATGACTTCTGCCGCATGCCGCAGATGGTGCCGCTGATGGCGCCCGATGCCTCCCCCACCCTCCTCTACCCCGCCGGGAGAGCCGACTTTGCCCCCGGCCCCTTCGACATCATCCTCTCCCAAGACGGGAAGAAGCTCAGCCGTACCATCATGGCGCGCCCTCTGCCCGAGGGACACCTGCTCGGGCGACTGCTGCCGCAAGGCGGCATCATCATCCAGCCCGAGCTGGCGCAAGATCTGTTCGGCGATGCTACCCGCCACAGCATGTCGATGCTGTTGCTGCGCCTGCATCGGCTCGACAGGACCGAAGACCTGCGCCGCGTCGAACGCTACCTGAACAATCTCTGCCGACTGGAGCACACCAACGCCGCCATCACCTCAGCGGCGGAACTGCTCGCCGAGATGGACATCCTGCTGGGCAACCAAAACCAGTGTCGCGCTACGTTCTGCCTGGGCATCATCGGCATCGTGGGCATTCTGCTCACCGCGCTGGCCGGCATGGAATACCGCCAGAACGAGTACATCTATACCCTCATGAAGAGCTTCGGCATTCACCCGATTTGGCTGGTGGGCGGCTTTGTGGCGGAAAACCTGCTGCTGGTGGGCGCCGCCTTTGTCGCCGCCATCGCCGTCTTCATGCAGACGCAGCACATCATCATCCGCCAATTCTTCCCGCGCGACAACTACCTGCTGAGCCTCAACGAGATTGCGCCCGAAATCCGCCTCATCGCTCTGGCTCTTACCCTCTGCGTCCTGCTCTCCTCACTGCCCATTCTCATGGCCGCCAACCGCGAAATCGGGCGCGTACTCAAATAAAAAAGTTTCGGCTGCATGACAGAAGCCAACGGACTTTGAGCTTGCAACAACATGAGAATATGGTAGAACAGGGAGCGTTGCCACCCGCCATTCGGGGCACACTCAACCATCTAACCACATTACATACCATGGATATCCAAGTTGCTGTCCTGTGCGACTACGCCGCTGACTATCAGGGCAAGCTCTGCGTTCAGGGTGCTTTCGACACCCTCTTCACTCGCCAATTCCCCGTCATCCACCCCGCCTGCGCGCTGGCGCTGCGTCTCTGCCTCACCCCCGAGGACAGCGGCGACCACAAGCTGGGCATCTCCATCGTGGACGAGGACGGCGTTGCCCTCGACAAGGAGCGCATGCCCATCGTCGGCGACCTGCACGTGGCTCTGCCCGAGGGTGCCACCTTCCTCACCCGCAACCTCATCATGAACTTCCAGGGTCTGCGCTTTGAGAAGAGCGGCAACTACAGCGTGGACATCACGCTGGACGGCGAGCTCGTGGCTCGCACGCCCCTGCGTCTGGTGCAGGTGCAGCAGCCCGAGGCCTAACCCGCCCGAACAGACACCCTTTTCTCCCGCCCATCGCAGCAAGCGATGGGCGTTTTTTGTCTCGGCGCGCCTGCTCGCGAACGCGCGCCCCATCAGGCCGAGTCCCCTCTGATGAAGAGAAAACATCAGCATTGTGCATGCTGTAGCAAGAATTTTTTTGTAAAAAATTGCCCATGCGGCATTTATTTCACAACATTCCGAAAGCCTCGAAGTACTAGGGTTCGTAATGCGCTGAGCATCAACGCCAATCATTTCACAGCATGCACAATGCTGTAGACTACCCCCGGTAGCTCCCCCCCAAAGGACAGCTATAGCGAACATGAACCTATAACCAACATGAAAAAAACAATTCTTACGGCATTTGGTGCTCTTCTTCTGACAATGGGTGCACCAACTCACGCGACCGAATTAGACGCCATCCAGACGGCGATTACTTCCAGCTCCTACACGGGAACGGAGAGCTATGTCCTTTCTTTTGAAGTAAAGGCAGACGGCGGGACGTTGGATACTTATACCATCCTTACCCTCAAAAAAGGTACGACCGAGGCCGGCAACTGGGGGCTGTATACGCAAATCGGCAATTTTTTGGCATTCGATGTCGGCACAGCGGGTGGTTCATTCAACAAAGTTTGGGATACAAGCGGCTCATGGGACAGTGCCCCCTCAACATTCGATAACATCAGCACCTCCACAGAGGGCTGGTTTATGAGAGCCGGCAGTGCCGACAATAGCCAAAATGCACTTACCGGCTACACCATCACCATTGCAGGCAACGCGACCTCCACCACAGCCGAAGGCAACGTGCTCGGAACAACGACGATCACCTTCTCCAAAGAGATTGATTCGGTCACGCGTCAGGTCACCGTCAACATGACGGAGTATCTCAACGCACAGGACTTTCAACTCGGCACCGCGACAAACACCGACGGCACTCCGAAAGTCGCCGTCAACGGCAACAGCGTTGTCTCCTTTACTGTCGTTCCCGAGCCCGCGACCGCCACACTGAGCCTGCTGGCTCTCGCCGGTTTGGCCGCCCGCCGTCGCCGCCAAGCCTGAGCTCCCCTTCCCTCGGGCTTGCCTGTTTTCAGTGTTTTTTTCTGCACAAGCCCTTAGGAACACCCCCTCCCCCACGCGACTTATGGGGAGGGGGATTTTTGCGCCTCGCATGCCGCAGCGGAAAACACCCACCCTCTCCCGACCACCCATGGAGGATGGGGGAGAGAAGCGCGTATTTCCCGCGTCGCGCACACGCGTTTTCCTTTACAATCTGCCCGTTTTGTGCTAAACTTGCCCGCGCATGAACATGGACACTCTTCAGAAAGCGGCCAATGTAGCCCGCGGGTTAGCCATTGATGCCATTTTCGACAAAGCATCGGGGCACATGGGTCTGCCGCTGGGCTGTGCGGAAATCGGAGCCGCACTCTACGGCGACCTCCTCAACATCAACCCCGCCGAGCCCCGCTGGCTCAACCGAGATCGCTTCATTCTCTCGGGCGGTCACGGCTCCATGTTCCTCTACGCCTGGCTGCACTTGGCCGGCTTTGCGGTCTCGATGGACGACATCCGCGCGTTCCGCACCAAGGGCTCCGCGACGCCGGGACACCCCGAGTTCAAGTGCTGCCCCGGTGTGGAATGCACCACGGGACCTCTGGGCCAGGGCATCGCCAACGCCGTGGGCTTTGCCATCTCGGCCAAGCATGCGGCCGCGCGCTTCAACACCCCCGAGCACCCCATCTTCACCCAGAGCATCTACTGCCTGGCGGGCGACGGCTGCATCGAGGAGGGCATCTCCCGCGAGGCGGCCGCCATCGCCGGCACCCTGAAGCTCGACAATCTCATCCTCATCTACGACGCCAACGGCATCACGCTGGACGCCCCCATCGAAGTCTCCCAGATTGATGACGTAGCCGCCTGCTTCACCGCACAGGGCTGGGACGCTTTCACCATCAACGGCAACGACCTCGCGGAAGTGCATCGCACGCTTCGCTGCGCCCGCCTGGAGAAGAACGGCCGCCCGAAGCTCATCATCGCCAAGACCGTCATCGCCAAGGGGGTGCCCGGCATCGAGGGCACGACCAAGGGGCACGGCGAGGGCGGCGCCAAGCTCTGGAAAGAGGCACACACCGCCTGGGGGCTGCCCGAGCAGCAGTACTACGTCTCCGACGAGGTGCGCTGCTACATGGATGCTCTGAAGGCCGAGCGCGCCGCCGCCTACGCCGCCTGGCTGGCGGACTACGAGGCCTGGCGCGCCGCCGAGCCCGCCAAGGCCGCGGAGCTGGATGCCTGCTGCGAGCTTTCCGTGCATTCGCAGGAAGCCCCCGTCAGCGATGCGGAGATTCCCCTCTTCCCGGCGGGCAGCAAGCTGGCCACCCGCGCCTCGGCCGCCGAGGCGGAGAATGCGCTGGCGGCGCATTGCCCGGGGCTGCTCTCGTTCAGCGCCGACCTCTTCTCCTCCAACAAGAACTATCTCAAGGGGCTGGGCGACTTCTCCGCCGCCGACTACAGCGGGCGCAATTTCTGGTGCGGCATCCGCGAGCACGCCATGGCCGCCATCGCCAACGGCGTGGCCTACGACGGCATCTTCCGCGTCTCCTGCGGCACCTTCTGCGTCTTTGTGGACTACATGCGCGCGGCCATCCGCGTGGCGGCGCTCTCGCACCTGCCCGTCACCTATGTACTGACGCACGATTCCGTCGCCGTGGGCGAGGACGGTCCCACCCACCAGCCTGTCGAGACCGTGAGCGGGCTGCGCGTCATCCCCAACCTCGATGTCATCCGCCCGGCGGACGAGGAGGAAGCCGCAGGTGCGTGGATTTGCGCCCTGCGCCGACGCGAGGGGCCCACCGCCCTCATCCTCACCCGCCAAAATGTGCCGAGCCTCAGCAGCAGCGTGCCGGGGCTCAGCGCCGAGGCTCGCCGCTGCGGCACGCGCCGCGGCGCCTACATCGCCCGCAAGGAGAGCGGCGAGCTCCCGCGTCTCATCATCATCGCCAGCGGCAGCGAGGTCTACCTGGCCTGCGAGGCGGCCAAGCAGCTGGGCGACGATGTGCGCGTGGTCTCCATGCCCTCCATGTTCCGCTTCAACCTGCAGGACGCTGCCTACCAGGAGGAAATTCTCCCCGCCGCCTGCACCAAGCGCCTCTCCGTGGAGGCCGGCAGCACCGCCCTGTGGTATCGCTATGTGGGCACGCAGGGCAAGATGCTCGGCATCGACAGCTTCGGCTTCTCCGCCCCCGGCGATCAGGTGCTCCGCGAGCTGGGCATGAACGTCGACAACATCGTCGCCACCGCGCAGACACTCTGAGGATTCTCCATCGACAACAACAGGCATGGCGCTCCGCCGGGCGACCATGCCTGTTTTTATGCTTGCCGCTCCCGGCCGCCTCTGCTAGATGCAGGACTGTTCATACTTCATGGCTATATCGCGCAGGATGGCTTCCCGGATTTCAGCCGGCGAATGCGACAGTCGGGAATGATAGAATCGCCGTCCGCTTCTCTTCCAGGCATTCGGATACCGGCGTAACATCCTGGCCTCCTTGAGTAAATCCCTGGCAATATCCACCGCAGAGAACCATCTCAATTCCTCCGCCACGTGCTCCATATTGCAGCACACCACCGGCTGCACGGTGCTTGTTCACAATTTCAGTAAACAGTCGCTCTTCGGCGTCATTCAGGCTGTACACCGGGCTCATGCGTTACATGTGGCGTCGGCGTGATATGGTCAGAGTGCTTTCCATCTCGTCCATCTCTGTATCGTTCGTGTTCATGTTCTCGTGGATTCGGAATCCGCGAATTACTATACAAAAGCAATGGAATATTGACCAATTGCATTTCATACAAACATCAGCTGATTCTAATCACCGGGAAACGGCATCCCATGCGTAATTTATTCTGTTACATCAATCTCTTTCATGCTTGACTTACAGATTCCGAATGCGTAGACTTTACATGCTATGGTTGAGAGATGTATGCGGGGCCTATTTCTGGGTAACGGAGTGAACCGTGTTGCCGGACGAAATGAAGACTATTCCTGGAGCATGGCATTGAAGCGGCTTGAAGATAAGGTGGTGCCAGAACAGTTTCGTACAGTTCCGTGGGATTCGGAAGATAATCACCTTTCATATGGTCTGCGTTTGCAGCGTGTTCTCAATTTTCAGGCCATGTCAATAACAGCATCCGATGCATGGGAAATGTGGTTAGATGAGGTGAAAGGGCTTGCCCCGACTTTTGTGCATCAGTTGTTGGCGGAGCTGGTCAAGCAGAATCAGTTTTCGGAAGTCATGACCACCAATTATGACTTCGCTATGGAACGCGCCATACTACCAGGGTTCAATCCTGAAGAAACCGAACCATGTATAGAAACTCCTAGCCATCATAAGTTAAATGATGACGTTTCTGTCTGGCATCTCCATGGCGATGCATTGCAGAATGAGAAGGTAGTAATGTCCTTGAAATCATATCGTGATATTCTTCAGAAAACTATTGCATCAAAAGAGGAACCTGCATGGCTGACCTCATTTTGTGAGCACGAAATGCATGTCTGCGGCTTTTCGTTTGAGCCCGAGGAATCACTGATTTGGTATGCCTTGGAGCGCCGTTTTAAGAAATTGCAGAAGCAGCCGCATTTCTCCGAGCTTCAGAATCGTTTTTATATCTATTTGTTCTATACGCATGAGAATGAACAGAAACAGCGTCGCCTTGCGGAAGTGTTGAGTAGTTATGCCACTCAGCCGATGCTGATTCCTGTGCCGATTGCGGCTGATGGTACTCCTGATTATGGATCAGCATGGTTGCAGGTTTATGCCCGCATGAAAATGATAATGGGAAGAT
>JBJEVN010000030.1:0-3184 GCA_051884385.1 Akkermansia sp.
CGTAATTTTGAGGCATCCAGTTTTCGGTGACCGCTTTTTTTGAGTCAATACGGCCTAGCAACCGCAACGGAGAAGCACTTGCAAAAGGGGGGGGGGGGGCTTACTTCTTCCAAATGGTCTCGCGCTTGCCATCCCACTGCACGGCCTTCACGCTGTCGGCTTCCTCGGGCACAATCACCGTAGTGCTCACATTGTCCTCATGGTCCAGCCCCAGCAAACTAATGCGCAAGAGCTGCTTGCCGGCATAAGCCTCAAAGGCCACGGCATTTTTCCAGGTTCCGGCGGGAACCACGAAGCGATTGTCGCGGACTTCAGGCTTAAATTCGGGCGAGGGCACCAGCTTGGCCTTGTTGCGGTAGATGTTGTAGTTGTTGCCGTTGATGTAGTAAATCACCTTGCTGTCGGGCTTGGGGTAGTGCGCGGCTTTGACCTGACTCATGGCCTCCTGAATCATCTGCGGCGTGACGGTGACATAGGTGCTACTGTAGTCGCCTACCATGCGGTTCATGGGGGTCAGCATCTTGGTGGCGACAAAGAAGTCCGTCAAATCAAGCTTGGCGGCTTTGCAGGCGTTGACGTAGAAGAGAGTGCGCAGTTCCCCCATGGTCATGTTCGTCGCATCGGTGTTGCGCGCCATCTCGAACAGATCCGGGTAGAACATATCGTTGCCGCGCGCGGCCGTCAGGTAGAGATAGAGCTGCCAGTAGGGGATGCAGATCACGAAGGGATCGCCGGGTTTGCTGCCGTCCACCGGGCGGTTGCCGTCGTCGGGGCCGGCCTGGAACTGCCACATCTGTTTGCGGACAATGGCGCTGTTCACATAGCTGTCGTAGCGACTGCCGCGCAGTGTGTAGCCGTCCGGCGTGCGCCCTTTCTCGTGCTCCAGACGCAGGAAAGAGGGGCTGAGCTTGAACTGCGCCAGCGCCGAAAAGATGTTGTTGGTCACCTCCGTCATGCCCGTCCACATCATGACGGGGCGCGTCTGGTTGACGTGACCGAACTCGTGGGCGATGGGCCAACTTTGCCGCAACATGGTCTCGGGATTGATGATGGGCCCCATATGCTTGTTGACAAAGGCGGCGCCCAGCCCATCGGCGTGCATGAAGCGGTCGTACATCACGCGCCCCATGATGTGGTTGCCGGGATGAAGTTTGTATTGATCCCAGCCCAAAATATCTTTCTGCTGGATTTCAATGATGCTGTCGTAGTTACGCAGCATGCTCACGCCGTCCTCGGGCACGAACTCGCGAACATTGTCCATGTCCAGCAGTAGCTGGCAACGCTCGCCCACGCAGTCAAGATTGGGTGCCACAGCCTTGGCAACCAGTGCTTTCCATGTGTTGTTGTCGTCGTGGCGGGTGAACACGCCGTTGACCTTGCCGCCCGTGATGTCCAGCTCGATGGGCGGGGCAGCGGCGGGGTCATCGGCCCGGTAATTAATGTAGAGCAAGCCGTCGTGCTCCATGCGCAGGCTGTTGTCGCCCGGTTGCAGCACCAAGGTCGTTTCCTTGCCGTCCTTGGCGAAGTTCTTGAGGTAGGCCTCTACCGGGGCGGCGGCCTTGAGCTTGATGCGCGCCGTCTCGCCGGCGGTGAACCAAATTCCCGTGGGATTTTCATAGCGCGAATAATTGCTAACCTTCAGGCGCTTGTTGATGTACTCCAGCGGGCGGTATGCGCGCATCACGCGGTGGCGGTAGTGTTGCTCGCGGTTTCCGGCTGCGTTGAGGGTGCTGACATCGGTGCCCTCGGGCACCTCGGCGCGCAACTCGGCAGGCACCGCGGCCAGAAGCGCCAGGGCTAAACTCAGCATCAGGGTTTTCATCATGTATGTAGGGGGGAAGATAAAATTTATTTGTTCAGGAGCGGGCGCAGCGCGGGGTCGGCTACATCAAGCGCGCATTTACCGTTGGCGGCCTTGATGGTGGGGTCGCCGCCGCGCGCCATCAGAGCCTTGATGACTTCGGGCGAGGCATTGCGCTGCACGCAGAGGAAGAGGAAGGTTTCACCCTCCTTGAGAGCCACCTTGTTCGGGTCGGCTCCGCCGTCAATAAACGCCATTTGCAGGGCGGCGCCGCGCGCCGAGGCCATGGCCAGCGGGCTGGGCTGGCTCTTGCCCTCGGGGCAAAAGCCGCAGCTCTCGTAGGCGGGCAGCAGGGCGCGCACGCAGTCCACGCGCGAAGTCCAAGCGGCATTGTGCAGGGCCGTCGCTCCGTTCTTCACTTGGTGCATGGGGTCGGCTCCGGCCTTGAGCAGCAGGGGAATCAGCTCAGCCGCTCCGGCATCCACCGCCACATGCAGCATGCCGCGCCCGTCGGGTAGCACGGTCTGCGCCTTGGCTCCGGCAGCCAGCAGCAGCTGCGCGATGTCGGGCTTTTTGCAGGTCACGGCCAGCGCCAGCAAGTTTCCCTTGGTGGGGTCGGCGGCGAACGCTTCGGGGTTCACTCCCGCAGCGAGGGCTTCTTTCACGGCGGCGGCGTTCCCGGCTTCAATCTTGGCAGAGAGCTCAATTTCCAGCCGACGCTTGTCGAGAGCCACGGCGAGCACCTTTTTCACGCCACTCTTCGTGGCCAGATCCATGGGGGTCTTGCCGGACTTGTCGGGGCGACATACATCCGCTCCCCCGGCCAGCAGGGCTTTGACAGCGGCGCGATGCCCGGCCGTCGCCGCGAGCAGGAGGGGGGTGTTGCCCTGCTCATCAAGCTCGTTGACATCGAACCCCTCGGCCAGGCGCGCAGCAATCACATCTGTATCGCCCGCTGCGGCAGCTTCGTGCAGCGAAAAGATGCCGTTGCTGCTCTGCAAGGCTGCTCTTTTATGCGTTTTGGCAGATTCTTTTTTCGGTGCCGAGGCTTTATCGGCGGTCGGCACCGCCGACACCATTCCCGCCAGCAAGAGGAATAAGAG
The DNA here is from genome assembly GCA_051884385.1 of Akkermansia sp. GTDB lineage: Bacteria > Verrucomicrobiota > Verrucomicrobiia > Verrucomicrobiales > Akkermansiaceae > Akkermansia. The sequence continues at coordinate 2,905 of JBJEVN010000030.1, forward strand.
TGTTCGCTTCATGGATGAGAGAGAGGGGGGGGCTGTTGTGCCCATCCGCAGGCGATTTTGCCACAAAGGAACCCTTTGAATCAAGACCTAAATTGCAACCGCGCTGGCTCATGGACTGCGCCGGGAGCTGCTGCATGATACCCCGACCTGCTGCAGACGCTCGGGTGCATGCTCAATACGGAGATGTGAGCCCACGACATCAACCTTGGCAAGGTTGATGTTGGCCGTTCATCGTTCTCCATGGACAAGGAAGCCCCCTCAGGCTGACGCCTAAGGGGGC
>JBJEVN010000031.1:0-15273 GCA_051884385.1 Akkermansia sp.
ATCGTTTCAAACTCCCCGCGTGAAAGATACACCTCGCTCAAAAAATCCTTCTCCGTGTATGCCTCCCAAACGGGCATGGTGGGTTCCGGCTCGGCAGCGGAGAGCGGAGGAGAATCCTCGACCGCCTCATCAGCTAAATGCAATTCGCGAATAGCCTCCGCAAGCTCATCGCGAAGCTTCCAAATAAAATCGCCATGCTCGCCATGCCAGCCTTCAAACGGGATACAAAAATACGAGGAGCCCTTGCCCGTGGTATCTCGCACTTCAAAGCGTTGCAAATGCCTGACGATACGTTTTCCCAGACCGATCACAATACCGTTATACGGCGTGCTTTTGAGCCCCGGATGAGTATCTGCCATCACCTCCTTGTTACTTGCCTGATGTCCCGGCTGCCGATACCACTTCAGAACCATGTTGAGTGCCTCGGGGGAGAAAATGTTCCTGTCCTGCAGCATCTCCTTCCACTCTTCGGAACTGATGTCAATGTCCACGTGATAAACACCATGTTCCTCGGTCAACTGCAGGATTTTTCGCGGGGGCGTTGCGACACCGTCGTTTGACTGTTTCCGGCGTTCATTCTCCGAATCAGCCTCGTGCAAAGCCAAGCGAACCAGACCTGTGAATTCCTGAATTTTCTGCTCTTCCTTCACACGCTCGCAAAGTTTCAGGTACTGCTGCGCCGAGGGAACCTGGCTGAGTTGTTCGTTGGGGCAGACAGAATTCGTCAAATACCAACGCGTCTTACCATCCAAACTGAGATAGCATTGGGGACGCATCCAAAAGAAAGCGATACTCAGATTCCATTTAACTCCCTTTTGCTTTTGACATACATGATAGAGCTCAATGAAACGCCTAGAGGTCTGTTCGGAAGACTCATCCGCATAATGTATGGCGGCAGCAAACAAATCCCAAAGATGTTGGATGTCATCCTGACCGCGGTCACCGATGAAATAATAGACAGTACCCCGTTGCACGTGAAAGGTGGGGATGCCCTCAAACGAAGTTGGGGCTTGTTCGGGTAAGCCCAGCTCGCGCTGTAAATGCAGGAGAATACTGCTCCGATTCGCCGATGTGTTGGGACGGCGATTAAACAGTCCCAAAACTGTAAAGGGACATATATCCCTCAGCTCATATCCCTCCCGCTCGAGCATAGGAAGAGAGCGCCCCGCCGCCCGATAAGCGCTGCGAATATGCTCAAGGAGTGCAGAACGGTCGTCAGCAAAGTCCAGCAGGCGATCGGCAAAGCGGCGGTAGATGGGAACCCAATCCGCCTGGATCGGAGAGAGGGGTGTCGGCATACGGGAATACTACCCTCTTCCCGATGTCGTGTCAAGAATACGCTTCGGGCAGAACCACTCGTCCTCGCTCCCTCAAAACAGTCCTTGCCTGTTGGGGATGAAGAACTCTAACATCGCTTGCCAAGGCAAGCGGAATCGTGTATAACGGATGACGTGGCCTCCCTTCTACACATGATTACCTTCCGCTGCGATGCGGAGCTCTTCGAGCGGCTCGAACGTTTTTCGATTGAGCGCAACATCGACCGCACCTCCGTGCTCAAACTCGCCCTGCACTACTACCTTAACCGCCTGAACGAGCTCGAAGCGCTCAACGCCTCGGAGAGCGAGAAGAGCCCGCACTGAAGAGCGAGCCGGTGCCGCCCAACAGGCTGCCCACCATGCCCAGCTTGGTGTTGCGCGCCTGTTGCCGCAGGTTCCAGGCATCCAGCGCGCCCTGCGCCTGCGTGAGGTCGGCCTCCGCCAGCGCGCTGTTCGTGCGCGTCGCAATTTCATCCTCCAAGCGCGTGGCCAAGTCCGTCTCACGAGCCGCCACGCTGCCCTCAGCAAGCAGGTTCGAGGCCGCCGCATCCGCACGCGCACGCGAAAGCTCCATCTGCGCGTTGCGCTGCTCGCGGCGCTGATTCTCCAGCGCAATCCCGCGTACCGTCGCCGCGCGCTTGCGCGCCATCTGCTCCGTCGCATCCGCCGCGCGGCGCAGTGCCTTGCTCTCCTGATGCTGCCCCAAAGCCTCCACCACCTTGGCAGAAGCCCCGGCCAATGCCGTCGCCGTAGCCGCTGTAAATCCCATACCCCGCCAGTCTAGCGCGCAGCACCGGCGCGCACAAGGCACAACACAGCACCCGCCCGGGATGCCCGAGGCCGGGCATCAGCCACGCACAAGCCGCCTCCCTCACAAAAGCTCCTCGGCCACGTCCTCATCCGGCATCGCATCCGGGTCCTCCGCCGTCTCCTCATCGGGATCCTCCGCCACATCATCCGCAGAGGCGGCATCGGGGTCCTCCGCCAACTCGTCATGGCGCGTGCAGAACGCTCGAGCGCGGTCGGCATCCGTCATCGTCTCCGTGTACGCCGTCCCCTCGTACTCGCAACCGCTGTGCGCCAGCGCCCCCGACACCCGGCACAGCCGCACCCCGCTGCTGCGTGTCGTGCGCGCCGGAGCCGTGCGAATCTCCGGCATCGGGTAGCCGCGCTGCTCCGCGCAGCGCATCACCGCCACCCACAGCGGCAGCGCCAGCGTGCCGCCGTACGCCTTCTCCGCAATCTTCACCGGGCGGTCAAAGCCCACCCAAACCGCCGCCGTCAACTCCCCCGTAAACCCGCAAAACCACGCATTCTTGTAGCCGTTCGTCGTGCCCGTCTTGCCGCCGCAGGGGCGCGTAAAGCCCAGCTTCTGCGTGCGCCCCGCCGTGCCCCCCGGCTTGGTAATCTGTTGCAGGATGGCGCTGACCGCATTGGCTGTTCGCTGCGAAAACACGCGGCGCGCACTCGGGCGGTGCTCCCAGATGACATGCCCGCGAGCATCCGTGATGCGCGTAATGATATGCGGCGTGGGACGCACCCCCCCGTTGGCAAATACCGTGTAAGCCGCCGCCACCTCCACCGGGCTAGCCTCCCAAGTGCCCAAATAAATCGTGGGACCCGGCGGGCGGCTCGGGCGCGGGAAACCCGCCAGCAACGCGCTGTTGACCACATTCTGCAAGCCCGCGCGGTTGCCCGCCCGCACCGACATCGTGTTGCGGCTCTTCAGCAGCCCCCAGGCGGCGGGATGCACCCCCGTGAAGCGACCGTCCGAATTGCCCGGGCTCCATCGCTTGCCGCCCTGAATTTCCCCGGGCAGGATGCGCCCGTCCGACAACGGCGTCTGCGGTCCCGCCCCACGCTCAAAGAAGGTCGCGTAGACCAGCGGCTTAAAGATCGACCCCACCTGGCGACGGCTCTGCTGCGCGCGGTTCAGGCGCGACTCCAGCGCGCTGCGCCCGCCGACCACCGCCAGCAGCGCCCCCGTCGCATTGTCGATGACCGCCGTCGCTGCCTGCACATACTGCGGGCGCAGATTCTCCTGCTGCTCCGGGGGCAAGGCGGCGCGCAGCGCGCGATACTGCGCGCGGGTCTGGTGGCGATAGTGCGGCGACTTCTCCAGCAGCGCCACCAGCTGTGCATCCAACGCCGCCATGATGTCATCCTGCAAATCCAAATCGAGCGTCGTATGTACCGTCAGGCCGCCCTCGTACACCGTCGTGTCCTTGATGCGGCGCTCGCCGCTGTCCAGCAGCGTGAGCACATGGTCAACCTCGCTGCGCGCCAAATCCAGCGCATAGTTATCCGGTCCGCGCCACTCAGGCTTGCGGCAGCGAATGGGCTCGCGCATGGCATCCTCGTACTGTCGGCGCGTCAGCATACCATGCTCCAGCATCAGCTTGAGCACCTTGTTGCGCTGCACCAGCGCCGCGCTCGGGCGGCGGTAGGGCGAAAACTCATTAGGACTGCAAATAATGCCCGCCAGCATGGCCGACTCGCCCGGTGTCAGGTCGCGGGGCTCCTTGTCGAAATAGCCGCGCGCCGCCGCCTTGAGCCCCAAAAAGGTGTGCCCGAAGAACACGCGGTTGATGTAGCAGAGCAGAATCGTCTCCTTGTCGTAGGTGGACTCGATGCGCCGCGCGAGCGCCATCTCCGTCAGCTTGGCATCGAAGCTGCGCAGGCGGTGGTTGTAGGTATTCTTGGCCAGCTGCATGGTCAGGGTGGAGGCGCCCTGCGTGGTGCGGTGGTGCTTGAACACCTGCGCCGCCGCGCGCAACAGACCGCGGGGGTCAATGCCGCCGTGCTTCCAAAAAGAGCGGTCTTCCTGAATAATCAACGCGTCGATGAACCAGCGCGGCACCTCCTCGTGCAGCTTGTCGATGCTGCGGCGGTTCTCGCCGTGCAGCGTGCCGATTTCCGCCCCCTTGCGGTCGAGCACCACCGTGCGCTCGGGCATGTGCAGCACGCGGGTGATGTCGTAGCGCCCCGCCTTGATGCCGTAGATGATGGCCAGCACCAGCGCAAACACCGCGCCGACAAAGCTCAGGCTCACCGCCAGTCGAATCGGCCACAGCACCAGCTTGGGCAAGTGGCGCGTCAGGAACGCGATGAAGCGGAAGGGCAGGGTCAGCACCTGCCACAGCGCCCCCAGACAGCCCAAGCCCCGGCGCGGCGGGCGGCGGAACTCGTTGAAGGGGTTTTCGTTGGGGTCGTAGGCATAGCGCGGGTAGTCGCGCGCGGGGCGCGGGCCGCCGAAGGCATCCTCCGGCGGCGGCGCGGGGGGCGGGGGCGCCGGAGCGGCCACGGGGGGCTCCTCCTCCGGCGCAGGCGGGCGCAACGTCGGCTGCACGCGTGCGCGCGGCGGTGCCTGCGGGCGCGCATAGCGGGGCGCTGCCGCAGCGGTGGCGGGAGCGGGGGCATCGTCAGCTTTGTAGCGCGCGCACATCGGGTCGGGGAGGGGTCAGCGCACCAGCAGGTACACAATCCGCTGACGGAAGCGCGGGTCCTTGGCGGCAAAGCTGAGTACCAGGCGGTTGAGGCACTTGTGCGCCGTTGACTTGGGCGTGATGAGCACGCGGTACTCGCGCCCGCGGCGCAGTGTCTCGGTGCTGTAATCAAAATCGCTGCCGCTCAGCCCCGCCTCCAACACCGCCGTGACGGGAGAACCCGGCGGCAGGGTGATACGCAGCTCCTGCGTCTGCGGGGCGCTGCCGCGATCCCACAACAGACTGCGGGCAGAGAGCTGCACCGCGAGCGGCACCTCAAAATGAATCGTCAGGCGCGTCGTCTTACCGTCGGAGGTACGGACATCCATCTGCTTGTCCACGGGCGCATCGAAGAGCGAGGTATCGGCCTCCACCAGCAGGCGCGTGCCCTGCGGGGTGAGCCGCAGGCAGTCGCAAAGGGGCTTGGCGCGGGTGATGGTGCTGCCGTCGCCCGTCTCGAAGACAATGGTGGCGCGCTGTTGACCGTAGCTCAGTGCGGCGCGCTGCTCCGTGCAGCGGAAGCCCGCCGCCGCCGGCAAAACCGCCAGCGCCGCGAGCCACACCGCCGCCGGCACGCCCCTCATGCGCCGCGCCCCTCCTTGCAGCAGCGCGGGGAAAAGAGGCTCACCAGCAGGAACAGCGCCGCCGCCGTGCATACGCAGCTGTCCGCCACGTTGAACGAGGGCCAGTGGTAGCCCATCGGCCACATCTCCGTGCGAATCCACGGGAAAGAAAAGTCCAAAAAGTCCACCACATAGCCGCGCGACAGGTTTTGCCAAAAGCTCAGCGCCTCCGCTCCGGGGCGGAAGAAGCCCTGCACGAGCCGATCGGCCATGTTGCCCAAAATCCCCGCCATGATGAGCGCCCAGGCCAGCTTGAGCACGCGCCCCGCGAAGTAGCCCCGGCGGTAGAACAGCGAAAAGACCACCAGCGCCGCCACCTGCACCCCGAGGAAGAGGTAGGGCGCCCAGACCGTGCCGTTGCCCGTGCCGAAGGCCACCCCCGTGTTGTGTACCCGCACCAGCGAGAAATGCAGCAGGGGATTGTCCGTCAGCAGCGGCAGCACGCGCGGAGAATAGCCGAGCTCCCACGCGAAAGGGAAGTTCAGCACGATGAGCCACTTGCTCACCTGGTCAACCAGCACCAACAGCGCAATGAGCAGCGCCAGCAACAGGAAACCGCGTCTCATAAGCAGGCAATGGGCTCAGCGGTGCAGCACCTCGTGGCAGCGGGCGCAAAGCCCCTCCTCGTCCACGGCGGGCTCGTAGCGGCGGCAGCGCGGGCACATGGCCCAGGAGCTCTTGGCGGCGGTCGCAGCGAGCACCGCCGCGCCCTCCTGCAGCTCCAGCCCGGCGATGATGAAGAATTCCTTGGCAAATTCCGCATCGCGCAGCAGGCTCAGCACGCGCTCATCCTCGCCCTGCGGCAGGGTGAGCGTGACCACGGCCTCGTTGTTCTTGTTGAAGGCCTTGGCCTTGACCTGCGCTTCGATGGCCACCTGAATGACGCTCTTGATGTGCTGCAGGCGCTCGAACACGGGCTCCCAGCCGGCATCGAAAGCGGGCTCCGCCGTCGGGAAATCCTGCTCGTGCACCGAGTCCGCATGCCCGGCGTGCTCCCAGGCCTCCTCCGCCGTGTAGACGAGGATGGGCGCCAGCAGCCGCACCAGCACATCGAACACGCGCGCCAGCGCAAACTGCTTGCTGATGCGGCGCGGGCTGTCCGCAGCATCGCAGTACAGGCTATCCTTGGTGATGTCGATGTAGAGCGCGGAGAGGTCGTTGGTGCAGAACTGGTTGATGGCCGTGAACACCTTGCGGAACTCGTAGGCCTCGTAGGCGGCGCGCACCTCGCGGATGAGCCGGTTGCTGCGCTCGAGAATCCAGGCATCCAACGGCGCGAGCTGCTCCGGGCGCTGTGCGCCGTCGTAGCCCTTGAGGTTGGCCAGCAGAATGCGCAGCGTGTTGCGCAGGCGGCGGTAGGGATCCGTCACCTGGCGGAACAAATCCTCGCCGAACGGCACTTCATTCTGCCAGTCCACCGAGGAGACCCACAGGCGCACGATGTCCGCGCCGTACTTCTCGTAAAAATACTTGGCGTTGGTCGGCTTTTGGTAAGTACCCTGCGCGCTCTTGGAGAGCTTGCTGCGGTCCTGATTGACCACAAAGGCATGGGTGAGCACCTGCTTGTAGGGAGCCACCCCGCGCCAGGCGCAGGAGAGCATGAGCGAGCTCTGGAACCAGCCGCGGTGCTGGTCGGTCGCCTCCAAATACACATCGGCGGGGGCGCGCAGCTCGGGGTGATTCTCCAACACCGCCACGTGCGAGCAGCCGGAATCAATCCACACATCCAGCGTGTCCTTGCCCTTGCGCAGCCCGGCGGGCAGCCCCAGACGCTCGCAGAGCTCGGCGTCGGAAAGCTCGAACCAGATGTTGGTGCCGTGCTGCTCCACGAGGTCGGCCACGCGGCGAATCACCGCCGCATCCAGCAGCGGCTTGTCCTCCGCATCGTAGAACACGGGCAGCGGCACGCCCCAGGTGCGCTGGCGGCTGATGCACCAGTCGGGGCGCGTCTCCACCGTACCGGCAATGCGGTTGCGCCCCCAGGCGGGAATCCACTGCGTCTTGTCAATCTCGCGCAACGCCAGCGGTCGCAGTTTGTCCATGCTGATGAAGAACTGCTTGACCGCGCGGAAGATGATGGGGGTCTTGGAGCGCCAGCAGTGCGGGTACTGGTGCGTGAACTCCTCGCGCCCCAGCAGCGCGCCGCGCGCCGTCAGCATGTCGATGACCGCCTCGTTGCTCGCAAACACATGCTTGCCCACCAGCTCGGGCACGCCGCACTCGGCGGTGTAGCAGCCGTCGTCATCCACGGGAGAGAGCACGGGCAACCCGTACTGCATGCCCGCGATGTAGTCGTCCGCGCCATGCCCCGGGGCGATATGCACCGCGCCCGTGCCCGTGTCCAGCGTCACATACTCGGCGTTGATGATGAGCGAATCGCGGTCGAGGAAGGGGTGGCGCGCCACGGCGCGCTCCAGCTCGCGCCCGCAGAAGCTGCCCAGCTCCTCCGTCAGCACCCAACCGGTCTTGGCGGTGAAGCTCTCGATGAGCTCGCGCACCACGATAAGCGTCTTTTCCGCGCCGTCCTTGGCATAGCGACCGATGACATAGCGATAGTCCGGGTGCAGCGCGATGGCGAGGTTGCTCGGCAGGGTCCAGGGGGTCGTCGTCCAGATGACCATCGAGCAGTCGTGACCCTGCACGGGCTGCGCCATGGGGAAGGCCACGAACACCGAGGTCGCCGTGTCCTCCATGTACTCCACCTCGGCCTCGGCCAGCGCCGTGTGGTGCGCGTAGCTCCACTGCACGGGCTTGAGGCTCTGGTACACCGCGCCGCTTTCCACCAGCTTGGCGAAGACGCGCAGGATGTGGCACTCATACTCGGGCAGCATGGTGATGTAGGGGTGGAACCAGTCACCGAAAATGCCCAGGCGGCGGAAGGAGAGGCGCTGCTGGTCGATATAGCCCAGCGCAAACTCCGCGCAGCGCTTGCGGATTTCCGCGGGCTCCAGCCCCTGAAATTCCTTGACGACCTTAGCCTCGATGGGCAGGCCGTGGCAGTCCCAGCCCGGCACAAAGGGGGCGTAGTAGCCCGCCATGGTCTTGCTCTTGATAATCAGATCCTTGAGAATCTTGTTGAGCCCCGTACCCATGTGCACATCGCCGTTGGCGAAGGGAGGGCCGTCGTGCAGCACAAAGAGGGGAGCCCCCTGCGCCTTGCGCCGCGCGGTAATTCGCTCATAAAGCTTTCCGTTCTCCCATTGTTCGAGACGGAGGGGTTCCTTCTTCGTGAGATCACCGCGCATGGGGAAGGCGGTGTCGGGCAGGAAGAGGGTATCCTTGTAGCTTTTGGCAGAATTGTTCATACGCGCGCGACCATAGCGTGTACACCGCCGAAAGTCAAGGCGCGAATGAGTCAGTGGTCCTCCAGCTCAATGCCGAAGAGCGCCCCGAGAGCGCTCCAATCCGCCTCGGCGGTGTCGGGCGGGGGATCGGCGGGGCGCAGCAGGCGCTGAGGGTCGACCTGCCGCAGGGTGAAGAGCAGCTCGGGCGCCTCGTCCAGCAGGCAGCCTAGGGCGTAGAGCACCGCCGCCTCATGCGGGCAGGGCTCGGCCCAATCCGAGCAGCTGCAGCTCATGTGCCAATCGCGCCGCTCGGGCAGCAGCCCCGTCTCGGGCGCGCAGAGCTGCTCGGCCAGCGCGGCATCCACCCGACCCTCCAGCAGCGCGAGGTGCGATTCCACCCGCCCCTGGCAGGCTGCCGCCAGCGCCGCCGTGCGTTCCGCGTCGAGCGCCTCGACCCGCAGCAGCACCTCGCAAAGCGCCTCGCCGCTCACCAGCGCCTCGACCCGACCGGGCGCCACGCGCAGATCCAGCACCCCACCGTGGCGCAGCAGGCTGCGCCCGGGCGCCAGGCAACAGCCGCACTGCTCCTCCTGCGCCAGCTGCCGCATCCAAGCGCGCGCCCAAAACTGCCGCGCCAGCGCCCGCCCCTTGCCGCGCACGGGGTGCAGCTCCGCCCCCGCGGCGCGCAGCTCCGCCGCGCGCTGCTCCGCCAAGCGGGCGCAATCCGCCGCGCGCATCCTCGGGCTCTCCTCGCCATCCATCGCCGCCCATTGTAGCGCAGCCGCCGCCAAAAGCAAGCGGGGAATGGCACGCCCTGTCGCGCAACGTGATACAAGCCCCCGCGCTTTGCGCTTGCGGCGACGGGTGTCCTTTGCTATCATGCGGGGCATGAGGACACGCACCCTTTGTCTGTTGTTCGCCCTGCTCGGCGCGCTGCCGCTCGCGGCGCTGACCCCCGAGGCCGACAGCGCCCGCGAAGCCGCCCGCCAGTACGGCGCCGCCGTGCGCAACTGCGACCTGAGCTGGGCGCTGGACTCCATGTACCCGCCCCTGCGGCGCACCTACGCCGACCAACTGGGCGCGCGCCGCCAGAGCGAGGCGGACAAGGCGCAGCTCTTCACCGGAACGCGGGCGGAGAGCGCCGCCGAGAACCGGGAGCGCCGCGAGGCCAACGAAAAGGCGCTGCGGCAGCAGTACGCCAAGATGAGCAAAGCCATGCGCGACTCCGGCATGCGCATCGAGAGCTACAGCGTGGGCGCGCCGACCGCCGAATACCTCGTCACCCCGCCCATGAGCATGGTCAACGCTGTGCGCCGTGATACAAAAGGCACCGTACGCGCGGAAAACTTCACCGCCAACGGCGACTGCAGCCGCATCGTCATCCTGCCGACCACGCTGGTCATCAGCCTGCCTGCGACCGACGGCAACCGCCGCCGCATCGAGCGCCGCCACTACATCTACGCCATCCGCGACGAGCAGATTACCGACAAGGGGCGCGCCCGCGGCACTGCCCTGAAAAAATGGTACTTTGCTGACGGCAACACCGACATCACCACCATGCGCACCTTCTTCCCCGACCTGCCCACGCGCCTGCAACTGCCGACCTGCGGCGAGCGCGAACTCTAAGCCCCGCCGCCGCCCGTGGGACAGCTGCTCACCCAAACCCTCGCCGATTTCTCCGCCACCGGCCTGCTCTCGGGTGCGCGCGGCTTTGAGTTCCGCCCCCAGCAGCAGGAGATGGCCGCCGCCGTGGCCCGCACGCTGGAGGAGGAGGGCGCCCTGCTGGTGGAGGCCGGCACGGGGGTGGGCAAATCCCTGGCCTACCTCATCCCCGCCGTGCGCTTTGCGCTGGAGCACAACCGCAAGGCGGTCATCTCCACCCACACCATCAACCTGCAGGAGCAGCTCTTCCACAAGGACCTGCCCACCGTAGCCAAGGCGCTGGGCACGCCCTTTGCCGCCGCCCTGCTCAAGGGGCGCGCCAACTACCTGTGCCGCACACGCCTGCGCCGCGCGCTGGAGCAGAGCCGCGACCTATTCAACCAGCAGGAAACCCGCCAGTTGCACGACCTGCTGGCCTGGTCGCGCGGGCAGCACGAGGGCACGCTGGCCGACCTGCCGCCGGAGCTGGACATCTCCCCCAAGGTCTGGGCTCAGGTGTGCAGCGAGAGCCACATCTGCACCCTGCGCAACTGCGGGCCGGACTGCCCCTACCAGGCCGCGCGCCGCCGCGTGCAGGACGCGCAGGTGGTGGTGCTCAACCACACGCTCTTTTTCGGGCTGCTGGCGCTGGCCGACGAGATGCTCGCGGCGGGCGAGGCTCCCCCCGAAGGTTTTGTGTTTCCCGGCGATTTTGTGATTCTCGACGAGGCGCACACCATCGAAACCGTGGCCGCCAACCAGCTGGGGCTCTGCCTGGGCGAGGCCGAGCTGGGCTACGACCTGCTGCGCCTCTACAACCCGCGCACCCACAAGGGCAGCCTGCGCGCGGTGGCGAGCCCGCAGCTGCTGCAGCTCATCGAGGAAGCGCAGGATGCCGCCGCCGAGTTCTTCAGCAACGTGCGCGCGGACTGCCAACTCGATGCCCACCGAGGCACGGTGCGCCTGCGGCAACCCGGCTGGACGGAGAACATCCTCAGCCCCGCCCTGCAGCGCCTCTACGAGGAAATCCGCCGCATTGCCCACGCGCTGGAGGACGAGCAGGGGGACAGCGAGCTGACGCGGCTGGAACTCACGGACACAGCGGCGCGCATCACCGCCTATGCGGATGCGGCGCAGGAGCTCATCGCGCTCAGCCACAGCGACAACGCCGTCTACTGGGCCGAGAGCAGCGGCAGCGAGGGGCGCGCCACCACCCTGCGCAGCGCGCTTATCAACGTCGCACCCGTGCTTCGCGACAAGCTCTTCGAGGCGGGGCGCAGCTGCATCTGCGCCAGCGCCACCCTCTCCGCCGGCGAGCGGAGCATGGACTATTTTGCCGGACGCGTAGGGGCGGAGAGCGCCGCCGCGCTGCGCATCGGCAGCCCCTTTGACTTTGCGCGGCAAATGCGCATCATCGTGGCGCGCAGCATGCCCCCGCCCCCGCCGCAGAGCGAGGAGGAGCCGTACAACCGCGCCCTCTGCGAGCAAATTATGCAGATGCTGCACGAATCGCAGGGGCGCGCCTTTGTGCTCTTCACGAGCTACCGTCTCCTGCGCGACCAGGCGGCGCGGCTGCGCCCCCTCTGCCTGGCGCAGGGCTGGCCGCTACTGGTGCAGGGCGACGGGCTGAGCCGCAGCCAAATGCTCAGCCGCTTCAAGGAGCACGTCGGCAGCGTGCTGCTGGGCACGGACAGCTTTTGGACGGGGGTGGATGTGCCGGGCGAGGCGCTCTCCAACGTCATCGTCACGCGCATTCCCTTTGAATCTCCAAGCAACCCGCTGACGGAAGCGCGCATGGAAGACATCCGCGAGCGCGGCGGCAACCCCTTCCGCGACTACAGCCTGCCCGAGGCCATCCTCAAGTTCCGCCAGGGCATCGGGCGGCTCATCCGCTCCAAGAGCGACACGGGGATGGTCTGCCTGCTCGACTCGCGTATCACGGGCAAGTTCTACGGCTCGCGCTTCCTACAAGCCCTCCCCCGCGAAGCACCCCGCGAGTTCCGCTGAGCTCCGGCTTTCTGCGCGGCATTCCGCCCTTGACAAGTTGGGTAACAGCCTGTATCCTGCACGCCGTTCTATGGGCAGTGTCCGGGCAGAAGTCATCAGCGGTGTCAAATGGGGAGCCATCCAAAAACTCACCCTGCAGCCGGTGCAGTTTGTCTACGGCGTCATTTTAGCTCGCCTCATCAGCCCGGAAGATTTTGGTATTTTGGCGCTCACCGGCTTCTTCTTTGCCATCGCGGCTCAGCTGCAAAGCTGCGGTCTCGGTGCCGCCCTCATCCGCACACAAGACCGCACCGAGGCTGATTGCTCCACCATGTTCTGGTTCAACACAGCGGCCTCGCTGCTGTTCTCCACCCTGCTGTTTGCCGCAGCTCCGTGGTTCGCCGATTTCTTCCGCCAACCGCCTTTGGTCAATCTGACGCGCGTCTCAGCGCTGATGATGTTCCTCAATTCCACGGCAGGTGTACACACCGCCCTCTTCTCCGCCGTCCGCAACTTCAAAACTCCGGCCATCATCGGCATCATCAGCACGCTGATCCCCATGCCGTTCACCATCTGGTCCGCCTACCTCGGCTGGGGATACTGGGCACTCATGGTGCAAAGCGTGCTTTCCGGGCTCCTCAACTTGATTCTGATTTGGTCGCTGTCGCCGTGGAAACCCAAGCTGCTGTGGTCGGGAGCTTCCTTCCGCCACCTGTTCCCATTCGGCATCCGGCTGACGATCAACGGACTGCTGACGGTGTTCTATCTGGAATCACGCCGCCTGCTCATCGGCAAATTCTATTCTGCGGCGAGCTTAGGTAATTTCAATCGGGGCTTTTCACTGGTTACCATACCCGGATCGTTCATCGGCGGCATGCTCGGGGGGGTCATCTACCCGGTACTTGCGGCCATCCAGACGGATGAGCAGCACCTGCTGCACGTGTACCGCAAATACATCCGACTCAACAACATTGTCTCCCAATTCATCATGCTGACGCTGGCCTGCAACGCCCGCGCCATCATCCTGCTGCTCTACGGACCCGCCTGGGAAGAGGCCGTCCTCTACGCGCAGCTCATCTGCATCAGCACCTCCATCAATGCCTTAGCGGGCATCAACAGCAATCTGTACATGGTCAAAGGCCGAACAGACATCATTCTCAAGATCTCCGTCATCCTGCGCGTCCTGAGCCTGTCCGCCATGTTCGCCGCCGCCTTCATCAGCATGGTCGCCATCTGCTGGGAGGCGGTGTTCAGTTCGGTATTGTGGTGTGTTCTCTCGTTCCACTACACCGCGCAAATCAGCCGCCTGACCTGGTGGAAACAGTGCACAGACTTTGCCCCCTACGTCAGCAGCGCTCTGCTGGCCAATCTCCCGGCGCTGCTGCTGACCACTGTACCGATGGCACCCTACCTGCACCTGCTGCTCGCCCTCCCCTGCTCCATCGGCATCTATTGGTTGCTGCTCCGCAAGGATGCGCTTACAGGCGAGCTCCTCCTGCTCCTAAAGACGCGGCTGCGCCGTCTCATCTCCAAGCAATCACCCGACGCAGCAGCCTGAGCGGAAGCCGCCGCAATCTGCCCATCAAGCGATACCACAGCCTCAACGACGACATCCGCCGCAAAAAGACGGCAAGGGAGTGGGAGCGAATCATGTTCAACGCATAGCGGTGATGAGCAGGAAACGGACGATGGGCGATCAGAGCCGGATTATGCCGCAACACCTGTGACTCCGGCACCGCGAAAGAGTGGAACCATGTCAACTGCGGCATCACGCAGCGCGCTCGTTCCGTATGGAGCACGACCGCAGACATCCCCGCCCGAAGCTTCTCCTCCTCACAGTAGCGCCACGCCTCCCACGCATCGGCAGCCGTAAAATCAGCCCAACGATGCTCAAAACCAACATAACGGCAGCTGTAACAACCGCGATTCAGAATATCATCACCGAGAAAAGCACGCAAAAACGCATCCTTCCCGTTTTATTCGTAATACTCATGACCACTTGCCCACTTCAGCCTCATCCCGAAACGATAATGGAGCCAGCCACGACGTTTATCGCGGAAAAAAACAGACTCCGGCTCCGCATCCACCTACTCGGCATGCCGGATGTGCTCTAAATAGCGCCTAAAAAGATGAAAGGAGGGCACGCCATGACATACAATATCCATAGTGAGCAGATTGCAAGGTCTGCTGCGCAACACTTGATACAGCGCACCGACTTGGCAGGGGGTACCGCTGAAAAGAACGAGCCGCCCCGTTTTCAATTGAGCGCGTACATCGCGGTACACACCGTCCGCCCGCGCCTGAACGTATTTACTCCCCCGCATCGGGGCCAGCTCTTCCAAGTTCTCCGCCATGGCAAAACGGGGATGCTTGCCACCCTCCATAACAACCCCGAAGACACAGCCGCCACGATCCAAAACATACTGAGCCAGCGCCGTAAAGAAACCGCCGCTGGAGCTTTGGTAGCGCAAGTGCTCATCGCGATGCCATCCGAAATAAAATGAAGGTTGCGGAATCTTGTCCTCACTCTGACAAAGAGAGCCTTCCCGTTTCCATATCGGACAGATGTGCTCACAGGCGCGACAACCCACGCAAGAAGCCTCATCAATGAGCGGCTTCAGGAAGCCATCGGTATCGTCCACCAAGCGAATAGCATCGCGGGAGCAAACATTCTGACATGCGGCACAACCGATACAGTCCTGAACAAGCTCCCTTAAATAATCCCGGTGAAGTGCCCTCTTCATAAGCATGTATGTCCGAAGAAACATATACAGCATTTCCAATGCTTTAATAGGTAATCTTATTGATTATCAATGTATAAAGACCTTACTGAGAACTTATCCCCAAAAATAGTTCCCCGTCAGAAAAGCCTGTATATCGGGGCTGTTTCAAATCCGCTGGTGTGGGGAGAGGGGGGAGTAAGACAAAGAAAGCGGTA
>JBJEVN010000032.1:0-59206 GCA_051884385.1 Akkermansia sp.
ACCCGTGGGGCGGGTGCGAGGCAAGATGCTGCCGGAGCTAACCACGAGCCGCAAGAGTAACACCTTGCGGCTCGCGTCGTTTACAGCGGACGAGCGGGACCCGGCGAGCGTCCTCACCTGCGGACTGCGCTCACGCGCATCTGTTCAGGGAACAATTCCGGCAAGATTTTTACTCGCGAGACAGGGACACTGCAACACCATGACTTATTCCTAGGATAAAAATGTTGATGCGAAGCAACGTTAAGATATTGCGGAACGTTTCTGGTAAGATTAGAGAGCTGCTTAACAAGGCGATGAACCATATTCGCTGCAAAATCAAGTCGGAGCGAAAGGAATCACCCAACGCTGCCATCAGGCGGATGCAGGCAATGGCTTGTGTGTTGTATGATGAGAGTTACCTATCCCTGATAATTGACGATAAGTTTACTTCCTGAGACTTTGGCAAATGTACAAAATCTCTTGTTTTCTTTATGGCCGAATGGAAACAGACCCACCTATTTTCGATTTTTCAATATAAAACTTGCAAAAAGCATCCTGTATTGATAAAGTGTCCATGTAGTTGAGGTTCCTGAATGTTTTGCGTCAACTGCATCCGTAGGTCTGGGACGGACTCATCACCCGTTCTTTGGTTCTATGAAAACAACCTGAAAAACACACACAAGTGGCTTTCGGGAGCCCCGTCGGGTCATCGTGCCGGGCGGGGCGCTTGTTTTTTGCTGATCGTCTCACAAAGCCCCTCTGATGCTGAACAGCGCTTCACTTTCTGCAGGATAGCAACAATCTTCGTGTGCCTTTTTCCTCTATCAGCTGCGGATTCCCCCAATTTCTTCACCAACTTCCCTCTTGGGAAGGATGAAAACGAAATTCGGGACAACATCCATGTTTGCGATTTGCGAAAAGGGGCATCTGCGATCGCATTCCATGATGATGCGCAGGCGAGCGCTCGCAAAATGACAAAATTCGTACGCGCGTCTATTCATCCGTCTCATGTTGCCGCGAGAGCCTTTTGCGATATCGTTGTTGAGAATCATGCGTTCTGTTCGGATGATGGAACCGAACCATGATGAGCATCAGTAAATTGGAAACAGAACCAAAAGAGGGACACCGGATACGGGGTATCCGATGTCCCCCGAACACGCTTTTCAGCGTGCTACTCTTGTCCGAATCTTTACTCTTGTCGTTCAGGAACGACAAGAGGCACGGCTGTGCTGATCCAGAAAACGTCGAGGTCAGTTTCGCGCCACATGCTGCTGGGTTCCTTTCCAGTTTTATTGCTACAAGCGGCTCATCACTTCCGCTTCTCGGAGACACGATCCGAGTCTTGGTTGGCAGACCTTCACCCAGTCCGGGGAAGCCAACGAGTAGATGGTATCACAATGAAATTGCGCTGTAAAGGAGGATATGCGGCCAACAGCATTAAACGGACGTAATGCGATTGACGAAGCTTGGTAAAGAAGACAATGCCTCTGAACAGCCATTTGCTGTTCCCGCAGAGGGAAGCGAACCATCATCAACGCATGCCGTTAAAAATGAGATTGCAAGAACGCATGCGATTTCTCGAGGGATCGAAGATTGGAATATACCCGCACAAAGATTGGGAGATCATTTGCGTGCTGAGAATCCAGAGCAGTTTGGGCGCTATCGGTGGATTTTCTGTGTTTCGTTTAGTTTTGCAACTAACATCAGGAAACATTGAAGAGGAAAGGGGTTTACAGGGCGGAGCGGGAGTGTTAGGATGGGGAGGTGAATGTTTTTTCCACTTGCTGGAACAGCAAGCAGTTCACGGATGGAAATCGCTTGTGCGATGCGATCCGCGAGCTGGGCTTTGACATGATTGAGGCCTCGCACGGCTTGCCCCTGTCGCTGCTGCCGGGGATTGTGCAGTCGGTGGAGGAGGGGCGCATTCGCGTGGCGGGGGTGCACAATTTTTGCCCGGCGCCGATGGAGGTGAAGGGCGATGCGCCGGATGTGTACCGCTTGACGTCGTATCGCGCGGAGGAGCGGGCGCGGGCTATGCGCCTGACGCGCGAGACCTTGCAGGTGGCGGCGTCTCTGGGGGCGCGTTATGTGGTGCTGCACATGGGGATGGTGGAGCTGATGGCGCGCTCGCATGCCACGAGCCGTTTGCAACGCTTGGTGCGCCATGGGTATCGGGGGACGCGGGCGTATGCGGCGCTAAAGGGCAGGCTTGTTCGGGAGCGGCAGAAGAAGGCGCCGCTGTACGAGGCGCGTGCTCGGGAGGCGCTGCAGGAGCTGGCGGAGCTGGCGCGGCCGATGGGGCTGGTGTTGGCGGTGGAGGGGCGCAGCCATTTTGAGCAGGTGCCGGGCGATGCGGAGTTCCCCGCGCTGATGGAGGCGTTTCGCGATGACCCGGCGGTGGCGTATTGGCACGATTTCGGGCATATTCAGCGCAAGCACAATCTCCTGCTGCTTGACCATGAGCAGTTTTTGGCGCGGATGCAGCCCTATTTGTTCGGCGCGCATGTGAATGATGTACAGTGGCCGCAGCGGGATCACCGCGCACCTTTCTGCGGCGGCGATGTGGATTTCGAGCGTTTGTTGCCGCGCTTTTTCCGCCGGGGAATGCCCCTGACGTGGGAGTTGTCATCGTCGGTGAGCCGAGAGAAGATTCTGGAGGCCAAGCGGTGTTGGGATGCGTTGACGGAGCGCTTGGCGCCCTGAGCATATCGCGCTTGCATGGGGGGTGTTTTTGCGCTAGGGTGGTGGGGTATGCTGTTTCGGATGCTGATGTTGGTCGGGGCTTTGCCGGCGCTGTGCGCGCCTGCGGAGCCCTCGGGTGTGGTGGATGTGGCGGTGGGGGAGGTGCGGGTGTTGGAGTTGCCGAGCAATCCGAGCACCGGGTTCCAGTGGGAGTTGGTGGCGCCGCAGCGTTCGGCGGTGTTGGCGGTGGAGCTTTCTTTTGAGGCGCCGCCGCTGCCGCCGGAGGGGGAGGAGCTGCTGTGCGGGGCTCCGGGGGTGATGCGGGTGCGTCTGCACGGTTTGCAGCCGGGGACGGAGCTGTTGCGTTTGCTGTACCGCCGCTGCTGGGAGACGGATGCACCGCCTGCGGAGCAGCGCGTGTTGCAGGTGCGGGTGAGGGAATGAGTGGGAGTCAGCTCCGGCAGTAATACTCGCTGACCAGCGCGACGCTGCGTGCCGTGGCACCGCTGTGTACGCTGAGGGCGCGGTAGGCAGCTTCGGTTTGCGCGGCGGTGGCGGCGGGGTCGTTCAGCACTTGGCGCAGGGTGTCGGCGAGCTCTTCGGCGGTGCAGATGCGGATGCCTCCGGCCTCGCGAAGCAGCGCAACCAGATCGGCAAAGTTGCACATGTCGGGGCCGACGATGACGGGGACCTGCGCGGCGATGGCTTCGACGGGGTTTTGCCCTCCGCGTGCCAGAAAACTCTTGCCGATGACGGCGACTTGCACCAGCGCGGTCCAGTCGCGCAGCTCGCCCGTGGTGTCGGCCACGTAGCAGGCTTGTTCGGGCAGCGCTTCGGGTAGGTCGCCGGCGCTGCGCAGCAGGGGGGTGAATCCGGCGGCGCGTAGGTCGACGCAGACGGCTTCGCGCCGCTCGGCGTGGCGCGGGATGATGAGGGGGCAGGCGCCGACTTCGCGGATGGCGCGGGCGATGAGGGCTTCCTCGCCTGCGTGGGTGGAGGCGGCGAGCACGACGGGGCGACCTTGGCTCAGGCGGCGGAGAATATCGCGGAAGTCGCTCCGGGGTTCTTGTGGGGTGTCGCCCAGCACATCGAACTTGATGCTGCCGATGCTGCGGATGATGTCGGGGGCGACGCCGATGCCGTCAAAGCGCCGGGCATCGCGCTCGTTTTGGGCGGCGAGGGCGGTGAGCCGCGAGAAGAGCAGGGAGCTGATCCCGCGTACAGCGGCGTAGCGTTTTTCGCTGCGGGGGGAGAGCCGGGCGTTGAGCATGATCAGGGGCAGCTTGCGGCGGTGGCAGGCTTCGGCAAAGTTGGGCCAGAGCTCGGCTTCGATGAGCGCGACGGCGCTCGGGCGGAAGCGGTCGAGGCAGCGCCCGGGCAGCCCCGGCAGGTCGAGGGGGGCGTAGAGGGGGCGTACGCCGGGGATGGCGGCTTGGCGCACGACTTGGTGCCCGGTGGCAGTGCCGACGGCGAGCACGACGGGTTCGTTGTGGGTTTTGCGCCATTCGCGGATGAATTTGAGGGCGATGAAGCTTTCACCCACGCTGACGGCGTGGATGTAGAGCCCGCCGCGAGGCTCTTGGTCGGCGGGGCGGCGGTAGATGCCGAAGCGTTCGAGCAGGCCGGTGCCGAAGCCGCCGCGCTTCTTCATCTTGATGAGGTAGCCCGGCAGCGAGAAGAGCAGGAAGATGGGGAAGACGAGGTTGTAGAGGCTGAGGAAGAGGAGTCGTTTCATGAGCTGGCTACCCGGTAGAAGAGGATGGTGTTTTTGCCGTAGCTGCGCTGCTCGACGAGCTCCCAGCCTGCGAAGTTGCAGCCCGCTGCGGTGCCGATGCCGTAGCCGAGTTGGGCTTCGGCGATGAAGTAGCCGCCGGGGGCGAGCAGTTCGGCGGTGCGGTCGTTGAGCAGCTCGGCAATCAGGTCACGGTCGCCGATAGCCTTGCAGTAGGGAGGGTCGGCAAAGATGAGGTCGTAGCACCCGTGATCGCGGCGGATGAAGGCGAGGCAGTCGCTCTGCGTGATGCTGCCGCCGCGCAGCCGCGAGCGCTCGAGGTTGTGCCGCGCGGTGGCGCAGGAGGCGCGCGATTCGTCCACCATGCGTGCGGTGGCAGCGCCCCGGCTGAGCGCTTCGATGCCGACGGAGCCGCTGCCGCAGAAGAGGTCGAGCACGCGGGCTCCCTGAATGAGCTCGCCGAGGATGTTGAAGAGGGCTTCGCGGACGCGATCCTGCGTGGGGCGCACACCGCTGTCGGGGACGCGCAGCGGCATGCCTTTGGCGGCTCCGGCGATGATTCTCATGGGTGGCGGCAGGGGTGGGTTTGCGGCATAAAAAGCGGGAGACCGCCGTGCTGCGGGCTCCCGCTCGGGAGGAGGGGCTGCGCGTTACTTTTGCCCCGGGCGGCCGGTGTTGGCGGCGGCGGCTGTGTGGGGCAGGAAGATGACATAGCCGTGGTTGGCGATGGGTGCCTTGCTGTAGGCGGAGATTTCCGAGAGGTTGTAGTAGATGTAGGTTCCTTTGCCGTCGGTGGCTTTGGTGACGCGCACCTGCTCCTTGAGAATGGAGAGGCTGTCTTCCTTGGTCAGGCTCCACTCCATGCCGGTTTGGGCGCCGAGCAGGTGGTCTTCGTTGGTCTGGAATTCTTTGCCCGTCATCTCGCCGTTGTTGGAGAGCCACACATGCTTGGTGGCGTCGTAGCTCAGCGAGCCCATGGTGATGGGCATGGTGTCGTTGTTGGAGACGCGCGTGGCGGAGATGACGTGGTAGGTGCCGTCGCTGTTTTTGCGCAGGCCGATGGCAACATCGGCGGCTTTGATGAGGGTGGCTTTTTTCCACGCGGCGGCGTAGGCGTCATAGTCGGCCTTGTTGGGCCAGAGTTCGGGGGTGTATTCCGCCAGCGTCATCTCGACGGCGTGGTCGGAGATGGCTTGTTGTTTTTCCTTGGGGAGCTTGGCGAAGCGCTCCAGCACCTCCTTTTGCAGGGTGGCGAATTCTTCGGAGGGAACCACGCGAACCACGGCTCCTTGCTTCAGGGTGCCGTCAGTCGGCAGAACGGAGGTCACAAGATCGGCAGACTCTGCCCCCTGAGCCGCGGAACAGACCGCGAGGGGTGCAACCAGCAGTGTGCAAAATAAAGCGTGCGATTTCATGGAAACGCCTGTACTCTAGCACCGTTTTTTTTCCTTGGCAAGCCGGAAATGAGGTGCTATTGTCATGTGTGTTATGGGGATGTTGTCGCGTCTATGGGCTTGCTTGGTGGGGGGGCTGTCGCTGGTTTCCTGCGGCAGTGTGGGTCCGGCTGAGCGCATTGCGCAGAATCCTGTGTTGTTTCAGTCGCTGCCGTCGCAGCAGCAGGTCTTGGTGCGGCAGGGGTTGCTGTGCGAGGGGATGAGCCGTGAGGCCGTGCTGCTGGCCTGGGGCTCTCCGAGCGCGGCTCCCATCTTGGGGCAGGAGGGCGGTCGCCGCTATGAGCGCTGGGTGTACACGAGCCTGCGCCCGGTGATGATGTCGGGCGGCGGCTACCATGCGTGGAGCTGTTACGGGTGTTGCGATGCCTGGGGCGGGACGGCTTATGTGCCGGAGGAGCGGGCTTCGGTGACCTTTGAGGATGGGCGAGTGACGCGCTGGGAGTGTCGCCGCTGATGGCTGAGTTTTCTTATGACGGATGAACTGATGTTTTTGACGCTGGAGTCGCCGGAGCTTTCCGTGCGCTTGACGAATTGGGGCGCGCGTTTGCTTTCTGTGTGCTATCAGGGGGTTGATTGCCTGTATGGTCCTAAGACGGAGGAGGAGCTGCGGGCGGATACCTGCTACTGCGGCAGCGTGTGCGGTCGGGTGGCCAACCGCATTGCCGGCGGGTGCTTCGAGTTGGACGGGGTTCGCTATCAGCTGGCCTGCAACAATGGGCCGAATCACTTGCACGGCGGGGTGGTGGGGTTCAGTGATCGCCTGTGGCGGACGGAGCTGGCGGAGCCGTCGCGGGTGGTGCTCTCTCTGCTGTCGCCGGCGGGGGAGGAGAACTACCCCGGCACGGTGCGCGTGCGCGCGACGTACACGTTGGAGGGGCGCGCGCTGCGCTTGGAGTTTGCGGCCGAGACGGATGCACCCACGCTGTTGAACCTGACCAATCATGCGTACTGGAATCTCGATGGTCAGGGTACGGTGGAGCATCACTGCTTGCAGGTGGATGCCGAAGAGATGACGCCGATGGTGGCCAATATCCCCACGGGGGAGGTGGCGGCGGTGCAGGGAACTCCCTATGATTTGCGCCGTCCGGTGCTGCTGGGGGAGCGTATGGCGGCGGCCTTGCCCGGCGGTTTCGATGATAATTATGTGCTGAGCCCCGCGCCCGGTTTGCGGCGGGCGGCGTTGTTGACCAACGGGCGGCGCACGCTGCGCGTGAGCACGGATGCTCCCGGTATGCAGGTGTATACGGGGGATTATTTGCCCTTGCCGCGTGGTGGGGTGGCGCTGGAGGCGCAGTGCTACCCGGATGCGCCTCACCACGCGCACTTCCCCTCGATTGTGCTGCGGCCGGGGGTGCTGAGCACGCGCACGATTGTGTGGGAGCTCGACTGAGGCTTGCACACCGGAGGGCTGTAGAGACAAGGTTCTTCCTCTGCCCGGGGGAAGAGCCTTTTTGATTGTTGCGGGCTATTGTCCCGGGGGCGGGCATCGCATGCGGACGGGCTCTGCCGTCTTGCGCGCCCGGAGGCGCTTTGCGATGCTGGCGCCATGGCGATTCGCATGAAAGAGTGGGCATTGGTGGCGTATCCGGGGGCGGGGCTCCGGGTGCCGACATCCGGGATTGAGGGGATGGGGCGTGCCGCGGCTCAATGGGGGCAGGGTTGGGTGGAGGCGGTGAGCGGGGGCGCCGAGCTGGCGACGGCTGTGACGAGGCATCAGGATTCTGCGGCGAGGGAGAGCGCCGATGAGGTGCTGGATGAGGCGAAGCGGCAGGTGAATACGGTGGGCGTGGTTTCGCAGATGCAGGCTCGCTTGACGGAGGAGATGGGGGCAGAGGGGCATTCGTTGGGCGATGGCGAGCCCGGGGATTGGTCGTCTGTGTGGCGGCGGGCGGGGGCTCCCGTGGTGGCGGAGACGGCGGCGGCTTTGCCGCCGGAGTGGCGCGAAGCAGCGGGGGCGATGGTGCAGCGAGCCTCTCTCCTGGCGAAGAGACGGTATGAATTAGAGCGTGTCGCGAATTCGCGGCATCGCTGGCAGGAGGTGTTGGAGAGCGAGGTGTCGCGCGGGGAGCCGCAAATGGCTTTGCAGCAGCTGGAGCTGGGGCGTGGGGTGTTTGTGCCCGAGGAGCAGATGGAGGAGCGCCGCCGCGAGGTGGAGAGCCGCTGCTGCGCGGCGCGCTGGACGCGGGCGTTGCAGGAGTCGCCCGCCGAGGCGCTGCGCGATTGGCGGCGCGAGGATGCTGTTCGCCCCGCCGGGAACGCGCAGCTCGAGCAGGTGGAGTTGGCGGTGTCGCAGGCTCGCCGTGGGTTACAGCGCACCTTGGGGCAGGAGTGGGCGCGGCGCTTGGCCGAGGGGGGCGAGCCGACCCCGCAGGAGTTGCAGCGGGCAGCCGAGGCTGGCATCGTAGATGCTTCGCTTGCGGAGAAAAAAACGTGGTCGGCTCAGGAATACGCAGCGTGGCAGCACCGCGTGGATACGCGTGAGGAGGGCGAGGTCGCGGCGGATGCGCTGCGCGTGGAGATTGCGGCGTTGGGGGCGCCCGCACCGCAGCGGCGTGCGCTGCTCGGTTATTTGGAGCGCAGCGCAAGCTTGCCGCCGGAGCATCGCCGACGCGTGGGGGAGGCTTTGTGGAATGTGTATCTTGCGGGGGGCTGGGGATGCCCGGAGGATGCCGTGCCGCAGCAGCGTCTGGCGCGGATGCAGCAGGAGGCGCAGCAGCGCTTGGCGGCGCAGAGCGATGAGGAGCTGAATGCGTGGCTGCTCGATTGCGGCTCTACCGCATCGGGCTGGGTGTGCTACGAGACGCAACAGGCTTGAGGAATATTTTTATGATAGCAAAACCCATTGTTGAGGCGGTGCCGCAGGATGCGCCGAAAGCGAGCGTGCAGCCCGAGTTGTCGCAGCAGGCGGAGCCTTTGCCCGCCGTCGGGGAGAGCGTGGAGGCGGCTCAGCCGAGAACCCCTGTGCGCGAAGATACGGGCGCGGGATCGCCGCGGGAGAGTAAGGCGGAGGAGCCCGCCGTGATCTCGCTCGATACGCCCCTGAGGGCGTATTGGCAGCGTGTGCTGACGGGAGATGCGGCGAGTATTCCCGCAGAGGTTCAGCAGCGCGCCGGTGCGGCGGATGCCACGCTGTCGCGCGAGGAGCGCGAGTATCAGCTGCTCTCGACGGTGAATCGTTCGTGGACGGCGGATTTTTCGGGGCGACCGCGTGCTCGGGTGGCGGCGGAGTGGCCGATGCTGCGACAGCATTTGGCGCGGAGCTTGGGCAGCGGGGACAGTGAGCCGGAGCTTTTTGCCTCGCTGTCGCAGGTGGCGCAGGATGAGCCGCGACGGTTGCAGGCGCGCGAGTTGTACACCCGAGCCTATGAGCGGGCGCTGGAGGGGGCGGAGGCTGCTCCAGAGGCGGAGACGCCGGAGGCGCGCGTGGCGGCGTTGGGCTATGCCGAGGGGAGCCGCGAGCGCCGACGGGTGTTGCCTCTGGCGGATCGTGTGGCGCAGGCGATGGCGGCTGTGGAGGGGGTGGAGGGGGGCAAGATAACGGATATGCTCCGCTTTTACTCGCGAGTTCCCGAGCTGATGTCCGTGGTTGATGCGCTGGCGGAGACGGATCCGCAGCAGCGCGCCGTTCTGTACCGCGTGGCGATGACGCGTTTGCCTGAGGGGCGGCGCGGGCGGGGAAGCTCGGCGCTGCTGCCGACCATGTGGGCGGCGGCTCAGCGCGGCATGGCTAACCTGAACTGGGGACTCTTGCAGGGGGTGGGGCATACGGCAGCGGCGACGCTGGATCAGGCGGGACGCTCGTTGAATGCGCCTGCGTTGGGTCGCGCGGCAGATGGTACGGATACCCGCTTGCAGGTGTTTGAGGAGCTGCGCCGCCGCGCGCAGGGCGAGGCGTATCCCGTGCGTTTGGCACCGGATGCTTCCTTGGCCGAGCAGATGATGGTGGATGCAGCCGAGGCAACTCCCGGCGCGGCGATGGCTTTCTGCGGCGGGGCGGGCTTCGGGCTGCTGAGCCTCTCGGGCATGGGCGAGGCCGTGGCTGCCGCTCGCGAGCGTGCCCCGGAGGGGGATCGCCGCTTGCAGACGGCGGCCGGGGTGTTGGGAGCAGCGGTGCAGGCGGGGATTTTCTGCGGCATGAGTCGCGTGGGCGGCCAGATGCTCAACCGTTCGCTGGGGGAATTTGCCCGGGCGCACGGTGCCAAGGGTTATTCGCTGGCGGCGCTCAAATCCGCGGGTTCATTGACGGCGGAGAATGTGAAGCTGCTCATGGCAGCCAAGGCGGGGCAGACGGCTGATTTGGGTTTGCAGGAGCTGGCCGCACGACTGAGTGATACGGCCTCGAATATTGACTGGCAGAGCTATGGGAAGACCATGGTTGACGTGGAGCAGAATATGCGCGAGGCGGCGCGCCTGCTGCCCTTTGTGCTCATCGGTTCGGGACGGGTGGCGCTGCGCCATTTCCGCCATCCGCAGGCGATTTTGGGCGCACAGGGCGAGGCCTTGGGCGAGTGGGGCGTGGGCGAGGCCGAGCGGCAGCGCATTCTCGCGGAACCCGACATCAACCGCCGCGACCGCATGCTCTACGAGGCGATTCACAGCAGCAAGCGCTGGGGCGGCGCGGGCTTTTTGGCGGAGGCGCTGCGCGCGCTCAAGCTGTTGCAGACGCCCGAGTGCCGCGTTTTTGAGAAGGAAGAGGCGGTGCGTGATTTCTTGCAGCTCCCGGCGGAGACAAGCCAAAAGCCCGAGCCTTTTACGCCGGCGGATATCAGCAAGCCCGAGGTGGTGGAGTCGTTGACGCAGCGTTTTGCGGAGGGGCAACCCGTGACCAAGGAGACGCTGCCCTACTTGCAACTGGCTGATGCCTGGCACCAAAAGGCTTTCCCGAAGGATTTGCCGCAGGGTAGGGTGCGGACAGAGGATTTGCTGGATCCCAAATTGCGGGTACTCGGTGATTTCACGCCCGAGACGGCGGCTGAGCGTCGCCGCGCCATTGGCGAGGTGATTCGCTTGGCGGACAGCTTGTCGTACCGCTTTTTGCTCAACACGACATCGGTGGAAACGATGTTGTACCGCGGCAAAGATGTGAACGCTACGCTGCGCGAGGGCGAGGCGCTGCGCCGCCGCTACATCGGCAAGCTGGCCGAGGCGGTGCTGGAGCGTGTGTTGGGCACGCCGGTGGAGGGCATGACCTCAGTCATCGGCGATTTTGTGACGCGCTACCATCTCGATAACTTCCGCTCGATGGGGGTACACGCTTGGCAGTACCGCGTGAAACCCAGGAGCTTGTCGAAGATTTTTCCGCTGGCGATGGAGCGCCGCGACCCGCTGCACAACAATCGCCCGCAAGAGTACTATGATGCCATTGAGCTGGTGCGCAATTCGCGAGCCGTGGCGGATTCTCTCTGTTCGCTGTTGCTGTATCATCCCGATTTCCAGACGGGTATCGCGCGTGGGATGTCGCCGCAGGAGTCGATGGCACACCTGCTGCACCGAGAGTTGGGCAACAGGCTTCCCGGTGATTCGTGGATGCCCAAGCTCCCCGAGCCCGATGCGACGGATCGCGCCGAGTACGCCCGCCAGAATGAGGAGATGTTGCAGCGCTATCACTACCTGTGCGGGGTGGAACCCGAGCAACGCATCGGCGATGATGGGCAGAGCTACTGGCGCGTGCAGACTCCCGACGGCCGCTACACCCGCTGGCACAGCACGCGCGAGCAGGCGGTGAACGATTTGGCGGCGGGTATGCGCCTGCGCTTCCTGAATCTCGACCATGCGTTGATGCGCGATTATAACGCCGCGCGCGGTCCGGAAGGCTTCGACGCCAATGCGTTCTCGTTGGGGCAGGAGCGCCAGTATTCCTATTTCGACCGCCTGACGGCGATGGCGACCAACGATTTGCAACAGTTGTGGCACGAGAATGTGTCGCTGACGGAGCCCGGGGTGGGGATCGGTCCCCTGCGTTTGCATTTCAGGTTGAAAAAGCGTTCGGAGCAACAGCTGATGGAGAGCAGTCCCGGGTTTTATGACCACCTGCGGATGGAGGAGCGCGCCGTGAGTAATCCCTTTGCCTACTTCAAGGGGCGATTGACGGCGCATTGGTTCGATGCCATTCAGACCGGGAGGGTGACCCCCCGGGAGGCTGTCGATTTTTTGCTGCGGCAGGGGGTTGTGACACAGAAGAAGGCGAACTTTATCATGCGCAACGGGGCTTGGCACAAACGCAAGGCTCCCGTGCGCGAGGATTACCGTACGGAGTCGGACTATCTCGATGCCGTGAACGAGTGGTGGCCGCAGCGCTTCTTCCGCTTTTCGGCAGTGCGCGATCGCCAATTGGCCGAGCACCTGAGCCGCTGCTCGATGGGCTACCTGCTCAATCATTTGCAGGAGCTGCCCTTGCCGGAGTCTGTGCGCGAGTGGTTCGGGCTGGCAGCCTTTGCCCGCCCGATGGAAGGGCGCGGAGCCTCGCTCCAAGGATCCGGCGGGCGCCTGGGGCGCCACGATGCGTCGCAGGGACTGCGGCGAACATTGCGGCATACAGTGGAGGAGATGCGGGAGTTCCTGCCTTTTGCCGAGCAGTGGAGACGGGCGGAGAACGAGGGGGAGAAGCTGACGGCGGATCCTCTTTTCCCAACCTTTGTCGACGCACTGGTCCCGAGCGAGGCGCGCCGCCTGGAGCAGGGGTGGAGTTATGCGATGGCCGGCGAGCACGAATTCCGCAATCGCGAGCCCGGGCTGTGGAATGTGCTTCGCGCGCCCGCGCGAGGCTGGTCGCAGTTGACGGAGCCGCAGCGGGAGGCTTTGGCCGGGCGTTTTAACTGGCTCTGTGAGCACGAGGGCGCAGCGGAGGACGTGATTGCCGAGCCGGATAAGACCGAAGCGCCGCCGGCGCTGCAACGCCTGGAGAAGGCGTTGCAGGAGTTCCCGGAGTTGCGGCGCTACGATGTGGATCCCGAGGATGGGAGGCAGTTGCTGCAGCTCAAGCTCCGGCCTTTGGATTTGCGCTCGGTCATGCGCCCGGAGGAGGTGACGAGATCCGCCGCGGACTACAGCCGTCCGGGGCTGCTGCAACGCGATTTCGACCTGCAAGCTGTGGAAGCTTTGCCGCCCGAGTTGAGAGAGCAGCAGGGAACGCTGCACGACTTGTCGCGCCTGCGCCGCGCCGTGATGTCGCTGCCCTATGCCGATGAGCGCGGGGTGTGGTGGAACTTCGAGCTGTATTCGCAGGATTCGGGGCGTCTGCTGCCCGGCATGGATGCCTCGTGGACGATGCGCCGCCCCTTGCAGACGCTGCAGAACGTGTTTTCACAGCTTTCCGAGGAGGGGGAACCCGGAATGCAGTTCGGCGATTACCGTTTTGCGGCACGGTCGCCCTTGCCCGAGGATGCGCTGCGCCGTATTTGCATCTACGAGTCCGAGGCGAATCCCCTGTCGCATGTGCGCCTGATGCCCGGCTCGCGCAGCAGTCACTTCGGTGATTTGCGCAGTCCCTATGTGGTGCATACCTTTGTGGGCGCCCCTCTGCAGGGCGGGCGCATGCTGCCCAACGGCGAGCAGAGCCGCTTCCTGTATCAAACGATGGATCGCTTCATGAATCCCGGTCGCAATTTCAAGGGGCACATGTTGAATTTCCACGGCAAGACCATGGTGGAGGAGGCATGGAAGGCGTTGATGCAACGAACGGAGAGCGCGGAGAGCCTTGAAAACTCACGCTCGGAACTGATTCCCAACACCGAGCTGCTCATGGCGCTGGCGGAGGACTGCCGTTTCGGGCGTGTGATGGTCGGGAAGGCACCCCACGAGTATTCGGAGCCTGAGGCGCTGGCTTCGCTCTTCCTTTACGCCTTGGCTCGACACGAATATGCCGGCGATGCCGATGCCAGGAGTGAGCTGCTGGCGCTGAACGACTATCTGCGCCGGAATCCCGAGAAGGAGCAGGCGGTGCGCGAGCTCTTCCACGTCGCGCGCCGCATGGAACGCGATCACTCGCTGTGGACTTGGTCGTCTACAGCCGTCCAAGGAAGCAGAACGGTGATTGACCATGGCTACAAGCGCGATGTGAAACCCCTGCCCGCGAACTACCGCGAGGAGAAATCCCGCAAGCAATTGCGCCCGGGGTGGGAGCCTGATCCGCAGGAGCCGGAGAGGCAGCGGTACGAACCCGAGCCGGGAGATGAGAACCTGCTCCCCGAGCAGCAGCTGCTCAAGCGTCTGTGGCGGAATTACCTCGGAAAGGAGTGGAAGCCGACCGACAATGAAGATGAATAATCCATCCGCCCTCGCCGGCTTCGGGCAGCTCGACAATCCCCTGTGGCGCCTGCAGCACCTCTACTGGATTGAGACGAAGAGCGGGCAGATGCAGCGCTTTACGCCCAATGCGGCGCAGTTGCGTCTGCACCGCGGGCTTTGGAGCCGCAATGCTGTGCTCAAGGCGCGCCAGCTGGGTATCTCCACGTATGTAGCGCTGCTGATGCTCGACCGCTGCCTCTTCACGCCCAACTACCACGCGGGCATTATCGACAAGACCCTGCCCGACGCGGAGATGAAACTTGACAAGGTACGCTTCGCCTGGGAACACCTCGACTACGCGCCGCCCGGCAGCGACGCGGTGCAGCAGGCGCTCGCCTACCTCGGCGGCATCATCAAGCAGCGCAGCGGCTGCTTGCGCAAGCAGGAGTGGCACCCCGTGACCGACGCCCGCACGCGCTTGGGCTTCGCCAACGGCAGCGACATCCGCCTGGGCACCACCCTGCGCGGCGGCACCTTGCAGCTCCTGCATGTCTCGGAGCTGGCGCACACTTCCGTGCATGCCCCGTGGCGCGCTCGCGAAATCCGCACCGGCGCCATCAACACCGTCCCGGCGGACGGGCTCATCATTCTCGAAAGTACCCACGAGGGCGGGCGCTACGGCGTCAACTACGAAATGACTGTGCAGGCTATGGAAAACAACGCCAAGAGCGAGCTCTCGCCGCTGGATTTCCGCTTCTTCTTCTTCAGCTGGGCCGACAACCCCGACTACGCGCTGCCCGGCAGCGCCGGGTGGAGCGATGCCCTGGGAGCCTACTTTGAAAAGCTGGAGACGGAGCAGGGAATTCGCCTGAGCCATGCGCAGAAGCTTTGGTACGCCCGCATGGAGCGCACCATGGGCGCCGCCATGCGCCAGGAATACCCCACCACCCCCGACGAGGCCTTCTCCACCGGGAACGACGGCGCCATCTACGGCGGCCAAATCGCCCTGCTGCGCGAGCAGGGGCGCGTGGGTGCTGACTTCGCGTGCCGGGACGACTCGCCGCTGTACACCGCCTGGGATCTCGGCATGAGCGACCACACCGCCATCTGGTTGGTGCAGCCCTACGGCGGGCAAATCTACTGGCTTGACCACTACGCCGCCAACCAGCTCCCGCTGGAGCACTACGCAGGTATCGTCCGAAGCTGGGAGAGCCGCTATGGGCGCATCGCCGCCCATCTCCTGCCGCACGACGCCGCCCACCGCGACCCACACGGGCAGTCCTACGTCGAGAGCCTGGCTCAGGAGGGCATTTGCGCCGTGCGCGTGGTGCCGCGCACCCCCGATGTGTGGCGCGGTATCAACGCCCTGCGCGGGCTGCTGGAGCACAGCTGGTTTCACCGCCGCACCCTGCTGCCGCGCATCAACCTGCGCGGCGAGAAAGAGCCCGGCGGGCTCACCTGTCTGGAGATGTACCGCTGCGCCCCCGCCGGCAGCGGCGGTGCTTTGCGCGATACCCCGCTGCACGATGCCGCCTCGCACAGCGCGGACGCCGCCCGCATGTTTGCCGAGGCGCTGACGCATGGCTTGGTCGCTCCCCTGCCGCCGCACAGTTTGCGCCCGCGCCGCGCCAAGATGTGAGCCGAGCCGAAGCGGGGGAGCCCCGCCGCCTTTTTGCGCGGCGGCGCGCGTTTACCGCTTGTCAGACGCCGTGCCGTGCGCTAGAATGCACAACGTGAGCCACGATACCGCATTCCTCGGCGCCGGCACCGTCTTCGGCAACTACTGGACCAAGCATCGCTACTTCGATTACCTCATCGACAAGGAAAACTTCAAACTCGCCTTCGGGCGCAGCTTCCGCATGATGGTGTTTCTCGACCCGGCGATTGCCAATGGTCCGGCCGCCGTGCG
The DNA here is from genome assembly GCA_051884385.1 of Akkermansia sp. GTDB lineage: Bacteria > Verrucomicrobiota > Verrucomicrobiia > Verrucomicrobiales > Akkermansiaceae > Akkermansia. The sequence goes on from JBJEVN010000032.1 coordinate 15,983, forward strand.
CGCCGATGTCGAGGGCGACACCCGCGCTACCGATTACCTCATCCACCGCCTGGGTGACATCCGCCCCGAGCTGACCGTCTTTGTCACCACGGCTGATATGCTTGCCCCCGAGGCTGATGAAAACACCCCCACTCTCAAGCAGAGCGACGACCCCTACACCAACAACCGCATCAAGCTCTACGAAGCCGTCAACTACCAGTACGGGCGCGTCCTCAACGTCCACGTCCCTTCCATCGCCCGCGCCACCCCCGAGTTCAACCCGCTGCTCCACGCTCTGACCCACCCCGAGCAGCAGCGCGGCGAGCTCCCCTTCGCCCCGCTGGAATACCATCAGCTCTACCTGCCCGAACGCATCCTGCTGGATGTCGAAAAATGCATCCCGCTGGGCATCCCATCCCTCATCCCTGCCGTGCCGCCCCTGACCACTACGGAGCTGGTCTCTGCGCTCGCCCCTTCCCTGCGCAGCAAGCTGCGCGACCCGCGCCCCGAGGATCCCGTCGGCTCGCGGCGCACCACCATCCACCACCTGCAGTGGGTGCCCGCCGACCCCGGCTACGTCGTCACCCGCGAGGACGAAATCACCCTGCTGCAATTCTATCTCGCCCCGGGGATTTTGTGAACGCGTGCGGGAGCGCGGGCCTGTGCTGCCCCCGCCCGCGCCGCGGGGCTGTCACCATGCCGAAGCCGGCCTATATCGCCATCGACCTCAAGTCCTTCTACGCCTCCGTCGAGTGCGTGGAGCGCGGGCTCGACCCGCTCGACACCCATCTCGTCGTGGCTGACGAAAGCCGCACCGACAAAACCATTTGCCTGGCTGTCACCCCGCCGCTCAAAGCCTGCGGACTCCCCGGGCGCCCCCGGCTTTTTGAAGTGCGTCAAAAGCAGCGCGAGGTCAACCGCGAACGCCAACAGCACGCCCGCACCGGGCTGAGCAGCAGCTCCGCCTCTCAACGCGAACTTCGGAGCAATCCGCGCGCCGCGCTGGAGGTGCTGATTGCCCCGCCCCGCATGGCGCACTACATCCGCTACAGCACCCGCATCTACGCCATCTACACCCGCTACATTGCCCCCGAGCACATCGTCGTCTACTCCATCGACGAGGTATTTCTCGACGTTGCCCCCTACCTCGACAGCTACCGCTGCAGCCCTCGCGAACTCGCTAAGCGCATCATCCTCGACATCCTCCGCAGCACCGGCATCACCGCCACCGCCGGCATCGGCAGCAATCTCTACCTGGCTAAGGTCGCCATGGACATCGAGGCCAAGCACACCGCCCCCGATGCCGACGGTACCCGCATCGCGGAGCTGGACGAGCTCGGCTACCGCCGCCGGCTGTGGGCGCACCGCCCCCTCACCGACTTCTGGCGTGTCGGGCGGGGCTACGCGCGCAAACTGGAGCAAAACGGCCTGTACACCATGGGCGACATCGCCCGCCGCTCCCTGCGCAACGAGGACTCCCTTTACCGCCTCTTCGGCAAAAACGCCGAGCTGCTCATCGACCACGCCTGGGGCTGGGAACCCTGCACCGTGCAGGACATCAAGGCCTACCGCCCCGAAAATCGCAGCATGGGCTCGGGGCAGGTGCTGCACGAGCCCTACCGAGCCGACCAAGCGCTGCTGGTGCTGCGCGAAATGGCCGACCAACTCGCGCTGGAGCTCGTGGAAAAAGGACTGGTCACCGACCAAATCGTCATCACCGTGGGCTACGACATCGAAAACCTCCGTGACCCGCAGCGACGCCGCCAATACCGCGGTCCCGTCAGCACCGATGCCTACGGCCGCCGCATCCCCGCCCACGCGCACGGCAGCCGTCGGTTGGAGCGCTTCACCTCCTCCGCCCGCCTCCTGCGCCAAAGCGCGCAGGAACTGGCGCAGGAACTGATAGACCCCGCTCTGCTGGTGCGGCGGCTCAACATCGTTGCTGCCCGCGTCGTGAGCGAAAGCTGCCCGATGGAAGCACCCCCCGAGCCGCGCCAGCTCGACCTCTTCGAGCAGCGCAGCGCCGAGGACGAGGCGGAAGAACGCGAGCGCCTCGACCGCGAACACCGCATGCAGCAAGCACTGCTGCACATTCGCCGCCAATTCGGCAATAACGCCATTCTGCGCGGCATGAACCTGGAAGAAGGTGCCACCGCCCGCGACCGCAACACCCAAATCGGAGGTCACCAAGCATGAACACCCCGCCCCTGCACCCCCTGCACGAGAGCCACGCCTACGATGACATCATCGCACAACACTATCCCCCTGTCGGCGACCGTCCGCGCATGAGCCCTGCCGAGCGCGCGGCACAATTCTCCCCTTTCGCCGCCCTCAGCGGTCACGACGAAGCCATCGCTGAAACCGCCCGCCTCACCGAAGAAGAGCCCCAGCCGGACGAAACGCTCAAATGGCAAATCAGCGAGCTGCTGCAACGCGCCGCCCGCGACCCCGCCCTCATTCTCAACATCCTTTATTTCATCCCCGACCCCCTCAAGAGCGGTGGCCGCTACGCCGAAGCCTGCGGCAGCGTCCGCCGCCTCGACCCTCACACCCGCACCGTTCGCCTCCACAACGGCACCTGCATCTCCATCGCCTCCATCGCCGATGCCATCGTCATCTGCAACTGAGCGCAGGGCGGGGAGATTCGGACCTAGTCCTCGGCGGCGCAGCGGCGTACGCGCTACCTGAGCATGAGGGGCGGCACGACCGCCGGTGCCGAAGCCTCTTGGCACAGCCCGGCGCTGCGCCCCAAGGGACGGGGGAGGACTGCTGAATGCCCCGAATATCTGTCGCGCCGCTGAGCGGAAAGGTGCCCGCAGCCGAGCTCCTTAGGTGCGGGAGCTCAGAGCTCGCCGCGCTGTTCGGCTTCGCGCAGATCCTGCGTGAGCTTCATGGCGCAGAAGTTCGGCCCGCACATGGAGCAGAAATGCGCTTTCTTGGCGCTACTGTGGGGCAGGGTCAGGTCGTGGTAGGTGCGGGCACGGTGCGGATCCAGCGAGAGATTGAACTGATCTTCCCAGCGGAACTCGAAGCGCGCCTTGGCCAGCGCGTTGTCGCGCAATTGGGCAGCGGGGTGTCCCTTGGCCAGGTCGGCGGCGTGGGCGGCGAGCTTGTAGGTCACCACCCCCTCGCGCACGTCCTCGCGGTCGGGGAGACCTAGGTGCTCCTTGCGGGTCACATAGCAGAGCATGGCGCAGCCGCGCTGGGCGATCGCCGCTCCGCCGATGGCGCCGGTGATGTGGTCGTAGCCGGGGGCGATGTCGCTGACCAGTGGCCCCAACGTGTAGAAAGGCGCCTCCGCACACCATTCGAGCTGTTTGCGCATGTTTTCGGGAACCAGCTGCAGGGGAACATGCCCCGGCCCCTCGTTCATAACCTGTACCCCCTTGTCCCAGGCGCGGCGGGTGAGCTCGCCCTGCACCTCGAGTTCGGCCAGCTGAGCGTAGTCGTTGGCATCGGCAATGGAGCCGGGGCGCAGACCATCGCCGATGGAGATGCCGACGTCGTAGGTCGCCAGAATATCGCAGATCTCGTCCCAGCGCTCGTAGAGGAAGTTTTCGCGGCTGTTGAGCATCATCCACTTGGCGATGATGGAACCGCCTCGCGAGACAATGCCCGTGGCGCGCCGCGCGGTGTGGGGTACAAAGCTGCGGAGCAGGGCGGCGTGGATGGTCACATAGTCCACGCCTTGACGCGCCTGCTCGATGAGGGTATCGCGGAAGATGGGCCAGCTAAGATGCTCGACCATGCCGCTGCATTTCTCGAGACTTTGGTACAGGGGAACGGTGCCGATGGGGACGGGGCTGTTGCGCAGAATCCACTCGCGGGTGCGGTGAATGTCTTTGCCCGTGGAAAGGTCCATGACAGTATCTGCCCCCCAGTGGATGGCCCAGCGCAGCTTTTCGACCTCCTCGGCGATGCCGCCGGAGATGGCGGAGTTGCCGATATTGGCGTTGATTTTGCACAGGAAATTGCGCCCGATGATCATGGGCTCGGCTTCGGGGTGGTTGATGTTGGCGGGGATGAGCGCTCGCCCGGCGGCGATTTCATCGCGCACGAACTCGGGGGTGAAGTAGGCGGGCATGCGGTTGCCGGGGCGGGGTTCGGCGGGGTGTTGGTAGTTGAGCTCGGCGCGGCGCAGCAGGCTGTGGTGCGAAAACCCCTTTTGCGCGGCGAGCTCCGAGGGGCGCGGCATGCCGGTGCCCAGTTCATCGAGCAGCTGTTGGGCGGCCTCGGGGCGGCTTTTGGGGCTGGGGAAGCGATCCCAGATGCCCTTGAATGCGGCCTCGCGCCCCAGATTTTCGCGGATGGCTACATACTCCATCTCGGGGGTGATGATGCCGCGGAGGGCGTAGGCACGCTGCGTGGGCGGTTGCGCGAGATCGCGCGCGCGCAGAGCTCCCTCTGCATCGGGCTCGGTGTCGCCGCGCGCGACAATCCACGGCGTGCGCAGGCGGGGCAGACCATCCTCCTCCCGCCCCCGGAATTCCGGGTCGCCCCAGGGGCCGGAGCAGTCGTAGAGGCGCACGGGTGCGTTGGCTTCGGTGCGCCCATCAGGGAAGAGGGTGTCTTCCTGCACCACCTCGCGCATGGCCACTCGCAGCTCGGGGTAGAGCTTACCGGGAATGTAGATGCGGTGAGAGCCGGGGTATTGCAGGTCTGCCGTGTTCATGGGCTTGAGTCTACGCTTTTTTCGCCTGCAAGGGAAGCGAAAAAGCTGTTCACCGCTCAGGAGACGCCTGAGCGCGCCCGCCACAGGCAGGCGAGGCGGCGAACGGCCTCATCGAACAGCTCGCTGCGGCGGCAGAGGGTGTCGATGTCCCACCAGGCGAGGGCAAGGGACTCGGCGGCGTTTTGGCGGGAGCCCTCGTGCGGCGCCTGCAGCAGGTAGCGGATGTCGTAGTGCTTGTGCGCGGGCTCTCCGGGGCGGGCCGGGATGTCGTGGATGTCGACGTCGAAGATGTCGCGGCTCAGGGGTCGGCAGCCGATGATGCCACTCTCTTCCTCGGCCTCGCGCAGGGCGGTGCGCAGGGGGCAGGGCTCGCCGTCCGCATGGCCGCCGAGCTGCAGCCAGCGCCCCAGCTTGCGGTGCAGGGTGAGTAGCGCCTTGTCACCCGCCGGGTTAAGCAGCAGCGCCGAGGCGGTGATATGCCCCGCAGCGTGGCGGCGGAGGAAGCAGTCCGGAGTGCTGCGGACAAAACGCTGCACGGCATCGGCACAGTCGCGCCGCTCGGGGTGCCGAGCGGCGTACTGTGCAAGAGCGTCGCACAGGGCTGCGCGCGCCTCCTCCATGTTCGGGAGACTCATTCGATGGTGGTGTTGCGGTCGGCCTTCTTGTTGCGCGAGTTCTTATCCTTCTGCGCTTTCTTGTTTTCCTTGATCTTCTGCTTGGCCGCCTCCTTCTGCGCTTTGAGACGCTTGCGATCCTCCGCCGTCATCTTCTGGCGGCTGTTGCCCCAGTCGTCAATCAGCGCGGGCATGAGAATGCCGAAATCGGTTGTCTTGTCGATTTTGGCAGCACGGTTGATGAGGTTTTTCAGAGGCGCCCCCGAGACGAAGTCGCGGCGGCTGGCGCCGATGAGGAAAGCGAGCGCAGCTTGGCGGTCGCGGTTCTTGTAGGCCTTGTCGTTGGCGATGGCGTTGCATGCCTTGGTTACGGCCGGCAGGTCGCACACATAGTCCTTGGGCAGGAAGCCGTCGGCGGTGCCCAGCAGCTTGTACATGAATTGCAGGGCGTCGAACTCCTGGCGGCGCACGCAGCCGCTCGTGTCCTCGGGGTCGGCGGCGGCAATTTCGTCCACAATCCCCTCGGGAGCCTTGATGCCCAAATCGCAGGCGTCGGAGAGCAGCTTGGCCTTTTCGGGGCCGGAGGCGCTGCCCGCCTGCTTGAGCAGTTCGAGCTGCTTGCGGTGTGCCGCCAGCTTCTCGCCGACATTTTTGACACCGAGCTCGCCCTTGCCGTCGCCCAGATAATCGGTGCCCGGGAGCTCGGCGTAGACATTGCCCTGCGCGTCAATCATGGCCACCGTGGGGCAGACCCCGAAGCTCGGCCCCTTGTAGGCACCTTTGATGCTTTTGGCCTTGTCGGTGGGATCCTCGCTCTGGTAGAAGGGGATGGCGACGAGCTTGGCATCTCCGGCAGCGGCTTCGAGCTCGGGGCTCTTCCAGAAACTGTCGAGCATGCGCACGCTGCGCTTGCTCCAGTCGGGGCCGTAGCAGTAGACAATCACCCCGTCATCGCCCGCTTGGCTGAGGGCTTCGTCGTAGCTGTCCACCCGCTGAGCCGCCCCGGCGGCACTGCCGACGGCGAGGGCAATCAGGGCGGCGAGGTTGAGCTTACTTCTTGTTGTCATAAACCAAAAGGGCGTTGAATTTGATGCCGAGGGTTTGCTCTTCGCCCGAGTCGATGCGAATGGCCTTGGCCTTGGGCGGGGCTTTGTCGAAGTTGATGGTGAAGTGGTCGACTTTCTGGCTGTCGGGCAGCGACATGTAGACCTTCCACTCCTTGCCGTCAAAAATTTCCAGCTGCCAGTTGCGCAGACCGCCCGCTCCGCCGGCGGGGACGATGACGATGGTGCCCAGTGTGGTGGGGCGCTCGAACTCCATGGTGATGGTCTTGTGCTTGGCGGTGATGGAGGCGATGTAGCCGCCCTTTTCCGTGGTGGCGCTGTGGTGGCTCAGCATGGTGGCCATCTCGCGCGGGTACTCGTCGAGCTTGATGGTGGCCTTGTCGGAGATGAGGTTGCCCGTGGGCTTGCCGAAGTCCGGCAGCTTGACGGGTTTGGACTCGTAGGCGCCCAGATACTTGAAGTAGATGTCGCGGTTGCTGAGGATCTCGCCCGCGCGGATGACGGCCGCGGCGACCAGCTCCGGCTGGGGAGATGCTTTTTCGGCTTCCTCGACCATGTGCATGACCTTCTTGGCGACAATCTTGCCGTCCTCCTGGCTTTTGCAGATGGCCCAGGTAATCATGCAGGCGAAGTCGGTGTGCGCGGCTCCGGCGTCGATGAGCATCTTGTAGAAATCATTTTTGGCGTTTTGGTTGCGCTCGATGCCGGCGAACTGTGCCTCGAGCAGCGCGGGGATGTCCCATTCGCCCGTTTCATCGCGATCCAGATGGCTGAAGTACTCTTGATACACGGCCAGCTTCTTGTCAGGTTGGCGCAGCTGGTCGAGCATGGCGGGGTAGATTTTCTTGTGCAGAATGCCGCCGCAGCGCCCTGCAAATTGCGGGGCAATGGAGCTGCAGAGGAACTTGTTGACCTCCTGCCACTTCTTGATGTTGCGCTTGAGGCTGGAGGTGGCGGCATCGATGTAGCGGTTCCACACCTCGCCGTTGAGCGGCTGCATGGTGGCCGAAAGCTCCATGAGTTTGAGACCGCGCAGCGCCTGACGCTGGCTGAGCATCATGGAGCCCATCGTGGCAATCATCTGGGCGTTGCGGGTAAGCTGTCCGTTTTGGTACATGGCGGTCATCATGGTCAGCGCGCTCCACGAGTTGTCACCGTAGATGCCCCAGTGGGGATGGTGCTCCTCGGAGATGGAGTTGGTCGGGCGCCATTCACCGTCGACATAGACGGCGTAGGCGCAGTGCCCCGGCTCGCCCATGGTGAAAGCCGGCACACCGTTGGCGCAGGCCGCCGAGGCACCGAAGTGCGAGAGGCTGCCGCACACGCCGCCGACATCGCGTACCAAGTGGGAATAGGCGCCCCCGTACACGGGTTTGAAAGGCGGATAGTAGTAGGAGCCGAAGATGGAATCGCCGAAGAGGTTGGTTGGCAGGTACTGTACTTGGAAAGCCATGCCGAGGTAGGAGCGCACGGGAGCGGAGCAGTTGTCGCGCTGCCAGCGGAGACTTTCCGGGGTGCCCCAGTCCATGTTGGCTTTCCAGCCCACGGGGAAGCGCAGCAGCCAGCCGGGCAGCTTGGCAAAATCGCCGTTGAGCAGTTGTCCGTCAATGCTCTCGGCAAAGTACTGGTAGCGCTCGCGGGCGAGGCGGTAGCTGTCCTGTTTGCCCTTGCCTTTTTTGCCGGAGCTGATGACGCTCATGCCGTCGCGCTTGAGAATGCGGATTTCTTCGGCAGTGAGTTCCTTCCCCTCGCCATACCAGCCCTTGCGGGCGAACTCGGCGGCAATGGCTCCCGCCACGCGGTTCTTGAGCGTGGCGCCGTTCTCACCGGGATTCGCCTCGGTGACGGTGTCCATCTCGGGGTCGCACTGGCGCAGGTGGGCGAGAATCTGCGCGGCGGCATCGACATCCTTCAGCTCGCCGTCGTAGACGAACTCGGTCATCCATGGCAGATTGTTGAAGAGAGGTGTGAGAATTTGGCGCAATTCGTTGTTGCCCATGATTTCGCCCAGTTTCTTAGGATCGGAGCGGAAGATGAGCTCCCATTGCGCGGTCGCCAGTCGGATTTCGGGATCCTGCAACAGCTCCAGAACCTCCTGCTGACTGCCTGTCTTGATTTTGCTGCACACCTGCGAGGCCAGACGGCGCGCCAACTGCTCCGGCTGGCGCCACGAGGCTGCCTGCTGTTTGCCCGTGTGTTGCACCTCTTGCACGGGGGCGGGGGCGTCGTCTTTGGGCTCGTAGCGCACGATGTCGTCGGAGGTGTCCTCCTCAACAGCGGGTTCGGGCTCGGGCTCCGGCTCGGGTTCGGGCTCCGGCTCGGGTTCGGGCTCCGGAGCTTTCGGTTTGGGCTCAACCTTCTGCGGAACGGGCTTTTTGACGGGTTTGGGAGCCTCCTTTGCCCAAGGCTTGAGAACCCAAAGGATGCCGGCCGCAACGAGCACCGCCACGAGAATGAGTAAGTGACTCAACTTCATGTCTCTCTCTACCTATCAGAGCAGGGGGCAAAAGTCAAGCTTCAAGAAGAGCCTTTTCGCATTATTCGGTGCCGTGTTTCTTCTGTCTTGCGGCGCAGGGCAGAAGTCCCCTGCGGCGGGGTGTCGCAGGGGACTCGGAGGGGGGTAGAATCAGTTGTGCGTCTCGGCGCGTTGCACCTCGGCATCGCCGCGTGCCATCTGCCCGAGCACGCGGCGGTATTCCATCGGGAACACCTTGACGAAGTTGGGCAGGGCGTTGTCGAAGTCGGCGAGAATCTCCAGCGCCCGTTGAGAGCCGGTGGCCTCGGCGTGCTCGCGGATGAGCCCGCGCAGGCGCTCAATGTCCTCGGGCTCGGTGACGGGGTCGAGGTCGATCATGTCGAGGTTGCAGTAGCGGTCGAAGAGGTGCTGCTCGTCCCAGACATAGGCGAAGCCGCCGCTCATGCCCGCGCCGAAGTTGTGCCCCGTGGGCCCCAGCACCACCACGCAGCCGCCCGTCATGTATTCGCAGCAGTGGTCGCCCGCGCCCTCGATGACGGCCTGCGCGCCGCTGTTGCGTACGGCGAAGCGCTCGCCCACCTGACCCCGGATGAACACCTTGCCTCCCGTGGCGCCGTAGAGCAGCACATTGCCTGCGATGACGTTCTCGCAGGGGCGGTAGGGAGAGCCCTCGAAGGGGGTGATGATGATGGTGCCTCCCGAAAGTCCCTTGCCCACGTAGTCGTTGGCCTGACCTTCCAGGCGGATGGTGACGCCGTGCGCGAGGAAGGCGCCGAGGCTCTGCCCGGCCGTGCCTCGAAGCCGGAGGGTGATGGTGTCCTCCGGCAGCCCGGGGTGACCGTATTTCTTGGCGATGTGGTAGGAGAGCCGCGTGCCGACGGCGCGGTCGGTGTTGCGGATGGGCAGGGAGAGGCTCACGGGTTGTGCCGCCTCCAGCGCGGGGGCGACATCGGCCAGCAGCCGCTCGTCGAAGATGCTCTCGTTCTCATGCCCCTGCGGGCGGCTGACGGTGTGGAGAGCCTTACCCGTCAGGATGGCGGAGAAGTCGAGGTCGCGCGTCTTCCAGTAGTTGAGGGCGCGGTCGCAGCGCAGCAAGTCGGCGCGGCCCACGGCCTCCTCCAAGCTGTGCAGACCGAGCGCCGCGAGGTACTCGCGCGTTTCGCGGGCGACAAACTGCATGTAGGTGACGATGTTCTCGACCTTACCGCGGAATTTTTTGCGCAGCGCGGGGTCTTGGGTGGCCACGCCCACGGGGCAGGTGTTCTTGTTGCAGACGCGCGCCATGATGCAGCCCAGCGCGATGAGCATGGCGGTGGCAAAGCCGTATTCCTCCGCGCCCAGCAGGGCGGCGATGATGACATCACGCCCGTTCTTCATCAGTCCGTCGGCCTGCACGCGCACCTTTTCGCGCAGCCCGTTGAGGCAGAGCGTCTGGTGTGTCTCCGCCACGCCGAGCTCCCAGGGCATGCCCGCATACTTGACCGAGGTGAGCGGCGAGGCTCCCGTGCCGCCGTCGTGGCCGGAGATGAGCACCATGTCGGCCCCGCCCTTGGCGACGCCGGCGGCCACGGTTCCTACGCCCAGCTCAGAGACGAGCTTGACGCTGACGCGCGCGGCGGGGTTGCTGTTGCGCAGGTCGAAGATGAGTTCGGCCAAATCCTCGATGGAGTAGATGTCGTGGTGCGGGGGCGGGGAGATGAGGGTGACGCCGGGGGTGCTGTGGCGCACGCGGGCAATTTCCTCATTGACCTTGCCGCCGGGGAGCTGACCGCCCTCGCCGGGTTTAGCGCCCTGGGCGACCTTGATTTGCAGTTCGCGCGCGCTGGCCAGATATTCGGCGGTGACGCCGAATCGTCCGCTGGCAATTTGCTTGACGGCGCTGTTCATGTTGTCTCCGTTGGGCAGGGGGGTGTAGCGGGCGGGGTCTTCGCCGCCCTCGCCGCAGTTGCTCATGGCACCGATGCGGTTCATGGCGATGGCAATCATCTCGTGCGCCTCGCGCGAGATGGCGCCGAAGCTCATGGCTCCCGAGACAAAGCGGTGCATGATGCTCGCCTCGCTCTCCACCGCTTCGAGGGGCAGGGGGCTGGCGGGGGCAAAGTCGAAGAGCCCGCGCAGGGTGCAGAGGGTCTCCGCGCTCTCGTTGACCATCTCGGAAAAGACCTTGAACTGTGCGTAGTCTTTGTTGCGGAGTGCCTTTTGGAATTGGCCGATGACCTTGCTCGTCCAGATATGCTTTTCGCCGCCCTTGCGCCATTTGTAGAGCCCCGCATTCTCGGGCGCTCCGGCGGGGGTGTACAGCAGCTCCTTCTTGCGGTTCAGGCGCGCCACGGCCTCGCTGCCGATTTCCTGCAGCCCGATGCCGCCGATGCGGCTCGCCGTGCCGGGGAAGTAGCGCTCGACCACCTCCTTGCCCAGCCCGATGGCCTCGAAAATCTGCGCCCCGCGGTACGAACGCAGGGTGGAGATGCCCATCTTGGACATGGTCTTGAGCAGGCCGAAGTCCAGCGCCTCCAGGTAGTTTTCCGTGCCTTTGGTGGCGGAGATGTTGTCGGCGAGCTTTCCTTGCTCGGCGAGGTCGGCAATGGTGCCGAGTGCCAGCCAGGGGCAGACGGCGGTGGCGCCGTAGCCCAGCAGGAGGGCAAAGTGCATGACCTGCCGCGCCTCGCCCGTCTCGGCGATGACGCCCGTGCCGGTGCGCACGCCCATGTCGCGCAGCTTGGTGTTGACGGCGGCGACAGCCAGCAGTCCGGGGATGGGCGCTTCGTTGCCCGAGAGTTCGCGGTCGGACAGGATGATGATGCGGTAGCCTTGGGCGATGGCTTTCTCCGTCTCGCGCTCCAGCTCGCGCAGGGCTTCCTGCAAGCCGTTGGGGGAGAGGGCGGAGAAGCCCGTGGAGAGGGTGATGCAGCGGAAGTCCGGCTCCTTGTTGCTCTTGAGGGCTTCCAAATCGCTCGGGGTGAGGATGGGGCGCGCCATCTTGATGAGCCGCGCCATCTGCGGGGTCTCGTCGAGGATGTTGGCGGGGTTGCCGATGAAGGTCGTCAGCGACATGACCAACTGCTCGCGGATGGGGTCAATGGGCGGGTTGGTCACCTGGGCAAACTGCTGCTTGAAGTAGTCGAAGAGCAGCTGCGGACGCTCGGAGAGCACGGCGAGGGCGGCATCGTTGCCCATGGCGTAGACGGGGTCGTGCGCCGTGTTGGCCATGGGGATGATGAAGTGCTCGAGCTCGTCTTGCGTGTAGCCGAAGAGGGTTTGGTGCGAGAGCAGCTTGGCCGGGGGGAGCTTGCGCGCATCCACGCTGTCGAAGAAGCCGTGGATTTTGATGCGGTTCTCCTGGCACCAGCGGCGGTAGGGGCGGCGGCGCGCCACCTTGGTCTTGATCTCGGCGTTGAAGGAGATGCGCTGCGTGGCGAAATCAATCCACACGATGTCCCCCGGAGTCAGGCAACCGCGCTTGACGACGTGCGTGGGGTCGGTGTCGAGCACGCCCGCCTCGCTGGCGAGGATGAAGAGCCCGTCGTCGCTCAGCTCGTAGCGCGCGGGGCGCAGCCCGTTGCGGTCGACCAGGGCGCCGGCTCCCAGCCCGTCGGAGAAGCAGATGGCGGCGGGGCCGTCCCAGGGAGCCATAAAGCCGCTGTGGTAGTCGTAGAAGCCTCGCAGGTCTTCACCGATGAAGTAGCGCGCGCCGAAGGCCTGCGGCACGAGCATCATCATGCTGTGCGGCAGCGAGCGCCCCGCCGTGCGCAGCAGCTCCAGCGCATTGTCCAGACTCGCCGAATCGCTCTGCCCGGCGGGGATGATGGGCAGCAGTTTCTTGATGTCTGCCCCGAAGAGCGGACTTTCGAGGTTGTCCTCCAGCGCGCTCATTTGGTTGAGGTTGCCGCGCAGGGTGTTCACCTCGCCGTTGTGCGCCATGTAGCGGAAGGGGTGCGCCAGCGGCCAGCTGGGGAAGGTGTTGGTGCTGTAGCGCTGGTGGACGATGGCCATGCAGCTCGTGAAGCGCTCATCGGCCAGGTCGGGGTAGAATTTCTTGATTTGCGGCGCCATGAGCAGCCCCTTGTAGACGATGGTGCGCGCCGAGAGCGAGGGGATGTAGAAGCGGTCGCCCAGTTCGGGCAGCACGGCGGCTACCGCATGCTCCGTGCGGCGGCGCAGGACGTAGAGCCGCCGCTCCAGCGCATCGCTGTCGAGCCCCTTGTCCTGCGGGGCGAGAAAACACTGCTCGATGCGGGGGGCACAGTGGCGCGCCACGTGACCGATGGCGTTCTCATCCACCGGGACAGTGCGCCAACCCAAGAACTCAAAACCCTCCTCGGCGGCCATTTCCTCCACCGTGGCGCGGCAGGTGGCGCAGGGTACCTTGTCCTTGGGCAGGAAGAACATCCCCACAGCATAGCTGCCCGCCTTGGGGAGCCGGAGCTTGGTGACGGCCTTGAAAAAGTCGTGGGGAATCTGCACGAGCATGCCGGCGCCGTCGCCCGTTTCGGGGTCGCTGCCGGTGGCGCCTCGGTGCAGCAAGCGTTCGAGAATTGTGATACCCTGTTCGATAATGTCGTGCGAGGGGCGGGCGTGGGTGTCAACGACCATGCCCACGCCGCAGGCATCGTGTTCCTGCGCGGGGGAATACAGGCCTTGCGCCTGCGGGAGATAGGAGCTTGTCACTTCATGAGGGAACGTGAGGAGTTCTTGCAGGTGTGCCACAGCCGCACCTACGCGGGCATTGTAGCATGGGCGCTCGCGGCGCGCAATCCCAAAGCGCTGCGATGACGGCAAAAGGGGTTGCCAAAGAGGGCGGGGAGGTTTAGAATGGCTCGCCTTTTTGTTGTGGGGTATGCTCAAATCCTGTTCTTTATTCCTGTGCGTGGCGTTTCTCTTGTGCACTTGTGCGCACGAGCCGACGGAGCAGCCTGTGGTGGTGTCGACGGCGGCGCCTGTGGTGCAGCCGGAGCCCGAGGTGACGAAGCCTCAGCCGACTGTGCGGCGGGCGGTGCCTGTTGCGGAGCCGATGCCCGAGATGGTGCTCTCGCCGGAGACGACCCCGGCGCCTGTCGCCGAGCCCTTGCCCGAGATGGTGCTCCCGCCGGAGACGACCCCGGCGCCTGTCGCCGAGCCCTTGCCTGCGCTGCCGGAGTGCCCGAATCCGGCCGGGATGGTCGCGCCGCTGCCCCTGCCGTCGCCGAACGAGCCGCCGGTGGGATTGCGCGTGGCGCGGGTGCCCGTGTCGGGCATGTATGTGGCGCTGACCTTTGACGATGGCCCCAGCCCGGCGACAACGCCGCAGGCGCTGGAGATTCTGCGCCGCAACGGCGCGCACGGTACCTTCTTTGTCACGGGGGCGAATGCCTCGCGCCATCAGGCGCTGCTGGCGCGCATGGCGGCCGAGGGGCACGAAATCGGAGTTCATAGCTGGAGCCATGCGCAGTTGACGCGTTGCAGCGCTGCCAAGGTTGACCATGAGATTGCCGATACGGCGGAGGTCATTCGCCGCGCGACGGGGCAGGCGCCCAAGCTCATGCGCCCGCCTTATGGGGCGACCAATGCAGCGCTCAATAAGCGCATGATGGCGGACTACGGCCTGCGGACGATTTTGTGGGATGTCGATACGCTCGACTGGCGCCATCCCGGCGTGCAGCGCGTGATCGACACGGCGGTGGGCAAGGCGCGCCCCGGTTCGATTATTTTGGTGCATGATATTCACGCGTCTACCATTGCGGCGTTGGAGGGTATCGTGCAGGGCTTACAGGCGCGCGGCTTCAAGCTGGTGACGGTGTCGCAGCTCATTGCGTTGAGCCGCAGCGGCGCGGAACCGCCGGCGACGCCGAGCCGGGTCGAGCCGCCCGCGGCAGAGCCTGCGGCGACGGAGCAGCCTCTGCCCCCAGTGGAGTCAAGCGGCGCGGCCGGTATCGGAGCCTCGCCTGCGGCCACTGCGCCGACGGAGGAGGGCGAGGCGGAGCTACCGGGCGCTGCGGAGGGCGGCGCGGGCATTCGCGGGGAACAGATGGCGGACTAAAGCAGGATCATGGAGACAACAAGAAACACGAAGACGGCGGGAACGGTGTATCTGGTGGGTGCGGGGCCCGGCGACCCCGGCTTGATGACCCTGCGCGGGCGCGAGCTGATTGAGCGCGCGGATTGTCTGGTCTACGATGCGCTGGGGGCTCCTGCGATGCTCGGTTGGGCCAAACCGGGCTGCGAGAAGATTGATGTGGGCAAGCGCAGCGGTAAGCATGCCCTGCCGCAGGAGGATATCAACCGTCTACTGGTTACCTGTGCCGGGCGCTACGCCTGCACGGTGCGGCTGAAGGGCGGCGATCCCTATGTGTTCGGGCGCGGCGGGGAGGAGGCGCTGGCCTTGCAGGAGGCCGGGGTGCCGTTCGAGGTGGTGCCGGGGGTGACTTCCGCTATCGCCGGGCTCGCCGCGGCCGGGATTCCGGTGACGCATCGGGGGCTCTGCACGCAGTTTACCGTGTTTACGGGGCATGAGGATGCCCGCAAAAGCGCCTCGACTCTCGATATTGCGGGTATTGCGGCGGCGCAGGGCACCAAGGTGATGCTCATGGGGATGAGTCGCTTGCGCGAGACGCTCGCGGCGCTGATGGCGGCGGGGCAGTCGGGCTCAGTGCCGGCGGCGGCCGTGCAGTGGGGCGCGACGGGGCGTCAGCGCAGCGTGAGCTCCACCGTGGCGGGTTTGGCCGATGCGGTGGAGCAGGCCGGGCTGGGTTCCCCCGCCGTGGTGGTTATCGGCGAGGTGGCGCGATTGGCTCCCCGCTTGGATTGGCGCTCGCGCCTGCCCTTGGCGGGGCGGCGCATCGTGGTGACGCGCACGCGGGAGCAGGCGGGCGCTCTCTCGGCGCAGTTGGCGCAGCTTGGGGCAGATGTTATGGAGCTGCCGACCATCCGCATTGCCGATCCCTCGAACCGCCGCGACTTTGCCGAGGCGGTGGTGGATGCACCGCACTACGATTGGCTGATTTTCAGCAGCCCCAACGGGGTCAAACGCTTTTTCCGCGCCTTTTTTGCGGTGTTTGAGGATATCCGCGAGCTGGGCGGGGCGCGCATCGCGGCTATCGGCTCGGGAACGGCTGCCGAGTTGCGCGCGGTGGGGCTCATGGTGGATGTCATGCCGAAAAAGGCGGTGGCCGAGGAGTTGATTGCCGAGTTTGACCGCAAGGCCGACGAGTTCGGCGGGTTGGCGCACAGCACGATGCTTTGGGTTCACAGCGAGCAGGGGCGCCGCGTCATCTACGATGAGCTGATGAAGCGGCAGGCCATTGTCGATGAATGTGTGGCGTACAACACCGTTCCCGAAACCGAGGATGTGAACGGGACGCGTGCCCGCTTGCAGAGCGAGGGCGCCGATGTCATTACCTTCACCTCCTCCAGCACGGTGCATCATTTCATGGCGCTGGGGATTCCCCTGCCGGCGGGCTGCCGCATCGCCAGCATCGGTCCCGTGACGAGCGCGACCCTCGCCGAGTATGGTCTCAAACCCGATGTCGAGTCGGCCGACCACAGCATCCCCGGGCTGGTGCAGGTTCTTGTCCGACTGTTCGAGCAGGTATGAGGATGTTCCCCGCAGAACCCTTGCACTTGCTTTGCCTTGGCGTGAACTTCCGCAGCACGGCGGTGGCTGAGCGCGAGCGTTTTTCCGTGTCGGCATCGCAGTTGCCGGGGGCGCTGGCCGAGCTGAAATCCGTGCCGGGGGTGGCCGAGTGTGTGTTGCTCTCCACCTGCAACCGCGTCGAATTGTATTGCTGGACGCTTGATCCGGAGAGGACGGCTGAGGCGTTGTTTGAGGATTTCCTGCGACGGCGTTCGGCTTCGGAGCAACTGCGCTCCTTCTTTTACCGGCGCGAGGATGCGGCGGCGTTGGTGCATCTGACGCGTGTGGCCGCAGGATTGGATTCGCTCGTGTTGGGCGAGACGGAGATCTTCGGCCAGCTCAAGACGGCTTATGCGGCGGCGCTGGAGGCCGGAGTCACGGCTCGCTGTGCCAACCGCACCTTCCAAAAAATGTTCAGCATGGCAAAAAAGGTGCGCAGCAGCACGCGCATCACCAGCGGTCCCACCTCGGTGGGCGCGGCGGCGGTGCAGATGGCGCAGGATATTCTGGGCTCGCTGCGGGGGCGCAATATTCTGGTGGTGGGTGCGGGCGAGGTGGCGCGCACGACTGCGCAGAGCCTGCACTCGCGCGGTGCCGAGAGTATTTTTGTGGCTAACCGCTCCTACGACCGCGCGTTGGCGCTGGCGGGGGAGGTCGGTGGGCGCGTCATCCGCTTTGCTGAGTGGGTACCCTACTTGGAGCACATCGACATTGTGATTGTCTCCACAGCCTCTCCGGTCTATGTGGTTTCGCCGCCGGTGCTGGAGCGCGTCCAGCGTGTGCGACAGCGCCCGCTCTTCCTCATCGACCTTTCGGTGCCGCGCAATGTGGATCCGGCCTGTGCCGAGGTGGAGCAGGTGAGTGTGTACAATATGGATGCGATGGAGGCTGCTACCGAAGCGACGCGGGCATCGCGGCGCGCGGCCTCCGGTCTTGCGGAGCAGATGATTGCCGATTGGGTGAGCACCGAGACCGCAGAGCTTCTCCCTGCCGCTTGTTCGTCGGCAGAGCTGCTCGCAGACCCGGCGATGATCTGAGCGGTGGCACAAAAAAACGAGCTTTTTTGAACGGAAACCGTTACTGCGTGTCTACACATGCGGCAACAAGCTCCCGATACATGCGAACAATGAGCGAACAGAGTGATGGTGGCGTTCGGCCGAAGAGTCGGGCGGAGCAGGGATCCGCTGCAGATGCGGAGGCGCGCTTGGTGGCCGTCTTGGCGAGCTTGCGGGTGTCGCAGACGCCCGAAGTCGGTTTCGAAGAGCGTTTCCTCTATGATTTTCACGAGCGCATTGCTCGTGAAGCTGTCTGTTGCCCCGCGCGTTATCGCCTCTTTGAGCACCTGTTGCAGATGCTGGAGAACTTCGGCAGGCGGCGCTTGGCCTACGGTGCATCCACGCTGGGCGTCGGTGTGCTGGCGGTGGGGGGCTACATGGCTATCCCTTCGCAGGAAGTGTCCGGTAAGAGTTCGGCGGTGATGAGCCGCTTCGACAGTGGAGTGGCGGCAATGGCTCCCGCTTTGTCCCGGGATTTGGATGGCTGTATCAACATTCGCGTCGAAACCAATGCCGACCCCTTGGATAAGGAGGCTGTGCTGGTAGTGCGCGAGCCGCGCCTCCCGGTGATGTACAATGCCTACACCAGCAGCATGCCTCGGCCTGTGCAGGCGTGGGATTCATGGGGGGTGTCCCCGGCGGTGGAGGCGGCAGGCGTTATGCCGCTCTCGTTCTGAGCCTGGGGTGTCTCCCGCCCCAATCCCCAAAAAGCAGCGGCGGGCATGGATTCTTGGCTTGCCAAGCGGCTTGTTCTTTGCTATACAGAGAGCCGAAATGGAGAAGGAGTGTTCTCAGTGCCATCGTTTGTTTCATGCGGTTCAGGAAAAAGCTGAACTGTGCCCCGATTGCCTGAGAAAGCAGTTCTCTGTGGCGAAGACGCTTCCCGATGCGGAGCGTGCGGCGTTGCAGTCGGCTAGGCGTGCGGCGGAGAAGCGTCAGGAGCAGCGCGCGCGGCGTATGCAGGAGAACTACGCCGCAGGAAGCCTCTTCCGTTTTACGGGTAAGCTGCGTTTCGCGGAGGGGTTGGGCTTGTATTTGGTCGTCTTGCTCTTTTTTATGCTCAGCTCCGGAGACGAGGCAGAGGCGCAGTTAGGCTTTATGGATGGTTTCGGGCAGCGGGTGCTCTCGCTGTTGTTCTGTGGGGTGGCGGCTGTGTTGGTGGCGAGTGCCTCGGCGCGCTTCCGGCACTACCTCTTGCCCTTGGCGGTGTTGATGGTGCTCAGCGCGTGGTTTTTGCCCGACTGGGCGTCGTCGGAATCGCCGACAAAGCCGCAATCCCCTGCCCCGGAGACCGTCGTGGGGCATGCGGCGTCCGACAACAAGATGAGCCCTGCGGCGAGACTGATGACGGAGGCCGATTTGGAGGTGTTTCGGCAACTCGATAGTAGCTCCGAGCAGTGCACGCACTATGCCATCTATATGACGCGACAGGACGCCCGCACCCGCGATTTGATGCGCGAGGCGCTGAGCCGTCTGCTCGGAGCCGAGTTCACGCGTGCGTACACGCGCGGCGAGGGGTCATTGTACGTGGTGACCAATGTGCCGGGGAAGCGCCGTAATATATCGGACGTGTTGTCCCGCTTCGGACGTTTGGTGTACGAGGCGCCTCGGGAGGGAATCTACGAGCTGCGCTTCGATGCTGATAAGACGAATATGGTGAGCAAATTCCAGGCGGATGCGCTCATGACCTCGTCACACTCTTCGTTTGTGGCGGCGAATATGGCAGAACTCACCTGCCTCGACCCCATGCGGATTCGCTCGGCTGCCCAGAGGCTGACGCAGGCGCAGGTGCAAACCTTGCGTCGCGATGTTCGCAATACGCTTTTGCAGGTGATTGCTGAGCCTTGGGAGGGGGATTGGGAAACCTACGGTGCGTTGGTTGCGGCGCTGGCGACCTATGCCTTGGAAGGCGATGCCCCCAGCGTCTCCGCTTGCTTATCGTTCTTCCGCTCCGGCTTGGAGAAAAAGCACCCGATTCCGT
Organism: Akkermansia sp.; assembly: GCA_051884385.1. Lineage (GTDB taxonomy): Bacteria > Verrucomicrobiota > Verrucomicrobiia > Verrucomicrobiales > Akkermansiaceae > Akkermansia. Next base: position 35,433 of record JBJEVN010000032.1, read on the forward strand.
CGGTTGTGGTCGGATACCTGGTTCGCGAGGTGCCGGAAGAGGTGCTCGACCCGATTGTTGAACAATGGTATGCGGATCCGATTGTGTGGGGGGAGAGCATGAACCAACTGGGCAGGGCGGTTCAGCCGAAACTGGTGGCGCAATTGCAGCGCTCGGAGAGCTTGCGGCAGGTCAACAGCATCATCAGGTACCTGCGGGATCATGGGGATGCGCAGGCAATCCCGGCTATTCAGCCCTTTACTCAGAACCCGGACTCCCTCATTTCGCATGCGGCTCAGGAAGCCGTCAAAACCTTGGAACAGCGCCGCTAAACAAACCTATCATCAATTTTTCCCATGTCTCTGCGTCTCATCAAACTGTTGCTTGCCGTGTTTATCTGTATGGCTGCGGGCTTTGCCCTGTATCCCTACATCTACCCCACCGAAACGGTGCGCAAAAAGGCTCCGAAGAAGGTCGAACAGGTCGTTGATCGCAGCCATCAGGTCGATGATTGGGATGCCGAGGACGAGGAGGCGTGGAAGGCGGAGGAAGGCACCGGGGAGGAGGAGCCGGTCGGACTCGGCAGCCAGGAGGATGACAGCTTCAGGGAGGAGGATGTGCCCGAGGATCCCCGCCAGAATAAAGTGCCCAAGGCGCGCGTGCACGCGCAGTTCACCTCCTCGCTGGCCACGATTCGCCAAATGTGCAAACGCTATGAGCGCACGGAGGCTCAGAACTTCACCAGCGATGACTTGCCTGCCGAACGTTGGCACGATCCTATGGCGATTTATCAGCAGCTGGCCGAAAGCACCTTGGCTCAGATGGGTAAGCTGGATGAGGCATCTATTCTCGCCTTTATGGAGGATCCCAAAAACCGCCTCGACTTGGCGCGCATTAGCCTGATTCGTAAGGTCGGTTCAAATGGCATGATGGCGCTGTCCTCTCTGGAAAAAGGGCCTGAGATGCTGGCCGATATCGGGCGTGATCTCAACTGGATCAACGGCATTCTTTACTCCGGACCGACGAAGAATCTGGAACAGGGACTCAACAATCTTTTGGGCTTCTACACGCAGCAGGAGGCTGCGATCAAATCGGATGAGGTGGTCAAGAAAATCGCCACCACCACAGCCTTGGAATTTGCGCGCGAGGGGTGGAATGACCGTGACATGCAAGCGCGTTTCGACTACTACTTCAACAGCTATCGGGAGGGCAAACTCAATTATCTGTTCAACAAGTTGCAGTATTGGGATATGCGTTTGGTGACCGGCTGTGCCGAGGGGAACAGCTCCTCGCCGAGCTGGGGCGGGCCGACGAACTTGGCATGGATGCGCGACAATGTGCGCCTGCCCGCCGATCGCTATCCCGGGGTTGAGTATCGCCATCTGGAGTACCGCCTGCGCAACGTGGCGGGGGATTCCGTCTTCTCCGGTGAGTATTTGGCACCTGTGTGGGAGTATACACACCATACAACGGCTTGGGCACACCGCATCATCGGCGGCGTATGCGGCGCGTTGTCTCACTATGCGGCGTTCGGCGCACTGGCTTCGGGGCTGCCTGCCATGCCCATGGGTGAACCCGGGCACTGCGCCTACGCCATTCGCCAGGGGGATAAGTGGGTGATGGGCAACAGCCTTTACTGGCAGCACGGCCTACAAAAGACACTGTGGGGCGAGCCGGAGTGGGATTATCTGGTGCTGATGCAGGATCTCTACGGCGACCGCTACCTGACCATGATTTCTGATCAGCTGGTGGCCATGGCAGATTTCCTGGGCGCGCGCAAGAAGATGACCGCCTCGTTCAACTGCTACGAGTTGGCACTGCATGCCCAGCCGAACAACTGGCCCGCCTACGCTCGCTACTCCGGCTACCTGCGCCTCAAGGCTCCCGATGACCAGAAGAAGTGGAAAGCGTTGCACGATGCTGTGGTCGAGGGTATGGGGAAGAAATACTACTGCGCGGCCTCCAAGATTCTCTATTCGCGCGTCTATCCGAATTTGGTGCCTCTCATCAAGGATCCGCAGGTGCGCAACCGCATGTTCTCCGGCATCTTCCGCAATTTCAACGGGTGGGGAAGCAACCGTTGGGAAATCAAGCACATCCTCAACGCCCAGATGAGCTACTGCAAGGACAAGCAGGAGCAGAAGCTCTACCTGCGCGAGGTGCTGCACACCTTGATGGCGAAGAAGGAGTATGCCGGCTCCGTGCTGATTTGGGGACTGGGCTATATCTCCAAAATGAGCGAGGAGGACAGCAAGACGCAGGACGAATTCACCAATATGCTCGTGCGCTCCATGGCGCGCACCAAAACCTCCAAGAAGGAGCTGGACGATACCTGGAAGACGCTGGGCGAAGCGATCGCCGCTGCCGAGGAAAACGGCGAGCGTGCCACTTTCCAGGCCATCGGGCGACTGGCCTACGCCAAGTGCCGCGGCAAGTTCCCGAAGAAGCCGCTCAAGGTTCCCCGCTACCCCGGCAAGGTTGTGTCTCAGACGGGGTTGATCCAGACCGCCACCACGATGGGTGATGGGCAGATGGCGGACAGCTGCATGCACTGGGCGGTGCTCCAGCGTTTCGGCGGGCGTATTCCCGGCAAGTTCGAGGGCTCCGGGACCGGGACAACCGTGCAGTTGGATGCCAAGTGCGAGATTACGGGGGCGGTCGTCGTGCTCAACGAGACCGTCAAGCCGGCGGTGCGCGAGACACCCTTCTCCCTGCTGGTTTCGGATGACGGTCAAAACTGGACCAAAGCTGCTGAGAGCGAGTTTGACGGCACGATGCTGAAATTCGACACCCGCAAGAACCGCGTCAGCGGCAAGTACGTCAAATTGATTCGCGATGCCGACAAATACGAACCGGGCATGGTCGCCTTCTATGTCTATGGACGCGTCATCAAAGAGTAATCCCGTTGTTTGAACCTGATAACCTGAAACTGCCTGTTATGATGAACCGAATAATCGCGACGCTGGGGCTCGCTGCCCTTGTCTCCCTGCCTGCCGCTGCGGCGGTGGCACGCAGTATTCCCGATGCCTATGCCCGCGCCGGGCACAAACCCATTGTGCTGTTCTGCTACGGTGCCAACACCGACAAGGTGAACGATACCGCCTACGAAGTCTACATCAAGAGTAACAAGTTGCAGAGGGAAACCGGTAAAGCGGTGCTGGTCGTTGTGCCGCTTTACCAATACCCTGATGATAAGCAGCGCAAGGAAATGGAGGGGGTGCTGGGACCCAAGGGACTGCCGAGCAAGGTGTACACGACCCCGAGCATGGTGGTGATGGACAGTGACGGTAATTTGCGCGGCTCGGTGCATGAGCCGGAGTTGATGCAGAATCCGGAAAAGGCCTTTGCCGCTCTGAAAAAGCTCTTGGAAGCCTATGATGAGCAAGAGGGATGGATTGTCAAGGCGGAAAAAGCCTCCGGGGCGCGCAAGTCACAGCTCTACCTCAAAGCGGCCGATGTGCGCGGCGTGGACATGCCCTCGCTCAAGAACACCGATATCGGCAGTAAAAACAAGGGCAAGGCCGGGCAGGCCAAGGCCGAGCTGCAAAACCGCAGCAATTTCGACATCGAGGGCGTGGTGCAGCATCTGCAAGTGCTCGATCTGGGGCAGGCCGAGGGTTATGTGCGCGGACTCATGGGCAAAGGCTACTCCATCCTGCAACGCCAGTGGCTGCTGGCGGCCTTGGGTGGGCATTTCCGCCGCAATCAGGGCTCCAAGGACAAAATGCGCCAATTTTACACGGAGATGCGCGACCTCGACCCCGATTCGCCCTATGGCGCCTACGCGCAGGGAGCCTTGGATATTTGGGTCGATGTGAAGGAGAAGAGCTCGGTGGATGATGTGCCGGCGGAGATTACCCGCGTGAACAACACCATTTCCACCGAAGGCAGCGGCAAGGCCACACCCGGTGCTAACGACGCCTTCAAGGGTATCGGGAACAACACCGCCATGGGAACGCGCGCAACCCCGGCCGACGCTGATTACGACGACCCGGGTTCCGACGGCGATTCGGGTGGTGATGCCGGCGCGGAGTAAGCACAGACGGAATATAGGCTTGCGTGAGGGGGGCAATCTCTCTATAATCGCCGCCGCGCATGACCGCAAAACCGCTACAGATAGGGCTGGCCGGGCTCGGCACCGTGGGGACGGGGGTTTATGAAACTCTCTGCCGCAACCACGAGCTCTTGGAGGCTCGTGTGCAGATGAGTTTCGAGGTCAAGCGCGTGGCCGTGCGCAACCTCGGGCGTCCGCGCGATGTCGCCATTGCCCCCTCCCTCCTGACCGATGACTGGCGCGAGCTGGTGTCGGACCCCGACATCGACATTATCATTGAGCTTATCGGCGGGGTGACGGATGCCTACGAACTGATTACCGCGGCCCTGCGGGCGCACAAGCCCGTGGTGACGGGCAACAAGGCGCTGCTGGCCGAGCGCGGCGGCGAACTCTTCCGCCTCTCGGCCGAGACGGAAACTCCCCTGTATTTCGAGGCTTCCTGCGGCGGCGGCATCCCCATCATCCAAAGTCTGACGGCATCGCTCATCTGCAACAACGTGGAGCGCATAGCCGGTATCATCAACGGCACGAGCAACTACATCCTTTCGGCGATGGAACGCAAGGGGGTCTCCTATGAGGAAGCCCTGAGCGCGGCGCGCCGCAAGGGCTATGCGGAGGCCGACCCCTCGCTCGATGTCAACGGGCGCGATGCCGCCCACAAGGCGCTCATCCTCGCCATGCTGGCCTACGGCACCCCCGTGGATCCCCGAGCCATCTCCGTTTACGGCATCGAGCGCGTGACCCCGGTCGACTTTCAGTTTGCCCACCGGCTTGGCTACACCATCAAGCTGCTGGTGGTCATCAAGCACCACGCGAGCAGCGGCAAACTCGAGCTGCGCGTGCAACCCAGCTTTGTGCCCAAGGAACACCTGCTGGCCAATGTCAACGGGGTGTTCAACGCCATCGCCGTGCGCGGCGACATCGTGGGCGAAACCATCTTCTACGGGCGCGGCGCCGGCAAGAACCCCACCGCGAGCGCTGTCATCGGCGATGTCATGCTCGCCATGCGCGACCGCCGCCACCCCGAGCACCACAGCGGCTTCCACCCCTACACGCAGGCGCCGGAGCTCATGCCGGCGGAAGAGACGGTCACGCCGTACTATGTGCGCTTTTTGGTGCAGGATCGCCCGGGGGTCATCGCCGCCATCGCGGCCGAGCTGGCCAAGAAAGGTATCGGCATTTCCGCCATCACCTCCACCCCCCATGGAGAGGAGGAACAGGCCGACAGCAATGACCTGGTGCTGCTGCTGCATGCCTGCGCCTGGGGCAAGCTCAAGCAAGCCCTGCGCGAAATCGGCAACTACGACAGCATCGACCGCCACCCCGTCGTTTTCCGTATCGAGAATTTCAACGAATCATAAGCTCATGGCACTCATTGTCCAAAAATACGGCGGCTCGTCCGTCGGCACCATCGACCGCATCCGCAACGTCGCCCGCCGCCTGATTGACACGCAGAAGGCAGGTAACAAGGTTGTCGCCGTCATCTCGGCCATGAGCGGCATCACCGACAAACTCATCGGTCTGGCGCATCAGGTCATGGACAATCCGCCCGAGCGCGAGCTGGATGTCCTGCTCGCCACGGGCGAACAGCAGTCCATCGCCCTGCTGTGCATGGCCATTACCGACATGGGCTTCAAGGCGCGCAGCTTCACCGGCGGGCAGGCGGGCATCTGCACCTACGGCAGCCACACCCGCGGGCGTATCGACTCCATCGATGCCGCGCAGGTTCTCCGCGCTCTCGATGAGGGCTGCATCTGCGTGTGCGCCGGCTTTCAGGGAGTGGCGGAGGACGGCTCCATCCACACCCTCGGTCGCGGCGGCTCGGATCTCTCGGCCATTGCCATGGCCGCCGCCGTCAAGGCCGACATCTGCCAAATCTACACCGATGTGGATGGTGTGTACACCTGCGATCCGCGTGTCGTGAAGGATGCCCGCAAAATCCCCGTCCTTTCCTATGAGGAAATGCTGGAAATGGCCTCCAGCGGCTCCAAGGTCATGCAGGGACGCTCCGTCGAATTTGCAAAAAAATTCGGCGTCGTCTTTGAAGTTCGCAACTCCATGAACAACAACCCCGGTACCATCGTGCAAGAAGAAAATTCCTCCATGGAGAGCCTCGCCGTGCGCGGCGTCTCCATCGAACGCAATCAGGCTCGCGTCACCGTCTCGGGCATCACGGCGCCCGTGGCCTACACCTCCCTCATCCTCACGGCGCTTGCCGAGGCGGAAATCAACATCGACATGATCGTCGCCAACACGGCTCACGACGGCATGGCGCGCCAGTCCTTCACCATGAACATGAACGACCTGGGTAAGGCTCAGGCCGCGCTCAAGAAGCTGCTGCCCAAGCTGGGCAGAGGAGCCCGACTGGAGACGGAATCCGGGCTGGCGAAACTCTCCGTTGTCGGTGTGGGCATGCGCTCCAACGTGGGTGTGGCCGCCACCGTGTTCGGGGCGTTGGCCGAGGCCGGCATTGCCACGGGCATGATTGCGACCTCGGAAATTCGCATCTCCACCACCGTGGATGCGGGCGACATTGAGCAGGCGGCACGCGTGGTGCATGCCGCGTTCCACCTCGACCGCGCCTGAAGCCGCCCATGAGTCAGGAGTCGCCGCAACCCGCCCCCCAAGATGCCCCCGCCGGGGTCGAGGGGGAGGCCGATCTCGCGAGCTCTCCTGCTGCCCCGCAGCCGGAAGTGAACGAGGAGGAGCTGGAGTTCAAACCCGTGGTGAAGTACACCGCCATCGGGGTGCTGAGCTGTCTGGTGTTGGGGCTGGGCTACGCCACCTTCCGCTGCGGCTACAGCCAGGGCTACGATGAAGCTGTCAGCTCGCAGCAGGTTGCCGAGAAACTCAATGAGACGGCGGTGCGCAACCTGACCTACTTCATGCAGAGCTCGGCGGCGGATGATGCCGAGCTGGCCGCCCTCGCCGCCGATGCGGACAACCGCCTGTCGTGGATTGTCGACCGGGGCATTCGTCGCGAGGCGCAGTGGCTGCTGGTGCAGACGCTCTTGGAGCGCGGCTTGTCCGAGCAGGCCGAGAGTCTGCTGTGCCGTCTCTATCCCGAACCCCCTGCCGATGCCATCGGGGCGCGTCGGGCGGAACAAGCCGCTGTCGCTTTCCTGAACAATCGCGAGAACGAGACGGCCGCCGCGTGGTACCGCCGTGCTGCCGATGCCTACGGCGCGCTGGGCATGCCGGGCGAACAGGCGGAAGCCCTGCAGCAGCTCTTTGCCGTGCGCAGCCTGAGCTCCGCCACCGCACCCGAGAAAGAGGCGCGGGAGCTTCTGGATGAGATTGCCCCCCTGGGAGAGCACGCGGCCACCCTGCGTCTCATGGTGCGGGTCTACCTGGGCGAGTTGGCGCGCAATCGCGGCGCGGCGGGCGAGGCTCAGAAGTATTTTGCCGCTGCTCGGGAGAGCGCCGTCGCCGCACCGGCGACGGCGGTAGGAGCTACCTACCGTGCCATCGCTCAGTTGGAGAGCGGCGACCTTGCCACCGGCCTGCCCACCCTCAGCACAGCCATGGCGAAGCTGGGCATGAGCCCCGCCGACCGCCTGTGCCGCCTGCAGGCGCTGCGCTGCCGCGCCGCCGCCGTCATGGAGGCGGACAACGACATCACCGCTGCGCTGGGGCTGCTCCACCGCGCCGAGGGCGCGGCAGATGGTCTGCTGCCCGCCGAACACCCCTTCTGGGCCTGCCTTGCGGAGCAGCGCGGCTGGTTACTCCTGCTGGGGCAGGACGCCGAGAACGCCCTCGCGGCCTTCCGACTTGCGCTGGACAACCCCTGCGAGGCCGCCGTCGCCATGCAGGCGATGGAGGGCGCCGGGCGTTGCCTGCTGGCGCTCAATCGCCCCAAGGAAGCGGCGGCGCAGTTCGCCCCCTGCGATGCCCTGCGGCGCAAGGCCGCCCCCGATGATTGCGCCGCCGCCGGGCGTGTCCGCCTCCTGTGGGCGCAGGCGCTCGACCACCAGGGACAGACGGAGAAAGCCTCCGAGCTCTACGCTCAGGCGGCGCAGCTCCTGCAGCAGGCCGGTGAGAGCGAGCGCGCCAACCTCCTCACCGCCCTGCTGGGGCGGGGCTACGCGCTGGTGCAAGCGCAGCAATGGGCCGAGGCCACCGCCGTTTGGCAGCAGGTTCTGCCCTTGGTTCAAGAGAAGCCCGACCGACGGGAAGAAGCCCGCAATATGCTGGCCGAGTGCCGCCGCCACAGCCGAGCGCTGCCGCTGCCGGAGCCTGCACCCGAGGATGCCCGCGCCGCCGCTGAGGCGGCTGCCGAGGGCGCTGCCGCCGCCCCGGAGGACGGGGAGGCGGACGACGAAGAGGCTGCCGCTGCCGAGACCCCCTGATTTCAACCCCTTTTTCTTTGCTCCATGGCCACCTATCGTCGCTATCGTCCCGTCCGTAAAAGTTCCGGTCACGCCCTGCCTCTGACGGCCATCGGCCTGACCGCCGCCGCCCTCCTCCTGTGGGGAGCCTACAGCAAGGGACATGACATTCTGACTTTCTTCAAAGGGCAGACCATCATTGTGCCGAGCAACAAGGAGGCCAACGACAATTTGGAAAAATTGCTCGCCGATTTGTCGGGCGACAAGGCGGGTCTGCTGGAGCTGGCCGAGAGTTCCAAGCTGCGCCTGGGGTGGATCGAGAACGAGAACACCCGCCGACAATTCCGCTGGTTCCTCATGTCGCGCCTGGTGGACAAGGGGCAGTGGGAGGAGGCCGTGCGCATCCTGCCCGAGGTGGAGTCGCTCGCCCCGGTGGAGGGGCTCGACCGCTTAGCCGAGGCGGCGCGGCAGCACGGCGACTACGAATTGCAGCTGCGGCTTGACCGCGAGTTGCAGGACAAGCTCATGCTCGCCCCCGAGCAGACCCCCCTCCTGCTGCGATCCGTGCGCCGCAGCGCCGAGACCTGCATCGCCATGCACCGCAGCGACGAAGCCGTCAAGGCCATTGCCCGCCTCGATGCCCCCGCTGTCCTCGCCCGGCTCAAGGAGCCCGCGCTGGCTGCCGAGGCGGCCGAGTTGCAGATGATGCGCGCCGATGTCTGCGAGGTGAAGGAGCCCGTGCTGCAGCTCGTTCGCAACATCCTGGAGCAGGCTAAGTGGCCGCTCTGCCCCGCGACCTCGCGGCTCATGCTGGAGGAGGTGACGACCACCCTGCGCGACAACAAGAACCTCTCCCCCATCGCCCTGCGCGAGATTGAGGAAAAGCTGCTGCACTGCCGCGATTCCATGCTGGAGAATCCCGACCGCGAGCACCGGCTCCCCACCTGCTACACCCTGTTGGGTGAGCTGCGCTACCGCTTGCAGAACTACGAGGGCTGCTCGCAGGCGCTCTCACTGGCTGCCGCCTTTGCCGAGGGCTACGGCGAGATGACCAAGGAGATGCAGATCCGTCTGCGCCGCCTGCGCTCGCGTGCCAACGAGGCTCGCGGAGCCCTCCCCGAGGCCGTGCAGGACTGCCGCTACCTGCTGGAGCACGACAGCGACCCCGCCGAGCAACTGCGCTGCCTCTCCCTCATGGCGCAACACGCCGAGGGCGAGGAGAAAATCGAGCTGCTGAACCGCTGCTGGGACGCGCTGAAACAAACACCCGCCCTCGCCGGGAAAGACCCGGAATTCATGTCGCGCATTGCCAACGAGCTGGCCGCCTACTACACCGAGAAAGAGGACTACCCCAACGGCATCAAATGGGTGGGCGAATGCACCAACATGCTCATCGCCGCCAACCCTGACCTGACCAACGGTGTGGCGCTCGCGGCGCGCTACCGCCTCGCCATGCTCAACCGCAAAGCCAAGAACGACGCCACCGCCTGCCGCCAGTTCCGCGAAATCGTGCGCGATATCGAGCAGCTGTCCGAAGAGGATCGCGCCAAGCTCGACAGCGTGGATGCCAAACTCCACCGGAACGCCGTGCGCGAGGTCTCGCGCAGCTACCTCCTCATGGGCGACAAGGACCTGGCCAAGCTGTGGATCCGCAAGATTCGCGAGAGCCTGCCCGACAAGGTGCGCTGAACGCCGCATTGCCCCAACGCCTGCTGCCATGAGTTCGCTGCAACGCAAGAGCCTCATCGCCACGGCGGCCATTTTCTGCTGCCGCTTCACCGGGCTGTTGCGCGAGGTCGTCTACACCTCGCTCTTCGGCGCCACGGGAGCCCTCGATGCCTTCCTCACCGCCTTTCGCGTGCCCAACATGCTGCGCGACATGTTCGCGGAGGGAGCCCTCTCGCAGAGCTTCACCAGCGTCATGAGCAAGACCGAGCAGCAGAGCGGTCGCGCAGCCGCCTGGGCGCTCGCCCACCGTATCGTCTCCCAGCTCTGCTCGCTCATGCTGCTCATCGTCGCGGCGGGAGTGCTGCTTGCGGGAGTCTTTATGCAGGCGCTCTACCCCGAGCGTGCGCGGCTCGTGCTGCAAAGCCCGGCGGGAGCCCCCGTCGCCGCGCAGGTCTACGCCACCTATGAGGGGCTGCGCGAGGACGCAGACGGGCTGCCGGAAGCCCATTTCACCGCCGACGCCGCCCTGGACGGGCTCACCGCCCAAAGCTGCGTGCGCCTCAGCGAGTTGCGCAAGCTCAGCGTCGGCACCCGCCTGCCGCTGGGGCAGCCGAGCGGCGCACAGCCCGCCCTGCGCGTCGAAGCACGCAGCTACATGGCGCTCGCCACCGAGCTCTGCCGCATCATCTGGCCTTTCATCCTCTTTGCCTCCGTCTCCGCGCTCTGCATGGGCGCGCTCAACGTCTTCGGCATCTTCGGGCTGCCCAATCTGGCCAGCGCCGCCTTCAACCTCACCACCATCGGCCTCGGCTGCCTCCTCGGTTGGTGCATCGACCCCGGCTTCGGCGCGGACGCCCTCTACGGCTTCGCCATCGCCGTCGTCTGCGGCGGCGCGGCACAAATCGCCGTCCAACTCCCCAAACTGCGCCGCGAGGGCTACCGCCCGCATTGGGACATCGGCCTGCAGTGGCAGGGCAGGTGGTGGCACTTCACCGACCCCCTCGCCCGCAAGGTCTGGTACCTCATGCTCCCCGGCGTCATCGCCGCCGGCATCACCCAAACCAACATCTTCATCAACACCGCCTTTGCCCTCTACCTGCCCGCCGGCAGCGTCACCGCCCTCTCCGGCGCCTTCCACCTCTGGCAGCTCCCCGTCGCCCTCTTCGGTGTGGCGGTGGGCATGGTCGTGCTGCCCTCCGTCTCGCGCATGACCCTCACGCGCGGCAACAACGCCATTGCCGAGCACCTCGCCCGCGCCCTGCGCTTCGTTGCGCTCTTCGCCGTCCCCTCCGCCGTCTTTCTGCTCTGCTGGGGCGTCCCCATCGTCAGCGTCTTCTTCCAGCGCGGGCGCTTCGATGCCGAAGCCTCGCAGCTCATGGGCAGCGTGCTCTCCACCTATGCCATCGGTCTGCTGGGCTATGCCGGCATGAAGGTGCTGCAACCCGTCTTTCTCGCCCTCGAAAAACCCTGGGCACCTGCCCTCCTCGCCCTCGTGGCCTGCGGCATCTCCGTGGGGCTCAACTACGTCTTTGTCATCCTGTGGGGCATGCCCGCCTCCTATCTCGCCCTCACCACCTCCGTCATCACCAGCCTCAACTTCCTCTTCTACTTCTTCTACCTGCGGCACCTGCTGGGTAGCATGGCCTGCCGCATCCTCATCCCGGGGCTGCTGCGCATCCTCGGCGCGGGGGTGCTGCTGGCCGGCGGCTGCCTGAGCGCGGGGCTCTTCGTCCGCGTGCAGGATTGGCTGGCTTGGAGCTTCGCAGCTCGCTTCGGCTCCCTGGCGCTCGGCGGTGCGGCGGCGGGGCTGCTGTACTTGGCTGCCTGCTGGCTGCTGCGCGTGCCCGAGCTGCGCGAGCTCGCCGCCGGGCTGCGCCGCCGCCGGAGCTGAGGAGACCTGCTCAGGAGAAGGGCTCGCGCTTATGCACCTCGGGCGGGGTGCGGTGGCGGTGGAAGGAGCGCGAGGTATGCACCACAAAGCACATGAAGAGCGTGACCATCAGCAGCCACAGCATGGGCAACAGCGCGCCCGGCTCCCCGCGCAGGAGATTCTGCACCTCCGGGCAGAGCTCCACAAAGAGATTTTTGTACACCCAGGAGCCGAAAATGAGCAGCAGAATGCTCGGGGTGATGTAGTTGACCACAAAGCCGAGCGCGCGCGGCAGGGGGATGAGCGCCCCGCGCCCCAGCTCGCGCAGCCCGTTCTCCGTGCCCCACACCAAGCGGAAGAGGATGAGGTAGAAGCCCGAGATGATGAAGAGCAGCAGGTTACCCGCCCAAAAGTCCAGCGTGCTGAGCGCCTGCAAATCCTCCGTGTACCACGACACCAGCCCCGAGCCCACCCCGAGAATGAGCGCCACCAGCACCAGACTTTGCGGGCGGCTCATGTGCCAAAACTCGCGCATGAACGCGATGGAGGGCTGCACGATGGAGATGGAGCTCGTGACCGCCGCCAGCGAGAGCAGCCCGAAGAACAGCGTGCCGAACAGCCGCCCGCCGGGCATGCCCGCAAAGACCTGCGGCAGCACGTTGAAGCCCAGGCCGAAGGTGCTGGCCCCCGCCGCCGCGGCCACGCCGAGCAGCGAGACCGTGGCGGGCACAATCATCATGCCCGCGATGCCCACCTCCACCACCTCGTTGGCGGCGTTGGCCGTCAGCGAGGAGAGCGCGATGTCGCGCCGCCGCCCCACATAGCTGGCGTAGCACAGCACCGTGCCGAAACCGATGGAGAGCGAATAGAAAATCTGCCCCGCCGCCGTAATCCACAGGTCGGGGTTGAGCAGCCCTTGCAGCAGGGTCACGCGGCGCAGCTCCACCTGCTTGCCGGGGTGCTCCGCGCGCGTGCGCTCGATGAGCTGCTGTGTCTGCGCGGCATCAGCGCTCTGCGGAATCATCTGCACCGTCTTACCGTCCGCCACCAGCTCCAGCTTGTCGGGGTTCCACATGTAGCCCAGCCCCTCGCTCACGCAGCGTTCGGGGTGGGCGGCATCCGGCGTGCCCAGCGTCAGCACCCGCAGCAGCACCAGCAGCGCCGTGCCCAGCAGCACCGGCATGCTCCACTTGCAGAACCACTCGATGCCGCGCGTTACCCCGCGGTAAATCACATAGAAATTCGCCAGCAGCGCCAGCACGAAGAAAATCGCCAGACTGCTGCGTCCGAAGTCGTAGACCGCCCCGTTGCCGGAGAGTCCCACGAAATTGCCGAAAAAGGCGCTGAACTCCTCGCTGCTTTGCAACTCGAGGTTGCCCACGGCGGTGTGGTAGGCGTAGCCCATCGTCCAACCCTCCAGCAAGAGATAATACATGCTGATGCACAGCGGGGTCATCACCCCCAGCACGCCGAGGTATTTCCACGCTGTGGAGTGCGAGATGAGCATGAAGGCCGAGGCACAGGAATGCCCGCCCAAAATGCCGCCGCGCCGCCCGATGGTCCACTCCACCCAGCAGAGGGGGATGCCCAGCAGCAGAAAGGCGCAGAAGTAGGCAATCATGAACGCGCCGCCGCCGTACTGCGCCGCCAGCCCGGGAAAACGCAGAAAATTGCCGAAACCCACGGCGCTGCCCGCCACGGCCAGCACGGCGCCGAGGCTGCTGTTCCACTGAACACTCTTTTTAGGCATGGCGGCTTACTTGTCGCGGCGCGTCAGGCGCGCGCAGCAGACGATGAAGAGGGTGAGAACCGAGCCGATGGAAAGAACCATGGTGATGAAGCCGGCGAGAGTCATGACGGGGGAGGGGGAAAATCAGGAAAAGGGTTCGCGCTGCGACACGGTCTCCGCCTCGGCTCGGCGGTGGAAATGGCGCGAGGTGTGGATGACAAAGCACATAAACAGCCCCACCAGCGCCAGCCACAGCAGGGGCAGCACACTGCCGGGCTCGCCGCTGAGCAGAGATCGAATCTGCGGGCTGAGCTCCACAAAGACATTCTTGTAGAGCCAGGAGCCGAAAATCAGCAGCAGGATGGAGGGCGTGACCCAGTTGATGACAAAGCCCAGCCCGCGCGGCAGGGGCATGAGCGCGCCGCGCCCCAGCTCGCGCAGCCCGTTCTTCGTGCCCCACACAAAGCGGAAGAGGATGATGTAGAGCATGGAGAGCAGGTAGAGCGCGAAGTTCGCCGCCCAGAAGTCCATCGTGTCCAGCGCGCGCAGCCCCTCGGTGAACCAGGCGACCAGCCCCGAGCCCACCACGACAATCAAGCCCACCAGCACCACCCCCTGCGTGCGCTTGAGCCCCCAGAACTCGTGCATGAAGGCCATCGTGGGCTGCACGATGGAGAGCGAGCTGGTGACGGCCGCCAGCGACAGCAGGGTGAAGAAGAGCGTGCCGAACAGCCGCCCGCCGGGCATGCCGGCAAAGACCTGCGGCAGCACGTTGAAGCCCAGCCCGAAGGTGCTGGCCCCCGCAGCCGCAGCCACGCCGAGCAGCGAGACCGTGGCGGGCACAATCATCATGCCTGCGATGCCCACCTCCACCACTTCGTTGGCGGCGTTAGCCGTTAGCGAGCAGAGGGCAATGTCACGCCGCCGCCCCACATAGCTGGCGTAGCACAGCACCGTGCCGAAACCGATGGAGAGCGAAAAAAAGATTTGCCCGGCCGCCGCAATCCACAGGTCGGGGTTGAGCAGCCCGCGCAGCAGGGTCACCTCCTGCACCTCAATCGGCTTGCCGGGGTAGGCGGCGCGGGTGCGCTCGATGAGTTCCTCTCGCTGCGCCTGTGTATAGCGCTGCGGAATCATCTCCACCGTCCGTCCCCCCTCCGTCAGCACGATTTTGCTCGGGTTCCACATGTAACCCAGCCCCGCGTTCACGCAGCGCTCGGGGTGCGCGGCATCCGGCGTGCCCAGCGTCAGCACCCGTACCAGCACCAGCAGCGCCGTGAGCAGCAGCACAGGCATGCTCCACTTGCAGAACCACTCGATGCCGCGCGTCACCCCGCGATAGAGCACATAAAAATTCGCCAGCAGCGCCAGGGCGAAAAAGAAAGGCAGCGTGCTCTGCCCGTCGGCAAAGATGGCACCGTCGGCCGACAGCCCCACGAAACGCCCGAAGAAGTCGCTGAACTCCCCACTGCTCTGCAAATCGAGGTCACCCACGGCGGTGTGGTAGGCATAGCCCATCGTCCAGCCCTCCAGAAGCAGGTAGTACATCCCCACACAGAGCGGCGCCACCACTCCGAGCGCTCCGAGATATTTCCACCGGGGCGAGCGGGTAATCATCATGAACGCCGCCGCGCAGGAATGCCCGCCCAGCACGCCGCCGCGTCGCCCGATGGTCCACTCCACCCAGCAGAGGGGAATGCCCAGCAGCAGAAAGGCGCAGAAGTAGGCAATCATGAACGCACCGCCGCCGTACTGCGCCGCCAGCCCGGGAAAACGCAGAAAATTGCCGAAACCGACAGCGCTGCCCGCCACGGCGAGCATGGCGCCCAGATTGCTGTTCCACTGAACGGTTTGAGCCGACTTGCGTTGAGTCACGCAAGGCAGCATACGTTACTTCGGGATGCCTGTCAAGCACACATCGCCCCGCCCGCGGCGGAGATGGATTCAGGATGACCCGGCGGGGGCGGAGTCGTAACTGCGGGCGGGGAAAACGGGCAACCCGCTAGCGGCACCCACCAGGTTGGGCTCCAAGGCCGTCCCCTCGTTGTAGCGCCACACGCGCCCCTTGCCTTTGAGCAGAATCGTGTAGCCGCGCAGCTCCGCCGCAGCGGGGCGGAAGACTGCATCAGGCGCATCGGCCAGCTCAAAACCGCGCGGCGGCGCGCCGTCCGTGCTGCGCAGAGGCTCGGTGCTGCGCAGCAGTATGCCACGCGGGCTGCGCCCCGCCGAGCGCAGCTCTTTCTGCCCGAACGCTTTGCGCCACGCTGCAATCAGCAGGCGCAGTCGCTCAGCGTTGCGCGCGGTGTCGGGCTCGTCGGCGTTGCTCTCGCCTTGGTACCAAATCACGCCCTTGATGGGCAGCGCCGTCAGCGGTGCCACGGCGTGCTCGTAGAGCACGGACGGGGCAAAGGCGTGCAGCGGGCGGGCGATACCCGCCTCGCGCACCCGCCGCAAATTCTCCTCGGCGCGCCCGCGCATCCACGCATCGTAGTCCGGCGAGCTTCGCCAGCGCTCGCCGCGAATGCGCGCGTAGAGCGGGGCGCGGTCGATGACGCGGCGCGGGGTCCAGCTCTCCATGCCGCTGCCGCCCACGGCGTTGCAGATGATGCCGGTGGGAACCCCCGCATCTGCCCGCCGCAGCTCGTGGGCAAAGACAGCAGCCACCGCCGAAAAATCGCGCAGTTCCTCGGGGGTGGCGCGCACCCACTCGAGGCGGAAGAAGCCCGCCCGTTCGGCCTCGAGATACTGCTCGGGGCTGTAGCTCCCCGGTTCCGTGGGCAGCAGGTGGCGCACGCGCAGCAGACGCAGAGCGGGATCCTGCATCGCCTCGCTCAGGGCGGCGCCCCTCGTGCTGCGCCCCAGCGGGAACTCCATGTTGGACTGCCCGGAGGCCAGCCATACATCGCCCGCCAAGATGTCGCGCAGCTCGGTGCTTCCCTCGCCATCCTGCACACGCAGGGTGCAGCCCTCGGTCGTGGCGGCGCCGATGTCCAGCGTGAGCTGCCAGCGCCCGCGCGCATCGGCGCGGGTCTCCCGCCGCTGCCCGCGCCACGAGATGCTCACGGGGCTGTCAGGCGCCGTGCTGCCGCTGAGCTTGACCTGAGCATCGCGCTGCAGCACCATGCCGCTTTGCCAGGGTGTGTCCAAGGCAGGCTGCGCCGCCAGCGGCAGCGCGGCGGCGAGGAGGGAAAGCAGGGGACGGACATCCATGCCCTTATCGTAGCATGGACCGCACATGCTGACCACCCAAAAAGACCCGCTGCGCAGGGCACAGCGGGTCGGAAAGGAACATGTGCGTCGCTCTTCAGCCGCGCAGGATGGCGAGGCGGGCGGGGTCGAGCTGCTCCCAGGGCAGGCTCTGATCCGTGAAATGCCCGTAATTCGTGCTGCGGGTGAAGATGGGGCGTCGCAGCCCCAGCGTGCGCTCGATATCTGCGGGTTTGAACGAGAAGGCGCGCAGCACGTGCTCGATGATGACGGCTTCATCCACCGAGGCGGTGCCGTAGGTGTCCACATCCACCATGATGGAGACGGGGCTGGCCTTGCCGATGGCGTAGGCCACCTGCAGCTCGCAGCGGCGCGCCAGCCCGGCGGCCACAATGTGCTTGGCCACCCAGCGGCACATGTAGGCACCGCTGCGGTCGACCTTAGAGCAGTCCTTGCCCGAGAATGCGCCGCCGCCGTGGCGACCCATGCCGCCGTAGGTGTCGACGATGATTTTGCGCCCGGTCAGCCCCGAATCGCCGTGCGGACCGCCGATGACGAAGCGCCCCGTGGGGTTGATGAAGAACTCGGTTTCGGGGGTGATGAGCTCGGCGGGAAGCACGGAGCAAATCAGCTCCTTGCAGAAACTGCGGATGGTGGCGAGGTCGACATCCTCCGTGTGCTGCGTGCTCAGCACCACATTGAGAATGCGCTGCGGGCACCCGTCGGGACCGTAGGCCAGCGCCACCTGACTCTTGCTGTCGGGGCGCAGCCACGCCACGCTGCCGCTGTGGCGCACGCGCGCCAGCTCGCGCATGATGCGGTGGGCAAACATGATGGGTGCGGGCATGAGCTCGGGTGTCTCATCGGCAGCGTAGCCGAACATGATACCCTGGTCGCCGGCTCCCTGCTCGGCGCCCTCCTTGCCCTCGGCGGCGCAGGCGTCCACGCCGCGCGCAATGTCCGGGCTTTGGGTGGAAAGGTAATTGTCGATGATGACGCCGGGTGCGTTGAAGAGCGCGTCGTCCTGCGGCGTGCGGTAGCCGATGCGCGCGATGGTGCTGCGCACGAGCGCATCGTAGTCGAGCTTGGCGGCGGTGGTGATTTCGCCCGCCAGCACCACGTGATTGTCCTTCACCAGCGTTTCGCAGGCCACGCGGCTGGCGGGATCCTGCGCCAGGCAGGCATCGAGAATGGTGTCGGAAATGAGGTCGGCCACTTTGTCGGGATGACCCTCGCCGACGGATTCGGAGCTGAAGATGTGCAGATGTTGCATGTTCGGAGTACAAGGGGGGTGATACTTAGCCCCCTAGCGGGGGCAGAGCGTAGCACCGCCGGGGCAAAAAGTCAAGGCCATTCAGCGGGCGAGGGCGACGACGCGCATGAAGCGCGGGAAGAGCCGACGCAGCAGGTAGAAGAGACCCACGGAGAGCGCCGTGATGAGGAAGGGCATGACATAGCACAGCTCGGGGGAGAAAACGCCGTGCCAGCTGCCCGTGAGCCCGTAGCGCAGGCTCAGCAGGATGGGGTAGTGCGTGACGTAGATGAAGAAGGACGCAGGCGCCAGCGCAGCCACGGCGCGCCCGAAGCGCGGCAGGAAGCGCATGCTCAGCGCGCCGATGCTCAGGGTGGTCAGCACGCCCAGCAGCACCAGCGCGCTGCTCTGCACGGGCGGGTAGAAGCTCCAGCCCAGCACGGCGGGCAGCAGCAGCAGCGAGCCCGCTACGGGCAACCAGGCGTAGGTGGTCACCCAGCGGGTGAGACGCTCGGCATCGGCCAGGCGGCGCAGCAGAATGCCGCCCGCAAAAAAGCCCGCCGCCAGCACGCTTTCGTAGAGCCGGAAGGGCAGCCACGCCTGCGCGTGGCGGGGCAGCTCGTGGCTCTTGCAGGTCTCGGCATCGACATTGCAGAGCACATCACTCCATGCGAAGCAGAGCAGGGCGAGCACCAGTAGTACCTTGTTGGGCAGGCGGTGCAGCAGCGGGGCGAAGAAGGCCAGGATGATGAGCGTGCGCAGGAACCACAGCGGCACGTTGGAGAACTCCCAGTAGCACCAGGACGTGAGCCCCAGCTCGGCGGTCAGCTTGGGCAGGCTGAGCCAGCCCCACTGCCCGGCGGCGATGGCAGGGGTGTAGACCACGGCAAAGCCCAGCAGGCACCAAAACACATAGGGGACGACCAGCGTGCGTGCGCGGTGAAAATCCAGCCACTGCCCTGGCTGCGGGCGGTGGCTGAAGTAGCCCGAGGCCAGAAAGAAGAAGAAAATCAGGCTGCGGTAGTTGAACAGGTCGACCACGTAATTCACCGAGGGGCTGCCCACAAACCAGCGGTCGACATGGCGCAGCACGACCATGAAAGCCGTATAGACGCGGCAGAAGTCGAGCCAGCTGATGCGGGTGGCGGGCACGGCGGGGAATTAGGAGAGCAGCGCCTGCACTTTCTCGCGGATGAGCGCCGGGGTGATGGGGCCGTCGTGGCGGTACGTCACCTCGTTGGCATCGTTGAGGAAGAAGAACACGGGCACGCTGCGCACGCCGTGTTTGTCGGCGAGCGCCTTGCCCTGTCCCTCCAACGCGTTGACGTTGTAGTAGCAGAAGCGGTCGGCGGGGAATTCTGCGACCGTCTTGGTGACCATGGGCGCAATCATCTTGCAGACGCTGCAGGTCGGCGTGGTCAGTTCGACAAGTGTAATCATACTTCGTTGGAGTCTTTGGGTTCATCCTCGTCGTTGTCCACCTCGATGACGCGGCGCAGACGGCGCGAGAGCAGGGGACGCACCACCAGCCCGTAGAGCAGGTAGCAGAGGAAAATGATGGCCGGGGCAATCCAGGGGAAAACGATGAAGCAGCACAGCGCCGCTGCCACCAGCAGGATGGCCGTGATGGTGCCGCGCTTTTCAACATTCACATGCTTGAAGCTCGGGTAGATGACGCGGCTCATCATCAGCAGGGATACGAGAGCCATAATCATCGCCATGATGATTTGGAAAGGCAGGGGGATGATGAGGTCGCGGTGCGCCGTGATGTCGATGACCAGATACATGGTGCTGACGACGGCACCCGCCGCCATCGGCACGGGGAGCCCCACAAAATCCATGCTCTGGTTGGGCTTCTTGGGCGCGGCGGCCATGCAGTTGAAGCGCGCGAGACGCAGCGAGGCGCAGAGGAAGTACAGCACCGCCACCGCCCAGCCGAGGTAGTCCACGGGCAGCACAAAGAGCACGGCCTTGGAGAGCAGCAGCGCGGGCGCCACGCCGAAGGAGATGACGTCGGCGATGGAGTCGAACTCGCGCCCGAAGGGCCCGTCGCACTTGCACAGGCGCGCCACGCGGCCGTCCAGCAGGTCGAAGATGCAGGCGGCAAAGATCAGGTAGGTCGCCTGTTGGTAGTATTGGAAGGCTTCGCTGCTGCCGTTTTCAAAGGCCATGCCCTTGAATATCGTCAGGATGGCGAAGAAGCCGCAGAGCAGGTTGCCCGCTGTCAGCATGTTGGGCAGCAGGGGGATTTGCGGCTCATCGGGATAGACCGGTGGTTGATTCTTGCTCATGATGATGAGGGGGGGGTGTGGTGGAAAAGAAGTTCAGCCCAAGAGGTGCTGTGCCTGCTCCAGCAGAGCGTCCTTGGCGGCGCGCTCGCGACCGCTGCCGCGCGCCATGTCGACCTTGCCGCCGCCCTTGCCGCCCACGATGGGGGCGAGGGCGCGGATGAGCTCGCCGGCCTTGAGACCGGCGGCCTGTGCCGCCGAGCCGCAGTAGGCACCCAGCGACAGCATCGCGCCGT
Organism: Akkermansia sp.; assembly: GCA_051884385.1. GTDB lineage: Bacteria > Verrucomicrobiota > Verrucomicrobiia > Verrucomicrobiales > Akkermansiaceae > Akkermansia. The sequence goes on from JBJEVN010000032.1 coordinate 56,044, forward strand.
CATCGGCCACGAGAACGACAGCAGCCTCGCAACGGCGCTTGCGCAGACCGTTGAAAAGCTCCGTGAGCAGTTCATTGCCGCCCTCGGCGCAAATGACTTGGTTGGCGCCCGTCAGCTGCTCGCTCAGCAGAGCATCCGCCATCGAAGCAGCGGCGGCGGCCTGCGCTTTCTTCAGGCGCTTCTCCGCCTCCGGCGCGGCCTCTTTCAGCTCCTCACAGGCGGCTTGGTAGGCATCGAGTGCGGCGTTGAGCGCGGCGATGTCGCGCGCCTGCTCAGCGGCGGCGCCGTAGGGTGCGGGGTCGGCGGGCACGGGCACGGGAGCCTGCCCCAGCGCCTCCAGCTGCGCGTTGGCGCGGTTCAGCTTGTCGAGCGCGTCGCGGCACTCGGGGCGGCGGGCTTCCACCATGTCGCGCACCAGAGCGAGCGCGGCGCTGCCGCAGGCCGCCTCGATGCGGCGCACGCCGCTGGCAATGGCGCCCTCGCTCTTGATTTTGAAGAGGCCGATGGCGCCCGTGTGCGCGGCGTGTGTGCCGCCGCAGAGCTCCATGGATACGCCGTCAAAGTGCCCGGGTTCGCCGCCCATCTGCACCAGGCGGACGACATCGCCGTACTTATCGCCGAAGAACTGGCAGACCTCCTTGTGGCGGCGGATTTCGCTCATGGGGTACTCGCGGCAGTCGATGGGCAAATCCTCGTCCACCCAGCGGTTGACCAGCTCCTCCACGCGGCGCAGGTCGGCCTTGGTAATGGGGGCGCTGTTGACATCGAAGCGCAGGCGGTCGACTTCCACCAGCGAGCCCTGCTGGGCAATATCCTCGCTCACCAGCGCGCGCAGCGCCTTGTGCAGCAGGTGCGTGGCACTGTGGTGCCCCTCCAGCGCGCGGCGGCGCGCCGTGTCCAGCCGCAGCAGCACCGTATCGCCCACGCGGGGGTGCAACCCCTCGGTCGCGGCAATCAGGTGCGCGCGGGCCTTGCCCATCTGCTGCACCGCCAGCACGGGCGCCGAATCGCCCCCCAGGCTCAGGGTGCCGCCGTCGCTCACCTGACCACCCATCTCGGCGTAGAAGGGGGTCTTGTCCGTGATGACGTAGAGCAGCTCGCCCTCCGCATGCAGCTCGGTGATGCGGGCGCTTGTCTCATCCTCCGTGTAGCCGGTAAAGGCCGTCACCTGATCGGTTTTCAGATCCAGCGCGCGCACCACCTGCTTCTTCTGCGCGGCCTTGGCGCGTTGGCGCTGCTCCTCCATCAGCTCGTTGAAGCGCGCCTCGTCCGTCTCCATGCCGCGCTCGCGCGCCATGAGCGCCGTCAGGTCAAAGGGGAAGCCGTAGGTGTCGTAGAGCTTGAACGCGAACTCGCCGCTGATGCGCCCGGCGCTCGCTGCCTCGCGCTCAAAGAGCTCCAGCCCGCGGTCGAGCGTCTCGTTGAAACTTGTCTCCTCGCGCAGCAGGGTCTCTTTGATGACGGCGGCACGCGCCGCCAGCTCGGGGAAAGTGCCGCCCATCTCGCCCACCAGTGTGTCCACGATGTCGGAGAGGAAGGGTTTTTCCAGCCCCAGCGTGCGCCCGTAGCGCACCGCGCGGCGCAGAATGCGGCGCAGCACATAGTTGCGCCCGCTGTTGCCGGGCAGGATGCCGTCCGCCACGGAGAACGACAGCGTGCGGATGTGGTCGGCAATCACGCGGAAGGCCACACTCTCCGCCAGCAGATTCTTTTGCTCGGGCGCGGCATCCTGCGGGTACAAATCCGCGTAGCGCCGCCCCGACAGCTCCTCGATGCGCGCGAAAATCGGGCGGAAAACATCCGTGCTGTAGTTGGAGACGCGGCGCGAAAAGTCCGTGAAGCCCCGGGTACACTGCATCATGGCGCAGGCGCGCTCAAAGCCCATGCCCGTGTCCACATGGCAGGCGGGTAGGGGGCGGAACGAGCCGTCCGTCTCTGCATTGTACTGCATGAATACGAGATTCCAAATCTCGATGCACTGGTCGCTGCCGGCGTTGACCAAGCTGCCCTGCGTGTCACCCGCTGGGGTCAGATCCACATGCAGCTCGGAGCAGGGACCGCAGGGACCCGTCTCGCCCATCATCCAAAAATTGTCGTGCATGTTGCCGTTGACCACATGCACCTTGGGATCCATGCCCTTGGAGGCAAAGAGTGTCGCCCAGGCATCGTAGGCCTCCTGATCAAACTCGCCGGGGTCGCCCTGGCTCTTGTCGGGACAGTACACCGTGGCGTAGAGGCGATTGACGGGGAAGCCCCAGCGCTCCACCACCAACTCCCAGGCCCAGGCGATGGCCTCTTTCTTAAAGTAATCGCCGAAAGACCAGTTGCCCAGCATCTCGAAAAAGGTGTGGTGGTAGGAGTCCTGCCCCACGTCCTCCAAATCGTTGTGTTTGCCGCCCGCGCGGATGCACTTTTGCGTGTCGGTGGCGCGCGCCGGTTTCCAGGGCGGGGTGTTCACCCCCAAAAAGTAGGGCACAAACTGGTTCATTCCGGCGTTGGTGAAGAGCAGCCCCGGGCTCTGGGGCATCAGCGAGGCGGAGGGAACAATCGTGTGCTGTTTCTCGGCAAAAAAATCGAGGAAGCTTTGGCGAATCTGCGCAGCAGTCATCATAACCTGTAAAATCTGGAATCTGGGTGGAGAACGGTGAGCCGAACCGGCATGATACTACTCCATGCCCGCGTGCGTGTAAAGGCAAAAGAATCGTTGACAGTCGTGCAGAAGCTGGTAGAATAACGAGTATATGCGAAAAGCCCTTTCTCTCGTTGCTCTGTTGCTCACTGTGCCTGCTCTGGCCGAGGTGAGTTCCGTGCGTATGCAGGAGCCCGCTCCCATGCCGATTCTCCACGGCGCCGCGCAGAACGCCATCGGTGCCATCATCTTGGAGGGGGGCGAGGATTTGCCTGATTCCGTGACGCTCAAAATCCCCAAGCCGGATCTGGTCAGCAGCGTCAGCATTCACTACGGCAACGCCGAGGGGTTGCAGTTCGGCGAGGCGCTCGGCACCGCTAAGCCCTCGGCCAAGACCGTCATCAACTGCCGCATGGTGCCCGGTGCCGACCGCAAGAACGAAAAAGACCCCACCAAGCACGATAAGCTCTGGATTTTGGTGCAGCCCTCGCCCAAGGCAAGCGTGGGCTCAAATATCAAGATTGAGCCCGTCCG
>JBJEVN010000033.1:0-58560 GCA_051884385.1 Akkermansia sp.
GGCTCATCCACCGCGCCGACCGCGAGGCTCGCGCCATTTTGGATGCCGACCCCGACCTGCTCGCCCCGGAGCATGCCCGCCTGCGCGAGCTGGTGGCGGGCAGCGCCGAAACCCGCGTGACAAGCTGATCCGCGCGCCGTCCCGCAGTTGTTGCTGCGCAGCTACAGCATGGTTAAAGCTGTATATTGCGTCCGTCTCGAGGGGGCACTCGGCGAATGTTTTATCAGTAAAGTTGCCAATGATATCAGCCCCGCTGTTGGCACGCTTGACCGCACGTTCACGCTGATTGACACCCCACTGACGACGACTCTTGTGACCTTGACCGCGCATTCGAGCGATTTGGTCGGCTGGGGTTTTACCATGAACGGCAACTCTCTCTACCTGGGGTAAACGAATGGTCATAGTTGTAACCCGACCAGCAGAATGAAGAGCTGCATGTCCCATTGCTCCCCCGTGGGAATTGGGATGACGGGGATGAACGACACGCTGCGCGTTATTTCCGCAGCCTCCACGCCCGAAACTTCGGGGGCGGTGTCTCCCGGGCGCAGGATTGCGAATTTCATCGTGACTCTGAGCGATGGGAGCAACACCACTGCGACGACGGTTGCCGGCTTTGGCCTGAATGGCAGTGAGCCTAACCGCATCTATGTCGGTGTCGCATTTGATTTTACAACTTACAGGCATAGGTTCTGCGGAGGATTATTCTGTACAGGGACGGGGGCGTTGTGGTAGAGTTTGGATGCTATGAAATTCTCCGGAATCGCAATGGCTGCGGCGGCTCTGGCTGCGGCGGCTTTCGGTGGGGAGGCGGCGATGCAGAATGTGCAGAAGCCGGTTGCGGGGCGTAAAGCTGTTTTTTCCTTTGGGGGGGAGGGCTGCCGCGAGTTTCTGCTCGACGGTAAAGCGTTCCAGATTCGTTCGGGGGAGATGCACCCCCAGCGCATTCCCCGCAGCCACTGGCGGCAGCGTATTCGCGCCGCCAAGGCCATGGGGTTGAACACCATCGCGTTCTACTGCTTTTGGAATGCCTTGGAGCAGCCCGACGGTAGCTGGGATTTTAGCGGGCGCAACGATATCGCTGCTTTCATTGACCTCTGCGCCGAGGAGGGCATGTGGGTGCTCTTCCGTCCGGGACCCTACGTTTGCGGTGAGTGGGACTTGGGCGGTTTGCCGTCCTACCTGCTGCGCTCACTGCCCTCGCCGCTGCGCACCACGCGCAACGCTGCGTTTATGGAGGCGCAGGAGCGCTACTTGAAGCAGATGGCGGGCATTGCCATCCCTCGTCTGAGCAAGAACGGCGGACCCATCCTCATGATTCAGCTGGAAAATGAGTACGGCAGCTACCGCAGCGAGCACGACGAGATGGCCTACATCGAGTGGCTGCGGGATTTTTGGACGCGGCAGGGGGCGGATCGCTTCTATGTGTCGGAGGGGACGATGCCCGCGCACCTGCGCTTTGTGCCGGAGGGGGTGGCCGTTGGGCTCGACCCGGCGGAGAGTGAGCGCGATTTGGTGCATGCGCTCAAGGTGGCGAAGAATGCACCCGTTTTTTCGAGCGAGACCTACCCCGGCTGGCTGCGCCACTGGCGCGAGGGGAATTGGCTGCCGACTCGCGAGACTTTGGATGCCGTGCGCTGGTACATGAGCACGGGTTTTTCGTTCAACCTCTTTGTGCTGCATGGCGGCACGAGCTTCGGGCTGACGGCCGGGGCGAACTGCAAGCCCGATGGCTCGCAGTTCCAGCCCGACCTGACCAGCTACGACTATGGCTCTCCCGTTGGGGAGCAGGGCAATTTGACTCGCGAGTATTTCGAGTATCGCGACATCATCACTGCCGCACTGCCGCCGGAGGCTGCTGTTCCGGAACCGCCCGAGCTTCCTGTGACCATGGAGTTTCCCGAGCTGCTTCCTGCGCGTGTGGCGCGTATGGGCGAGTTGGAGATGCAGGTGCAATCCGGGTACACGGAGAACCCTGTGCATTTCGAGGCTGTGGGTCAGAATCAGGGGATAGCCGTGTACAGCACGACTCTGTCTGCCGACGAGGCAGCCCTGCTGCGTGCCGAGGTGCATGACTACGCCCAGGTCTACCTCGGGCGGCAATGCATCGGCACGCTTGACCGCAGCCTGGGGCAATGCGAGCTGCCGCTGCCTGCGCGCAGCACCGAGGATACACTGAGTCTGGTCGTCGACACCTTTGGGCATGTCAACTTCACTGCCTACACGGAGAAAGATTTTAAGGGACTCGGCTCGGTGAGCCTCGGGGAGCAGCCTCTGCAGGGCTGGAAGATGGCGCTGCTGCCTTTGGAGAATGCTCCGGGGGCGGAGGACAAGGAGAATCGCATGGGTGTGGGCGAGGGTGCGCTCTTCCGCGCCACGCTCACGCTCGAAGAGCCCGCAGATACCTTTATCGACATGAGCCGCTGGAGCAAGGGCTATGTGTGGGTGAACGGGCATCTGCTGGGGCGCTATTGGAAGGTCGGTCCGCAGCAGCGCCTGTACTGCCCCGGCGAATTTCTGCGCGCGGGAAAGAATCGCATCGTGATTCTCGACACGCTGCAGAGCGAGCCCTCTCCCATCCGCGGTTACCGCGAGCGCAATACCGAGGTGGAGAAGCGCACCGAGAGCCTCAACAACAACTGGTGATTCGCCTGCGCGGGGTGGTCTGTCCCCTGCGCGCCTCACTCGGCGCAGCAGCGGGGGCAGGCCTCCACAAAGTGCTCGGGCGCGACCTCCACCAAGGGCGGGCGCTCGGTCAGCTGCTCAGGGGGGATTCCCATGCGCTGGCAGAAGCGGCAGCCCGCCACATGGTCGCGGATGGCGGGCACATGGCCGGGAATGGTAGGCAGCATGCTCTTGGGCGCGTAGCCCCGCCGCGGCATGGCGGCAAGCAGGGCGCGGGTGTAGGCGTGTCGTGGGGAGGCGAAGAGTTCGCACACGGGGGCACTCTCGACGATGCGCCCGGCGTACATGACGAGGACGCGGTCGCAGTTCTGGGCGATGACGCCCAAATCGTGGGTGATGAGGAGGGTGGAGGCGCGGTTGTCGCGCTGCAGCTCGCTCAGCAGGGCGAGGATTTGCTGCTGCACGGTGACATCGAGCGCGGTGGTGGGCTCGTCGGCAATGATGAGCTGCGGGTGGCAGGCCATGGCCATGGCGATGACGACGCGCTGCCGCATGCCGCCCGAGAGGGAGCCGGGGTAGTCGGCGGCGCGCTCCTCGGCGGCGGGGATGCGCACGCGCTTGAGGAGCCTGACGGCCTCCACCCAGGCTTCGTCCGCACTCAGGTCGCGGTGCAGCACGAGGGTTTCCACCAGTTGCTCGCCGATGCTCATGATGGGGTTGAGCGCGCTCATGGGCTCCTGAAAGATGACGCCGATATTGCCGCCGCGCAGGCGGCGGAGCTGTCGCGAGTCGAATTGGCAGATGTCTTTGCCGCGGAAGAGAATTTGCCCGCCGGTGATGCGCCCCGCCGGACGAGGCAGCAGTCGCACGAGGCTCATGGCGGTGACGCTCTTGCCGCAGCCGCTCTCGCCCACGATGCCGACGCATTGCCCGCGCGGCACGGTGAAGCTCACATCGTCCACCGCGCAGAGCTCGCCGCCCTCATCGGCAAAGGAGACACTGAGGTGCCGGACATCGAGCAGGGGTTTGTCTTCGGTAAAGGCCATGGTGCGGGGAAAAAGGGGTGTCAGAGAGCGGGCGGCAGGGGAATGTCGCGCTCGCTTTCGGGGAAGCTCCCGCCGCCGGCGCGCAGACGCAGGGTTTCGGCGCGGCGCTCCTCGTCTATCCAGTAGAGGTGGCTGTCGAGTGGGTCGTAGTAGCGCGGGGGGCAGAAAGGATAGGCTCCGTCCTCGGGCCAGCGCAGCCAGCGCCACTGGGCAAAGCGCCAGTAGTTGGTACTCCACCCGGGCACCCAGGCTCCGGTTTCGTGGATTAGTTGCTGGAGTTGGTGGTGGGCGGCGACGGCCTGTGCCTCAGTGCCGGCGCGGCGGCAGGCGTCGATGGCGGCATCGATGGCGGGTTCGGTGGTGGCGGTGATGTTGTTGGTGCCGGGCAGGGGGCTGCCGTCGGGCTTGCAGGCGTAGGCCGAGGAGAAGAAAGGCGCGGGGTCGGGCAGGGGCGGGGAGAAGCCCCAGGAGAAGAGCGCGGCGGTGAACTGCTTGTCCTTGACCTTGAGGTAGAAGACGGTGTCGTCGCTCTGTTCGAGCCGCAGGTCGAGCCCGCAGCGGGCAGCCTCCTCGCGCAGGGTGCTCATGCAGTTGCTGTAGAGCGGGTCAATGCGCGCGCTGACGGTGATTTGCAGGCGGGTGCCGTCGGGCTTGCACAGGATGCCGTCGCTGCCCTCCTCGGTGTAGCCCGCGCGCGCAAAGTGCTCGCGCGCCTGTTCGGGGGAGTAGGGGCGCGCCTTGATGCTTTCGTCGGTGTAGATGCCGAAGCCGGAGAAGTAGGAGCCGGCGCGCCGGTAGTCGCCGCGGAAGATGGTCTCGATGACGAGCCGGATGTTGAGGGCGTGGTGGAAGCCCAGCCTCAGCTCACGGTTGTCAAAGGGCGGGCGTGAGCAGTTGAGGTGGAAGCCGAAGCAGTTGCGCGGCCAGATGTTGTAGAAGCGGATGCGCTGGATGAAGCCGCGGTGGACGGGGTCGACCTCCAACCCCTCGTACCAGAAGTCCGATTCGCGCCCCGAATAGGCGTCCAGCTCGCCGATGCGGAAGAGCTCGCGCGCCTTGGTGGGTTCGTTGATGAAGGAGTAGACGATGTTGTCGACGTTGCAGGAGTAGCGCGTGTAGCGGCGCTTGGCCGCCCACCAGTCGCGCACACGCGAAAGGGTCATCTGCCGCCCCATGATGAGTCCGCCGGGGCGGATGGTGTAGCCCCCCGTGGTGGGGGCTACGCGCCAGAGGTAGCGCATGGGATAGTCGGGGCCGAACTCGGCGTAGAAGGCCGTGCAGCTCGGGGGGATGGAGGCGAAGTAGGGCGCGTAGGGGCGGGCGTCGGCGAGGGTGACGGCGATGCAGTGATCCCCGTAGACGGTGATGTGCGCAAAGTTGCTCTTGTAGTAGTCGTTGTAGAAAGGTTCGGCGGCGTAGGGCGAGGTGCGCACGTAGAGGGCGGTGATGAAGTCGCGCGCGGTGAGTTTGCTGCCGTCGCTGAAGCGCGCCTGCTCGTCGATGCGGAAGTAGACGGTGCGTCCGTCGGGCGAGACGGCCCAGCATTCGGCCGTGCCGGGGATGATGGCTCCGGTGCCGGGGTGCAGGCGGATGAGCGGCAGGTCGATGTCGTCGTAGACGAAGCGGCGGTTGGAGTTGTTGCTGTTGGGGCCGAAAGGACGCAGGGTGTTGGGGAAGGAGCGCAGTTGCGCTAGCCGCAGGCTGCCGCCCTTGCGCGCCGCCGGGCTGCCCAGCTCGGGCTGGTCGTCGCCGCACTGCCAGCGGAGGTCGGTGGGCAGGTCGACCTCGCGGCGGTAGCGCAGGTAGTCGCCCTCGCGGCTGCGGCGGGCAGCGGCGAGCATCTGCTGCCAGGCATCGCCCAGCGTGCGGTGCAGGCGTTCGCCGGATTCGGGCGTGGGCGGGGCGCTCAGGTAGGCATGCAGAGCCTCGCCGCCGCGCTCGGCGGCCTCCTCGCCGCGCTGTCGCAGATATTGCTGCACCTGCGCGTTCCAGGTGGCTGTGAAGCCTCGGAAGCCGCGCGGCATGTGCCAGCGGTGGGTGTAGGCGGGCACATCTTCCTCCTCGGCAAAACCAAGGGGAAGCTCGCTGTCTGCCGGGTGCTTCCATTCGAGCCCTTCGTATTCCACGCGGCGGCCGCAGCTGCCCAACAGCAGGGATATGCCCAGCAGAGCGGCGAGCATCAGGTGCTGGCGGGCGGAGAGGCTCATGACTCGTAGTAGGTGCGGCGGCGCGGGTCACTGGCCTCGCGGAAGGCCTCGCCGATGAAGGTGACCATGAGCAGGGTGGCGACCAGCGCCCCGAAAGCCGAGGACACAATCCAGGGCGAGGAGAGCTTGGAGAGTCCGTCGTTGAGCAGCCGCCCCCACCCGGCGTAGGTGTCGGGCAGGCCGAAGCCCAAATAGTCCAGAGAGGTGAGCGAGAGCACCACCGCCGCGACGCTGAAGGGGACGAGGGTGACGATGATGCCCGTGAGGTTCGGCAGGATGTGGCGGAAGAGGATGTGCATGGGGCCGGCTCCCATGACGCGCGCGGCGGCCACATAGTCGCGCGTTTTTTCCTTCATGGTGGCGGTGCGGATGAGGTAGGTCATGGGCATCCACCCGAAGAGGCAGAGCAGGCCGAGGATGAGCACGAAGCCGCGCAGCTCCTGCGGCACGAGGTCGGAGAGAATCATCACGACGAACAGGAAAGGCAGCTGCGAGAGAATCTCGATGCCGCGCTGCACCACGAGGTCGAAGCGCCCGCCGAAGTAGCCCATGAGCATGCCCACGGTCAGCCCGATGGCGTAGATAATGGGCAGGTAGAGCAGGGCGGCCTTGATGTTGACCTGCAGACCGCCGTAGAGGTAGGCGAGGATGTCGGCGCCCTGGCTGTTGGTGCCCAGCAGGTGCCCGCCCGTCAGCGGCGGTGCGGGGTGGTAGTAGACGATGTACAGGCGGCGCGGGTCGGACTGGGCAAGGAAGTCCGTCGGGTCGTCGGCATCGGCGTAGCTGCTGCTGCGCAGCTCGCCGACTGCGTAGTGCGCGCTGTAGACCTCGCGGCGGTCGCGCGCCCAGCCGGTGACCTGACCGTCGGGCCGGCCGTTGCGGTAGCGCAGGCGCAGATGCACCTGTCCGTCGGGGTAGAGTCGGCAGGCCAGACCGTTGTAGGGCTGCCCGTTGCGGCGGCAGAGCAGCTCACCGTGCCATTCCAGCGGCTCAGTGGGGAAGGGGGCGACATCGGCCACCGGTTCGTAGGGGACGGGGGGCATGAGGACGAGCGAGGGGCGCCCGGGGCAGCCCTGCTCCTGCGCGAGGGCGCGGTAGTCGGTTTCGGCGCGTTCGTCGTCGCCCATCAGGTCAAAGGTCGAGCCCGGCAGCACGGCGCGGGTGAACGCGGGGAAGTACCAGCGCCCCTTGTACTCGACGGCAAGCGCGCGCTTGCCGACGACGCTCTGATCCAAGCCCGCCAGTACTAACAGCAGCCCCAGTAGGATGAGCGACCATTTGCCGCGGCGGATGGAGGCAAAGCGATGCATGCGCTTGTGGTATTCGGGCGGCAGGCGCAGGCTGTCGCGGCTGCGCAACAGGATGATGCAGCCGAGCAGCGCCAGCAGCGCCATGCACAGCCAGCCGAACCAGTGGCAGCGCCCGTCGGCCTCCAGCCAGGGGGTGTACCAGCCCGGGTATTGCAGGCACTCAAACTCGCGGCTCAGGGTGAAAGGCCAAGAGATGGTGGGCAGCAGCCAGCCGTGCAACTCCCCCAGCACGCCCAGCAGGGCAGCCAGAATGAGTAGCAGGCCTGTGAGGTTCTTGGTCATTCGAACTTCACTCGGGGGTCGATGAGCGCCACCAGCATGTCCGAGAGCAGGTTGCCCGCAATGATGAGAACGGAACTGAGCAGCAACGTGCCCATGATGAGCGAATAGTCCTTGTCCAGCAGTGCCTGATAGCTGAGCATGCCGAAGCCCTGAATGTCGAACACGCGCTCGATGAGGATGGAGCCGCCCACCACGGCGCAGACGACGCTGCCCAGCGTGGAGGCAATGGGGATGAAGGAGTTGCGGAAAGCGTGCCGCCAGACGGCGCGGCGGAAAGAGACTCCCTTGGCGATGGCGGTGCGCATGTAGTCGGCCGACATGTTCTCCAAGAGGTTGTTCTTCATCATCATGGTCATCATGGCGAAGGACGAGATGACATAGCAGCAGAGGGGCAGCACCGTGTGCCAGGCTAAATCGCGTAGCTGTTCCTGCCGACTCATGCTTTCAAAGCCCGGGCTGACCAGTCCGTAGAGCGGGAACCACTCCAGTCCCGCACCGAGGTAGACGAGCAGCACGGCACCCAGTGCGAAGCCCGGCACGGCATAGCCGACAAAGAGCATGACGCTGGTGATGCTGTCGAACCAGCTGCGGTGTCGCAGCGCCTTGATGACCCCCAGCGGCACACTGACGGCATAGGTGAGAATGGCTCCGAGCAGCCCGAAGTAGAGCGAGACAGGCAGGCGCTCCAGCATCATGTGCGAGACGGGTTGATTGTACTTGTAGGAGCGTCCCAGCGAGCCCTCCAGCAGACCGTCCGGGGCGCGGCGCTCGGCGACAACCCGCCAGCGGCGGCAGGCGGGGCTGTGTGCAAGGGCAGCCTCTTGCTTCGGGTCGCGGATGCCTCGCCGCTTGGCCACGCGGTGCGCGCGCTCCTCCGGGGATTCGATGCGCAGTCGCCAGCGTTCTTCCTGCATCCACGCAGGAGGTAAGAAGACGGCGCTTTCCCCGTCGCGCTGCACCTCCAGCAGCTCTGCGTGGCCGTCAGGCGCGGTGAGGGTGAGGCGTGCCGTGCCGTTATCGTCGAACTCAGCCTTAGCGATTTCTACCGCGCGGGGCAGTACTCCCAGCCACTGCAGGTAGGCCTTACCCAACGGTTCGTGCAAGTTAAAAAGCTCTTCCAAACGCTCGATATCATCGTTGCTGATGCTTTCGCTGCCGCTGCCGATGGCTTTGTCGCCGCTGAGCGCGCCGATGGCTTGTTCCTGCAACATGCGCTCCACCGGGCCGCCCGGCACCATGCGCGACAGGCAGAACACGAGAAAGGTGATTCCCAGCAGGGTGATGGGAATCATCAGCAGTCGCCTGAGCAGGTAGGAGCGCATGAACTTGCGCGCTATTGTAGCGATTTTGCCCTCCCATGGCAAGCAGGAAGCGCCGGCTGCTGCGCACTTATGCCTTGTCAGGGGCAGCGCGCGGACGTATAATGCCGCACATGGAATGGAATGACCGCCTGATGACGCTGATTCGCGAGTGTGCAGAGCGTCTGCTGTTGGTGCCCCGGGCGCAGTCGGAGGATTTTTTCCTGCCCGATGAGCGGGATTTTTTGGCATCAATCGGTGTCCTGCCTGCTGCGATGCTGGCGTTGCTGCGCGAATACACAACGCAGGGGCTGCCTTCGCCTACGACGCTCTTGCTCGTGCTGGCGCAGCGCCGCGCCTTTTTCAAAACGTCGCAGCGCGGTATCTCCGGCACGGCGGCGGCGGTGAAGGCAACGGCTCTTCCGCCGGAGACGGAGGAGTTGCAGGGAATGCCCTACCTGCCTTATCTCATTCGCAAGGCCGAGGCGGTGTTGTTCGGCACGCTCGACCCGGAGCTGTTTTACCCCGATGCCAAGGATAGGCAGTTTTTGCGGGAGAATGGGGCGATTCATCCGGCGGATTTTCTGGCGACGGTGGGGAGTGCCCGCGGCGATCGACAGCGCGTGGTGACTTATGTATTGCAGGCGCAGCGTGCGCAGCAGGAGCCGACTCCCACTCCGCTTGCCGCTGCAACACCTACCCAGGGCGAGCTGCCGTTGGGCTGATCTGCTGCGCGATGAAAAAAAACGCCGCTGCTCAGGGCGAGCAGCGGCGGTGTCGAAAGCTTACGAAAGGGCTTTACCAGGAGGCACCATCGGGAACGAACTGGGAGTTGCCGCCCAGCTGGAACATGCCGTGTGTGCCCACGGGAATGAGGCCGAACTGCTTGTAGACGGGCTGCACCACGGTGTACATGGTCTTGCTTCCGTCGATTTGAACCGTCAGGCGCTGCGCCGTGGTGCGCCCCATGGAATCCGTCAGGTAGCGACCTGCCAAAGCACCCGCCACACCGAAGCCGGCGGCGGAAACAATCTGCCCCTTGCCGCGACCCAGCAGCGAGCCGGCACCCGCACCGAGCACGGCGCCGACGCCCGTGCCGATATTGCGCGAGGTGGAGGAGGTGTCAATGGTGGTTTGCACGGCGCTGACCACGGTGGCGGGCAGCGTCTGCGAGGCGACGTTGGCTTGGTTGGAGCTCACCTTGTTGAAGTCCCCCATGGATTCGCAGGAGGGAAGCAGCAGGGTGGCGGAGGCCAGCAGCATGGCGTAGTGTTGAATCTTCATACGTTTGGATTGGGTTCTGCCCGGTGCGGGCGATGGCTCTATCGTAATGGCGCATCGGTCGAGCGTCAAGCCCAAAGCTCTGACATTTTTTCGGCAGAACATCTTTTGCAAAAGAGCTCAGAGAATGTTTTGAACAAAATGCGTTATCTTCACACAAAATCGCCTCGCAGTTGCGCTTGCCCGTTGGTGTAAATAGCGCTTGTGGCAGCAGGAACTCTGTGCTAGAATGCGCGGCGTGATGGGGTGCTCTCCGGCTTGGATTGTCTTGCTCGCGGCGGCTTGGCTGATGGTCGGCTGCGGCGATGGGCGCAGCTCGGCGCAGCGCGCGGCGGAGCAGGGCATTTTGGTGTTGGGCAACAATCAGGAGCCCATGAGTCTGGATCCGCACAAGGCTACGGCGGTGGCGGACGGCAAAATCATCGCCTGCCTGTTGGAGGGTTTGGTGCGTCCCGATGCGGCCGTGGATGGGGCGGTGAACCCCGGTATGGCCGAGAGCTGGGAGCACAATGAGGCGGCGGATGAGTGGGTGTTTCACTTGCGCGAGGCGCAGTGGAGCGACGGACATCCGGTGACGGCGGAGGATTTTGTGTATGCGTATCACCGTCTGCTGCACCCGCAGTTCGGCGGCAAGTATGCGGAGATGCTCTACCCGCTGAGGAATGCGGCGGCCTTCAACCGCGGCGAGTTGCCGTGGGAGGCGGTGGGTGTGCAGGCTCGCGACGCGCGCACACTGGTGCTGCGGCTGGAGAGTCCGATGCCGCAGTTGCCGCAGCTGCTCCTGCACTACACCTGGAGCCCCGTTCCGGCACACGTAGTGGAGTCGCTGGGCGGCATGCTCGACCGCCGCAGCCTCTGGACCAAGCTGCCGCACCAGGTGGGCAACGGAGCCTATGTGCTGGAGTCGCACCGTTTCAACGATGCGCTGACGGTGCGCGCCAATCCGCGCTACTGGCGCGCGGGCGAGCTGCGCAACCGCGGCGTGCGCTTTTTGCCTATTGTCAACGGCTATACGGAGACGCGCATGTTTTGGGACGGCAAGCTGCACATCACGAACAATGTGCCGCCGGAGCTGCTGGCGGCGGCGCGGCGGCGCGCTCCGCAGGCTTATTGTCAGGATGCCTATTACTGCTCGATTTTTTATCGCCTGAACACGAGGCGCCCGCCGCTGGATGACGTGCGGGTGCGCCGCGCGCTGTCGCTGGCTATTGACCGCCGCGAGCTGGTGGAGCGTGTGGTGCGCGGGGCGGGCAGCCCGAGTTTTGCTTTCACTCCGCCGGGCGCGGGCTATGCAGGGGTGGTTTTGCCGGAGGCGGCGCAGACGCAGGAGCAGCGCGTGGCGGAGGCTCGCCGCCTGTTGGCGGAGGCGGGCTATCCGGGCGGAAAGGGGTTTCCCTCGCCGGAGATTATGACGACGAGCCGCGACGTGCAACGCCTGATGGCCGAGACCATTCAGAGTATGTGGCAGCAGGTGCTGGGGGTGCATGCGGAGATTCGCGCCTGCGAGTGGACGGCCTACAAGGCGGCGCAGCAGAGCGGGGATTACGATATTTCTTCCTCCAGTTGGAGCGGCGATTTTCTCGATCCGGCCACCTTTGTGGAGCTGTGGCGCAGCTCCGGGGGCAACAACTGCACCGGCTGGGGCAGCGCGGACTGCGATGCGGCGCTGGCCGAGGCCGCTGCGGCGACGGATGCGGGGGTGCGCCGTGCGGCGCTGCAGCGGGCGGAGGAGCTGATGTTGCGGGCGCAGCCCATCATCCCGCTCTACGGCAGCGAGCGCACCTATCTGAAGGACCCGGCGGTGCGGGGCTGGTTCCCGCTTTTGTTGGATAATCATCCGCTGGATGCGGTGCAACCGGGAGGGAGGGGCTGATGGTGGGCTTGTTGTTGCGTCGTTTGGGGCAGGGCGTGTTGGTGATTGGCGTGTTGCAGACGCTGACTTTTTTCCTGGTGCGGCAGTTGCCGGGCAATCCCTTTTTGGGCGAGCGCAAGCTGCCGGAGCACATCATGGCGCAGCTCAATGCGCTCTATGGGCTGGATCAGAGCGTGTGGGTGCAGTATGCGAACTACTGGAAGGGGATTCTGTTGCATGGGGATTTCGGCCCTTCGCTGGTGCAGGAGGGGGTGCAGGTGAGCGAAATGATTGCGCAGGCGTTCCCGGTGTCGCTGCTGCTGGGGGTGTTGGGCATGCTGATTGCGGTGCTGGTGGGGATTCCGGCGGGGATGCTGGCGGCGTGGTGGCGCAACCGTTGGCCGGATGCGCTGCTGATGCTGGCGGCGATGGCGGGTATCTGCATTCCGGCCTTTGTGTTGGCTCCGGTCTTCGGGCTGACGCTGGGGCAGTGGGTGCCGGGGCTGAGTGTGGCCGGCTGGGATGATGCGCTGTGTGCGGTGTTGCCGGCGCTGACGCTGGGGCTGGTGAATGCGGCGTATCTCGCGCGCCTGACGCGCGGCGGCATGGTGGAGGTGCTGGGTTCGGATTTCATCCGCACGGCGCGGGCGAAGGGTTGTTCGGCGCCGAGGCTGCTGTTTGTGCATGCGCTGCGCAGCGGGCTGCTGCCGGCGGTGTCGTATCTGGGACCGGCCTTTGCGGGGCTGATTACGGGTTCCTTTGTGGTGGAGACCTGTTTTCAGGTGCCGGGTATGGGGCTGCACTTTGTGAACGCGACGACGACGCGCGATTATTTCCTGCTGCAGGGGCTGGTGTTGTGCTACGGGGTGCTCATTGTGCTGGCCAATGCGGCGGTGGATGTGGTGTTGATGTGGTTGAACCCCCGTTTGAGAACTGCCCGATGAAACGCTGTTATGAAGAGGGGCATTCGCTGTGGCGCGATGCCCGCCGCCGCCTCGTCCGCAACCGCGCGGCGATGGGCTCGCTGCTGTTGCTGCTGCTGGTGGCGGGGGCTTGTTTCCTGCTGCCGCTGAGCCCTTGGGTGGCGAATCCGAATGAGGCGAATTTGAGCAACATCGCCGCTCCCTGCTCGTGGGAACACCCGTTCGGGACGGATCAGCTGGGGCGCGATTTGCTGGCTCGGGTGCTGTACGGAGGTCGTATTTCGCTATTGGTGGGTTTGGTGGCTACGATGGTGTCCACGCTGGTGGGTTTGGTCTACGGGCTGATTTCGGGTTACGCGGGGGGGCGCACGGACGCGCTGATGATGCGCACGGTGGATGTGCTCTTTGCGTTGCCCTTCATTGTGCTGGTGGTGGTGTTTTCGCTATCAATTGAGGAACCGAGCCGTGTGTTGACGGAGTATTTGGTGAGAGTCACGGGCTGGAGCCGCGAGAGTGTGGCGCCGCTGACGGGGCTGCTGCCGCTCTTTGTGGCCATCGGGGCACTGGGCTGGCTGACCTTGGCGCGTATGGTGCGCACGCAGACGATGGAGCTCAAGGGGCAGGACTTTGTGCTGGCGGCGCGCTCGCTGGGGCTGAGCCACGCCGCGATTCTCTTCCGCCATATTGCGCCGAACCTGCTGGGCACCGTGGTGGTCTACACGACGCTGGCAGTGCCGGGCATGATGCTGACGGAATCCACGCTGTCCTTCATCGGCCTGGGGGTGCGCCCGCCCAACAGCAGCTGGGGCACGTTGATCAAGGAGGGCGCCGACCGCATGGAGGTGAGCCCGGAGTTGCTCATCTTCCCGGCGCTGTTCTTCTGCATCACTCTGCTGGCGCTCAATTTCCTGGGCGATGGGCTGCGCGATGCCATTGACCCGCGCTCGTCCAAGGATTGAGGGGGGCGTGCCGGAGCTCAGTCGATGTAGACGCGCGGCACGCGCCCGGAGATGCAGGTGATGACGTTGCTGGGGATGGTGCGCGCTCGCGTGGTCAGCTCCTCCCATGGGACATTGGGACCCATGATTTCGGCCACATCGCCCGGCCGCACGCCGTCGAGGTGGGAGACATCGACCATGATCTGGTCCATGGTGACGCGCCCGAGCACGGGGCAGTAGGAGCCGTTGAGGTAGACGCGCGCGCCCGTGTTGGAGAGGTAGTGCAGGTAGCCGTCGCCGAAGCCGATGCCGATGGTGGCGACCTTGGTGGGGCCGGTGGTGATGTAGGTGTGGTTGTAGGAGACGCCGTGGTTGTCCGGCAGGGTGCGCAGCAGGGTGACGCGGCTGTAGAGTGTCAGGGTGTTGCGCAGTTCGCGGTTGTAGGGCGAGGGCATGGGCGAGTAGCCGTAGAGGATGCGCCCGAGTCGCACCATGTTGGTGCCGGCGGCGCGGTAGTTGAACACGCCGGAGCTGCTGCAGAGGTGGCGGTAGGGCAGCACCAGCTGTTCGCTCAGCACGGCGAGGGCGCGCTCGTAGCTGCGAATCTGGCGGTGGGTGAAGGAGATGTCGTCGGCCGCGGCGGAGAGGTGGGAGAAAGCGCCCTCGATGTTGAGATGCTCATAGCTTCGCAGTTTCTCGGCCAGCCCGGGGATGTCGCCCGGCAGCAGTCCGGCGCGCCCCATGCCGGTGTCGATGCTGATGTGGAGCTTGACCTTGCAGTCGAAGAGGCGCCCCAGGGAGTTGAAGTGCTCGGCTTCCTCGAGGCTGGAGAGGGCGGCGCGCCAGCCGTTCTGCACAATGGCCTCGCGCTCGGCGGGGAAGCAGGGCCCCAGAATGAAA
The DNA here is from genome assembly GCA_051884385.1 of Akkermansia sp. GTDB lineage: Bacteria > Verrucomicrobiota > Verrucomicrobiia > Verrucomicrobiales > Akkermansiaceae > Akkermansia. Next base: position 14,660 of record JBJEVN010000033.1, read on the forward strand.
GGGCAGGTGCGGCAGCCGGCATCGCGCACGCGGGCGGCCTCGCCGACGGTGGCTACGCCGAAGAACTCGATATCGCAGCCGTCCAGCGCCTTGACAACACCCTCGAGTCCGTGCCCGTAGGCCTCCGCCTTGACGATGGCCATCTGTTTGTGCTCGGGCAGCACCCGGCGCACGACGGCCAGATTGTGGCGCATGGCGCCGGTGTCGACTTCGGCCCAGGCTCGGTAGAGAGAGGTATCCTGCATGGGGGCGATTGTATGCCCCCGGGGGGCGAATTGCAACCAAATTTCCGCATTCGCGCACTAGGGGAAAGCCCGTCTGCAAAAAAACGGCGTGCAGACAGCTATCTCGCTTGAAAGATTCGTTGTTTTTGCCTATAATCCCCCGCGTATGCTGTCTTTTGTGTCCTTTGCTGCTGTGGCGTCGATGGAGAAATTGACTTCTGTCGGTTGGGGGGCGCTCGATCTGTTTGAAAAGGGCGGAATGCTGATGTGGGCGTTGCTCTTCTTGTCCGTCATTGCGCTGATGGTGTTCTTGTGCTGCCTGTGGACGACACGCCAGTCGGCGGTGCTGCCTGTGCGCCTGGTGCTCTCGGTAGAGTCCTGCATCCGCATCAAGGATTATGCCGGGCTGATGAGCATGTGCGAGCACGACGGTTCGAGCTTTGCCCGCACGGTGCATGTGATTGTGATGTTCCTGCAGCGCAACCCGCGCGCCAACATGGAGGAAGTGCGCGAGGTGGCCGAGGCGGAGGGCTCCCGCCAAGCCAATATCCTGACGCGCCAAATCAACTGGTTGTCGGACATCGGTGCCATCGCTCCGATGATCGGTCTGCTGGGGACGGTGCTCGGCATGATGCAGACCTTCATGGAGCTGGCGGCGGGCAATTTCGAGGGCGTGAAGCAGATGCAGATGGCGGGCGGCATCGCTCAGGCCATGATTACCACGGCCGGCGGCCTGATGCTGGCCATCCCCAGCATGGCCGGCTACGTCTTTTTCCGCAGTCGCATCCAGAAACGCATCACCGACATGGAGGTGGCGGTGACGCACATCCTTTCGGCGATTGCCGTGCAGCGCGATCGCGAGCATCGACTGGGCAGCTCGTACCAGCGCGGCACCTCGAGCGAGGAGATGGATGATGACGATTTTTAATCGCCGGTGTTGACCCTCTGAGCACTCATGAAGCTTCGGACCAAACTCCCCGAACCGATCGGTTTCCAGCTCGCGCCGATGCTGGATGTTGTGTTCCTACTGCTCATTTTCTTTGTCGTCACGCAAAAGATTATCCTCAACGAGCAGGATTTGAAGGTCAAAGTGCCGACGGCTCCCAGCAGTTCGGAGGAGTCGAGCCGCGCGATTGATGAGATTATCATCAACGCCCGTGAGGAGGACGGCAAGTTGGTGATTACCATCGACCGCGTGGAGTTCACGCGCGAGGCGCTGCTCAACCTGCTCTCGCGCACCGTCAAGCTGAACCCCAGCCAGCCGGTGCGCATCCGCGGCGATGCGAGCATGCGCTGGCAGAGTATGGCCGATGTGATTTCCACCTGCACGCAGGCGGGGGTGTGGAATGTATCGTTCTCTAAGCAGATGCCTGCCGCTCAGTAATGTTTTTCTTCCCGTGGCGATGAAGTCGATTTCCCTTTCTGTTCTTCCCTTGTTGTTGCTGTCTGCTGCGGCGCAGCAGGGCGGCGACGCTCCTCTGGCGGTCAACCGCGAGGCGGATTCCTACGCCATCGCCGAGCAACTGTACACGCAGGCGCGCCAAACCTCGGATGCCAACGCTCGGGCGACATCCATGTATCGGGCTGCCGAATTGTTTGCCACCTACCTCAAGACCTATCCCCGAGCCGCCAACCGCGACCGCGCGCTGTACCTGCTGGCGGTGTGCCGTGCGGAGTCGGGCGATGCGGCGGCCTCGAACGCCACGCTGGAGACCTTGGTGCGCTCTGCTAAGGGCGAGTATGCGGCCGCCGCCGCCTACAAGCTGGGTTCGCAGGCGGCAAGTCGGCAGGATTGGGCGGCTGCCCGGGATTATTTCCGCACCACGCGGGCGCAGACCAAGCGTGCGGTGCTGCTCAACGATGCGCTGTATCGCATGGCGCGGGCTCAGTTGCAGCTGGGTCAGCGCGGCGAGGCCGAGGCGGCTTTCCGCACCCTGCAAACACAGCAGGGCGTAGCCCCGGAGCTGCGCGGTGCGGCGCTGCTGGCGCTGGCGCAAATGAAGACGGAGGACGGCAATGATGCAGAGGCCTACAGTCTCTTTTCCGAGCTGCTGAGCAGCGACAAGACAGATGCCGCCACGCGCGGTACGGCGCTTCTGCAGGCGGCGCGTCTGGCCTCGAAGCTCGGCAAGAGCGAGGAGGCGCAGACCTACTACGCACGCCTCAACGGGATGTCCGGCATGGAGAAGTACGCCGCGGAGGCTCAGTTGGAGCGACTGCTGGCGCTCTACAACGAGAAGAAATATGTGGAGGTGGTGCGTGTGGCGGCGGCTGACAATATTTCGATGGACGATGCCGTGAAGGAGGCGCGCCGCGACCTCATCGTGGGGCAGTCGAACATGGAGCTCCGCCAGTACGAGGCAGCGGCGCAGTGGTTCTCGATGGCCGAGCGCGCGCAGCCCGGCACGCCGACGGCGGCGGACGCCGGGTATCGCCGCCTCATCTGCGTGCAACAGCTGCGCGCCGGCGATTTTTTCCGCTTGGCCGAGGAGTATTTGGCTGCCTATGCCGCGCCGGGCAGCAACACAGCGGGCATGCCCTGCATCGATTTGGTGCGCCTGATGTATGCGGACCGCATGATGATGGCCGATGCGGCGGCGGCGGCGCGGCAGTTTGAGGCGCTGCGTCTCGACGCGCTGCCGGAGGCGGTGCGGGCGGATGCGGAGTTCAAGAAGGCGTGGTGCGCAGCGGCGGGCGAGCAATACGACCCCATCCCCACCTTGGATCACTTCCTGAGTACCTACCCGCAGGACAAGCGGGTGGCGGAGGCGCTGGTGTTGCGCGGTTCGGCGCACGCCAAGCACGACAATCTGGCCGGCGCGCTGGCCGATTTTGACCGCGTGGTTCGCGAGTTCCCGGAGAGCGACTCGGCGGCGGTCGCTTGGCAGCGGGCGGCGCAGGCCTGCGCCAAAAACGCGCGTCAGGATAAGGGCACGCGCGACAAGATGGTGGCGTACTACGAGGGACTGATTAAGTTTTACGACGCTGCTGTGAAGCGCGGTGTTACGCCCAAGCCCGCCGCCATTGCCGAGGCTCACTACAACATTGCCTGTGCTCTGTACGATACCGACCCGGCGGCGGCGGTGCCGCACTTCCGCGAGGCGCGGGCGCAGGGCGATCGCTATGTGTCGCTGGTGGATGTGCGCCTGGTACATTGCTTTTTCAAGATGGAGGATGCCGAGGGGCTGCGCCGCGCCTTGCAGACGCTGGAAAAGACCAACCCCGGTTCCTACAACGGACTGCCGCCGGCCATTCTGCGCTGGTGTGGCTGGATGTGCTACAAGAGCGGCAAGTATGCTGAGGCCGACAAGTTCCTGAGCGATGCTTTGTCCCGCGAGCCGCGCGAAACTTACACGGCGGCGGACGGTTCGCAGCAGGAGCGCCCCAAGGCAGAGCCGATTGTGTGGAAAACACTGGCACGCGCTCGGCTGGAGCTGCAGCGCTATGCCGAGGGCTTGCAGGCGGCAGAGTTTTATGTGGGGATGGAGAATCAGGCCTACCGCAAGGCTGAGGGCATGAGCGACCAGGCGCAGCTGCTCATCGGGCTGAACCGTGGTGCCGAGGCGCGGGCGATTTGCGAAAAGGCGATTGCGATGGGTATCGACGGACCGATTAAGAGCGCACTCTTCATCACGCTGGGCGATGCCTGCTACGCCGATAAGCAGTACAGCGAGGCAGCCAAGTACTACGGGCGCACGGCCAACGTGGTCAGCGACCGTGAGCTCAAACCGACGGCGCTGTACAAAATCGCGGCGGCGTTGCGCCGTTGCGGCAAGGCGGGTGAGGCGGAGCAGTATGAGAATACGCTGCGCAGCGAGTTCCCCGACTGGAAACCCGCGCCCGCTGTCGAGGCGCTGTTGAATCGCCCCTGAGCCCGCTCCTCATGTTTTATTCCGTCAACAGCAACCGCCGCAAGCGTTGGTACCGCTTCCTGTGCATCGGGCGCGGCAAGCTGGTGGCATTGGGGGTGACGGTGGTGAGTATCGCGGTCGTTTTTTTGGTCGGGCTGGTGTTCTACACCGTGCGCGCCATGCAGTATGACATGGAGGCGGTGGTGAGCGAGCCGGGCGGCAGCATGCTGTTCGATGCCGAGCGCCGCCCCATCGCGTTGCTTTCCGGCACCCTACATCGTCCGTTGACTCGGGAGGAGCTGCCGCAGGATTTGGTGAACGCCTTTGTCGCCCGCGAGGACGAAAATTTTTTCACGCACAACGGGGTGGTGCTTTCGGGGGTGCTGCGCTCCCTGTTCCGCAACGTGAGCTCGTTGAGTTACAAGCAGGGAGCGTCGACCATCACCATGCAACTCACCCGTCATGTGTACGAGCTGCGTGCCAAGACTCTGGATCGCAAGCTGCTGGAGGCGATGCTGGCGCAGCGCATCGAGCATCACTATGACAAGTACACGATTTTGCTGCAATACCTCAGCCGCATTTATTTCGGGCAGAGCTGCGACGGCATTCGCGCCGCGGCACGTTGCTACTTCGACAAGGAGGTGTCGCAGCTGGATCTCGGGGAATGTGCAACCCTGGCGGGGCTGGTGCGCGGGCCCTCGATTTTCAACCCAAGGCGCAGCATGAAGGCTGCTGTTCAGGTGCGCAACGAGACTCTGGAGCGCATGGAGGAGTGCGGGTTCATTACACCCGAGCAGTGCGAAGCGGCTAAGGCTGAGGACATTGTGCTGCGAAGCCCCTCGGGCGATGAGGTCGGAGGTGTCTCCTATGCAGCACTGTGGGTGCAGGATGAGCTGGAGGAGATTGCCGAACGGCTGGGTGAGAAGGCGGTGGGTGGCGTCAATATCGTCACGACCCTGAACTTACCTGTGCAGCAGATGCTGGAGCAGGCCGCCGAACGCGCCCTGAGCGCGGTGGAGCAGCCCGCCCTGTACCCGGAGGAGTGGAATGCCTTGTACGATGGTGCGGAGGCAGCGGCCGAGGCTCGTAAATCCTTCATGCGCCTGCGCCGTCCTGCCGGGATGAAGGTGCGCGGCGAGGCCAATGATTTGGCGGGGCTGTTGCAGGCTTGTGTGGTGGTGGTCGATACCCGCCGCCGTCGCGTGGGGCAGGTGTTGGCTCTGGTGTCGGGGCGCAGCGCGACGGATGGTCGCAACCGCTGGCTGGAGCGCAGCTGCCCCGGGCGCAATGCGGCTCCGCTGCTCTTCGCCTGCGCCTGCATGCCGGGGTCGGGTGATCACCACATCGTGGCGCGCGACATGGTGGCCACGGGGCGCACGCTGGGCTATGACCCGGTGCATGCCTTCTACACGGCGCTCAAGGCCGAGGGCTGCGAATTGCCCGATCGCGAGCACGAGGATGACCTGTATGCAGGGAATTTCCCCATGCGGCGCTTGGATTTGGCTCGCTTCCTGTTTTCGCTCCAGAACCACGGGCGGGACTACCGCCTGAGCTTGGTGCAGTCGCTGTGGGGGCGCAATGGCGCGGCGTTGTATGTGGCCGACGGTCAGCCGCCGTCGGAGTTTATTCGCCGCGAGAGTGCCGATGCGGCGTCGACGCTGCCTCCGTTTATCTGCGCCGAGGGGGAGCCTGTAGTGCTCAGCGAGCCCCTGGCAGATGGCGCGGGGCACTGGACCATGGTGAGCAAGCCTAAGGGTGTTTGCGTTTTTGTTTGGATGGGGGGAGATGGCAGCGCCGCCGCTGCGCCGGAACTGCGCCCCTTGCTGGCGCGCGCGTCGCTGTTGTTGGCGCGCGAGGTGTTCAACAACACGCGCGCACTGCTGCGCGCGCAGCAGGAGCTCGCCAAGGAGGAGCCCCCCAAGGCATCATGAACGACTACAGCCCTTACCTGAACCTGGCGGAGAAAGCGGCGCGCGAGGCGGGTGCTTTTCTGCGGGAGCACTTGCACCGCCCCCAGATGGTGGATGAAAGCTTGGCACACGACATCAAATTGCGCGTGGACAAGGACACCCAGACGCTGATTGCGGCGCGTCTGTTGGGTGAGGCGCCGGAGACCTCACTGCTGGGCGAGGAGGGCTGCTGCGGCGCTTCTGCCGAGCTGCAGTGGGTGGTTGACCCCCTGGACGGCACTGTCAATTATTACTACGGCATCCCGATTTTCTGCACGAGTATCGCGCTGCATGCCGGCGGCGTTCCCGTGCTGGGCTGCGTGTACGATCCGATGCAGGACGAGTGCTACACGGCCTTGCGCGGGGAAGCGGCCTTCTGCAACGGACGGCGCATCGCCGTGTCGGAGCGCACGCGCCTGTCCGAAGCGGTGGTCTTCGTCGGCCACGGCAGCCACGATGGCTCGGGCGAAGCCGGGCTGCGCCGCTTTGCCGCTATTTCGCAGCAGGTGCGTAAGATGCGTATCTTGGGTTCGGCCGCGCTCAGCCTCTGCTACATTGCAGCCGGGCGCTTCGATGCCTATGTGGAATCGCGCATCTGCCTGTGGGATTTCGCCGCAGCGCGCGTCATCCTCGAGGCTGCGGGCGGGTGTTTGGAGTTCACCCCGAGTACGCCGGACGGTCTGCGCGGCGCCGTGTGTGCGTGGAATCAGCACCTGCCCCTGCACGATGTTTTAGCCGCCTTATGAGAAGCTCACCGTCATCTCCCGGAGCTCGGCTTTTGGCCTGGCAGGCCTTGCAACGCTGGGGGCGGGGCGGCGTTTTTGCCGAGACCCTCGTCGCGAGTGCGGCGGCGGAGCATCACCTTTCGCACGCTGACCGCGCGCTGTTGCAGGCGCTGGTGTACGGCACGCTGCGCCGCATGGCGTGGTTGGACTGGCTGCGGCGTCAGCTGCGGCGCGAACCCTTGGAGGAGAGCGTGCGCTGGCTCGTGTTGTTGGGGCTGTGCCAGCTCTTTGTTCTGGAACAGGCCGAGTATGCCGCCGTGTCGGAGACGGTGCGGCTCGCACCGCCGCGCGTGCGCGGGCTCGTCAATGCCATGCTGCGCAACGCCTTGCGCCGCCGCGCGGAGTTTGCTGCCGCCGAATCCGAGCTGCCCCTTGCTCAGCGCTTTTCAACGCCCCGCTGGCTGGTGGAGCGCTGGCTGCGAGATTTTGGCGAAGAGGACACGCTCGGCATGCTGGCGTGGAACCAACAGACGCCCCCTATCTATTTGCGCCTCAATCCCCTTGACCCGCCTGCCGTGATTCCGGAGGACTGGAAGCCGCTGGGCGAGTTGCCCGGTTGGTATCGCCTGCACGGGGCGCTGCCGCAGGAAGAGCTGCGCGCGGGGCGCGTCTATATCACGGATCCCTCCACCCGCTACAGCATTGAGCTGTTGGCACCGCGCGCCGACGAGCGCATCTTGGATGCCTGTGCCGCCCCCGGAGGCAAGGCTGCAGCCATCCTGAGCGCAACCGGGGGGCGGGTCGATCTGCTGGCAACGGATGCCGAGCCACATCGGCTTCCTGCGCTGCGCGACAACCTGATGCGCGTTGCCGGGGCAGCCAAGCTGCGCGTGGCTCAGCACGATTGGAGCCGCCCCTGTCCTCCGGAGTGGCAGGGTGCCTTTGATGCCGTGTTGCTCGACGTCCCATGCAGCAATTCGGGGGTTCTGCAGCGGCGAGTCGATGCCCGCTGGCGCCTGACGCCCGCTGAGTTTGACCGTTTGGCCGCCCTGCAAGCGCTTATTTTGGAGCAGGGGGCTCGGGCGGTTCGCCCGGGCGGTCGCTTGGTGTATTCTACCTGCTCAATTGATCGGCAGGAGGATGCCGACGGCGTGCGTGCCTTCCTGAGCAGGCATCCCGAGTTTGCCCTGCGGCGCGAGATTCTGGCGCTGCCGCACCGCGTGCAGGCCGATGGTGCCTATGCTGCCCTGTTGGAACGCCGCGCGGACGGAGTTTAGCCTTGCATCGCGGTGGGAGTTTGCGATAATGGCGCACACGCAGCTATGTTGAACGAGGAAGTGATTACCAAGGCAGAGACGGCTGCCATTCAGATTCCCGCCGGCAATGCGCTGATTTTGCCGGAGGGTTCGCGCATTTATATCACGCAGATGCTGGGCAATTCGATTACGGCGGCCACGGACATGGGGCTGGTGCGCATTGCGCGCGAGGAGGCCGCCCGCGCCGGAATCATCCCGGATTCGGAGGTCGTGCAGGAGTCGGATGATCATCTGACGCTGGAGGAACGGGTGTGGAAGGCTCTGGGGCAGATCTATGATCCCGAGATTCCCGTGGATATCGTGAACCTCGGTCTGGTTTACGGGGTAGAGGTGATTCCCCAGCCGGAGGGCGGTAGTCAGGTGAACGTGCAGATGACGCTGACGGCGCCCGGCTGTGGCATGGGTCCGCATCTGATGGCCGAAGCCGAGATGAATATCGCTGCTTTGGACGGGGTGAAGAACGTCGATGTGGAGTTTGTGTGGGATCCGCCGTGGAATCAGAACATGATGACGGAGGAGGCGCGCATGCAGCTGGGAATGGAGTGAGCGATGGGCAAGATTCAAATTGAATTGGATGAGCGCGAGCTGCGTGTCCTCAGTGAGCTGTGCGCCATGGGGCTCACGGTGTTGGGGCAGGCGATGCCGGATTCGCGGGATCCCCGGGTGGATGCGTGGCACAAGCTGATGGTGGAGCTGATCCGCTCGGGGCGCAGTGTGCCGGAACTGGCCAAGGATCTGGAATACAACCCGGACTGCGGCTATTGGTTCTTCAAGCGCCCCTATGTGGAGAGCGCTTTTTACTCCGATGTTCTGGATGAGTATCGCGATGCGGTGTTTTGGGAGGAGTTGGTGGCTCGGGTGGCCGGACAGGTTCTTGCGGAGCAGTTGGGACCGGAGGAAGCCGAGGCTCTTTCTGCAGAGGAACGCAGCCGCCGTACGGCCGCCTTGGAACAGGCTCTTTGGGATGAGGTGACGAATCACGGCATTGACCGGCTGATGTTTCTGCTGCCTGAGTCAGAGAGCTGAGCGCCATGCTGCATCGCCTGCCTGTGCATCGTGCGCGCTACGCCGCTTCGGGGGTGGCGTTGGGTGTTTTGTTGCTGCTCACGGGAGCTTTGGGCGTCTTTTATCTGCTGTATGCGCCGAACTGGGATGTCCCGCTGCTGTATGCGGCGGCATTCGGGCTGCTGCTGCTGCCGACTCTGCTGTGGGTGCGCTGCTTTTGGATGCAGCGCGTCGTTCAGGTGGCGCATGAGGGCGTGGTGCTCAGCGAGTTTCTTTGGGGGCATCTCGTCGTGCGCCGGGTGTGGTCATCGGAGCGTGTGCGCGCGTTCGATTGGGAGCGCGAGGCGGATGGTGCTTTGACGCTGCGCCTGCTCATCCTGAGTCCGGACGGACACAAGGCTGATTTCCTCACGCTCGGAACCACGGACAAGCCCTACGCTTTTGCCGCCCTGTGGCGGGATTTGGAGCTGCACTATCCCGGCAGCGGGCTGCGTCCGCTGACTTTCGGGGAAGAGTCCGCTGCTCCGTTGCCCCGCGCGCTGCGCGGGTGGGCCTGGACGCTGGTGTTGCTCTCGGTATTGGGTGGCGCGGCGGTGGCGAATCCGATGCTGCATCCCCTCCGCACAGCACTGAGCGGGTACACCGAGCCGGCGCGCGTCTGTGCGCTCGACTGGGAGCCCGACGGCAGCCGCTACAGCCTACAGCTGCAGACGGCGCGCCGCGGGTTGCAGCTACACAGTGCAAGCTCATTTGCCGGAGCCGCACCGCGCCCCGGAACGCAGCTCATGGTGTTGCACGATGGTGTCTCGCTCGGCTATCTGACGGATGAGGTGACGGCCTTCCTGCTACCCTTATTGCTGGGAGGCGCCTGCCTGCTGCCTCTGAGTTTGGCGCTGTTCAGCCTTCTTCGCCCAGCAAATCCGCGACACTGACGGCAGCGGTGCAGGGGGAGGCTTGGTCGCACGTCTGCCGATAGCAGGGGTGGCAAGGGGTGTGGTTGACGCAGGCGCGGTGTCCCTCGCCGAGCGGAGCATAGCGCGCAGCCTCCCGGCTGGCCATGAGTACATGGCAGCGGCAACCGGCGGCGGCGGCCAGCTCGGGCAGCAGACCGTCGACGGCGTAGAGCCGACATTCTGAGCCCAGATGCTGCGCCACCTCCTCGGGACGACTCAGCAGCAGCTCGATATGCAGGCGTTGCGCCAGCGCTCGGGCACGCTCCTCATCCTGAGGCAGCGCCAGCAGGGTGGGTGGCTCCTTGAGGTGCTGCACCAGCTCAGCCCACCGCTCCTCCGACCACGAATCTGCTTCGCCCAGCGTGGAGAAAGGGGCTATCCATGTGCCGTGGGCAGCTTCGTTCCCGTGTGTATCATTCGGGATGTTTTCCGTGTTCAGGTTATGAGCTTGGCGCAACAACTCCAAGTAATCCTGAGCCACCGATCGGGGGTGCCCGCAGTTGAGCCTCGATACCCGTGCGCGGAAGTTGCGCTTGCCGCACAGCGGGTTCTCTTGAAAACCGCTGGTGTAAATCGGCATGAGTTTTGTGAGCTGACGGAAGAGTTTTTTGTTCTCACTGAACATGAACAGGAAGTCGAAAGGACCATCCTTGTACAGCTCATCATCTTGTAACTGCTCGAAGGCAGATCGCGCGGCATCATCCGTGCTCACCGTGTAGCGGACCTCCGGCTGCTGCTGCCAGTAGGCGAGCTGCTCGACGGGGCAGGCGATGGTGAGCTGCGCATCGAAGCGCGAGCGCTTCAGCACACGCAGTGCCGGAAGCAGGAAAAGAGCCTCCTCAAAGCTCTCGGGCATCGCGACGATGATGCGGAACGGAAGCCGGGTTGCTGTGCGGGCTATCTGTTCGGTTTCCGGATCCTGCGGCGGGGCAAAGCACGCTGTGGACTTCCAGCGGTGGTGCATCCAGAAGCCGTCGAGGATATTTTCCGATTGACTCTTCTCCAGCGCCTTGTTGATTTCCAAGGTGATGGCGGGCAGGCTGCGGCATGCATCAGGAAGCTCGATCCGGCGCCCGAGCACGGCCTCCCAATGCCCCAGCCCGGTGTTGCGGGTAAAGACGGAGAAGAGGTGCCCCTTGCCCTTGCAGCGCTGGTAGAGCAGCGCAGGCAGGGGGGTCACCCCCGTCACCTTACCGAAGTAGGGAACGTAGACACCCTCATTGGTGAACTGATCGCTCAGCACGCCGAGCAGCCCGCCCGTGCGTGCGAGCCGCAGCACCGCGCGCAGACCGTCCTCTTTGCTGAACATCTCGCAACCATAACGCGTGCGGGATTTGTAGACCAAATCCTCTAAAATGGGGTTGCTCAGCCGGCGATACATGCTGCCGAAGTGCTCCACGCGCGTGAAGTATGGGCGGATGCGCGCCAACACCTCCCAGTTGCCGGCATGGGGGATGCAGGAAATGACCGTATGGCCGTTCATGCCGTGTGCCTCAAACACATCGGCGCCCTCCATGCTAATCGCGCGCGCCGCTTCCCGCTCGGTCATCAGCCCTGTCTTGAGGGAGCAGGCGAGATTCATGACGGTGCGCACGATGTTGCGACGCACCATGGGACGCAGTTTGTCGGCACGCAACATCGGGTCAACGACGATGCGGAGATTGCGCGCAACAATGCGTCGCCGTGAGGGGATTGCCGCCCAGACCAAATAGCCGACGGCTCGCCCTGCCACCGCGACCATGCGGATATCAATCATGCGCAGGAGAGCGCAGAAAGTCTGATACCCCCATGCTCCGCAGAGCTGGGAAAAGCTGGCGCGTGGCGCGGAGTCCTCTGCAGTCTTGCCCATGCCCGTATGTTAGTTGAATGTGTAGAGCCGGGGAATGTAGAACGGCTTGCGAGTGTAGGGATCCCATACCTTCTCACCCACCTGGCTGGCGGAGTAGTCCAGCTGGTAGTGCGGAGCGTAGGGGGAAACGATGATGTCGGCAAACTCACAGGGTAAGCCATAGGGCAGGCCGTCCGGCGCCGTGCGGATGCTTCTGGTGACGGCTCCGGCGGGAGGAAGGTCGGTCTCCCTGACCTGAATCCACGCATGGGAAGCCGGCTTGCCGTCGATATCGGCGATGACATGGGGCGGGCGGGTACCGGGGTATGTATCGCGGGTGAAATTGCCGGCAATTTGCTGGACGATGCAGGAGGAGAGGCTGCAGCTCAGGGCAATGGATGCAAGGACGGAGCGATGGAATTTCATGGATGGGTGTAATTACTGTGGTGAAGAGGGAGTGTAGGGAATCAGCGTGACGCGCCGTTCGGCGCCTTCGCTGAAAACCGGGTAATAGTGGTGCTGCTCCGCGATGTCGAGAATATCGGCGTAACAGCTCAAAAGGGATTCCAAGGCCGGGCTGAGCATGCGCATGTGGCGTTGGGGAATTTCCGCCAGACCGATGCGACCGCCTGCGGGCATTTTGCCCAAAATCGGGGAGCCTCCCCGGAATTCGACCTTGATCTTGGGTTGCCCCATCTCCATCGTGCGGACAAAGCTCAGGTTGACGGCTGTTGTCTGGTGGATGTTGGCACCGACGAGACGATCGAAGATGAGCTCGGCGTAGCCGTCGTGGATGCGCACGGCAACCCCCCGGCAATGCGTGATGATGGAGAAGATACCCGTCTGACGCATGCGGCAGGTGTTGCGCAGGTAGCGGTTGAGCTCAGCCTCGCTAAAGGAGACAGTGCCACCGTTGGCGTTGCGCAGGACAAGAGCCAGGTCGCGCGGCGCGGCGTTGTCTTCGTAGCCGGCGATATCGCTGAGATCCTGTGGCATCCACATTTGCAGGACGCAGAAGTAGAGCATACCGGTGAAGCTCAGAAAAAGCAGCGTGGCCAGCAGCGCCCAAAAATTGAATTTTCCCCACAAACGCACCCAAATGAAACGGGAGAAGGGCGCGTCCGGCGCCTCGTCCTGCTCCTCGCCGTTGTCGTAGAACGCGCTGGTGAGCGTCTCGCGCGTCTTGTCCTGAGGGCGAAACAGAGAACCCCACAACCCTTTGTCCGGGTGTGGTTGGCGATGCTTGCGCTTTCTGTTTCCTCCTGAGCTCATTCGTCGGACAGGCGGTCGACCCGCTTCGCTCATTATAACGGGCGCGGAGGAGCAAGAAAAGAAAAAAACATGTCAAATGGTACTTGCGGCAGGTGCCGCATTGCGTCAACAAATACACCGAAGCATGGGAATGTGGGATTCGTTTGTGGGGACGATGCTTTCCCGGCTCCGGGAAGGAGCGCGTTGTCCATAGATGCACGTTGCTGAAAATGAGCGGGCAAGAATGCGGCATGCGCCCGAAGGGAGCCGGGATGAAAGCGGTTCGGCCAAATGGCAAAAATAGGAGAGATACTGCCGGGAAACACCGGTAGGCAATCACGAGGCTCAAATCAGCTCAATGACCTCGGTGCCGACGCTGCGGGCATATTCGGGGCAAACGACGAAGCCGGGGGCGTCCCCCAGAACACGTCGGCGGACGCTGACCATGTCCTGCGGTGTCAGCTCGTGATCCTCGCGGATGATGAGGCTGACGGGGGTGGCGCTGCCGTCCTGAGCATAGACGGTGCAGTCAACGCAGCGTTTGCCGTTCATGGGGTGGGGCTGTAGCGCGCCGACTCGGCGCAAGCTTTCCGCATCGGCCCACGACCTCCCGCATTCGGCACAGCGCACGGAGAGCAACCTTGCCTGCACGCTCGACATGGGCGGCGTCTCCGCCCAGCTCAGACTTCCATCCTGCTCTTCATGCAGCTCCGAACTGATATACTCAAGCTGTTGTTCAACGGTGCGGATCAGAAAATGCCCTCCGCAGACAGGGCAGGTAAATTGGATTCTCATGGGGATACAGTCGCTGTTTCCTTGATAATATAAAATATAAAACAGCGATTGCAAGGCTAAAATATATCCTATTAAAACAGAAAATATCTCGCCCCCCCCCCTAGAGCGACTCCTTGCTATTTAAGTCGCTTTAAGGCCGCGCTTTCGACCTCATCGTTGATTGTAATCATGTCAGATAGGATGTTGCTCACTTCATTCGCGAAGAACATCTCAAAGGTTTCGTCGAGATCCTGGCGCATGCTTTGCAGGAGATTGCGCTCGGCGTCCGATCGTGGGTTCAGCGCTTGGAAATGCTCATCGCCAAGGATGCGGCGGCGTATCTCGGTACTGCGCTTCGAGGTTTTGTCAAGAAGCTCCTTGGTGTACGCCTTGCTTCGTCCGTGGATGGCATTGCAGCGGCGTTGGTATTCCCTCTTATCGCTGATGCCGCTGCATGCTTCCAATTCCTGTCGGACGGTGACCACATGTTTTTCCAGTTGCTCTTGGAGCGTTCGGTATTCGGCTTCCAGCCCGGGCATGTCGTAGTATTGCAGGGCGGCGGCGCGCAGCTCGTCGTAGCTGCGGGTGCGCTCGCTGCTTGTGGGGGTGGGGGCGCCTGCGGGGGGCGGCGGGGTGGTGCGTGAGCCCCACCACAGCATCACCGCTATTAGGAGGGGTACCGAGACACTTGCCGCAGCAAGTGCTACATACAGTCTGTGGGGGGCGACAGCGGGTGGGGGCGTGCTCGGCACCGTTGCGGCGCGGAGCTGCTCCAACCACGCTTCGGCGCTCTGCATGCGCTGCGCGGGATTGAGCGCCAAATTGCGGTCAAGGGCTTGCAGAAAAGCCTGCCCCCAGATGGTCGTGCGCTCGGGGTTTGCCGTGAGCGGGCGCATGGTGTCCTCGATGGCGCGCGCCAGTGCCCCCGGCGGGGCAATGCCGCAAAGAAGCTCGCGGAAGGTGGCCGCCAGACTGTACAAATCGGCGGGCGGACCGGGAGGGGCGAGCCGGGCGAGGAGCTCGGGCGCCGCGTAGTCGAGAGTGAAGCCGCCGTCCATGGTGACACGGCTGCCGCAGGGACGCAGCGAGCCGAGGTCGATGAGCACGGGATGCCCGCTCTCGTTGAAGAGAATGTTCTCCGGCTTGATGTCGCGGTGCAGCAGTTCCTTGCTGTGCAGGTAGCTCAGCGCCTCCAGCAGCTCGACCAGCCAGCGGCGTACCTGTTCGGGCTGCAACTCGCCGTCGATGCGCTGCGCCAGCGAACCGCCCGGCAGGTAGGGCATGACCAAGAATACCGAGCCATTGCTGGAAAAGACCTCGCGCACGGGAATGAGCCCCGGGTGTTGCAGCGCAGCCATGCGCTGCGCCTCTTGCAGGAGGGAGGAGGAAGCCACCTCGAATATCTCGCGATCTGTCTCGCGCAGGGGGCGCAGCTGCCCCGTCCGTGTGTCGCGGCAGCAGGGACAGTCGGGAATGGCCTCCTTGAGCACCACGCGGCATTGCAGCACCGTGTCCTCGGCCAAATAGGTCAGTCCGAAACCGCCTTGACCCAGCACGTCGAGCAGGCGATAACTGCCTATATACGTACCGGGTTCCAAACCGGGCAGCATAGTCAATCAGGGGAGGGGGTGGATTCAATGCACGAGGCTTTGCAGCATGTCTTGCACATATTCCGCAAGACTCTTGCCCAGCGGGGCAGCCTTGCTCTCCAGTGCCGCGCGCATTTCCGCCGTCAGCGTCAGCTCCAAGACGGTCTTTTCCCGAACATTCATGGTGGGGCGCGGCAGAATCATGGGCAGATCCTTCATGACCGAGCGGATGATGGCCACCTTGATGGCGGGAATCGACTTCTTGGCCATCCAGTTGCGCACGGTCGTTTCGGTGACACCGCATTGATTCGCCAGCCACGCATAGTCATAGCCCTGGCGGCGCAACCACAGTTTGATGGCCATTTTGAATTCGTCCTGCGTGTCAATATCGCTCTGCATGGTTGCATAGTAGCAAAACGCCGCGAGCAGTTCAAGTCCAAACGCTTGGCAACATTCAATTGATAGGAGAATCGGAATGGTTCCTGTTATCGAACAGTGATGGCGCAGGCGGCGCGTACGCGCTACACTCATGGATATGAAAAGCAGCGTGATAGATGCCGTGAATCACCAGATTCACTTGGAATTCGAGGCCGCATTCCTCTACCTGAAGTTGTCTGCGGAGATGCAGCAGTACGGTTTGCCCGGCTGCAGCCACTGGCTGCGCGTGCAGTTCGGCGAGGAGTGCAGCCATGCCCTCCGCCTCATCACCTACATGGGCGAGCGACGCGTGGCGGCCGAGGTGCCGTCCGTCGCACCGCCCCCCTGCGTGTGGGAGTCGCCTATCGAGGTCTTCAGCGCCGTGTGGGAGCACGAGAAGAGGGTGTCCGCGTCGGTGGATGCCTTGGTGTCGCTCAGCCGGGCTGAGCAGGATTACGCCACGGAGAACATCATGATGCGCTATGTGCAGGAGCAGGTGGAGGAGGAGAACGCCGCCGCCGATATTGTTGACTGCATGCGCTTGGCCGAGGGCAACCGCGCGGGGCTGCTGCGCATCGACCGCCGTTTGGGTAAGCGCAAGCCCGGGCAGAGCAGCGACATTCGGCCGTGAGCGGGCACGATTTTCGCTTGCTTTCGGAGGCTGCTCGGGTAAGATGAGGCGCATGCAAGCCTCCTCTCTCCGCCTCTGGCTGATCCTGGCTCTTGCGGTTGCCCTGAGCAGCTGCCGGAGCTGCCACGATATTGCGTTCTGCGAGGACATGATGGGGCACAGCACGCAGGAGGTCGTGGCCTGGCTGGGAACCCCCACGGCTATGAACTGCCGCTACGGGGTGGATGAGTACATTTGGTGCGGCAAGGCGGCTGCCCGCCGCGAGTCTTTGGCCGGTTCGCCGGGCATCCGCGAGCAGTTCCGGGATGAGGAGGGCTTGCAGCATGTGCATTTCACCTGTGCTCCCGGAGGCGATGCCCACGATGAGGATGACCCCAGGCTCGTGTTCCGCTTCTACAACAACCAGGCCTGCGGCTACTACTTCTATCGCGCCGACAAGCTGTGCAACCGCTTTGTGCCCGAGCACTTCGAGGAGGCCTACAAGAAGCGCCGCGAGGCGGAAGCTGCCCGCTGAGCGGGGGCGCATCCGTCCCGTCGGAGGGCGATTTCCTCGGTCATGGGGGGCGCGGGCGCACACTTCGTTCTTGCCGTCCTCCCGGGGCTGCGCTACAATGAGCCACGATGGAAGCCGACTACACAGAGGATGCCATTCAGACCTTGGACTGGCGTGAGCACATCCGCTTGCGCCCGGGCATGTACATCGGCAAGCTGGGGGACGGCTCCATGGCGGACGATGGGCTCTATGTCCTGCTGAAGGAGGTCATGGACAACTCGATTGACGAGTTCGTGATGGGGGCCGGTAAGAAGATTTTTGTGCGTATCGAGCCGGACGGCACCTGCGAGGTGCGCGACCGCGGTCGCGGCATTCCGCTGGGAAAGCTCTACGAATGCGCGGCGCGTATCAACACGGGCGGTAAGTACGACGGCGAAGCTTTCAAAAAATCCGTGGGGCTCAACGGGGTGGGTATCAAGGCCGTCAACGCCCTGTCGGAGTATTTCGAGATTCAGTCCTACCGCGAGGGGCAGACGCGCCGCATGAGCTTTGAGCAGGGGCTGCTCTGCGAGGGCAGCGATGTGACCGAGCCGACCGACGAGCCGGACGGTACCCGCGTGCTCTTCCGCGTCGACCGCAGCATCTTCGCCCCTCTGGCGGCCTTTAACCTCGAGTTCGTGGAGCGCATGTGTCGCTACTACGGCTATCTGAACACGGGGCTGACGCTCAACCTCAACGGTCGCAACATCTACAGCCGCAACGGCTTGCTCGACCTCCTGCGCGAGGAGATGAAGGAGGAACCCCTCTACGAACCCATCCGCCTGGCAGATGCCGACATCGAGGTGGCCATCACGCACGGCGAGCAATACGGCGAGGACTATTATTCCTTCGTCAACGGCCAGCACACCACGATGGGCGGCACACACCAGTCCGCCTTTCGCGAGGCGCTGACCAAGACCCTGCAAAACTACTTCAAGAAGAACTACGAAGCCTCGGATATCCGCTCGGGGATTCAGGCGGCCATCAGCATCAAGGTGATTGATCCCGTGTTCGAGTCGCAGACGAAAACCAAGCTGGGCAGCAACACAATGGGCCCGGGCAAGGAAACCATCCGCACCTTCATCGGCAATTTTCTCGCGCGCGAACTCGACAATTACCTGCATCGTCATCCCGAAGTCGGCGAGGCGATGGAGGAGCGTATCCGCGAGAGCGAGAAGCTGCGCAAGGAGGTGGCGGGCGTGACGGGCAAGGTGGCCAAGGCGCGCGCCAAAAAGGCCAAGATTCACACGCGCAAGCTGCGCGACTGCCGCGTGCACTACGACAGCCGCCACAAGCGCGCGGAGGAGACCATGCTCTTTATCACCGAGGGCGATTCGGCCAGTGGTTCCATCACCACGGCGCGTGATGCGGAGACTCAGGCGGTGTTCTCCCTGCGCGGCAAGCCCGCCAACAGCTTCGGCATCAACCGCGCGGCTCTCTTCGAGGAGCGCCGCAACGAGGAGCTCGATTTCCTGCACCTGGCGCTCAACATCGACCGCAGTATGGACGACCTGCGCTACAACAAGGTCATCATCGCCACCGATGCCGACGTGGACGGCATGCACATCCGCCTGCTGCTGCTCACCTTCTTCATCCAGTATTTCAAGCCGCTCATCGAGGAGGGGCACCTCTTCATCCTGCAAACGCCGCTCTTCCGCGTGCGCAACAAGCAGCGCACCCTCTACTGCTACAGCGAGGCCGAGCGCGACCGCGCCGTGAAGCAGCTCGGCCGGAACCCCGAGATTACCCGCTTCAAGGGCTTGGGAGAAATTTCCCCCGCTGAGTTCAAGGCTTTCATCGGCGAGGACATCCGCCTGGAGCCCGTCACGCTGGAACATGCGCACGACCTGCGCGCGCTGCTGCGCTTCTACATGGGCGACAACAGCGACGAACGTCGGCAGTACATCATCGACAACCTCATCATCGAAGAAGATTTGGCCTGAGTCTTTCCCCCCCTCCACAGACTATGAAAACGCTCATCATTGCCCGTCACGGCAACACTTTTCGCCCCGGCGAGACCCCGACCCGCGTCGGCTCGCGCACGGATCTCCCCTTGGTCGAGGAAGAGCGCGGGCGCGGCATCGGCCGCTGGCTGAAGCAGCTCGGCCTCGTGCCCGACCGCATCCTGGCCGCGCCGCTGCAGCGCACCCTGCGCACCGCCGAGCTCGCGAGCGAAGAACTGGGCAAGCCTTGCCCCGTGCAGCCCGATGCCCGCTTCATCGAGGTGGACTACGGCCCGGACGAGAACAAGAGCGAGGAGGAGGTCAAGGCGCGTCTCGGCGCGCTGGCCGCAGCGGAGCAGGGGCTCGAGCCCGCCTCCCTCAGCCCCGAGGAGCTGGATGCGCTGGGCGCCGCCCTCATCGACCGCTGGAACGCGGAGGCCATCGTGCCGCCGGATTGGAAGGTCGACGTGCCCCAAATTATTCGCAACTGGCAGCAGCTGGCCGACGACATCCGCGAGGGCGAGACGCTGCTCTGCGTCTCCTCCAACGGCACCATCCGCTTTGCCCCCCACATCACCGGGGACTACGCCGGCTTCTGCGCGACGCACGACATCAAGGTGCCCACGGGCGGCGTCTGCATCTTCATCAACGAGGGGCAGGGCTGGCGCGCCACCGAGTGGGCTGTCAAGGCTTTCAAGAAAGTGCGCTAAAAACCATTCAATATCTGACGTACCATGAATCTCAACAAGATCAAACCGGCCTGGGTGGATGAATTCAAGTCCTTCGCCCTCAAGGGGAACGTGGTCGACATGGCCGTCGGTGTCATCATCGGCGGCGCCTTCGGCAAAATCGTCAGCTCGCTGGTCGGGGACATCATCATGCCGGCGGTGGCGATGCTGACGGGAGGCACCAAGGGCATGGCCGACCTGAGCTTTGCCCTGAGCACTGAGGAGGGAGCCCCTGTCATCAAGTACGGGCTGTTCTGCCAGACCGTGGTGGATTTCCTCATCATCGCACTGACGATTTTCTTTGCCCTGCGCTTGCTGTGCTCCCTGCGTGCCAAGCGCCGCGAGGACGAGAAAGCGGCGGAAGCCCCCGCGCCCGCCCCTACGCCGGAAGACATTCTCTTGCTGCGCGAAATCCGTGACGCGCTCGCCAAGCGCTCATGAACAAGGGTCAGCTGATTGCCCGCGTGCAGCGGCTGATGGGACCGGGCGCCACACGCCGCAGCGCCTCGGCCGCCGTGGAGGCGGTGCTGGGCTCCGTTGCCGCAGCGGTGGCGGAGGGCGAGAAGCTGCACATCGCCGGTTGGGGAACCTTTGAGCTGCGCGAGCGCCGCGCCCGTTCGGGACGCTTGCCCGGAGCCGCGGAGCGCTTGGCGATTCCCGCCAAGCGCGTGCTGACCTTTCGCTCGGCGGCGGGCTTCCCCGGGGAGGAGGATTAGGACTCCTTTTCGGGACAGTCGAAAACGGCCCGAGCGCGCGCAAAACTGTACTGGGGCAGCGGCAACCCCTCTGCCTGAGCGGCGCAGGCGCGGTCGTAGAAATCCAGCTTGAGCGTCAGGTAGTCCATGCAGCGCTGCAGGTCGGCCTGCTGGCGGCTCAGGCGCTCCTGCGTGCGCCGCAGCAGCTCGCGGCGCTCGGGGATAGTCGCTTCGCCCGCACTCACCATGTCAAAATAACGGCGCATCTCGGGCAGGGTCAGCCCCGCAGCGCGCAGGCAGCGGATGGTGTCGATGCGGCTCACCTCGGCTGCGCCGTAGACGCGGTTGTTGGCGTAGTCGCGTGGCACGGGGGGGATGAGCCCCTCGCTTTCGTAAAAACGCAGGGTCGGTACGCTCAGCCCGCTGCGCTCGGCCATCCGGGCAATGGTGTAGGTCTCTTCGCTCATGGACGTGCTCCTTTCGCTGCGTTGTCGGCGGCGGCGTAGTCCTCATCGCTCACCGCCTCCTGCCAAGTTGTTTGGTTGGTCGATGCCTCGGGCGTGATGCCGAGGTGTACAAACACGCTGTTTGGGGCGGCTCCGTGCCAATGGTCGATGTCGGGCGGAATCTGCACCACATCGCCCGGGTGCAGGCGCCGCGCCGCCTTGCCCCGCTCCTGATACAGCCCCTCGCCCACCGTGCAGAGCAGAATCTGCCCCTTGGTGTGGCGGTGCCAATGATTGCGCGTGCCGGGGGCAAAGGTCACATTGTAGACGGCGGTGTCGTAGCTCCCCTTGTCCGTGAGCATGCTCACCCGAGCCGACCCGGTAAACACCGAGGCATCCGCCGGTTCGCCCAAGGGGAAAATATCGCCCTTGGGCGCGACGGCCGCCGCTGTTTGCAAAATGGCCTCCACCTGCTCGGCGCTCAGCCCGTTGTGCCGACCGATGCCGATGTGGGCGCGGCACTGCGGTTCCGTGCCGGGCATGACCGACAGCGCGGCGATGGTGGCGATTTCGCGCGTGCGCCAATCGTGCAGCGGGCTGCCGAAGAGATCGCCGAAAAGATGCGCCTTGAGGTAGGCATCAATCGCGGGGGCAAAATCAAACAAGCCGCCCCTGACGGGCGCGCCGCACAGCTGCGTTTGCGTGGCGGTGCCGCGGTCGAGGGCATCCGTCAGCAGGGGAAAGGGATTGTCCACCCCCCGGAGATCCTGCTTGCCCGCTGCAGTGCGCGTCTCCGTCAGCTCCCGCAGCACCCCGAGGGCGTTGAGCGCCTTCGGAAAGCCGCAGTAAGCGTAGAGCTGGGTGAGAATATCCTTGGCCTCGGCAATGCTCATACCCGAATCGAGCGCCGCGTCCAGCGCCTCGCGCAGGGTCGTCAGGTTGCTTGCTGCCGTGCAGGCGCTGATGCATGCCACCTGCTCTTCGCGGGGCGAGAGTACTTGCTCGGCAGCGCTTGCCGATGAGAATGCCAGGGCTGATACCATGAGGGTCATGATTGTTTTCATTGATAAGGCAGAGCTTAACCGCTCAAGTAACTTGAGGACAAGAAGATTTTTGAATGTTGGGGGCTGTTTCAAATCCGCTGCCCCCCTTTCCCGCGTCAGCGGATTTGAAACAGCCCCGATTTATTTCGATTTCTGTGGCGTGGGGGCGGTTTTTGTTCTTGCGGCGTGCGAAGAAAGGTGCTAGTCTCTACCAACGTCATGAAAGCATTGCTCTCCATCTGTGCCTCGTGTGTGCTCGGCTGTGGGATGGCCTGCGCCGGCGAGGAGGCCGCGCTCAGCTCCGATGCGCCCATCCTCTGGAGTATTGAGCTGCCTTGCTGGCCTTACACGCTGCCCATCAGCAATTCCATGCTCATGCTGGCGCTGGCGGTGCTGCTCATCACGCTGTTTTTGAGGCTCGCCACGCGCCGCATGGAGCGCATTCCCGGCAAATTGCAGAATTTTGCAGAGTGGGTGTTTGAACTGCTCTACAACTTCGTAGAGGGGCTGACGGGGCGCTACCTGGCGCGTAAGTATTTTTGGTATTTTGCTACGATTTTCCTGCTCATCCTCGTGAGCAACTACATGGGGCTCATTCCCGGCGTGGGCGAGCTGACCTACGAGGGTAAGCCCATGTTCCGCGGCGCCAATGCCGACCTCAATGTCACCATCTTCCTGGGCTTCGGCTACGCCATTCTCTGGTTTATCTGGGTGCTGCGCGAGCAGGGCTTGGCGCACTTCCTTAGCCATACCTTCGGACCCAAGGGCGGGCTGACGGGCTTCCTCAAGTATGCCCTGCTGCCCATCTTCTTCTTCGTGGGGATGATTGAGATTCTCTCCATCTGCGTGCGCCCCGTGGCTCTGGCCGCTCGTTTGTTCGGCAACATTTTCGCGGGTGAGGCCATTCTGGAAAAAATGGGCTCCATCAGCTGGCTGGCCATGCTGCCCTTCATGGGGCTGGAAATTATCGTCGGTTTTGTGCAGGCTCTCGTGTTCCTCATGCTCACCGCCATTTTCCTCAAGACGCAGGTCGGCGGCGAAGAAGAGGAGAGCGCCGGTGAACATTGAGTAATGCGCCCCGAACAGCTTTTCGTCTCGAATCCCCCCACCAAAGAAATCAGTCCCGAGATACCATTTTCCCCTGTCTGATCATGAAGAAAGCCGTGAGGGCAGGGGCAACACCAACAACAAACAGATACCAACCATGATTACTCCCATGCTCGCAGAAGCAGCCGCCGCCGTCGGCCCCGCCGGTCTGGCCGCCATCGGTGCCGGTCTCGGCATCGGTCTTATCGGTGCCAAAGCCGCCGAATCCACGGGTCGCAATCCCGCCTCCTTCGGCAAGGTGCTGACCATCTCCATCCTTCTCGCCGCTCTGGTGGAAGGTGTGGCCTTCGTGGCCATCTTCATGGGCTGAGCCTGCGCTTGTGCCCGGCTGCGCCTGCGCCGTTTGATTCCGGCGCAGGGTGCAGCCCGCCCCCTTTCTTTTACTTCGTTATCCGTTTCATCATTCTCAAGCCCCACACACCATGTTCAACCCCATTTTGGCCGCAGACCTCCTGCAACTGGTTGATAAATTCGGCCTGCATACCGAGGCCTTTGTCGCCCACCTCATCGCCTTCTTTATTCTGGTCGCGGTGATCGTCACCTTCGGCATCAAACCCATCGCGCAGCAGCTCGAAGAGCGCCGCCGCCGCATCGAGGAGGGAGAGGCTATGCACGCCCGTAGCGTGCAGGAGCTGGCGGAAGTCAAGAGCACGGGTGAACAGCTGCTCAGCGAAGCGCGCGAGCAGGGACGCCGCGAGGTGGAGCACGCCCGCAGCACCGCCGCCCGCCTGCAGGAAGAGCTGAGTGCCAAGGCGAGCGCCGAAGCCCAGAACCTGCTGGACAACGCACGCCGCCAGGCCGAAACCGACACCCGCCGCGAGAAGGAGGCGCTGCGCGGCGAGTTCGCCCGCTTGGTCGCCCTCGCCACGGCACAGGTGACCGGCAAGGTGCTGACCGAGGAAGACCACCGCCGCATCAACGACGAGGCCATCCGCAACCTCTGAATCGCCCATGAAAATCACCAAAGATGTGCAGGCACAGGCGCGCCGCCTCCTGCGGCTCTGCCGCGGGACGGACGGGCTGCTCGATGAGGAGCGCGTGCGCCGCGTGGCCGCCGCTGTGGCCGAGCGCCGCCCGCGCAACGGCTTGGCGCTGCTGACCGCCTTCACCGAGCTGGTGCGCCTCGACCGCGAGGCACACACCGCCACCATCACCTCCGCCGTCCCCCTCAGCGAGGACGAGCAGCAGCGTATTCGTACCAAGCTCGACGCCCGCCATGCCGGGCTGCACTACGTGTGGCAGAGCGACCCCGCCCTCATCGGCGGGCTGAGCGTCCGCGTCGGCGATTCCGTCACCGATGCCTCCCTGCGCTCGCGCATTGAGCGCCTCTCCCGCCTCTGAGCGAAACCACTTCACGACATAGACACAACAACTTTAACCACCAAGGGTATGAGCAACATCGTACAAGAACTGGAAGCACAAATCCGCAACGCTGCCGCTGCCGCCGTCAGCGAGAATGTGGGCACCATCAAGGCCATCGGCGATGGCGTGGCGCGCATCGAAGGGCTGAGCAACGCCATGCTCAATGAAATGATCGAATTCCCCGGCGGCGTGATGGGCCTCGCCATGAACCTCGAGGAGAACGAGGTCGGCGCCGTGCTGATCGGCAGCGGCTCCCACCTGCGCGAGGGCGACACCTGCAAGACGACGGGTCGCCTGCTGCAGGTGCCCGTGGGTCCCGGTCTGCTCGGCCGCGTTGTTGATACGCTGGGCAACCCGCTGGACGGCAAGGGGCCCGTCGAAGCCGCCGCTCACTACCCCGTGGAGAAAATCGCCTCCGGCATCATCTCCCGTCAGGGCGTCAACCAGCCTGTGCAGACAGGCATCCTGCCCATCGATGCCATGATTCCCATCGGTCGCGGCCAGCGCGAGCTCATCATCGGCGACCGCTCCACGGGCAAAACCGCCCTCGCCATCGACACCATCATCTCGCAGGCTCGCCAGAACAAGCGCGCCGAAGAGCAGGGAACCGCGGGCTACCGCCCGCTCTACAGCATCTATGTGGCCATCGGCCAGAAGCGCGCCAATGTCTCGCGCCTCGTTGCCAAGCTGGAGGAGAGCGGCGCGCTGCCCTACACCATCGTCGTCGTTGCCTCCGCCTCCGACAGCGCTGCCATGCAGTATCTGGCACCCTACGCCGGCTGCGCCATGGGCGAGTACTTCATGGACCAGGGGCAGGACGCCCTCATCGTCTACGATGACCTCTCCAAGCACGCTGTTGCCTACCGCCAGGTCTCGCTCATCCTGCGCCGCCCCTCCGGTCGCGAAGCCTACCCGGGCGATGTGTTCTACCTGCACAGCCGCCTGCTCGAGCGCGCCGCCCGCATCAACAGCGAGGGCGGGCGCAAGGGCGGCTCCCTCACCGCCCTCCCCGTCATCGAGACCCAGGCCGGTGATGTCTCCGCCTACATTCCCACCAACGTCATCTCCATCACCGACGGGCAGATTTTCCTCGACACCGACCTCTTCTACCAGGGTGTTCGCCCCGCCATCAACGTGGGCATCTCCGTGAGCCGTGTGGGCTCCAGCGCACAGACCAAGATTGTCAAGAAGCTCGCCGGCTCCGTCAAGCTCGATTTGGCGCAGTTTGAAGAGTTGCAGGCCTTTGCCCAGTTCGGCTCCGACCTCGATGCCGCCACCAAGGCCAAGCTCGAGCGCGGCAGCCGCATTGTCGAGCTCTTCAAGCAGGGGCAGTACGAGCCCAAGAGCCTGGGTATCGAGGTTATCAACCTCTACGCCATTCAGCGCGGCTACCTCGATGATGTGCCCGTGGCCGACATCCGTCGCGTGCGCGCTGAGCTGGAGGAAGAGGCGAGCGTCAACGCCGCCGAGCTGCTCGCGGCCATCGAAACCGAAAAAACGCTGACAGACGACATCGACGCCCGTCTGAAAGCTTTTATGACCTCCTTCAAGAACAGCCGGAAACACTAAGCCGCCATGGCCGGACTGAGAGACATCAAGCGCCGCATCAAGTCGGTACGCAACACATCGCAAATCACCAAGGCGATGCAGATGGTTGCGTCCGCCAAGATGCGCCGTGCTCAGGAGCTGGCGCTGGCCGGGCGCAGCTACACCGCCGCGCTGGCCAACGTCTTTCGCCACCTGCAAGAGAGCATCGTTGAGTGCGATTCGCCCCTCATGCGCCGCGCCGCGGAGGGCAAGCCGCTTGTGGTGGTTGTGACCACGGATCGCGGGCTCTGCGGCGGGCTCAATGCCAACCTCTTCAAGGAGGTGCTGCTGCGCTGCCCGCGCGAGGCCGACTACCTCACCATCGGCGCCAAACTCAACCCGCAGTTTGCGCGCACGGGGCGCAGGCTCATCGCCTCCTTTTCGCCGGGCGACAGCATCGGCGAGGCCGAGATGAAGCCCATCCTCCAATTCATCGGCAAGGCCTACCTGGAGGGCACCTACAACAGCGTGAGCGTGGTCTACCAGAAGTTTGTCAACGTCATGGTGCAGCGCCCGCAGCTCAGCGAGCTGCTGCCCATCACGCCCGAGGAGCTGCTGAGCATCGCCGGGCAGGACACGGCGCCCGACACCGCCGGTGCCAACTTCCTGCTGGAGCCCTCGCCCGGAGCCCTGCTCAACGCCATCCTGCCGCTCTATGTGGCCAACCTGCTTACCCAGATGGTGCTGGAGGGCAAGGCCAGCGAGCAGAGTGCCCGCATGGTCGCTATGAAGTCCGCCACTGAGAACGCCAAGACTCTCATCGGCGAGCTCACCCTCGAATACAACAAAGCCCGCCAGACCCAAATCACCAACGAGCTGCTGGAAATCACCACCGCCATGAAGGCGATGGAATAAGCCGCTCATCCCCCACCGCATCCCACTCTTTACTCCCCATTTTAACGCTTTTAATACAATGAATATCGGAAAAATCGTGCAGATCATCGGCGCCGTGGTCGACGTTGATTTCTCGCAGGCAGAAATGCCCGCCATCTACAACGCTCTGACGGTGGACTACACCGTCGACGGCGAGACGCGCCACCTGACCCTCGAAGTCGAGCAGCACCTCACCGACGGCTGGGCGCGCACCGTGGCCATGAGCTCCACCGACGGTCTCAAGCGCGGCATGGAGGTCGTGGACACCGGCGCTCCCATCTCCGTGCCCGTCGGTCCGCAGGTTCTGGGTCGCATTTTCAACGTGCTGGGTGAGACCGTGGATGAAAAGGGCACGGTGGACGGGGTGAAGCGCTACCCCATCCACCGCGAGGCACCCTCGCTCGAGGAGCAGTCCACCTCCTCCGAGGTGCTGGAATCCGGCATCAAGGTCATTGACCTCATCTGCCCCTTCCTCAAGGGCGGCAAGGCCGGCTCCTTCGGCGGCGCCGGCGTGGGCAAGACCGTGCTCATCATGGAGCTCATCAACAACATCGCCAAGGCGCACTCCGGTCTCTCCGTCTTTGCGGGCGTGGGTGAGCGCACCCGCGAGGGCAACGACTTTTACAACGAGATGAGCGAGTCCGGCGTCATCGACCAGGCGCATCCCGAGAACTCGAAGGTGGCGCTCGTGTACGGGCAGATGAATGAGCCCCCCGGTGCGCGTCTCCGCGTGGCGCTCTCCGCCCTCTCGATGGCCGAATACTTCCGTGATGAAGAGAACCGTGATGTGCTGCTCTTCGTCGACAACATCTTCCGTTTCTCGCAGGCGGGCTCCGAAGTCTCGGCTCTGCTGGGTCGCACCCCCTCCGCCGTGGGTTACCAGCCCAACCTCGCTGAAGAAATGGCCGGTCTGCAGGAGCGTATCACCTCCACCCGCAAAGGCTCCATCACCTCCATGCAGGCCGTCTACGTGCCCGCCGACGACCTGACGGATCCCGCCCCCGCCACCACCTTCTCGCACCTGGACTCCACCGTGGTGCTCGAGCGCGCGCTCGCGGCGCAGGGTATCTACCCCGCCGTGGATCCGCTGGCCTCCACCTCCAAGGCGCTGAGCCCCGAGCTCGTGGGCGAGGAGCACTACCGCGTGGCTCGCGGCGTGCAGCAGACCCTCCAGCGCTACAAGGATTTGCAGGACATGATTGCCATTCTCGGCATGGACGAGCTTTCCGAGGCCGACAAGCTCACCGTCAGCCGCGCGCGTAAAATCCAAAAATTCCTCTCGCAGCCCTTCGCCGTGGCCGAGGTCTTCACGGGCATCAAGGGGCAGTATGTCCCCGTGGCCGAGACCGTGCGCGGCTTCGCGGAGATTCTGGACGGCAAGTGGGACGACGTGCCCGAGGGTAACTTCTACATGAAAGGCGGCATCGACACCGTCGAAAAATCCTGAGCACCATGCACTTCGACATCATCACCCCGCTGCGCACCGCTCTCTCGGCCGAGGTGAGCGCCGTGCATCTGCCCGCCGCGCAGGGCGAGATGGAGGTGCTGCCGGGACACGCGGATCTCATCACGGCCGTGGCCAACGGCGAACTCGTCTATCAGCCCGTGGGTGGCAGCCCCGTCAGCCTCTTTGTCGGCGGCGGCTTCCTGCAGGTGGAGAACGACCGCATCCTGCTGGTCACGGACACGGCGCTGGCTCCCGGCGAGATTGACCCCAACTCGGTGCAAGCTGCGCTCGACCGTGCGCAGGCTGCCCTGCGCAACAGCGCCTCCGTGCTCGACCGCCGAGAGCAGGAGCGCCTCGAAGCCGCCATCGCTAAGCAGATGGCGCTCATCGAGTTCCATCGCCGACTTCGCAAGTAAGCCCCTCTGTTGGGAAAAGCAAGCTTGCCTTTACTCGGACACCCTCGGGCTGATGCCCGAGGGTGTCGCGCTTTGAGGGATTGCGGGAAGCATCAGCCTAAATGCAGCAGCAGCTCGTGCAGCGAGCGGCAGCGCAAAGCGGCGCTCGAGAAATCACCACCCTCGGTTAGGCGGCAGGGCACGGCGGCGCAGGGAATGCCCGCCCGCTGGGCGGCCAACACGCCATTCTCCGAATCCTCGATGATGAGGCATTCTTCTTTAGGCAGGGTGAGGCAGCGCTGCGCCGCGAGGAAGAGCGCGGGATCCGGCTTGACGGGGTAGCCGTCCGTGCGGCAGAACACACCGTCGAACTCCTCGTAAATCCCCAGTCGGCGCAGCCAGCCCTCTACCCAGTGGCGCGTGGAGGAGGAGGCCACGGCGAGCCGCAGCCCTCGCTCATGCGCGGCATCCAGCAGCTCGCGGCAGCCGGGCATGAGCCCCTGCTCGGCCAAATCGGCATCAATGGCGGCGCGGCGGGCGCGTGTCTCCTGCTCCCAGTCGTAGCAGCGCCCTGTTCGCTGCTCTAGGTGTGCGGCCGGATCCCAGCGGCTGTACCCCGCACCGAGGCAGGGAGCGTAGTCCGCCGGGCTCAGCTGCTGCCCCTCGCGGGCGTAGAGCCGCACCCATGATTGGTAGATGGCCCACTCGGTGTCGACCATCACGCCGTCAAAGTCAAAGATGAGTCCCTGCGGGTACATGGTCAGGGTTCTCCGTGCAGGCGCGCCGTGAGCCACTCCCGCAGCGAGCGGTGCGCGAGATTGACCCGGAACAGGTAGACCGAGATGAGGAGGTAGGCTGCATTGGGAATCCAGGCCGAAATCCAGGCCGGGATGAGTCGCGCCTCGCCCAGAGCGGGAAAGAGCCGGTAGAAGAAGAGCAGCAGGGCGGCCAGCAGCACGGCGATGCCGATCCCCTTCATGGTGCCGCGCCGCTGGAAGGTCACAGCGCTGGGGATGGCCATGAGCACGAGGATGAGGCAGGAGAAGATGCGCGCAATGCGCACATGCCACTCGGTGCGCATCTTCGCACGATCCTCGCGGCTGCCGGAGCCGCCGGCGATGCATTCGTAGAGCGTAGCCGTGCCGATGGAGTCGACGCGCCCGCCCTGCCCGGGGGTGATGATTTGGTAGGGCTTTTCATCGAAGGGCAGGGTGCAGGTGCCCAGAAAGCGGTCGTCGACGGGAACCTCGTGGGCGTGGCTGAGGTCGCGCTCGTAGGCGTTGCGAAGCGTCCAGGTCGAGTCGGCCTTGTTCCAGGTGGCTGAATCGGCAAAGTATTGGCGGAGAAGCTCTCCTCGGTTGTCGGCGTCGAACTGCTCGATGATGACACCCTGCATCGGCTCCCCGGGGTTGGTGATGGGGGCGGGCTTGGCAATGCGCCAGATGCGCGCGTCCTTCTCGCTGCGGAATACCAGGGCTTTTTCCTGCCCGGAGGGGGGAGCCTGCTTGAGCAAAAGCTGGCGGTAGAGCGAGCCGTTGGGAGCCCAGTGGAAACCGCAGATGCCGTAGGCCAGCGCCACCAGCGAGGCAACATAGAAGACGGGGCGGCAGACGCGCAGCAGCGAGCGCCCCGATTGCAGCATGCCCGTGAGCTCACAAGTGCCCGAGAGCTTGCTGAGACTCCACAGCGCGCCCATGAGCAGCGTGTAGGGCAGAATCTGGTAGAGGAACATGGGGAGCTGCATGGCGTAGAACAGCCCGGCTTGGACAATGGGGTTGTCGAAGCGGGTGCGGAAGCGCTCCATGTTGTCCGTAAAGTCTGCCAGAATGTAGATGAGCAGCAGGATGAGCGTGCACATCAGGAAGTACGAGGTGAACGCGCGCATGATATAGCGATCCATCGTGCCGAGCAGGGCGTAGACCACCGCTCCCGCACAGGGCAGCATGCAGAGGGTCAGGAGCAACATGGGGCGCAGTTGCTGCTCCAGAGGGTAGGTGGAGGGCATGCCCGGAACCTCCCAGTGCATTTGTTCCAACTCTGCGGGGACAATCAGCGCGGCCAGTGCGGCGCCGAGCAGGAAGAGAATCAGCGCGGGAGTAAAGCGGCGTAGGAGAGCACTCATGGGAGAAAACGGGGTGGTTCAGGCGCCTTGGGTAAGGCGTTCGGCAAGAAAAGCGGGCAGCCCGGCGGCGAGAATGGCCTGCTGGGCGGACGCAATGTCGTAGTCGATGCGGAAGATCGTGATGCAGCCCTCATCGGAGTCGTAGACAGCATAGGAGGCGCGGGGGTCGCCGTCGCGCGGCTGGCCGACGGCACCCACATTGATGAAATACTTGCAAGCGGGCTCGGGACGGATGCAGACGCAGCCCTTGGCAGCGAGTGTGGCGCGCGCCTCGCTGTCCTCCTCGGCTCGCAAGCCGTTGCTGCGTCGGTAGACGCGCGGCACATGCGTGTGCCCGTGGAAACAGATGGGGGAGAACTGGCGCTGCAAGCTGGCTCCGGCATCATCCGCGTTGATGATGTAGTTCCACGCCTTGGGCTGGTCGAGCCCTGCATGCACGATGGTAAAGAGCGAGTCCACCAGCTTCTGGTAGGGCAGGCGGCTGAGCCATACCAGGTGGTCGGGCTCCAGCTGACTGCGTGTCCACTCCATCGCCTGACGCGCGATGGGATTCATGCGCCCCCAGTCGGTCGAGCAAATTTCCTCATCGTGGTTGCCCCGCACGACCGGGCATTGCAGCGAGCGGATGTAGGCGGCGCATTCGTTGGGGTAGGCGTTGTAGCCCACGATGTCGCCCAGACAGGCAACACAGTCGCAACCCTGCTGTTGCAGGGCGTGCTCCATCACAGCACAGAGGGCGTGCAGGTTGGCGTGAATATCGCTGATGATCGCGTAGCGTGGCATCGTCTCTCCCCAGTATAGCGCAAGGCCTTTGCGGGTGCAAGCCGCCTTTTCTCCTCCCGCCGAAAAAACATCGGCGGCTCCCCGCGTGGGGGAACCGCCAACGGAATATCAGGGTCGGGGTGAGCTTACATCATGCCGCCCATGCCGCCCATGCCGGCAGCATCGGCGCCCGCGCCGTGCCCGCCGCAGCCGCAGCTGCACTTCTTCTCGGGCAACTCGGTGATGAGGCACTCGGTGGTGAGCATGAGCCCCGCGATGGAGGCGGCGTTCTGCAGGGCGGAGCGGGTGACCTTGGTCGGGTCGACCACGCCGCTGGTCAGCAGGTCTTCGTAGTCATCCGTCACCACGTTGTAGCCCATGGTGGGGGACTCCAAGCCCTTGACCTTCTCCACGATGAGGGCGGCCTCGCGACCCGCGTTGCTCACCAGCTGGCGCAGCGGAGCTTCCACAGCGCGGTAGACGATGCAGGCACCCGTCTTTTCATCGCCCGTGAGCTCAAGGGCGCAGATGGCCTTCTGGGCGCGAATGAGCGCCACGCCGCCGCCAGGCACGATACCCTCTTCCACCGCCGCGCGGGTGGCGTGCAGCGCGTCGTCCACGCGATCTTTCTTCTCCTTCATCTCGGTCTCGGTGGCAGCACCCACCTTGATGACAGCCACACCGCCGGCGAGCTTCGCCAGGCGCTCCTGGAGCTTTTCGCGGTCGTAGTCCGAGGTGCTGTCCTCGATCTGGTGGCGGATCTGCGAGACACGGGCGGTGATGTCAGCGCTCTTGCCCGCGCCCTCGATGATGACGGTGGTATCCTTGGTGATGACCACGCGCTTGGCCATGCCGAGCATGTCGATGTCGACATTCTCCAGCTTGAGACCCAGATCCTCGGTGATGCACTGGCCGCCCGTGAGGATGGCGATGTCCTGCAGCATGGCCTTGCGGCGGTCGCCGAAGCCGGGAGCCTTGACAGCCGCCACATTCAGCGTGCCGCGCAGGCGATTGACCACGAGGGCGGCGAGCGCCTCACCCTCCACGTCCTCGGCGATGATGAGGAAGGGCTTGCCGGTCTTGGCGACCTTCTCCAGCACGGGCAGGAAATCCTTGAGGTTGCCGATCTTCTTCTCGAAGATGAGGATGTAGGGGTTCTCCAGCACGGCCTCCATCGTGTCGGCATTCGTCACGAAGTAGGGGGAGAGATAGCCCTTGTCGAACTGCATGCCCTCCACGACGTCGAGGCTGGTGTCGATGCCCTTGGCCTCTTCCACGGTGATGGTGCCGTCTTTGCCCACCTTGTCCATCGCCTCGGCGATGATGTTGCCGATCTGCTCGTCCCAGTTGGCGGAGACGGTGGCGACCTGGGCGATTTCCTTGGTGGAGTCAACGGTCTTGGAGATGTTCTTGAGCTCCTCCACCACGGCGGCGGCGGCCTTGTTGATGCCGCGCTGCAGGCTGATGGGGTTGGCGCCGGCCGTCACGTTGCGCAGACCCTCGCGGTAGATGCTTTCGGCCAGCACGGTGGCGGTGGTGGTGCCGTCTCCGGCGATGTCGTTGGTCTTGCTGGAGACCTCGCGCACCAGTTGGGCGCCCATGTTCTCATAGGGGTCTTCCAGCTCGATTTCCTTGGCCACGGTCACGCCGTCCTTGGTGATGGTGGGCGAACCGAACTTTTTGTCAATGACCACGTTGCGACCGGCCGGCCCCAGCGTGCTCTTGACAGCCTTGGCGATTTTGGTGACACCGGCGAGCAGGCTCTGCCGGGCGTTCTCTTCGAAAGAAAGTTGTTTAGCCATAGTGTTGTGAATGGGTTAGGAGTTGTTTAGTCGATGACGGCGAGGATGTCGCTCTCGCTCAGGATGGTGTAGGTGGTGCCGTTGAAGCTCACTTCGGTGCCGCCGTATTTGGTGATGAGCACCTTGTCGTTGACCGCCACGTTGAAGGGGATGACATTGCCATCCTTGTCGCGGCCGCCCGTGCCGATGGCGCGGACGATAGCCTCCTGCGGCTTCTCTTTGGCGGTGTCGGGCAGGAAGAGCCCGCCGGCGGTTTTCGTTTCAGCTTCGACGCGCTCCACGAGCACGCGGTTTCCCAGGGGTTTAATCATGGTTTTTGGTTTCTATTGGTTTGATGTGAAGTTGAGAGGAAGAGAGAGGGCAGGGCGCTTGCCGCGCCCTGCTGCGGGAATGTGTTGCCGAGTTACTTGTCGTCGTCGACCACCTCGGCGTCCACCACCTTGCCCTTGGCTTGGCGCGGGCCATTGTTCTGCGGGGCGTCGCCCGACGGAGCACCGCCGAAGGGAGCGCCGCCCTGAGCCTGAGCCGCCTGAGCCGCCGCGGCAAAGAGCTTGTCGAGCTCATCGCACAGGCTCTTGCACTTGGCCACATCCTTGGCCTCGACCGCCGCCTTGAGCGCCTTGACCTTGTCCTCCAGCGGAGCCTTCTGCTCGGCGGGCACCTTGTCGCCCATCTCGCTGAGCTGGCGCTCGATCTGGTGCGCCATGCTGTCGGCCTTGTTGATGGCTTCGATGTCCTCGGCTTTCTTGCGATCCTCCTCGGCGTGGAGCTCGGCGTCCTTCTTGGCGCGCTCGATTTCCTCCTTGGAGAGGCCGGACGATCCCTGGATGGAGATGTTCTGTTCCTTGCCGGTATTCTTGTCCTTGGCGGTGACTTTCAGGATGCCGTTGGCATCGATGTCGAAGGTCACTTCGATTTGGGGGACGCCGCGCGGGGCAGGCTGGATGCCGTCGAGTTTGAAGTTGCCCAGCAACTTGTTGTCGTTGAACATCTTGCGCTCGCCCTGGCAGATGCGGATGTCCACAGCGGGTTGGTTGTCTGCGGCGGTGGAGAACACCTGGCTCTTGCGCACGGGGATGGTGGTGTTACGGTCAATCATCGGCGTGGCGATGCTGCCCATCGTCTCGATGGAGAGGGTCAGGGGCGTGACATCCAGCAGCAGCACATCGTTCACCGTGCCCGTGAGCACGCCGCCCTGAATGGCGGCACCCACGGCCACCACCTCGTCGGGGTTCACCCCCTTGTGCGGCTCCTTGCCGGCCAGGCGCTTGGCCATCTCCTGCACGGCGGGCATGCGGGTCATGCCGCCCACGAGCACCAGCTCATCAATGTCGCTCGTGCTGAGCCCGGCGGCGCTGATGCAGCTCTTCACGGGGCCGGCGGTGCGCTCCAGCAGGGTCTCCGTGAGCTGCTCCAGCTTGCTGCGGGTCAGCGTCATCTGGATGTGCTTGGGACCGGTGGCATCCATGGTGATGAAGGGCAGGGAGATGTCGTAGCTCTGCGTGGACGAGAGGGCAATCTTCGCCTTTTCGGCCTCTTCCTTGATGCGCTGCAGGGCGTCCGTCTGCTTGGAGATGTCCATGCCCTCCTTGCTCTTGAACTCGGCGAGAATCCAATTGATGACGGCGTTGTCCCAGTCATCGCCGCCCAAGTGCGTGTCGCCGTCGGAGGCCTTCACCTCGAACACCCCGTCGCCGATTTCCAGCACGGAGATATCGAAGGTGCCGCCGCCGAGGTCGTACACGGCAATCTGCTCGTTGCTCTTCTTGTCCAAGCCGTAGGCCAGGGCGGCCGCCGTCGGCTCGTTGATGATGCGGCGCACCTTGAGCCCGGCGATTTCACCCGCTGCCTTGGTGGCGTTGCGCTGGGCATCGTTGAAGTAGGCCGGCACGGTGATGACCGCCTCGCTGATGCTCTCGCCCAGCTTGGCCTCAGCATCGGCCTTCAGCTTGCCGAGCACCATGGCGGAGATTTCCTGCGGGGAGAACACCTTGGTCTCGCCGCCGACCTCCACCTGAATGTGGGCGTCGCCGTTGGCGGCCTCCACGATGGTGTAGGGGACTTTCTTATCCTCGGCGGTCAGCTCGGCGTACTTGCGACCGATGAGACGCTTGGCGGAGAAGATGGTGTTGCGGGGGTTGGTGACGGCCTGGCGCTTGGCGGCCTGGCCGACGATGCGCTCGCCGTTCTTGGTGAAGGCGACCACGGAGGGGGTGGTGCGGGCGCCCTCGCTGTTTTCGAGGACGGTGGCCTGACCGCCTTCCATGACGGCCATGCAGGAGTTGGTGGTTCCGAGGTCAATTCCGAGAATCTTGCTCATTGTCGTGGTTCCTTTCTTTGTTGTTAAGTGTTTGTCCTTCTCCCTGAGGCAGGGAGTGCTTGTTCACTCTCCTCTAGTGCAAAAGCTGTGCCAAGTTGGCTTATTGCTTTTAAAACTTCTTTTTCAGTGAGTTGCGATATTGTTGATTCGCGTGACTGCGCTCAAGAAGTGCGTCAAAATGCCGCATCTAGACCAAAATGCCGCAGGATTGTGCGGCAAAATGACGCAGCGTATCTGCCCCGAGTTCGCTAGGCTTTCGCGAGCATTCGTACTCATGGCGCGCAACAGGTGCAGGTCAGCCCCCGCACACAGGTTGCCCATCGCGCGTTCAGCGGAAAACAGCCCGGGAGAGCAGGTCGGGAGCCTGTTCAGAGCCCCAGCTTGGCGCTCAGTAGCTCGGTGACGAGCTTGGGGTTGGGTTTGGCGGGCAGGCTGCGGCTTTGCTTCATCACCTGACCCGTCAGGGCATTGATGAGTTTGGCATTACCACCCTTGACCAGGGCGACCAGGTCGCCGTTTTCAGCCAAAACCTTGTCCACGAGCGACTCCAGCGCCCCGCTGTCGGCTTTTTTGTAGCCGAGCTTGGCGGCGGCATCCGTCGCGGAGATGGCGGCATCGCTCCACAGCAGCTCCAGCACCTCCTTGGCCTGGTTGTTGGAGACAATACCCTCCTCGATAATCCCCACCAGGTCGGCGAGTTTCTCGGGGGCGACGGGGCAGTCCGCAATGCTCTGCCCCTTGTCGGCCAGGGCGGCGGTCAGGTTGTTGATGACCCAGTTGGCCACCTTGCGGGGAGCCTTGGAGCTCGCGGCGGCTCGCTCGAAGTAGGCGCAGAGCGGCAGCTCACCCACCAGCGTGGCGGCATCGGCCGCGGGCAGGCCATACTGCTGTTGCAGGCGCTCGTAGCGCGCGTCGGGCAGCTCGGGTTTCTCCGCCGCGACCTTGGCGACCAGCGGCGCCGTGCGGACGGGGATGAGATCGGGGCAGCAGTGGTAGCGGTAGTCGTGGGCGTTCTCCTTGGTGCGCATGACGATGCTCTCGCCCAGCGCGTCGTCCCAGCGTCGGGTGCTCTGCACCTGCGCGATACCGCGGTCGAGCTCCTCGGCCTGACGGCGGATTTCGTAGATGAGGGAGCGGCGCGCGGCCGACATCGAGTTGATGTTCTTCATCTCGATTTTAGCGCCGAGCTCGCGTTGTCCCTTGGGGCGCAGCGACACGTTGACATCGCAGCGCATTTGCCCCTTCTCCATGTCGGCGTCGGAAATGCCCGCGCAAATCATCAGCTGCTGCAAGCTCTTGAGATAGGCGTAGCACTCATCGGGGGTGGACATGTCCGGTGCGGAGACAATCTCCATCAGCGGGGTGCCGCCGCGGTTGTAGTCCACCAGCGAGTAGCCTGCGTAGTGCGTCAGCTTGGCGGCATCCTCCTCCAAGTGAATGTGGTCGAGCTTCACGCGGCGCACCACCGCCCCCTCGTGCGGCGGCAGAGCGGCATCGGCCGGGTAGGCCCAGGCGAACAGCGGCACCTCGCCGCCGATGCACAGCGGCAGGTCGAGCTGGCTCGTCTGGTAGTTCTTGGGCATGTCGGCGTAAAAGTAGTTCTTGCGATCCCAGCGCGAGACGGGCGGCGTGCTGCAGCCCAGCATGAGCCCCGCCAAAATCGTGCGCTCGATGGCGTACTCGTTCAGCACCGGCAGCGCCCCGGGCATGCCCAGGCAGGTGGGGCAGACATTGGTGTTGGGCTCATAGCCGAACCCCGCCTTGCAGGAGCAGAACATTTTGGTGGCGGTTTTAATCTGGCAGTGGACTTCCAGACCGATGGTCACGAGGTAATCAGATACAGGCATGGGAGATAGGGGGAAAGGGGTGTTCAGGGTTCGGGGGCGTTTTCCTGCAGTGCCTCGTCCAAATCCGCGCGGAACGAGGCATCAAAAACATCATCGAATAAACCGCTGTGTGACTCACCCAGCGATTCATACATCGCGTTGAGTGCTTCGGAGAAAGGGTCGTAGGCTGCGGCGTCGTAGCCGGGCAGGGCGGCGATGCGCACCAGCTCCGTGCGGATGCCCCAGAGCAGGGGCTCGATGGGGGCGGTAGCGGCGCGCATACGCGGTAGCTCGCGCGGTGAGATGCGGCGGTGTGCCACAGGAATGGGCGGCAGCAGCCCGCGCAGGCGCTTGGTGAGCGCAGCGAGCGGCTCGACGGCGCGCCCCGCGCTGGCTGCGTCTTTTACCTGCTGCAGTACCTGCAACAGCGCGCGATCAGGCTCCACCAAGCGCTTGAGGCGCAGCATTTCCTCCTGCGTTTCCGCCTCGCTCAGGGGGGTGGTCGGCTCCGCCAGCAGCGCCAGAGACTCCTCGGCAAACATGCCGCTTTCGCCCGCTGCGACAAAGGCGTGCGCCAATTTTTCCGAGCCGTAGCAGTGCACGCGGCACAGACCGAGGAACTCGGCGTTCAGATCCTCAAAGGATTCCAAAATGCGGACTTGAAGCGATTCCAGCTCTGCCGCACTGTCCTCCGAGCGGCGTCCGCGCACCACCTCTTCCACCTCCAGCGGCAGACCGGAGGACGTGGAGGCGCTCCCGAGCTGCTCGTCCAGCACACAGACACGGTGTACCAGCTCCAAAAAGTAGTCGGCAGAGCGGTCGGCATCCTCGCGGTTGCGAATCCCCGAGAGCAGGAACCACAGATTGGCCGTCGTCTGCAAAAAATCGCGGCAAATGGCCGTTTGCGAGTTCTCTGTCTCTTCTCTCGCAGCACCTGTCGCAGCGGACGTCACCGCCTCCGCCGGGAACAAGAGCCCCAGCGTTGCGACCGCGCCGACCATGTATCGAAAAAAGCCCATGCTCGCAGCGCGAGTATAAGCGCCTGCATCCCGAAAAGCAAGCCGAGATTCCGACAACGCGGCGCAATACGGCGAGGCTTGCAGCAAACAGCGAGCCGATGCTCGACGGGGAGCATCGGCTCGGGAAAAGAAAAGGGGCTTGGTGTGGCGTCTCAGGCGAGGTCGACTTTGTCGGCCTTGTGGATGAGGGCAGCCTCCTGCTTGACACGCACCTGCAGGTCGGCCAAAGCGTTCATGTAGTAGATGTACGCATCGTAGGGCGAGGGGTAGGGCGTGAAGCCGTTGCTCTTCTCCATGTAGTGGAAGTGATCCGCGCTCTGCAGCTTGCGCCAGACATGAATCATGTCGCGATCTTCGCTGGCCTTGACGGCCGGCTCAAGGTCGTAGATTTTCTTGATGGCCTCCTGCTGCATGACATTGCCGTTCCAGTGGGTGGTGGTGCCGAAGGTGGAGCAGGTCAGCGGGTTGGGGCAGTCGAGCGTGCCCACACTGGGGAACTGCCGCACGGCCTCGGTCGGGGTCAGGAACTTGTTGCCGTTGAAGACGCAGGTGAGGATGAGCGAGCGCCAGAACTCAAAAACGCCCGTAGTGTCTGCCTGACGCTCGCCGAGGGTTTCGTAGTCCATGGAGAGATTGACGACCTGCCCCTGCTGCTGCCCCAGCCAGTCGGCAAAGGTGTAGGGCGAGAGCGGGTACTCGCTCCAGCTCGGGTCGACGCGACGGTTGGCCAGGTCATTGCTCAGATGGCGGTTTTGCAGGAGCGTCTTGGTCCCGGCGATGAGCGGGGCACACATGAGGTCGTTGACGTGCATGTTGCTCATCATGCGGCCGTTGCTGGCGGCCATGATGCCCTCGAAGCCCATGTCGTAAGCCTGCGCGGCGATGGCGTTGCTGTAGAGCATGCCCGTGTTCCACAGGGTGGTGGGACGCTGTCCGAAGAGTTTTTCGATGAGGTCGGCGTGTTCCTCGACCTGTTCGGCAAACTCGCCCGGACTGTAGAGCGAGGCGAGCGAGGCGTAGTAGGGCATGGCGAGGAACTCCACGCAGCCGGTTTCGGCCAACTCCCGGAACGAACCGATGAGGTCGGGACGGTGGTAGTGCGCCTGTTCGAGGATGACACCCGAGAGCGCCAGCGCGAATCGGAACTTGCCGTCCGTCAGCTCGATGAGTTGCTTCATGAGCCGATTGGCGGGCAGGTAGCAGCGCTCGGCCACTTCGCTGAGCACCTTGCCGTTGAGGCGGTCATCCTCGTAGAAGGCGTGCTCGCCGATTTTGAAAAAATCGTACGGAATCAACCGATTGGGCTGATGCGCGTGAAAGGTAAGAGTGATGTTCATGGCAGTGGGGGCAGGGGGTTACCAACCGAGGACGTGGTGGTAGACGGCAATCATCTTGTCGGCAGCCGTCTCCCAGCTGGAGTTCTTGATATCCTGAGCGCTTTGGGCGGCCACGCGTGCGTAGAGCTCCTCGTCGGTGATGAGGTCGATGATGTGCTTGGCCATCATGTTGACATCCCAGAAGTCGGCCTTGAGGGCACCCTTCATGACTTCCGCTACGCCGCTTTGCTTGGAGATGACGGCGGGGATGTTGAACTGCGCGGCTTCCAGAGCCGAGAGTCCGAAAGGCTCCGAGACGGAGGGCATGCAGTAGACATCCGTCATGGAGAGCAGTTCGTTGACCTTCTGCTTGTTGAGGAAGCCCGTGAAGTGGAACTTGTCGCCGACGCCGTGGAAAGCTCCCGTCTCGATGAGCTGGCGGAGCTTCTCGCCCGTGCCGGCCATGACAAAGCGCACGTTGTCCGTCTGCTCCAGCACCTTGGCCGCAATTTGCAGGAAGAACTCGGGCCCCTTTTGCGCGGTGAGTCGGCCGAGGAAGAGCACGAGCTTCTCGGGAAACTTTTTCTTGCTGCGGAAGACATGCACGGGGTCGGCGCCGTTGTGCACGGGGAAGATTTTGGCGGGGTCAATGCCGTAGTGCCCGGCGGCCACGGTGCCTGTGTACTTGGAGACGGGGATGACGGCGTCGGCCTGTTCCATGCCGTATTTTTCGATGTCGTAGATCCAGCCGCGGGCATCGGCTCCGGCGCGGTCGAACTGCGAGGCGTGCAGATGCACCACCAGCGGCTTGCCCGTGGCCTTCTTGACCTCGACGCCGGCCAGATAGGTCATCCAGTCGTGCGCATGTACCACATCAAAGTCAAAGCCGCGCGCCATGACGGCGCAGATTTTGGAATACTCGATGACCTTGCGAGCCAGATCGCCGGCGTAGAGATCCTCGTTGCCGGTGAAGAGAGCCAAGTCCGCCTTATGAACCTTGCTGAAGAGCAGTTTGCCCTCCTTCGTCAGCGTGATGACGCCGGGCGTGCCCTCGGTGCATGCGTAGGGATCGAGGTCGACAGGAGCTTGTTGCACCACGGAAAAGCTCTCGTAGGTGTAGCCCTCCTCCAGCGACTCCATCTCGCTGTGTTGCAGGGTGTTGATACCTGTCAGTGAAAATCCGTCGTAGGTGGCTTTGGGGTCGGCCTTGGGCACGATGACGGAGAGATCGACCTTGCGAGCCAATGCGCGGGAGATGCCCATGCAGGCAACGCCCAAGCCTCCGTTAATCAGCGGAGGAAATTCCCAACCCAGTTCCAATACCTTGATTCTCCTGTGACTCATGATTCTTAACGTTGTTAAAGGGGCAGCCGGGGCACTATTCTCGCCCAGCGT
The DNA here is from genome assembly GCA_051884385.1 of Akkermansia sp. Taxonomy (GTDB): domain Bacteria; phylum Verrucomicrobiota; class Verrucomicrobiia; order Verrucomicrobiales; family Akkermansiaceae; genus Akkermansia. The sequence continues at coordinate 55,893 of JBJEVN010000033.1, forward strand.
CCCCCTTATTAAAGCTGAAAATAAAGATTTGTCCAGCCTAAAGTCCGTTCAAGTGATGACAAAGCTGCCGGAAAACGCTGCTCCGTCGCCGACGGCAGCGGAACTGCAACAAAACGCAGCTCCCCGCCGACAAAGGGAGGGGGAGCTCTTGCTGAAAAAAAGCCCGTCCCCGGAGGTGGCGGGCTCGAGGAACATCAATTTTCCTCGTTGGCCTTGCGGATGTCCTGCAGGGCAGAGATGAAATCATCCAGAATTTCAGCGGGCACCATGATGCGGTCGCGATTCGAGCTCACTTTCTCCGTGATGCGCACCACGCGACCGCGAGCATTGCTCTTGAGATCCAAGAAAAAGGTTTTGCGATCAGCAATGATTTTTTCGGTGCAGATAATATCGTCTTCCATGTTGTTGAGCTTGGTTTGCGCAGGGATATACCCGGCGACGCGGGAGAGTATAAGCTGATTGCGGCGGAGCGTCAAGCGTGTAATTTGGGCATTCAGATAAGTTCCTTGAGGCGGTTGACCGTGATGCCCGGTACGGTGATGAGGCTGCCGTCGGCGCGGCGGAGAATGGGCGAACCATCGCGTTCGACCCCGGCAAAGTAGCCGCAGATGCGCTCGGTATCAGTAATGGCCACCACGGGCAGAGATTCGCCCCAGGCGACTTCGAGCATGGGGTTGATGGCATCCAGCCCGCCCTCGACGAAGTAGTGGAACACCTCGGCAATGCTGTCGCCCAAAATGGTGCGGAACTTGGTGACGGAGGGGCAGAGGGGGGTGAGATCGGCCAGTCGTGTGGCGGGATCCTGTGTGATGCCCTCCAGCGGGCGCAAATCATTGCGGATGTTGATGCCGATGCCGATGGAGGCCATGGTGGCCGAGGGGCGCTCGACCAAAATGCCCGCCAGCTTGGACTTGCCCACCAGCACATCGTTGGGCCAGCGCAGGCGGAGTCCCGCGATGTCGTAGGGGCGCAGGGCATCCATGATGGCGGCTCCCGCTACCAGAGGCAGCAGTCCCCAGTGGTGTGCGGAGCGCGGGTCGATGGGCACGTTGTAGGTTGCCCAGAGACCGCCGGGGGTTCCGAACCACGCGCGGTTAAAGCGCCCGCGTCCCTTGGTCTGGCGGTCGCAGCTGACCACGGTCCAGGCCGGCAGTTTGCGCGCAATGTTGAAGGTGGATTCACACTCCGTCCGTTCTTCGACTTTCCATTTGAGACTCACGCTGCTCATGATACATCAGCAGGGCGGCGCCGTCTACCCTTTATGCCGGAAAAAAAAGAAAAACCTTGTTTACAGATTTTCCAGTAAGCCCATGTGCAGCGGGGGAGCGGCACTGTTCCAGTCGCCTTGGTACCAGAGAAAGGGGCGGTTGAGCGAGAAGCTTTCGGAAGCTGCATCGGGTGCGTTGCCGGGAGCTTCGCGGTTTTCGGTGAAGCTAAGCTCGCGACGCTGCACGAAGTTGTTGAGAGCCAGTGGCTCGGTGACGAGTCGGTTGAATTGCGCGTACCGGATGTCAAAGATATGGGTGACCCCCATGGCGCTGAGCTCGGGGGTGAGGGTGATCGGGGGCAGGAGGACGGTCAGTCTCGGCAGCTCTACGCAGATGTCGCGGGGCTCCGCTTGCAGCAAGGCGGTACGGATGCTCCCCAGCTGTTCGGGCGTTAGTTCTTCGGCAAAGCGGCGAGCGTTGCTGCGGGGGAGAATCAGCACCAAGGCTTGCTCTCCCTTCCGTTCGTCGTTGTCGAGGGGGAGGGCAATGGCTTTCCAGTGTCCATCCGCCGCTTCGGCACAGCGGAAAAGTCCGCGGGTACGCATCAGCCGGCAGGGGGGGAGGGAGCCGTCGGCATTCTCGAATTCGCGGCTCACGCTGTTGCCGCTAAGGAAGGGGGTGCTCCATCGGGGGCTTTCGGGAGCCGGAGAGATGGCGGCAAAGCGTGTTTCCCGCGAGATGAATTCGGTGCCGATGGGGATGCGCCCCGGCAACAGCTGGTTGAGCAGGGAGAGGGCTGTGGGGAATTGGCTGCGGAGCGGCAGCCGCAGCAGGGTTGGCGCCTCTGCCTGAAAGGGAAGCTCGAGGTCGGCGGCCAGGAGGGCGGGCGCTGTGTTCGGCAGAAATTGCTGCGGCAGGCGGAGGTCATTGAGTTGTTGGCGGGGGGCTCCCTCGCTCAGGTCGGCCAGTTGTCTGAGCCCGTCGGCAACGGAGGCGGGGGCGACCAGCGTGAGCGGAGCGCCTTCCTGCCGTTCCAGAGCCGCGTGAAAGAGCCGCAGGCTGAACGCATCGACCGGAACCCCGCCCTCGGGAACAGCGTAGGTTTCTGACTGCGTCGTGTCCGGAGTTCCTCGGCGCAGGGTGGATATTGCCAGCCCGATTCCCAAACCGACGGCGCAGCAGAGGAGGTAGAGCGCGAGGCGCAGGCGCAGCGGCAGAGGCTTAGCTGTAGAGGGAGAGTTCTTCATCGAGTTGGGGGCATCGTGTGACGCAGTAGCGGGCGCCCAGTTCCAGCACGGCGCGGTTGCCCAAGGAGTTGCGCAGGGTGAGGTGTACAGGCGTTTTGCCGGGGTATTTGCCGAGAATGCGCTTGATAAGGGCTATGTCGCCTGCATCGTGGCGCGCCGTGTTGAGGGTGATGTCGTAGAAGGCGTTGTTGGCCTTGCCGTGGCGGCGGGTGC
>JBJEVN010000034.1:0-55060 GCA_051884385.1 Akkermansia sp.
TTACATACGAGCCCGTCAGGCTGCGATTGGCACAAAGACGCCGTGAGTCACTGCACTTCCTCACGACCGCCCTGTGCGAGGCCGATTCGGCGCATCCGGGCAGCAGCTCAGCAGCACCGGGCGACCTCATCCAATCTCCCGGAGAATAACCCCGTGTGCGGGTGTTCGTTCGATCCGATAACGCCCCTGCTCACCGTCGGCTAAGTGCAACTCGGCCGTTACACTCCCATCTTTCAAACGGAAGAAGAGGTAATAAGCGCCATCCTCCGCAAATAATCCCGGAGTCACCCGCCGCTGCTGCGTGTCAGGATAGTCCCGTATATAGCCCCGCGGATCCGTCAGGGAGAGCGGCCTCGGCTCAGCATGCGCTATGAGCGTCACCGCGCGGGGCTCTTTCGGCAGCCGCCATATCACATAATCTTGAGCATAAGGCCTCAGCTCCCCCTCTTCCATAGACGCCCGGGCTTCTTTATCGAGGAAAAGCGCCTGCTCAAACGGTTCGACGAAAGCCGTGTACAACGGCACCTTTCTGACAAGCGCCTCGTGCAGATTCATCAAGTAATTATTGTGATAATTGAATCCCTTGTACGGTGCCAAGGAAGGGGGAATCATGATATTGCGGCACCCGGCTTTTCCCTGTTGATCCACATAAGCTGCAAGTGCATTGATACCGCGTATGCGCTGGCATGCACGAACATCGGCGCGCCCGAGGAGACAAACACTCAGCACGAGAATCATCATGTAGGTTCGGGCGCGGCAGACAGAGACGTACGGCAGCAAGATAACACTGATGCTCAAACAGGAAAAGAAGCTGCAACCGTGAAAAGCCGCCGAATACATCGCATGGGCTGCAAAGGGAATAGCGCAAGCAGCAAAAGCCCCGCCCAAGAAGCACATCCCTAGGAAGTGCCAGGCTCTCCGGTAGCTTCGGTACACCAGCTGCAGGCTCACGGCGAACACAAGTAAAACCAGCGGCAACAACAGCTCGCCCCGCAGGGCTCGGGCAAAGCGGAACAGATCGTACACCAAAGCATCGCCAATAGCCTGTAAGTCCCATGCACTCTGAGTGCATCCGGTGCCCATCCTCACATAATTGCCGGGTGCGAAAATACCCACGGCCGCGCCGAGCCCCATCAGCATCAGCGAGAACCACAAAACCCCGTTTCGTCTTCTCTCCGGACTCAGTGCCAAGTAAAGCCCCAGCGACACACACAACGCGATTCCCAAGGTTTCCTGAGAATTGCCACCCACAAATGCAATCAACGCACTCAAGCACCGGGAGCGCTGAGAATCGGAGAGAAACAGCACTAGGTAGGCAACCACAAACGCAGAGCCCCAAAGATAGCCACACGCCGTGGGCTGCCAAATATAACGCATCCCGGGTTCTGTGAACAAGAGAGCGGCGGCGACAGGCAAACTGCGACCGAGAGCCGCACCAACCATGCGGCAAACACCCAGCGCCACTCCGAAATACATCAACGTGTTCAACACATTGAACAGCCATTTATCACCCAGTAAAAGGGACTGCAACGCCGTATGAGCAAAGACACGCCCACCCCATGTCATGTAGTGGGCTTTTTGCGAAAGGACGACATCATACAAATCCTTCACTCTCTCTGCCGTCGGCCAAATAAAGCAATAGCGATAATCATCCGACAACAACGGCATCTGAACATTGAGCATATAGAATGCCAACAGCCCGATACCAAACACAGACCAACCGATCGTACGCAAGCATCTCTCTAAAGATAAAGGTAACATGGCAGTATACTCAGCTTCCCCGCATACGCCCCCCACACGCGGGAAACAGAGAGGCGATTAAATCGCAGTGACCGGGGAGAGCCTACAGCATTCACAATGCTGCTTATTTCTATATATTGATAATCTGATAGTTATAATATTTTCGCATTGAAGTAGCGTATCGTCCTGATGCATGGAATTTCCTAAGCCGATAGGGGAAATCTTGACACAGCATTGTGAATGCTATCTCGTCCGACACACCGGGCTTGCGCGAGATCCGCTCCGGGAGCGCGTTGAGTCCCCTGCGGATTTTCACGATTCCAATCCATGCTTGACGGGGGAAGGGGCGCAGCGTATCATGAGGAGCATGCAACCGCTTCTTGTGCTCATGGCTCCCGGGTTCGAGGAAATCGAACTCACCGCCCCCATTGATATTCTGCGTCGGCTCGACATTCCCGTCACCACCGCCGGATTGAACAGCCGCTCGGTCGAGGGCGCTCACGGGTTGGTGATTCAGGCCGATATGCTGCTGATTGATGTGCAGCCGGAGCATTTTGACGGCATCATCCTGCCGGGCGGTCCGGCCAGTTGGCTGCTGCGCGACACACCCGGGGTGCTTTCCCTCCTGCGGGCGTTTCAAGGTGCGGGTAAGCTCGTGGCGGCGATCTGCGCGGCGCCTCTGGCGCTGCAGGCTGCCGGGATTCTCCGCGGGCAGCGCATCACCTGTTATCCCGGGGTGGCGGCGGAGCTCAAGGCCGATGCCGAGCTGTGCGAATGCCCCGCCTGCACGGAGGGCAAGCTGGTGACGGGGCGCGGGCCGGGGGCGGCGCTGGAGTTCGGCTTTGCCCTCGCTGCGGCGCTGGGCAAGGGGGAGGCCGTGGCGCAGCTGCGCCGCGATATGTGTGTCTGAGTGTTTCCTCTCTTTCCCTTCCCCCGCCGCTATGAATACGCAACCCATTCTCTACCGCAACCGCTACACGGGGCAAACGGAGCAGGAGAAGGTCATGGGCGAGCGTGCCCTGCGCTGGGTTTACGGCACGAGCTCGGGACAGCTGGCGCTCCGGCTGCTGCTCAAGCGCGCCTGTGTGTCGCAGCTCATGGGCTGGCTCAAGAACCGCCCCGGCAGCGTGCGGGGGCTGGCAGATTTTGTACGCGAATACAACATCGACATGAGCGAGGCGGAGCGCCCGCTCGCGGACTACCGCAGTTTTAACGATTGGTTCACCCGCACACTCAAACCCGGGGCTCGCCCCCTTTGCGGCGGAGCGACGGTGGCGCTCCCCGCCGACGGACGCCACAGCGCGTGGCAGGACGCGTCCGCGATGAGCGGGGTGTTTGTCAAGGGGCAGCGCTTTGACCTGCCGGCGCTGCTGGGCAGTGCCGAGCTGGCGGAGCGCTACGCGCGCGGGACGATTGTGCTCAGTCGGCTCTGCCCCGTGGACTACCACCGGTTTCACTTTCCTGCGGCGGGCACACCCGAGAAGCCGCGACGCATTCCGGGGCCGCTGGCCAGTGTGTCGCCCTACTGCCTGCGGCGACAGCTCAGTTGGCTGTGGACGAACAAGCGCGAGCTGACCGTACTGCACACGCCTGACTGCGGCGATGTGCTTTTGCTAGCTGTCGGGGCGACGGGGGTGGGCTCTATTTTCCAGACCTACCGCGCCGGTGAGCCCGTTCGCAAGGGGGATGAGCAGGGTTATTTTGCTTTCGGCGGCTCCACCGTCATGAGCTTCTTCGAGCCGGGGCGCATCACCCTCGCGACCGATCTCGCGACCAACACGGCCGAGGGCTTCGAGACCTATGCGCGCCAGGGGGATCTGCTCGGCCACATCGCGGGCTAAGTCGTCGACCTCATCGGGGTCTGTTGCGGCAAGCGGTGTCGAAAAATTCCCCCGCCGACAATAAAATAGAATTTTCCTGCAAAAAATGCTTGCCATGCAGCGCGGCTTTCGCTATAATTCGCCCGCAGCCGGTCGCAAGGCAGGCAGCAAGGCAAGGAGCGGTAGCTCAGTTTGGTTAGAGCGCAGCCCTGTCACGGCTGAGGTCGCGAGTTCAAGCCTCGTCCGCTTCGTTCCTGCAACAAGGGAATCACCCCATGGGTGGTTCCCTTGTTTGTGTCTCGGGGGTAAGGGGCGCGCCGAGCGCCTGCACACGCGATTGTGCATTGACGCGGGCATGGCGCTGCCCTATGATGCGGGGTGATGAGTGAATACCCTTTTTCGGAGGATGTGCCGGCGATTGCCTGGTCGCAGTTGACGCCCGAGCGGGCGCTTGTGGAGATTCCGCAGGCCATTGAGCGCGCCAAGGCGGCGGTCGCGGCGATTTGCGCGGTAACGGAGCCGACCTACGACAATACCTTTGCGGCGCTGGAGGCGAGCGGTCGGGCGCTGGCGGCAGGCTGGCAGCGGCTGAACCACTTGCGCAGTGTGATGGATAGTCCCGAGCTACGCGCGGCGGTCAATGAGTTGCTGCCGGCGGTGGTGAGCTACAGCAGCAGTGTGGGGCTGAATCCCGAGCTGTATGCGGTGCTGCGGCGGGCGGCGCAGCAGCCTTGGGTGGCGCAGTTGTCGCCCGTGCAGCAGCGCTTTATCCGCGAGACGCTGGAGGATTTCCGCGAGAGTGGTGCCGAGCTGCCTCCCGAGGCGAAACAGCGCTATGCCGAGCTGGCTACGGAGCTAGCGCAACTCGGGCGACGCTTCGGGGAGAATGTGCAGGATTCGACGAATGCTTGGGAGTATGTGACGGCCGATGCGGCAGAGCTGGCGGGGCTGCCCGAGTCGGCGCGCGAGCAGGCGCTGCAGGACGCCCGCGCCAAGGGCTACGGCAGCGAGGCGGCGCCGCAGTGGCGCTTCTCGCTACAGTTCACGAGCGTGCAGCCGGTGCTGACCTATGCGGACTGCGAGGCGCTGCGCGAGCGGGTGTGGCGCGCGATGGGCACCAAGGGCACGGGGAAGTATGATAATGCGCCGCTGATTCACCGCCTGTTGAAGCTGCGACGGGAACAGGCGGCTCTCCTGGGCTATGAGTGCTATTCGGACTATGTGACGCGCCGCCGTATGGCGGGCAGCGGCTTGCACGCGCTGGCGTTCATTGATGACCTGCACGAGCGGGTGAAGCCCGCCTTCCTCGCAGAGCAGGAGGCGCTGCGCCGCTTTGCGGAGCAGCAGTCGGGGCAGTCCATCCCTGTGATGAAGCCTTGGGATATCGCCTATTGGACGGAGAAGCGCCGCCGTGCGCTCTACGATGTGGACAGCGAGGCGCTGCGCCCCTATTTCCCCATGCCGGCGGTCATGGAGGGGATGTTTTCGATTTTTGCGGAGTTGTACGGGATTCGCTTTACGGAGCGCCCGACGGTCTGCCTGCAGCCCGGGGAGGCGCTGCCCGAGGGGGCGGTGGAGGTGTGGCACCCGGAGGTGCGTTTTTACGAGATTCACGATGTGGCGAGCGGGGAGCACTTGTGCTCGTTCTACACGGATTGGCATCCGCGCGAGTCGAAGCGCGCGGGGGCGTGGATGGATGCGCTGGTCACGGGGCTGCCGCCGATGAACGGAAGGCCGCGGGTGCCGCATTTGGCGCTGATGTGCGGCAATCTGAGCCGCCCGGTGGGCGACCGTCCCGCGCTGCTGACGCATGAGGAGGTGGAGACGGTGTTCCACGAGTTCGGGCATTTGCTGCACCAGGCGCTCAGCGATGTGCCGGTGCGCGCGCTGGCGGGCACGAATGTGGCGTGGGATTTTGTGGAGCTGCCGAGCCAAATCAATGAGAATTGGACCTGGGAGCGCGAGGCGCTGCACCGCTTTGCGCGCCATTGGCAGTCGGGCGAGCCGATTCCCGATGCGCTACTGGACAAGTTGTTGGCGGCACGCAATGACGGAGCGGCGAGTTTCTTCATGCGCCAGCTTTGCTTCGGCAAGCTGGATCTGGAGCTGCACACGCACACGGAGCGCTGGGAGGATGCGGATATTGAGCAGCTGGACCGCGAGCTGCTGGCGGATTACCGCGTGCCGACGACGGAGCAGAACAGCAGCATGCTGCGCGCATTCCTGCACATTTTCGACGGCGGATACGCGGCGGGCTACTATTCCTACAAGTGGGCGGAGATGCTGGAGGCGGATGCTTTTTCGCGTTTCAAGTCCGAGGGTATTTTCAATCCCGAGACGGGGCGCGATTTCCGCCGTTGCATCCTGTCGCAGGGCAACAGCCGCCCCGCCGCCGAGCTGTTCCGTGATTTCATGCAGCGCGACCCCGATCCCACGGCCTTGCTGCGCCGCTGCGGCATTCTGTGAGGCGCCCTGCCCTGCTGTAGGCAGAAGGGGCAGCCCTCCGCGCGGAGGGCTGCCCCTTGTGTTCAATCGGCTTCTGCGCGCGGCTCAGCGCTTGCCCTGTTGCTGTTGAGCGGCGAGGGCGGCCTGCTGCGCATCCATCATTTTTTCAAAGAAGCTCTTTTTGCGCCCTTTCTTCGCGCTGACTTTCTCGAGCCTGGGCTCGGGGATGACGCGGCGAATCACGATGGTTTGGATGATGGAGATGATGTTCGTGGTCGTCCAGTAGAGGGCGAGGGCGCTGGGGTAGGTGTAGCAGAAGAGGAAGAACATCAGCGGCATCCAGCGCATGATGCGCACCTGCGTGGGGTCACCCGTGGCGGGGGTCATGTGCATCTGCACAATCATGGACACGGCCATGAGGATGGGCAGCACGTTGATGGGGATGTCAAAACCCAGCGCGCTGAAGCTCCACACAGTGTCAGTCTGCGACAGGTCGGTGACCCAGCCAATCCAAGGCGCACCGCGGAACTCGGCCGCCGTTTGCAGCACATAGAAGAAGGCAAAGAAGATGGGAATCTGCAACAGCATGGGCAGGCAGCCGCCCATGGGCGAGATACCATACTCACGATACAGTTTCATCATCTCCATGTTGACTTTCTGCGGGTCGTCGGGGTACTTGGTCTTGAGCTCGACCATCTTGGGCTGCAGCAGGCTCATGCGCTTCATGCTCATGTAGCTCTTGCGGTAGAGCGGCCAGATGAGCAAGCGCACGACGAAGGTCATGGCCACGATGGCCCAACCCCAGTTGCCGAACCACTTGTGGAAGAGGGTGATGAGCCAGTTCATCGGGTAGCTGATGACGGTGAGCACGCCGTAGTCCATCACGCGGTCGAGCATGCGGAACTCGTCCGTCATGGCGTTGAGCATGATGTTGAGCTTGGGGCCGGTGAAGATGTCAAAGGCAAAGCTCTTTTGCCCGCCGGGCAGCTCGCCGCTCTTGGGCGAGAGGGTGAAGGCGGGCAGCTCCAGCGCGGTTTCCACGCCCTCGACCTCCTTGCTCTTGCCTTGCAGGGGGTATTGGGTGGGGGCGGCGTAGTAGCTGTTGTTGCCGCTGCCCTGCTCGGGCTTGATGAGGGCGGCGTAGTACTGGTTCATGGCGCCCACCCATTCCAGCTGCTCACAATCGGTCTCCAGCACGCGGCTCTTTTTCTTGCCGAACCAGGGGCTGAAGTAGCCCGCGGTTTCTTTCTCGAAGCTGCCGTTCTCCAGGCGTACGAAGTAGGAGTAGCGGGGGAACTCTTCCTCGGAGATCTGCTGCATGCCGCCGGCGTAGAGCCCCCAGTGCTCAGCCTGCATGCTCTGCGCCGCGGTGTTTTGGATGTCGACGGTCAGGTGGATGACATAGGCGTTGCCGTCGAGGGTTTTCTCACCCTGTTGCAGGGGTTTGAGGCTGTAGACCTTGCGGATGATGAGCTCGCCGCTCTTGGCGATGAGGGTGACCTGCTGTTCATTGCTCTGCTCGGGCAGCAGGCTGTAGCAGGCTTGGTCGAAGGTGGGGGCGGCGTCGTTGCTCAGCCCGAAGAGGAGGGTGCCGATACCTTGCGTGGGGTTGGCGTTGATGCGCACATCATCTTGCCCGTCGGGCTTGGTGCTGTTGACAGCCTGCCCGAGCATCTGCACACTGCTGATGCTACCGCCGATGTCGCGGAAGTGGTAGGTGGCCACGGGCTGCCCCTGCGCATTGCGCGAGGTGAGGGTGGCAATCTCGCGGGCGTGGGGGGCGGTCGGCGCCGCCGGGACAGCCGCGACGGGGGCGGTCTCAGGGTTCACCGCAGGGGTGGGAGCCGCCTCCGCGGGAGTCGCCGCGGGGCTCACTTGTTCCGTTGGCGTCGCGGCGGCCGCTGCGGCGTCGGCATCCTGCTTGTTGAGGTACCACTGCAGGCCGAGAAGCGCCACGCAGAGGCTGACGACAAACCATGCTGTTCTGTCCATAACTGTTGGGGGTGTTTGGTTGGGGTGTGGAAAGTGGGGGAAGAATACTCAGCGGCGCGGGCGCGCGGGGGGAACGGGGTCGTAGCCGCAGCCGCCCCAGGGGTTGCAGCGCAGGAGACGCCAAATGCCCAGAGCGCTGCCGCGCAGCGCGCCGTGAAGCTCCACCGCCTCGATGAAGTAGGCGCTGCAGCTGGGCGTGAAGCGGCAGCCGCTGTTCGGCCCGCTCAGCAGGTGCAGCGGCCGACTCAGGTAGCGCTGGTAGAAGCGCACGGGGAGAATGAGGAGCTGCTTGAGCATGGCGTTTTTGGGGGGGCGACGTGCGCGCGCTGCAACAGGCGGCAGAAATCGCGCTCCAGGAGCTGATAATCAGCGTCGGCTGCGGCGGCGCGGAGAACAATGACGACGTAGTAGCCCTGCGCGAGCGGCTCGCCCTGCGCGCGCAAAATCTCGCGCACGCGGCGGCGCAGCCGATTGCGGAGCACGGCATGCCCCAAGCGGCGCGTGGTGATGATGCCGAAGCGCGAGGGCAGCACCGCATCGCCCTGACGGCGGGGCAGGAGACCCAAAACAAGAAAACGCCCTGCTCGGGATGTGCCCCGGGTGCGTACCATGGCGAACTCGGAGGCCCGCTTCATGGTCTGGCACCGCTTGAGCTGCATCGTGACAGGGCGTAGTGGCATATGCCGCGGGTCGCAGGGCTTGCGCCCCCGGCGGCAGCGCATCAACCGTGCTGGATGATGTGGCGCTTGTAGTGAATCTCGGCACCCTTGGGCAGCAGACGCTTGCGGCCTTTGGCGCGGCGACGGGCGAGGATGGCGCGACCGGACTTGCTGGCCATGCGGGCGCGGAAACCGAACTGGCGCTTGCGGCAGCGCTTGGAAGGCTGGTATGTTCTCTTGCTCATAATTGTTCTGCAGTGGTTGAAGTGGTGAGATGCGCCTCGCGACGCAGCGGCGGCCGTTTCACAACGGTCGGGAGGACTATGATACCCCAAAAACGCCGTGTGTCAAGCCTGTTCTTGCAAAAAACGGGCACCCGGGCGCTCTTTTTACCCCCGGGTGCCTGAAAAAGGAATGTCTGCTCAGCGGTCGACGACCATGAACTTCAGCTCGGCTTCGCAGGTGACCTCGCCGTTGACGGTGCAGCGGGCGGTGGCCATGCCGATGGCGCCGCGCATCTTCGTCAGCTCGGTCTCGATGATGAGCACATCGCCCGGCACGACGGGCTTGCGCCATTTGACCTTGTCCGCGCTCATGAAGTAGCCGATCTTGCCCTGATTTTCGGGGCGGCGCAGCATGAGGATGGAGCCGACCTGCGCCATGGCTTCCAGCTGCAGCACGCCGGGCATGACGGGCGCACCGGGGAAGTGTCCCTGGAAGAAGAGCTCGTTCATGGTGAGGTTCTTCTGGCCGATGCACTTGGTATCGCCCTCGAAGCCGAGAATGCGATCCACCAGCATAAAGGGGTAGCGGTGCGGCAGCAGTTTGAGCACTTCCTCCGTGTTGAGCACCGTGGTACCGGAGGGGAAGATGAAGGGCTTGGGGCGCATGGCTTCCATGCTCTCGAAGGTCTGCTGCAGCTTGGCGGCCATCTGCGTGTTGACGCCGTGGCCGGGCATGATGGCGATGACGTGCCCGTGGATGCGGCGCCCGTTGAGGATGAGGTCGCCGATCATGTCCATGGCTTTGTGCCGGGCGCATTCGTTGTGGAAGCGCAGACCGCCCGCGCAGATGTATTCGTCGCCCTTGATGACGATGGCGTTGTCGAGCGTGCCGCCCTGGATGAGCCCTTTCTCCAGCAGGGGCTGGATGTCCTCGTAGAAGCAGAAGGTGCGGGCGGTGGCCAGCTCTTTCTCAAAGCTCTCGGGGGTGATGACGCTGTGGAAGTATTGTGTGACGCGTCCCTCGGGTCCTACGGCGGTGACGCTGACGCGGAAGTCCTTGGACGGCAGGATGATGATTTGCGAGCCTCCCGCTGTCTCGACCGAGATGGGTTCGCGGATGTCCCATACCTGACAGGGTGTTTCTTGCTCCACCAAGCCGGCCTGCTTGATGAGCTGCACGTAGGGGTTGGCCGAGCCGTCGCCGATGGGGGGCTCACTGGCATCCATCTCGATGATGGCGTTGTCCACCCCCATGCCCGTGAGCGCGGAGAGGATGTGCTCCACCGTATGCACACGCACAGAGCCCACGGCCAGGGTCGTCGCTCGCTCCACCGTCTGCACATAGGCAGCACTGGCAGGGATGAAGGGTTTGTCCGGCAAATCAATGCGGCGGAATGTCAGACCCGTGTTGGCATCAGCCGGCTTGATGGTCAGATGGACGGGGCGCCCCGTGTGCAGGGAAGTGCCGGCAATCGAGGCGCATTTGGCGAGTGTCTTTTGCTTACGGATAGCCATGATGGTGCCTTTATTCTACATGTCCCCCGAGCGTTTGTGAAGAAGAAATCACCCTCCGGGGCGGTTTTTTCGACATCGGGGCTTGAGTGCGGCGCTCAAGATGCGTCAACAGGCCGCGGCGGGGCGCGTTCGCAGGCGCATTCGGGGCTTGCAGCGGGAGGGGGCTTTTGCTAGCATGGGGCAATGCGTTATGGTTTCCTCCTTGTGTCCCTGCTCCTGCTGGGCGGCTTTCCGCTATCGGCAGAGGATGACACGGTGGTGGATGCGGGCGGGGATGAGCAACCGACCTGGCTGACGGGGGAGCAGGAGGATGAGGATGCAGCCGCCATCCGCGCCACCCGGGATTTTGATGCCCGCCGCGATGAGGAGGTACGCCGGGCGCAGGAAGAGGTGCGCCGCCGCGATGCCGCACGGCGAGCGGCGCAGGAGCAGACGCCCCGCCGTGCTGCGGCCGCGCCGCCGCGCAACTTCCCTGCTCCGCCCCGCCGAACGGCCGCCGTGCCGCCGCGCTCCGCTGCCTCTCCGGGCACGCCTATCCTGCTGCCCGATGCGGATGAACACGTGCTCTCGCAGAGTGGGTATTTCTCGGTCAGCGGGGCGGATTCGCTGCGTCTGGGAGCCATCGCGACCCATGCGGACGAGGTGCGCGGTCGTCTGATTGCCCTGCTGGGCTTGGAGCCGGAGGTGCGCTGCAAGGTGTCCATCCGCCTACTGGGCAAGGCGACGGACACACCACAGCCCCACCCCATCCGCACGCGCATCCGCATTCTGGACGGGCAGCCGAATTTCCAGATTCGCATTTACCCCGGCGGGGGGATTGATTTGCAGGCGCTCGACCGCGCGATTGTGGCGATGGTGCTCTGCGAGCGCTCGCTGCGCGCGTTGGAAACGGGGGCGATTCCCGATGCGGTGTCGCTGCCGGATTGGCTGGTGACGGGGCTGTATCAGGCAGTGGCTTGGCGCAGCAACAAGGCGACGGATCGCGAGTTGTACCGCCACTTGTTCGACCGTGCCGAGATGCTGTCTCCGGAGGAAATCGTCTCGCTGGAGCACCCGGAGCAGCTGGACGCGATGACGCGGCAGGTGTACAATGCCTCCTGCGGGGTGCTGGTGATGGCGCTGCTGACGCGCGATGGCGGGGTCGAGCAGCTCCGCAGTCTGCTGGATGAAGCAGCCACGGCTGAGGGCAGCCCCCGTGAGCTGATTGCGGCACATTTCCACGAGCTGGGGGTGGATCGGGAGCTGCTGAGCAAGTGGTGGGCGCTGGAATTGGCGAATCTGGCGATGCCGCAGGCGCAGGAGGCACTGACGCCTCTGGAGTCGGAGCGCGAGCTGAGCGAGGCGCTAACGGCGATGTCGTTTGACCCCGAGACGGAAACGCCTCGCTCGCTGTCGGTCGACAATGTGTATGAACTGACGGCGCAGCCGCGTTGGCAAAGCTTGCTGCGCCCCTGTTTGGATCGACTCATGCAGCTGAGCCTGCGCTGTTTCCCCGGCTACCGACCGATTGTGGCGGAATACTGCCGCGTGGTGACAGATGTGCTCAACGGCGCTTCTGCGGACGAAGCGCAGAACAGTTTAGGCCCGCTGCGCGAGTTGCGCCAGGCCTATGTGGCGGCCTGTCTGCGCGGTCGCGACTACTTGGATTGGTACGAAATCACCCACCTGGGCAAGGAAAACAGCCGCTCCTTCGACAACTATGCGGAAGCCATGCGGCTGTTGCGCCGCGAAGCGCCGAGCGCGCCCACGCCGATTTCGGATTATCTGGATGATATTGAGGCGCTCTACCTGCAGAAGGAGGGCGAAGCGCTGCCCGACCGCCTGCTCAACCAAGTTCCCATCCGTGTGCGCCGCTGAACAGGGATCCTTGCCCGATGATACCGAGGAGCGCGCTGCCCGGGCGGCGGGCTATGCCTGCGTGTGCGGCATTGACGAGGCGGGGCGCGGTCCGCTGGCCGGCCCGGTGGTGGCGGCGGCGGTGGTGCTGCCACCGGGTCTTGCGATACCGGGGCTCAATGATTCCAAGAAGTTGACGGCGCGCCGCCGCGAAGCTCTGTACACGCAGTTGCGGGAGGACGCGCACGTGCTCATCGGGGTGGGGATGGCGGAGGCTGCGGAGATTGACCGCCTGAATATCCTGCGCGCTACGCACGAGGCGATGGCACGGGCGGTGTCTGCCCTGCCGATGCCGCCGGATTTTTGCCTGATTGACGGGCTGCCGGTGCCGCAGTTTCCGCTGCCGCAGCGCGCGCTGGTCAAGGGCGATGCGCGCTGCCTGAGCATTGCGGCGGCCAGCATTGTGGCCAAGGTGACGCGCGACCGCCTCATGCAGGACGTGGCGCAGCAGTACCCGGGTTACGGATTTGAGAAGCATGCGGGCTACGGCACGGCGGCGCATCTGGCGGCGCTGCGGCGGCTGGGTCCCTGCCCCGAGCACCGCCGCAGCTTTGCCCCGGTGGCGCAGCTCCTGCTGCCCGGACTCTTCGATTGAGCCCTCAGCCCTCGCTCAGCGGGGGTGGCAAGTGCGCCAGCAGTTCGAGGTCTATGGCGGGGGCGGGCGGGGCCGCAGCGGCAGCGGCGGCGGCTTTGGCGGCCTCCTCCAGCTCGGCCAGCTTGGTGTCCTCCACCATGGCTTTGAAGCGGTCGGCCTGCGAATACTGCCCGCTCGCGTCGCGAAAGACCTCAGCGAGCCAGTCGCGCTTTTCGTCGATAGTCAGGTGGCGTTTCTTACGCATGGCGGTTGAAATCGAGCAGGCGGCGCACGCGCTCCTTGCCGGAGGGTCCCAGCACATAGAAGCCGGCGCTGCGGTTGACACAGTGCAGCTCGTGGCGGGCGGCCAGCGAGCGCAGGACATTGGTGCAGGTGCCGGGGGACATGCCGGTCAGCCGTGCAATATCGGTGCTGTTGTCGAGCCCGGCCGCCACGGCCAGCAGTACCTGACGCGCAGTGGGTGTCAGGTCGTCCTGCGCAGCGCGCACAAGATAGCGGCAGATGAAATCAATAGCTTTCACGGCATTTGTTCACAATTTATTGAGCATTGATATTGAATAGTTTATATGTTCTTCAGAACAACTTATTCACAAGACTTATTCACCGTGCTGCGCCATACTTTGCCGCCACAGACGGTAGAGGGGGTGGCTGTCGTTGGAGTGGGACTGCACCCCGTTGAAATGAGCCGCCTGCGGCAGGGCGATGTGGCGGTATTCATCCAACAGGGCTTGGCGGGCGGTGGTGCTGTTGATGAGCGGAATGCAGAGTTTGTAAGCGAGCCGCAGAGCCAGTGCCTCGACGAAGAGGGGTTCAAAGAGCGCGACATCCTCGCAATCGGTGATGTAGCTGACGCGGATGTTCGCCGCCGGGCAGTAGATGCAGCGCCCGCGCAGGGTCCACGAGGGCGAGCTGACGCTGAGCACGCGCAGGCAATCCGCCGGCAGCAGATGCGGCAGAGAACCCTCGCCGCCCGATCGCTCCTCTGCGCAGAGAGTGCGCATCGTGGTGGCAAAACTCCAGCGGTTGACGCAAAGCACCTCGCGGCGCACGGGATGGTAGTGCATGTAGCACATGCGCGAAGCATGCGAACCATTGGGATCAATGGCACTCAGGGGTGATTCACCCAGCTTGCTCAGGGCAATGTTGCAGATATCCAAGGCAGTGAGCGCTGCCTTGGGAATGGTTCCTTGACTCATAACGTCCCCAGTATCGGAGATGTCGTGCGCCGCGGCAACGCGGGATGTGCCCCGCGCCGACGGATTCTGC
Source organism: Akkermansia sp. (assembly GCA_051884385.1). Taxonomy (GTDB): domain Bacteria; phylum Verrucomicrobiota; class Verrucomicrobiia; order Verrucomicrobiales; family Akkermansiaceae; genus Akkermansia. The sequence goes on from JBJEVN010000034.1 coordinate 14,153, forward strand.
CGGAGAAACGCATCGGCGCCCCCCCGGTAGGGTCTGGCGCTCGCCGCGAATCTCCTCTATGCTCAGCGCCATGAACTGCGATGCCCGCGATGCTGCTGCGCGCTACTACGCCCTCGCCCGCCGCGATATGGCGGCGGATTTGGAGGCGCTGGCCGCCGCCCCGCGCGGGGTCGTGCTCTACATGCCCGAGCTGGTGGCGCTGCTCAAGCCCGCCCGCCGCGACTGCCCCGAACGCTGGGAACTGCTGGACGATGCGCCGGCAGATGCCGATGCGTGGTACATTCACCTGCTGGTGGGTGATCTGGCGCTGGCGCGACGCTTGGCGGCGGGGCTGCCGCCGCTGCCCTGGGGCTGCTTCCGCCGGGGGCTCCGCAACCGATGCCCGCACTGCCTGCCTTGGAGGCGTCTGCTCCCTCTCCCCACGAACCCACACAAACACCGCACCTAAGATTATGGGATTCTCTGCCAAAACACCCTCCGTTCCGACCCCTGCCACCACCGAAATACCCGTTGTCACGGAAAACCTCTCCGAGGACAGCCGGAGCAGCTACGCGCAAAGCAACAAGCGCAAGCGCGGTCTGCTCTCGACCATTCTTTCCGCCCGTCGACAAACGGCGCAGAACGCGGACGCTTACAACACCACTTTAGGCTAATGGATCCGACCCTGCTACAAAGCTACCGTGCGCTCTGCGCCGCCCGCGCCCCTTGGGAGAGCTGGTGGGACACGCTGCGGGAGTATGTTCTGCCCTCGCGCTTGCAGGAGCCGACGGGTGATGCGGTGCCCGATGCCGCCTCCGCCCGCCGACTGGGCGACACCACCGCCGTGGAAGCCTGTCAAAAACTGGCGGGGGGACACATGAGCTACATCACCCCCGGGCATGAGCAGTGGTTCAAGTGGAGCGCTCCCGAACCCCTCGGCGGCGATGAGGTCGAGGCCTGGTACAACCAATGCTCCGAAATCGCTGCCCGTGAGCTGGCGCTGAGCAATTTTTACACCGAGCTCCACGAGTGCTTTCTCGACCGCGTGGGTCTGGGAACGGGCAGTCTCTTCTGCACCCTGGCGCGCAGCGGGCGCCTGCTCTTCCGCCACATTCCCTGCGGTCAATTTGTCTGCGCCGAGAACGACGAAGGCACGGTGGACACCTACATGCGCGAGTTCCGCTTCACCCCGCACCAAGCCGAGAGCCAATTCGGGCTTCGGGCGCTGGGTCCCCGCGCCCGCGCGCTGCTGGAGAACGGGCGCGACCCGCACAGCGGGAGCCTGAGCTTCCTGCATGTCGTGCGCCCGCGCCGCCGCCGCAACCGCCGCCGCGAGGACGCGCGCAACATGCCCTTTGAGAGCCTCTACTACAGCTTGGACGACAACTGTGTGGTCGAGGAGGGCGGCTACCGCGAGATGCCCTACATGGTCACGCGCTTTCTGCGCTGGGGTGAGGGGGTCTACGGTCTGGCTCCCGCTCGGCTGGTTTACCCCGACATTCGACAGGCGCAGTTTCTCAACCGCATTCTCGACATGCTGGGCGAGGTAGCGGCCTTCCCCCGCATTCTTGAATTGGCCAATCAGGTGGGCGAGGTTGACCTGCGCGCGGGCGGGCGCACCCTCATCAACCCCGAGAGTGCCAGCCTCGGTTACCCGCGCGAGTGGGCCACCCAAGGGCGCTACGATGTGGGCATGGATCGCTTGCGCCAGAAACAGGATGCCATCAACCGCGCATTCTTCATTCCCATGCTGGAGCTGTGGGAAAATCGCCGCCAGCAGATGAGCGCCAGCGAGGTCATTGCTCGCGAAAACGAGCGCGTCATGCTCTTTTCGCCCTCCTTCACGCTGTTCACCTGCGATTTCGCGCCGATGATGGAGCGCGTCTTTGCCCTGCTTTTCCGCAGCGGGCGTCTGCCCCGCCCGCCGCAGACGGCGCTGCGCACCGACCGCCGGGGCGAGGCTGTCATCGACAGCCCGCACGTGGTCTATCAGGGGCGCATTGCCCAGGCGCTGCGTCGCCAGCGGGTCGAGGGTATTGACCGCACCCTGCTGCGCCTGCAGCAGATGGGGCAACTGGATGCTGCCCTGCTCGACCATGTGGATTTGGACCGTACCTTCCGCTTGGCTGCGCGACTCGACGGCGTGAGCGAGGAGATTCTTCGCCCCGATGCTGCCGTGCGCCGACTGCGCCGCAGGCGCGAAACCGAAGCCGCCCGGCAAAACACCATCACACCCGACACCCCCGAAGCATGATGAGCAACGAATCTCCCCTTGATGCCGCGCGCGCCCGGCGCCGACGTCTGCTCAACGTGCTGGGCAGTCCTGCGGGGCAGCAAGTGCTGCTCGATCTGGAAGCGCGCTTCGAGACCGATTTGCCTGTTTTTCAAGGTCATGCGGGCAACTACGACCCGCTGGATGCCATGCGCCGCGATGCCCACCGAGAAATCTTCCTCGTTATCCGCCGCCAGCTGGAGCTGGCGCAACGAGAAGCAACCCAACCTGAACATGATGATGCAACCTGAAACCGAACATCCGGCGGCAGAGACCGCCACCGAGCAACAAGCCGCCGCCGACACCCCGCTGATGACAGCCACCGGTGAATTCAGCCCTGATTGGTACCGCCGCTTTACCGAGCTGGAACCCTACGCCGCCTCGCTTGCCAAGTTCCGCCGCCCCGAGGCGCTTGCCAAAAGCTACGCGCATTTGGAGCGCCTGCGCGGTTACCCCGATCCGGGCGATGAGCGCCGCATGGCTGCGTTCCGCATGGCTGTGGGGCTGCCTGATTCCGCCGAAGACTACAGCCTGCCCCGCCCCGAGGCAGCACCCGACGAGTTTTGGGATCCGACCCTGGTCAAGAGCATGGCACAGGTGGCCTACGAATATGGGGTTCCCCCGCGCGCCATGGAAGCGCTCTGCACCCGCTACGCGGAGGAGGGGCGTCGCCACCTCGAACAGGCCGCGCAGGCCACCCAAGCAGCCATTGAGGCTGCCGACGCCGGGCTGCAACGTGAATGGGGCGAGGAATACGAGAGCAACATGAACCGCATCGGCGCCTTTCTGGAGCAAATGGGGCGGCAAAGCGGCGTCGATGTGGAGGAGCTGGTGCAGAATCCCGCTCTGCGAGCCAACCCCGACTTTGCCAAGCTCATGCTGGCCGCTGCCGCCCTGACGGAGGAAGCCCCCCTGCGCGGCGAAACCCGCAGCAATCATCGCCGCCAAGAGGCTCAGCGCATTGCCCGAGACCCCTCCCATCCCCTGCACGAGGCCTACATGCGCACCAACCATCCGCAACACCGCTACGCCAACGAGCAATACGACCGCCTGGCTTTCGGGCGCGAGCTCTGAACCCGGCTTCGCTCGGATCAAGCTCGCGGAAGAGCCGATCTGTGCGCCCGAAACCACCCCCGAACAAAAAAACTTCCGACCAACAGGCGGAAGGCATGGAGTTGAGATGAGAGCGACCCCGTCCCCTGTACAAGGGGGCGGGGTCAATGCTCAGCGACGCTGCATGCGCGATGGCGCTTCCCGCTGCGCATGGCGGGCATGATGTTCGGCGCTTGGGCGGCTCACCTGCGGGCGGTGCTCCGCCGCGGGGCGGTTTATCTGCGGTGCCTGCGGGCGGGGAGCCGCCGCAGGGCGGTTCACCTTCGGAGCCTGCGGGCGATGTTCCGCCGCAGGGCGGTTCACCTTCGGTGCCTGCGGGCGGGGAGCCGCCGCAGGGCGGTTTATCTGCGGCGCCTGCGGGCGATGCCCCGCCGCAGGGCGGTTCACCTTCGGTGCCTGCGGGCGATGCCCCGCCGCGGGGCGGTTTATCTGCGGTGCCTGCGGGCGGGGAGCCGGGCGCAGCACCTCATGCGGACGGCGATGAATCGGCGCATTGATGCCGCCATGGGGACGCACGGCGGGACGATGACCGGCGGGATAACGCGGGGGTGCCGCCACGCGATGAATGTGCGGCGGGTAGTGCCAATGACCGTGATACCAAGGAGCCGGAGCCCACAGAGGCACCAGACAAGCCGCCGTCAGCGCAGCCACGGTGAAAATAGCCACGCCCTCTGCCGTGTAGCCATACACCGGGCGCCCGTAGCTGTAGCCATAAATGGGAAAACCGTTAGCATCATAGCTGGCGGGGGTCCACGCTACATCCGAGGCATAGGTCACGCTGCCGGAAACGGGAACGGAGCTGGTTCCCGTCCAGGTAGGAATCTCGTACACACAGGAATTCAGGAGCAGAGCGCTGCAGGACAGCAGCGCAAGCATGCGGTTTATTAGGCGATTCGTTTTCATGATGAGTCTCGGTGAGCCATTCTCCCAAGCGGCCGGAACAGCCGTTCGACGCACAGCCCGTCATCTCAGTAAGCGCGCCGCAGGGAGCTCTTTGTTTCACATTCGGAAAAGTTTTATCATGTAAACAGATTCGTGTCAAGGCGAAGACTTTCTGTTTGCAAACACAGGCGCTCTCTGGTAGCATGTGCTCCTGATGAGACACCTCCCCCTCTTTCTCGCCGCATTGTGCGGCGCGCAACTCGCCACCGCCGTTGACTACCCGGGCAAGGAGCCGGGTGTCGCCGCCTCTCAGGCAACGGATGACGGGCATTATACCCTCAGCAATGAGCTTTTCCGCGCCAGCTTCTCCCAACAGGGAGGCAAGATTCGCTTCACGGGGATGAAGCTGGCCGACGGCACACGCGTTGCCGGAGCGAGTCCCGAGCTCTTCACCGTTGAATTACAGGGAGATAAAACCCTCAAGTCCTCGCAAATGAATGTGTCGGCTGTGAGCTGCAAGGACTTGCCCGCCAATGCAACATCCGTGCGTCTGGCACCGCGCTTCCCCGGCAAGAGTCTGAGTGCGACCTTCACCGAGCCCGACAGCGGGCTGACGGTCAAGTGGCGCGCCGTGCTGCGCGACGGCTCGTCCTACCTGCGCCAGGAATTCACCCTTTCCGCCGCGCAGGACATCGCATTCCGCTCCATCACCCCCTTGCAGTACGCCATCAAACCGCACGGCGAGCTGAGCATCTCGGGCAACACTACGCACGGTCGCGTGGTGGTGGACGATTTGATGTTCACCGCGCTGGAAACCCCGATGGGACTCATGCACATCGGCACTCAGGAGGGCGGCAGCAACGCCGACTCGGGCTGGAACCCGGGACAATGGATCCAGGAAGATTTCGGCAATATTTTTGAGATTCACCCCTCCGTCACCAAGGCCTACGGCAACAAGTACAGCAAGATGGACGGCCCGATGGCGCAGCACCTGCTGGCGGCCGAGGGAGCGGTCACCTTCACCCATGGCGGCGACTGCACCATCACCTTTGCGCCGGGCGGGCAACTCCGCATCATCGGCGTGCAGCTGCTCAGCACCGACGGCACAACCGTGGTCAGCGAAGACATGCACGAGGGCGATAACAAAACCTACACCCTCAAGGGCGTGCAAGCGGGTGAGTACACCCTGCGCTACTGGGCTCAGACCAAGGATGGTCCCGTGCAGGGCAAGGGCACGGTCAGCATTTCGCTGCCCCGCAAGGGTGCGCAAGCCGAGGGCAGTCCCGAGAATGGCCCTGCCGAGCTGGTGACGGGGCAGTGGGTGCGCGCCACCACGCTCAAGCCCAAGAATCCCTGGAAAGTGTCGAGCGTGCTGGGCATCTTTGCTCCCGAGCAAAAGCGCCGCTCCTTCCTCTACTATACCGAGCGCGAGAAAGCGGCTCCCTACCGCCCCTTCGTGCACTACAACGACTGGTACGAAATCGGCATTCGCCTGCACGACAACCAAGACCCCGCCAAGCGCACGAACGAGGCCATGTGGCTGGAGGTGCTCAAGACCTGGAACCGCGAGCTCTACACCAAGCGCGGCGTGCGGCTCGATGCCTTTGTCCTCGACGACGGCTGGGATGACTTCAACAGCCTGTGGGACTTCCACTGCGGCTTCCCCAAGGGCTTCAGCGCCATCAGCAAGCAGGCCAAGCAGCAGAAAGCGGGCATCGGCACGTGGTTGGGGCCCGTGGGCGGCTACGGCGCGTCCAAGAAGATGCGCCTGGCCTTCTGGAACAAGAACCACCCCAACAACCAGATCAACAACTTCCAACTCTCCAACGATGAGTATTTCGATGCGTTCACGGGGCGCTGCAAGCAGATGATCAAGAGCTATGACATGCGCTACTTCAAGTTCGACGGCATCTCGGCCATTCCGCACGCCTACGGCCCGGCCAAGAGCCCTACGGGCGTTGAGGATGCCGAGGGTATCCTGCGCGTGCTCACCGAGCTGCGCCAAGCGCGCCCCGATATCTTCATCAACACCACGGTGGGCACCTGGGCCAGCCCCTTCTGGTTCATGTATGCCGACTCCATCTGGCGCCAGGAAAACGACTTCGGGCGCAAGGGCACCGCGGGCGACCCGCGCGACCAGTGGATCACCTACCGCGACCGCCTGGTGCATGAGGTCTTTGTCACCGGGGCGCCGCTCTTCCCCATCAACTCGCTGATGACCCACGGCATCATCATCACCCGCAACGGTCCGCCCAAGTGCATGAGCACGGAGCCCGCCAACTGCGTCAAGGAGATCCGCGCGGCTTTCGGCTGCGGCTCGGGGCTGCTGGAAATCTACGCCGATCAGGATCTGCTCAACCAAGGGCGCGGCGAGCTGTGGGACGAACTGGCCGCAGGCATCAAGTGGCTGCGACGCAACAGCGATGTGCTGGCCGATACCCACTGGGTCGGCGGCAACCCCTGGGACGGTCAGGATGGCGACATCTACGGCTGGGCCTCGTGGAATGCCGAGAAATGCACCCTGACCCTGCGCAACTCCTCGGCCTCGGAAAAGACGCTCAGCTCTACCCTGCGCCGCATTCTGGACATTCCCCCGGACTACAAGGGCAAGGTGACGCTGAGTGATTCCTACGATGACCAGCGCAAGCTCAGCGATCTGTCGGGCAAGGCGGTCGACATCGATCAGGAAATCAACATCACCCTCAAGCCCGCCGAAGTGCTGGTCTACGAGGGCACGAATGCCCTGAGCGGCGGCAAAAAAGCAGGAAAAGCCGACAAGAAGGGCAAAATAGGCAAGAAGAAGTCCAAGAAAAAGGACTGAGCGCCCCTGCTTTTCCCCGCAGATAATGCGCCCGCGTTGCCGATCGGCAACGCGGGTCTTTTCTCACTCCGGAGAAGAACGCCGTCAGATCCCCAGTTCCTCGCTCACCACCTCGCGAATGCGTTGCTGGGTGGTATGCGCGTCGCCGTCGGCCTCGATACGGTGCAACCAGGGCATCTCCATCGCGGAATAGATGGCGGCACAGGACGCCAAAAAAGGCTCCTGCTCAAAAGCATCCTGCTCGCCTCCGCGCGCCTTCATGCGCTCCAGCGCCATCTCCACAGGAATATCGAGCCAAAAGGCCAAATCGGGTATGGGGGCAAACTCCTCATTCCACTCGCGAATCTGCTCCACGGAAACGCCTGCCGCACCCTGGTAGGCCATCATCGAAAGGTAATAGCGGTCCAACAGCACCCAACGCCCCGCGGCCAGGGCGGGCTCTATCACGTCACGCACATGCTCGCGGCGATCCTGAAGGAGGCAATCGACCTCCTCCTCGATGCTCAGGCGCTCGCCCTGCTGCGCTGCGCGGCGCACCCGCATGCCCCACTCCCCGCGCGTCGGCTCAAAGTCCGTAAGCACCTCCACGCCGCGCGCCGCTAAATACGAGGCCAACAGACGCATCTGCGTGGATTTACCTGTGCCGTCAATACCCTCAAAAACAATGAGCGAACCCCTTAGGTGAGGCGAATCTGATTCCATAGCAAGGATGAGCGTAGCATAGGCAGCACGGCTCCGCAAGCGGAAAATGCGGGCGCAGCCCCACCCCGGCATTCACGGTTCCCAGCCGCCGCCCAGCGCGGTGCAGAGCTTGGCGAGCGTCAGACGGATGTTCTGACGAGCCGCGATAATGCTGAGTTCCGAGCTGAGCCACTGGCGCTCGGCGGCGGCGACATTGAGGAAGTCCTTGTTGCCGGCGTTGAAGAGCTGCAGGGAGAGCTCGGCGCTGCGCCGATTGGCGGCGGCGGCTTCCTCGTAGCGGGGGAGCTGGTTAGTCAGGCGGGCGTAGTCGATGAGGCAGTTTTCCACCTCGGCAAAGGCGGCCAGAACGGTTTGGCGGTAGCTCTGCACGCTCTTTTGCTGCGCGAGTTCGGCCTGCTGCACGGCTTCGTTCAGGGTGGTGTTGTTGAGGATGCTACGCCCGACACTGGCGCCGAGATCCCAGGTGCTGTTTTTCCAGAATTGGGCGAAGTCGCTGCCGGATCGACTGCCGGTGCTGCCGGTGAGCGAGAGTTTGGGGAAGAGCTCGGCCACGCTGACGCCGATGCGGGCGGTAGCGGCGTGCAGCTCGTGCTCGGCGCGCACGATGTCGGGGCGGCGGCGCAGCAGATCCGAGGGCAGCCCGGTGGGCACGGCGGGGATGCGGTTGTAGACGACGGGCGCGGGCAGGCTCAGGCTCAGCTTGTCGACCGTGGTGCCCAGATAGGTGGCCAGCGCGTTTTCATAGCTGAGGATGTTGGCCTCGTACTGCGGGATCTGGGCGCGGGTGGAGGCGATGGTGGCCTGCGATTCGGCAAGGTCGAGCCCTGTGCTCATGCCGTTGTCGTAGCGCTGCTTGGCGATGCCGTAGGTGCGCTCTTGGTAGGCAAGCTGTTCGCGGGCAATGCGCAGGCTCTCCTTGGCGGTAATCCACTGAATGTAGGCGGCGGCGATGCTGCCGGCCAGCGCTGTGCGGGTGGCGGCGGCGGCGGCATACTGCGAGCCGAGGGTGGCGGCGGCGGCTTCGACCTCGCGGCGGGTGCCGCCCCAGATGTCGGGCGTCCACGAGGCGGAGAGAGCGCCGCTCCAGCTGCCGTGCGAGGTGCTGGTCTGATAGCTGCCGCTGTTGCTGCCGCCGGCGCTCGCGGAGACACCGGGGAAAAGCCCGCTGCGCACGCTGCGCAGCTGCGATTCGGCGGCGGCGATGCTGAGCGCGGCGCTCACCATATCGGGGTTGGCCTCGAAGCCTCGGGCAATGAGCGCGCTGAGCTGCGGGTCGCCGAAGGAGTCCCACCAGGCGCTCAGGCTGTGGGTATCGCTCGCGGGCGGCAGGTGGTTCACCCAGCCGGCGGGCAGCTCTTGGTCGGGAGCGCCGGCAAAGTCGGGGCCGACGGCGCAGGAGGCGAGGCAGAGGGCGATGAGGGGGAGCAGGACGCGCGTTTTCATGGCGGACGGGGGCAACAGAGGCTTATTCATGGTGCAGGGCATCAATGGGGTCGAGACGCGAGGCTTTGAAGGCGGGGTACCAGCCGAAGATGATGCCGATGCCGGCAGCAACCGTCACGGAGAGCATCATGGCTCCGGGCGAGGTGGCGATGGGCCAGCCGAACATGGAGCTGACCACGCCGGAGCTGACATGGCCGATGACGATGCCCAGCACGCCGCCCGCCAGGCAGAGCAGCACGGCCTCGGTGAGGAATTGGAACATGATGTCGCGCGGGCGAGCCCCCACGGCCATGCGCAGGCCGATTTCGCGGGTGCGCTCGGTGACGCTCACCATCATGATGTTCATGATACCCACACCGCCGACAATCAGCGAGATGAGCGCGACGGCCAGCAGCAGGTTGCTCATGGTTTCGCTGGTGCCGGTGACCATTTTGGAAAATTGGGCGCGGTCGCGCAGCTCGAAGTCGTCCAGCACGCCGGGCTCCAGCCGATGCGCGCGGCGCAGGGCGGTGGTCATCTCGTCCATGGCGGGGTTGGCGTTCTCGCTGTCGCGAATGCGGACGATGAGGGAATCCACCGTGCGAGTGCGCAGGGGGTGCGGGGCGTTGGTGTAGGGTTGCACATCGCAGCCGGGGTAAAAGCTAACGGCAGAGGTGGAGAAGGTGTCGGTGGAGGAGACGGAAGAGGTGCTGTTACTAGCTCCTGCCTTGCCGATGGCGGCGGTGCCGCCGGCGCCCGCCAGTCGGGTGCGGATGCTGGTCCAGGGCAGGATGAGGCAGTCATCCTTGTCATTGCCCATCATGTCCGCCCCCTTGGGGGCCAGCACGCCGATGATGTTGAACACCACATCCTTGATGCGCACCTCTTGGCCGATGGGGTCCTTCCCCGCGAACAGTTTGGTGGCGATGGTGTTGCCGATGAGGCAGACTCGGGCGGAGTTGTTGACCTGCTCGGCGCTGAAGGGGGAGCCCTGCGCGACTTCCCAGCCCTCGATGGCGAGGTAGTGCTCGTTGCCGCCGATGATAGAATTGGGGCTCCAGTTGGTGTTGCCGACGATGATTTGCCCGCTGGTGCGGACGACGGGCGAGGCGAGCTCCACGGTGTTGCGGCACTCGCTCATGATGACCTGCGCATCCGAGGCGAAGAGCGAGGCGCGCCCCCCCATGCCGGAGGCGACGCCGTTGGTGCGCACGGAGGCGCCCATGACGTTGACGGTGTTGGCTCCCAGCGAAGCGATGGACTGCCGAATCTGCTGCGAGGAGCCTTTGCCGATTTCCATGATGGCGACCACGGCGGCAATGCCGATGACGATGCCCAGCACGGTGAGCGCGGCGCGCATGGGGTTGCGCACCAGAGCGAGCAGACAGGTAAGGAGGAGTTGCGCGAGGTTCATTTGACCAAATTGGCAGAGAGTTCATCGGACACGCCCTCGGCAATCAGACCGTCGACCATGTTGATGGCGCGATCGGTGAAGGCGGCGGTTTTGCGGTCGTGCGTCACGATGATGACGGTGATGCCGCTGCGGCGGTTCAGGTCGCGGAACATGTTCATGACCTCCACGGAGGTGGTGGAGTCGAGGTTGCCGGTGGGTTCATCCGCCAGCAGAATGCCGGGGTTGTTGATGAGGGAGCGGGCAATGGCCACGCGCTGTTGCTGCCCGCCGGAAAGCTGCGCAGGGGTGTGGTGCATGCGCTCCTCCAGCCCGACCATGCGGATGAGTTCGAGCGCGCGGCGGCGAATCTCGTTGCCGGGGCGCCGGGGGTGGCAGTAGTAGGCGGGCATCATGACATTCTCCAGCGCCGAGGTGCGCGGCAGCAGGTTGAAGTTCTGGAAAACAAAGCCGATGCGCTTGTTGCGCAGCCGCGCGCGCTCATCTGCGTTGAGCTGCGCCACGTTGTGCCCGTCGAGCAGGTATTCGCCCCCGCTGGGGTGGTCCAGACAGCCCAGCAGGTTCATCAGCGTGGATTTTCCGCTGCCGGAGGCTCCCGTCAGCGAGACGAATTCGCCGTCCTCGATACGAAGCGAGATGCCCTTGAGGACAGGCAGGTCGAGCTCGCCGACATGGTAGACTTTCGTGAGATTGCGGAGTTCAATCACGGTCGTAGGCGCTGGGTTGGGGAGGGCTCACATGGGGGGAGGGCCGGGGCGGTCGTTGCCGGCGCTCTGCCCGGGCTTGGCCTCGGCTCCCCCGGTGCCGCGTTGGCGACGCTCGGGACGCTTGGGGCCGAAGAGGTTGTTGCTGCCGGGGGCGGCGGCGGCGGGCGCTTCCGCGCGCTCGGTCACGCCCGTGGCCAGCTCATCGCCCTCCTCCAGGCGCCCGCGCAGCACCTCGATGACGGCGCGTGTGCCGTCGCTCTCGGCCTTGCGCACCAACACAGGACGCACATGAGTGTCATCGACCTTCTTCCACAGCATGGCGGGCGGCGTGGCGGCGGATTCTCCCTCCTTGTCACCCGGCTCGGGGCGCTCGCCGCGGGGATGCTCCCCTTGGGGGCGCTGCACCATGGCCTCCTCCGGCTCAAAATTGAAAGCCGATTCCGGCACCATGAGCGCGTTCTTCACTTCCTTGACGATGAAGTTGGCGTTGGCGCTCATGTAGGGCAGCAGCTTGCGCTCGGGGTTGTCGATGTCGATTTCCACGATGTAGGTGACCACGTTGGAGGACATGGTGGCGTTGGGGCGAATCTTGTTCACATAGCCCTTGAATTCCTCATTCGGCAGGGCATCCACCGTGTAGCGCACCTCCTGCCCCGGAATGACCTTGGCGATGTCGGCCTCGTTGACGCTGGCCCAAATCTGCATCTTGCTCAGGTCGCGCGCCACCAGAAAGAGCGTGGTCGCGTTCATACTGCTGACGACGGTCTGCCCCACGTTGACCTGGCGCACCACGATGGTACCGTCCACGGGGGCGGTGATGTGGGTATAGTCGCGGTTGCGCAGCTGGCTCTTGTACTGCGCCTCGGCGCTGAGCAGCTGCGCATCGGCGGTTTTCTGCCCGGCCTCGGCCGAGGCGAGCTGGGCGCGTGCTCCGGCGAGATTGGCTTGCGCGGTTTCAAAGGCGTTGGTGTAGTTGTCGAAGTCGGCCTGCGAGAGGGCATCGCCCACGCCGAGTTTCCGAGCGCGCGTCAGGTCGCGCGAGGCCTTGTTGAGGTTGGCCGTCTGCTGCTCGATGGTAGCCTTGGCCTGCGCCACCTGCGCGGCGGCGGTGAGAATCTGCGCCTTGGCCTGTGCCACCTGGGCCTCGGCCTTTTGGATGTCGAGCTCCACGATGGTGTCATCGATGCGCGCCAGAAGCTGCCCGGCTTTGACCTCGCTGCCGTAATCCACGCGCTTGCCGTCGACATCAGTGCCGAATTCCTTGATTTCGCCCGTTACCTGCGCGCCGACATCCACCAGCTCTTGCGGCTCCAGCGTGCCCGTTGCCTGCACTTTGCTGACAAAATCGCCCCGGCTGACGGTGACGGTGCGCAGCACCTTGTTGCTGCCCTCGGGTCGCGAGAGGCTGTACCAAAGCCCCCCGCCACCGGCAGCCGCGACGATGGCCACGGCACCCCATTTGATGATACTGTTCACGCTCATGATTGTACGGCAGCTGTTCGGAATGTCAAGCAGCGCCACTGCCTGTCTGCTTCACCCGCTGAAACGTAATCAGCGCGCAGAAATCTACACGCACAGCACTTTTTTTGAAAAAATCGCCATGGTCGCCGTCCTCCCCATGAACAAAGGCGCCGGGTGTTGCCACCCGGCGCCTGCACAAAGATTCTCGAGCTTCCTGCCCGGCTCAGGCGAACACGCCCACGGCCTCGGAGGCGCAGGCAATCATGTAGTCGCGGTTGAGCTTGGCGATGTTGTCCACGGTGATGCCCTTGGGGCAGGCGGCCTCGCACTCGTACTGGTTGGTGCAGTTACCGAAGCCCAGCGCGTCCATCTGGCGCACCATGGCCAGCACGCGCTTGTTCTTCTCGGGCTGCCCCTGCGGCAGCAGGTTGAGGTGCGCCGCCTTGGCCGAGGTGAAGAGCATGGCAGAGCTGTTCTTGCAGCTGGCGACGCAGGCGCCGCAGCCGATGCAGGCGGCCGCATCGAACGCGGCGTCAGCCGTCTTCTTGCGGATGGGCACGTTGTTGGCATTGGGGGCGGAGCCGGTGCGGATGTCCACAAAGCCGCCCGCGGCGATGATGTTGTCCAGCGCGGTGCGGTCGACCACGAGGTCGCGCAGCAGCGGGAAAGCCTTGGCGCGGAAGGGCTCGATCCACACGGTGTCGCCGTCCTTGAACTGGCGCATGTGCAGCTGGCAGGTGGTCACATGCTTGCCGCCGTGCGGCACGCCGTTGATGGTCAGCGAGCACATGCCGCAGATGCCCTCGCGGCAGTCGTGGTCGAAGTGGATGGGCTCCTTACCCTCGTGGACGAGCCCCTCGTTCACGATGTCCAGCATCTCCAGGAAGGAGGCTTCCTCGGGGATGTTGGTGGCCTTGTAGGTTTCGATACGACCCTGAGCCTGCGGGTTCTCCTGTCGCCAGACCTTGAGCGTAAGATTCAGATTAGCCATAATAGTGAATGTGTCAAAAGGTTAATGATAATTGCGATTCTTACTTGTAGGAACGGATGGCGAGGTGGATGTTCTCGAAGGTCAGCGGCTCCTTGTGCAACACGGGCAGCTCGCCCGTGCCCTTGTACTCCCAAGCAGCGACGTAGGCGAAGTGCTCGTCGTCGCGCTTGGCTTCGCCGTCGGGCAGCATGTGCTCCAAGCGGAAGTGGGCGCCGCAGGACTCCTCGCGGGCGAGGGCATCGTAGCAGAGCACCTCGGCAAAGTCGAGGGTGGCGGCCACGCGCCAGGCCTTTTCGAGCTCGGCGTTCATGCCCTCCGTGCTGCCGACAATCTTGACGTTGTTCCAGAACTCATCGCGGATGTCGGGAATCTTGGAGATGGCGTCCAGCAGGCTTTCCTTGGTGCGGCCCATGCCGACATCCTCCCAGATGAGCTTGCCGAGCTTGCGGTGAATCTCGTCGGGGGTCATGCTGCCCTTGACGTCCATCATCTTGGCGATGCGCGCCTTGACGGCGTCCTCGGCCTCCTTGAACTCGGGGGCGGCGGTGGTGACGCTGCCGGGCTTGATGGTGGTCAGGTAGGTGGGCAGCGTGCTGGAGATGACGAAGTAGCCGTCGGAAAGCCCCTGCATGAGGGCGGAGGCGCCCAGACGGTTGGCACCGTGGTCGGAGAAGTTCGCCTCACCCAGCACATGCAGACCGGGGATGGAGGACATGAGGTTGTAGTCCACCCACAAACCGCCCATCGTGTAGTGGGAGGCGGGGTAAATCATCATGGGCTGCTCGTGGGGGTCGACGTCGGTAATCTCCTCGTACATCTCGAAGAGGTTGCCGTACTGGCCGTCGATCCACTCCTTGCCCATGCGGGCGATGGCGTCCTTGAAGTCCAGGAACACGCCGCGCCCCGTGATGGCCACGCCGCGACCGTCGTCGCAGGCTTCCTTGGCGGCGCGGGAGGAGATGTCGCGCGGAGCCAGGTTACCGAAGGAGGGGTATTTGCGCTCCAGATAGTAGTCGCGATCGCCCTCGGCCACCTCGCTGGGCTTCATCTCGCCCTTGCGGATCTTCTCGGCCACCTCACGGCTCTTGGGCACCCAGATACGACCGTCGTTGCGGAGGGATTCCGACATGAGGGTGAGCTTGCTCTGGTAGTCGCCCTTGACGGGAATGCAGGTGGGGTGAATCTGCGTGAAGCAGGGGTTGGCAAAGTAGGCGCCTTTCTTCCAGCAGGCGCAGGCGGCACCCACGTTGCAGCCCATGGCGTTGGTGGAGAGGTAGAACACGCGGCCGTAGCCGCCGGTGCAAAGCAGCACGGTGTCGCCGGCGTAGCTCTTGATTTCGCCCGTGACGAGGTCGCGCACGACGATACCCTTAGCGTGACCGTCCACCACCACGAGATCCATCATTTCGGTGCGGGGGTGCATCTCGATGTGCCCCTTGCCGATTTCTTTCTCCATGGCCTGGTAGGCGCCGAGGAGGAGCTGCTGGCCGGTCTGACCGCGGCTGTAGAAGGTACGCTTGAGCTGGGCGCCGCCGAAGGAGCGGTTGTCGAGCAGGCCGCCGTATTCACGGCCGAAGGGAACGCCCTGCGCCACACACTGGTTGATGATGTTGGCGGACACCTCGGCGAGACGGTAGACGTTGGCCTCGCGGGCGCGGAAGTCGCCGCCCTTGATGGTGTCGTAGAAGAGGCGGTAGACGGAGTCGCCGTCGTTCTGGTAGTTGTGCGCGGCGTTGATACCGCCCTGCGCCGCGATGGAGTGCGCGCGGCGGGGGCTGTCCTGGTAGCAGAAGCACTTGACGTTGTAGCCCAGCTCAGCAAGCGTGGCGGCAGCAGAGCCGCCCGCCAGCCCCGTGCCGACAATGAGGATGGTGTACTTGCGGCGGTTGTTGGGGTTGATGAGCTTGGCCTCGCGCTTGTACTTGGTCCATTTTTGCTCGATGGGACCGTCCGGGATGCAGGAGGACGGCATGTAGTCGCTCACGGGAAACTTGATGTCGTTCATAACGTGTCGGAGTGTAAGAGTGTTAGTGCAGGATGCCGGTCAGCACGCAGACCGGGATGGAGATGAACAGACCGCAGACCACCACGCCGAAGGCGATGGCCACGAGGTTGTACAGCGGGCGAATCTTACGCGTTGCAAGGCCGAGTGTTTGGAAAACGGATTGCACACCGTGACGCACATGCAGGAAGAGACAGCAGATGGCGATGATGTAGAACGCCGAGCACCAGGGGTTGCTGAATGCCGCCAGAATGTGGTGGTAGCAGTCCGCCGGGTTGCCGTTAAAGGTGAGCTGCCACAGGTGGAAGCACAGGAAGCAGAAAATCATCACCCCGGTCAGCACCATCGTGCGCGAGGAGAACGTGGCCTTGAGCGTCCCCTCCTTCTGGTAGTGAGTGCGGGCGTTGTAGTTCTCGTACTTCAGGACGAGCGTCAGCCCCACATGGATGAGCAGGATGGCCAGCAGACCCAGACGGATGGCCCAGAGCAGCCAGGCGGGCATGGAGTGCAGCCCCACGGCGTAGGCGTCAATCCACGAGGAGCCGCCCGCTGCGGTGGATTCGCCACCGAAGATGGTCATGTTACCGGCCAGGTGCCCCACGAGGAACAGGAGGAGACACGCCCCCGTCAGCGCCACAAGGATTTTGCGGCCGATGGAGGACGTGACGAATTTGCATGCTGTCGTGATGATGTCGTTCATAAGTGCAATAACGGCTTTGCGTGTTTAATCTACTCCAATGCGGGGTCAAATGCAAGCACCAAACACCCCGCGCCCCGCTATTTCCCGAAAAATCGGCTTCCGCCGCCGTTCAGGCGGCGAGCAGGCTCTGCGCGATGAGCAGGAGAGCAAAGAGCGCCAGCAGGACGGAGAACACGCCGTCGATGCCCCGCGTGTGGCTCGTGTAGAACGCGCGCACGGGGTGCCACTGCAACAGGGCGCAGTAGCTGCACCACCCCGCCCAGTTGGCGGCAAGGACAGCCACGAAGAACACCGCGGTGAACCAGGGGTAGACGGCGGCGTATTGTTGCAGGGGTGCCAGTGTGAGCCCGGCAATGAAGAGGGTACACTTGGGGTTGAGGATGTTGCAAAGAAAGCCCTGCCCGAGCAGGGAGCACAGGCTCTCTGCGCCGCTGTCGCCGCCCGCAAGCGCATCGCCCTGCCCCGCTGCGTTCTCGCGGCGTCGCGGGAAAATTTTCCACGCTAGGTAGGCCAGCCACAGCCCCGCGGCTAAGAGCACCCAGCGGCTCCAGCTCTGCTCCGTCAGCCACGCGCCCGCCGTCATGACCAGCAGGGTTTGCAGGGCAAAGCCGAGCATGATGCCGCTGCTGACGGCGACCCCGCCACGAAAGCCGCGTGCCAAGGCTGTGCGAAAAACAAAGATGACATCCGGCCCGGGACTGAGCTGCGAGAGGACGAAGAGCGCGCAAACGGCGGCAATGCTCAGCAGGGCTTCCGTCATGGCGAGCAGTCGTTAGTCTCCGAAAGGCGGCAGGGGCAACACGGGGTTGCCCTCCATGGGGAAGCGGCGTTGCAGCACCTGTTCAGAGAGCGCGGGGGCGGTGGCGTAGGCGTTGCGGAAGATTTCCAGCTTGGCGTCGGTATCATCGGCCGCGTGCAGGGCAAAGGCTTCGGGGGTCTTGGGGACGACGGGCGAGCCGAACTCCAGCGTGCCGTGATGGGCGGCGATGAGGTGCAGCAGGTGCAGCCGCACCTGTTCGCTCGCGGGGCGCAAGTCTTTCCACTCCTCGCGGCGCTCGGGGGTCATCATGCCGTTCCAGAGCTTGTTGACCAGCTCGATGCTCAGGGTGATATGCCCCATGAGTTCGCCCACGGTGCTGTAGGGGCTGTTCAACCCCTGCTCTTCGTAGTTGTTTTCCCACATCTTGCCGCTGTCGTGGAAGAGGGCTCCCGCGAGCACGAGGTCGCGGTTGAGCTCGGGGTAGCAGTCGCAAAGACTTGCCCCCAGACGCATGACGGCAGCGGTGTGCTCCACGAGCCCGCCGCGGCGGGCGTGGTGTACGTTGCGGGCGGCGGCGGCGCGGCGAAAGCGCGCCTCATTCCGGCTCAGGAATTCGCGGCAGAGGGCGGCGAGGCGGGGGTCGCGCATACTCCCGACCAGCTCGCCGATGCGCTCCCAGGCCTGCTGCTGACGCTCGCGCAGCTCGGGGCTGCCCGCCAGCAGCACGGCCACCTCGCCGGGGTTGAGGGGGCGGAGACTGAGCTCGCTGACTTCCAGCCCGTAATCGCTGTTGCGCCAGACGGCTGTCAGCTCCACACAGCTGCCCAGGGGCAGGCTCAGCAGCTCGGCGTGCCGGGGAGAGTTGTCCCAGACCTTGAAGCTGAGGCTGTCCTGCGTGTCCGCAAAGCAGACCTCGAGATAGGGGCGTCCTTGGCGAGTCATCTTGTCCGTGCGCTGCGTGTACTGCACGCAAACACTGCCGTGCGTGCTCTCCTTGCCGACGGAGCGCATGAGTTCCGTAATCGAGTGGTAGTTCATGGGTAGGGGTTGCGGGTAAACGAAAGGGGGAGATAGTGCCGCGCACACTCCCCCCGAATGATGGAAAGCAGCCGACTCAGGCCTGCGGCGCAGGAGCTGTCGCAGGTTCGGCGGGCGCCGCAGGAGCCTCAGGCGCGGCGGGCTCAGCGGGGGCTTCCGCCGGTTGGCTGAGCAGCTTCTCCAAATCCTCGGAAGCCGAGGCGGGCGCCTCCGCAGGAGCCGCAGCGGGCGCTTCCGGCATCGCCGCAGGGGTCTGCTCCACGGCGGTCGCCACGGGAGCGGCGGCGTTGAGGTCGGACTTCTGGCGCTGGAAGCGCGCATTCATCAGCACCGCCAGCACAAAGCAGAGCAGCATGAAGAGCGTGCCGAAGAGCACGGTGCCGCGCTTGAGCACGTCCGTTGTTTGGGCACCGAAGGCCTGATCCGTCATCTGCGCGCCGAATGCGGCGCCGAGCCCCTCCTGCTTGGGGCGCTGCATGAGCACCACGAGCAGCAGCAGAGCGCATACGATGAGGAGAATGGAGAAGACGATGTAAATGGCGGCGTTGAGCATGGCGGTATTATAGCGGATAAAGACGGAATGTAAAGGGCGGAAAGCTTATGCAATGATTTCGTTGCGCTCGTTGCACACGATGCGCGTGGGGGTGATGGGCTTATCGTCGTAGGCAAAGCTCATGATGATGATGCGCTCCCCCTTGCCGATGAGCTTGGCCGCAGCGCCGTTGACAATAATCTGCCCTGTGCGCGGCGGGCCGACCAGCACATAGGTCTCAAAGCGGTTTCCGCTGGTGACGGAGGCCACGAGCACCTTTTCCCCCGGCCACAGCCCGGCGGCCTCGACGAGGTCTTGGGGAATCTCAATACTCCCCTCATAATCCACATCGCCGCGCGTGACCATGGCGCGGTGAATCTTCGATTTCAGCTGGCAAACAAACATGGCAATGCAAGCAACGGCCGCCTATCAAACTACTTTTCCCCCGAAAGGTCAAGCACAAACACAGCAAATGGCGGCATCAGGCGCTCGTTCCGAGTCGGGAGCAGATGGCGCAGGCGGGCTTGCAGCCGCGCGCGGGGCAGTAGCGGCGCCCCCACAGCACGAATTGAATGTGCAGCTTGCCCCAGAGTCTTTGCGGGAAGATTTTTTTGAGGTCGGCCTCGACTTTATCCACGCTGTTGCCGCGGGAGAGCCCCCAGCGACGCGCAAGGCGGAAGATGTGGGTGTCGACGGGAAAGGCGGGGTAGCCAAAGGCCTGATTCATGACGACGGAGGCGGTTTTGTGCCCCACCCCGGGGAGTGCCTCCAGCGCCTCGAAGCTGTTGGGCACGCGCCCGCCGTATTGCTCCGTCAGCACCCGCGCCGTGGCCACTAGGCGCTTGGCTTTGGTTTCGGTGAGGCCGCAGGTGGCAATGTAGCGGCGCACCTCCTGCCAATCCATGGCGGCGAGCCTCGCCGCATCGGGCGCAGCCTCAAACAACGCGGGGGTGACCAGATTCACCCGCGCATCGGTGCACTGCGCCGAGAGCATCACGGCGATGAGCAGGGTGAACGCATCGTGATGATGCAGGGGCACCTCGGGCTTCGGAAAAGCTCGCTCCAGTTCCTCCGCCACGATAGCAGCTTTCTCGGCGCGGCGCATGGGTAAATAGACAGCAACTCAACGGCGCTCCGTGTTGCCGAGCGGCCCCAGAAGAGCAGAGCCCTCTTGTTTGGTCGTACGGCTCCAAGACTTAACGGCCTCGCTGGATCCGGAGGGAGCGACCACGGTGCGATTTGAGGGAGGAACCTCGGGCAAAGGATGCTGGCAAGCCGGCAGCAGCGCCGACGCCAAGCTCAGGAGAAGGATGTTTCGCATGGGATAACAGGGGGGGAAGATTTCAAAAAACCGCCTGCACCCGTACACGAGGCAGGCGGCGAAAAAGGGGAGATGCCTCGGCATCAGCTACCCAGCGGCTTGAGGCGCACCACGCGGTCTCCCACGGCAGGACGCAGGCCGGGAGCCGTGAGTTTCTCATCAATTTCGGCCACCACCTGACCGTCCTTGATACTGACGAGACGCACCACCGTCACCACCGAATCGCCGCGACAAATGAGCAGAGCATCATCGCGCACCAAGCTATCCTCGGTCGTGGCGTTGAAGGTGACATAGCGCCAACCCGTATCGACTCCGCTGACGGTGAACTCCTTGTTGTTCTTGGAGTATTCGATGAAGAAACGTTCATTGATGGCGTTGAGGCGCGCCAGCTCGGCTTTCTGCTTTTCGAGCTCAGCGGCGGCGGCCGTTTTCGCCTCGGTCGATTTGCTCAGATTCTTCTGCAGGGTTTCAGCTTCCTCCGTTTGAGCCTTGTAAAGCTCGCCGATTTTCTCCACGGCGACATCGTAGTCGGGAGATTCACCGCCGCATTCCTCGATGATGGCGGTGAGCGAGTCGATTCCACGGGATTCGGCACGGGCGACCGTCACCCATTCAGCCTCCTCCTTGCCCTCCTGCTGCTTCGCCAGCTCAGCGGCCAGGCTCTTCTGCTCCTGCTGCTTGGCCGCCAGGGCAGCCAGAGCATCCTCGCACTTGGCCTTTTGGTCGTTCATCTCCACACGCGCCGCTTCCGCCGCATTGACAGCCGTGGCACGTTCTCCGGAAACGCGGGCAGCCTCGACCTCCAGCTCCTTGTTGAGGGCACGCAGACCCGTTGCATCAGCCGCGGCGATTTGAGAGCCGCCGCCCTGCGTGTAGACCAGCACATTCATCGCCTTTTGCTGCCCGGCGGAGAAGTAGCACACGGCACCACCGGCCAGCAGAACGAGGATCGAAACAATCAGATGGGAAATTTTCATGTTGTTCTGGGGAAAAATTGTTAATTACAGATAAAAGGACTCACTTCGGCTTTACTTGGTCGTACGCGGAGCCGTCACCTTGTCACCGACCATCACACGGTCACCGGGACGCATGGTTGCAGCGACCACTTCGCAGCTGGACTGAGTGCCCTCCACCAGAGTAACGTTGAGTTCACAGATTTTGCGGTTGCCACGCGTCACGGTCAGGCGGGAACCGCTGATGATGCCCTTGTTGATACCGGCATCGAGAATCACATAATCCCAATCGGGGCTGGCATTCTGCACAGAACACTCCAACTCGGGCGGGGAGAGACGCGCCATACGATCGGAGGCCAACTTCTTGGCTGCAGCAATTTTATCGATGGTGTCCTTTGTCTCGGCTTGCAGCGCAGCCGTTGCGGCATCCTCGGCAGCCACCTTGTCCGATACGCTCTTGTTGGCGGCATCGGCCTCGGCCAACTTGCTGATGATAGCCACTCGGAAATCATCGCTGTCATCCACATCGGCGCCGTCCATCTCTGCGGCGGACATGGCAGCCGCGCGGAACTTGTTGAATGTCTCGCTGGCCGAGTTAGCCGCAGCACGCATGGCGTCAAGCTTCGAGGTGATCACCACACAATCCTGCGTCACGCTTTCCGTCTCTGCCTGCGCCGCCGCAATTTTGCTCTTGTAGTCCTCGGCCTGAGCCTGAAGATATTCGGCACGCAGTTGAGCATATTTCTGAATACTCTTGTCCAGCTCTACCTCCCCGGCCTTGGCAGCCGCAGCCTGAAACTCCTTTTGGAAGGCAGCCACCTCACCGCTCGGCGAGGTCAACGCGCCGTTGTGTTGGTACAGGAAAAAGGATGCGCCCAAGAGGAGCACAACGGCGGCGATGATGGTGTATTTCCACATGGTTGTAAGTAAATTTGCAGATGTTCGCTAATATATCTATACCAGAATGCAGGCGAAAGCAACTAAAAAACGCAAGTGCCGAGCAATTTTTTCCGCCTTGGTGAGTCGCGCTTCCCTGCGCCTGTGCGGCACCTGTTTTGCGGAGGAAATCTCACGAAAAAAGCCGCCCCACACGAATGATGCAGGGCGGCTTTGATGCGGGGAAGTAATTCCCGAACCGGCTTCAAGCCTTTTCCTTGGCGGCGGCCTCTTTCGCCTTGCGGTCGCGGGCGGCGGCGCGCATGGACATCTTGACGCGACCCTTGTCATCGATGCCGATGCACTTGGCGGTCACAATGTCGCCCACCTTGACGACATCCTCGGTCTTCTGCGTGCGTCCCTCGGCCAACTCGGAGATGTGGATGAGACCGTCCTTGCCGGGCAGAACCTCCATAAAGGCGCCGAACTCCTTGGTGGAGACAATTTTGCCTTCGTAGGTTTCGCCGACTTCGATCTCGCGGAACATGCGGTCGATGAGGTAGAGAGCGCGCTCCACCCCCTCCTGACGGCTGCCGTAGATGCGCACGGTGCCGTCCTCCTCGATATTGATATCCGTGCCGGTCTCGGCCTGCAGAGCCTTGATATTCTTGCCGCCGGGCCCGATGAGTTCGCCGATGCGATCCTGAGGAATCGAGGTGCTCTCGATGCGCGGAGCGTTGGGGCTCATCTTCTGCGGGGCGGGGATGCAGGCGTTCATCGTCTCCAGCACCTCCAGACGCCCCTTGCGCGCCAGGTGAATGGCGTCCTCGAGGATGTAGAGCGGGATGCCGGGCAGCTTGAGGTCGAGCTGATAGCCCGTGACACCGACGGAGGAGCCGCAGAGCTTGAAGTCCATATCGCCGTAGAAGTCCTCGGAGCCGATGATGTCCAGCAGGGTCTTGTAGCGCTTGGGCTCGCGGTCGCCGGGCTGCTCAAACTCCGTCACCAAGCCCACGGAGATGCCCGACACGGGGCGCTTGAGCGGCACACCCGCCGCCAGCAGCGACATGGTGCCGGCGCAAACGGAGGCCATGGAGGTCGAGCCGTTGGACTCCATGATTTCGGAGGACACACGGATGGCGTAGGGGAACTCGTCCTCGGAGGGAATCACGGGAGCAATGGAGCGCTCCGCCAGGGCGCCATGACCGATTTCGCGGCGGTTCTGCCCGCCGAAGCGCCCGGTCTCACCCACGGTGAAGGGCGGGAAGTTGTAGTGCAGGATAAAGCGCTTCTCATCCACGGAACCGGTGTAGTTGTCCAGATACTGCTTCTCCTCCACGGGGGCGAGGGTGGCCAGACACATGGACATGGTTTCGCCGCGCGAGAAGAGGGCAGAGCCGTGCACCACGGAGGGCAGCACATTCACCTCGGCGGAGAGGGGGCGCAGTTGCTTGATAGCGCGACCGTCGGCACGTTTGTCGTGCTCCATGATGGAGATGCGGAAAGCCTTCTTCTGAATGTACTCGAAGACCTGCTCGACATCGAAATCGGTGGCCTCGGGGTGTGCCTGCTTGATGGCGGCTTCCACCTCGTCGCGCAGGGCGCCCACCTGCTTCTGGCGCTGAATCTTGTTGGGGGCGTAGATGGCCTCCTCGATGCGATCACCCGCAATCTGGTAGCCGATTTCCAACAGCTCGGGCTTGGCGAGGGTCAGCTCGTACTCGCGCTTGGGCTTGCCGCAGATGGCGCGCAGCTCTTCCTGAGCCGCGCAGATCTTGGCGACGTTTTCCTGCGCGCAGTGGAGGGCGGCGATGAAGTCCTCCTCGGGCAGCTCTTTGGCGGAGCCTTCAATCATAATCACCTGATCCTTGGAGCCGGCGTAAACGAGATCCAAATCAGACTCGGCGCGCTGGCTGTTGGTGGGGTTGATGACAAACTCGCCGTTAATGCGACCGACGCGCACGGCGCCCACGGGCTCAGCAAAGGGGAGGTCGGAAATGACGCAGGCGGCCGAGGCACCGTTGATGGAGAGAATATCCGGCTCGTTCTCACCATCTGCCGCCAGCAGCAGGGTAATGACCTGCGTGTCGTAGAAATAGCCCTTGGGGAACATGGGGCGCAGGGGACGATCCGTCATGCGGCAAGTGAGAATTTCCTTCTCGGTGGGGCGACCCTCGCGCTTGAAGTAACCGCCGGGGAACATGCCCGCTGCAGCCGCTTTTTCTTTGTACTCAACCGACAGGGGGAAGAAAGTCTGCCCTTCCTTAATTTTGGTGGCACTCACCACGGTGACGAGGACAACGGTATCACCGCAGCGCACGGTAACGGCGCCGTCTGCCAAACGGGCAATTTTACCGGTTTCAATGGTGATGGGGCTTGCGCCCACGGCGCAAGTAACAGTATGGGGTGTATCAAACATTATTGTCGTTTTCTTACTTCGGATTGCCGGCTCCGGACTTCCCTCGGCGCGCCGGAGTCGGCCGTTGCGCGCGTCGGTCGGGGCTGCGTTGGGAATGCCCCGCATGATTCGGCATCGTCTGTTGCCACGGAGAGCCGTGCGACACCGAATCGGTCGAATGATACACACTCAACCGCGCCATAGCAAGCTAATTGTGCGCAGCGAAGGGCTTTTTCGCTTTTCTTTTTGCTTTTCAAGCGCTTTCTTATGCTGTATGCTAGTCAACGACGATGAACGGCGCCGATTCCGAGCCCCTGCAACTTCGCGACATGAATGCGCGCGACCTGCCCCGCGAACGCCTGATGCGCTTGGGTCGCAGCGCCCTGAGCGATGAGGAGCTCATCGCCATTTTTCTGCGCACGGGACTGCACGGCTGCAATGTGCTGGAGCTTGCCGCGCAGCTCAAGCGCGCGGCAGGCGGTTCGCTGGCGGCGCTGGGGCGTTTGGACGGTGCGGAGCTCGCGCGGCTCTGCAAGGGCATCGGTGCAGCCAAGGCGGCAACACTTGCGGCAGTGTTCGAGCTGGGGCAGCGAGCAGTGCGCGAGCGCTTGGAGCAAACGAAGCTGGAGACTCCCGAGACGGTGTATGAGATGCTGGCGGGGGAGTTGCGTTACGAACCCGTGGAGAACCTGATTCTGCTGTTGCTGGATGTGCGGCGCCACTTGCTGCGGCGTGTGCATCTGGGGCGCGGCACGCTCACGCAAGTCATCACGCACCCGCGCAATGTCTTTCGCGAAGCGCTGTTGGCCAACGCCTCGTCGTTCATCATGGTCCACAACCACCCCAGCGGCGATCCCACCCCCAGCAAGGCCGATGAGAAGCTGACGAGTGCCATTGCGCAGGCGGGCGAGGTGATGGGTATCCGCCTGATGGATCATATCATCATCGGGGCGCCGCGCGGCGACCAGGCCGCCTATTACAGCTTCCGGCAGCACAGCCGACTTCCCTGACCATTCCCGCATGAAAAACTACCACACCCACGTTGCTGTGCCGCAGGGCGGCTACCTGTGTGCTGTCACTCGCGCCGACTGGGAGCGCGTCGCGGCCGCGCCGGGCATGATTCCCTGCTTTGGGGTACATCCCTGGCACGCCGCTGGGGTCGAGCCGGCGGAGCTGGCCTTTGAGCTGGATCAGTGGCTCGCGCGCTTTCCGACGGCCGGGGTGGGGGAAACCGGGCTCGACAACAGCCCGCAGCATCGTGCGACGCACGAGGCGCAGCTCCTGCTGCTGCACATTCACTTGGGTGCCGCGTTCCGCCACGAGCGCACCGTCCACCTGCACGGCGTGCAGGCTTGGGGCGAGCTGACGGAGATTCTGCGCGCGCGGCATCGCAACGGCACCCTGCCCCGCTGCCTGCTGCACGCGTGGAACGGCTCACACGAGCTGGCGCGCGAGCTGCTGCAGCTGGGCTGCATCTTCTCGGTGGGGCTGCGCGAGCTGCGCCATCCCCGCGCCGCCGAACGCTACGCCCGCATCCCGGAGGGTCGGCTCTTTCCCGAAACGGATGACTGCCCCGAAACCTGGGAGCAAACCCTCGCCCTGCTCGCGGCGCTGCGCGGTCCGCTGCCCCTCTGCTGACACAACACCCCGCGAATGGCTCTCATCCATCCGCGGGATGTTGCCGGGTAGCCCGGTGTGTTCTCAGACGCCGATGCCGTCCAGCTCGACCATGTCGGCCAGGATGTGCAGCGACTCGCGCAGCACCGGGTCGAGCCCGGAAGGATACTCGGGAGCGTCGTCCAACGCGTCCTCGGGATCCTCGTTTTCCTCCATGAAGCTGTTGCGATCGTCCTTGTCGGCCAAGGGCAGCGCATCGGCCTTCACATCCTCCAGCTTCAGGCGGTAAATGGTCAGATGCTCCGCATCGGCTTTCTCCATGAGCGCGTAGCGGGTCTTGCGCTCGGCGTCAATCTCGCGACGGCGCTTGAGCTGCTCGGCATTCTCGGCACAGCGCAGTTCCTTGTTGAGTGAGACGCTGTTCTTGGTCTGGCGCTCCTCGGCGCGGGCAATATCCTCGCGCATGTACTGCAAATCCTTATCCTGCGCCGTGCGAGCCTTGCTGCGTTCCACCAGCTGCGGCAGCAACGCCGAGAGGCGCGGGCTGCGCACATAGCCACCGGCGCGGGGAATCTCATCGTAGGGCAGAGCATAGTCCTGCTCGCCCTCGTTGACGCGCAACCCGCCCGTCACCGTGGGCAGCACAATGTCGCTGGCCACGCCGCGCAGCTGGGTCGACGCGCCGCCCACGCGGTAGAACTTCTGCGTGGTCACCTTGATCATGCCGCAGCCTTCGCGGCGGGAAAAATAGGGCATATACTCCGCCAAACCGCGCGGCACTTGCACCGTTCCCTTGCCGAAGGTTGTAGGATCGCCCACAATCACGGCGCGCCCGTAGTCCGCCATGGCTCCGGCAAAAATCTCGGAAGCAGAGGCGCTCATCTTGTTAATCAGCACCACAAGCTCGCCGGTGAACAGCGGCTTGCCGCTCACCGTCAGCCGCTCCACGTGCCCGCGAGCATCCTTCACCTGCACCACGGGACCGGCACCGGTGAAGAAGCCCACCATCTTGCGAACCTCGTCCAGCGAGCCACCGCCGTTGAAGCGCAGGTCGAGCACCAGCCCCTGCACTCCCTCGCGCACCATGCGCCGGAGGATCTGCTTCACATCGGCGGCGCAGTGCACATCTCCCTCATCCAGATCCACGTAGAACGAGGGCAGCGTCAGCACACCCAGTTTGCGGGGCGCAGCCTCCGCCGACTTCATCTCGATAATCTTGCCGGCAGCCAGCTCCTCGGACATGGGGATTTCATCGCGCACAATGCTGATCTCGCGCTCGGCGCCGCTCTCGTCGTTCTGCACGCGCAGGCGCACGGGCACGCCCTTTTGTCCGCGAATCAGGTCGATGACCTTGTCAATGGGCAGGAACATCACATCCGTCCAATTCTCATCACCGTCTTTGGCGACCGCCACAATGTGATCACCCAGTTTGAGCTGCCCCTCCTTGGCCGCGGGTCCGCCCTTGACAATACCCTCCACCGTGGTGCTGCCGTCATCCGCCGCCTTGAGCTTGGCGCCGATACCCACCAGCGAGGCTTTGATCATATCCTTGAAGCGCTGTTCCTCGCGCGCACCCATGTAGTCGGTGTGCGGGTCGTAGACGTGCGCCACGGCATTGAGCAGGTCGGACACCATGTCCTCGCGGTCGGCGTCCTGAATCTCAGCACGCATGCGCTTCAGGCGCGCCCGGATTTTCTCCGTGGGCGGCAACTCCTTGGCATTGGGATCGGGTTTGCCCTTGACCTCAGCCAGTTTGGCCACATTCTCCCGGCGCAGAATCTCGGTGAGCAGCATGTCCTCCACCGTATCGCGCCAGACCTGATCCAACGCGGCGCTGTCGGCCGCGCGCTCCAGCTTGCGGCGCGTGCGCGGAACCGAGCGCTGCGAATCAAAGGCGGGCAGCTGCTTGGCAAAACCGTCCAGCGATTTCTCCGCCGCCTCCAGACGCGGCAGCGCCCGGTCGCTGAAATAGGCGTAGAGCTCATCGGCCAAACGCGTCGTCTGACCGGCTAACAGATAATCGCCGAAGCTCGTCTCGTAGCGCTCGCGCAAAATGCTCACGTCCTCCTGCGTCAGGAACAGATGTTGAGGATCCACGGACTGAATGTAATTATCCAGGAACTTTGCATACAACTCCTGCGTAAAGCGCGTGCGGGAGAAGTGAGCATTCTGCAAAACCAGCGAAAACTGCTTACCGATGGTGTCGTAATCCGGCTGAGCATAACCGGTCGAGCTGCACGACGCCAGCACAGCCAGCCCCACCGGGCAAAGAGCACGCAAGAAAGAAAATCTGAACATGGACAGCAAAAAAGAAAAAGCAACGAAATGACACCCGACGCGGGCACACCTCGGGGAGAGCATAGCGCCCCCTGCCAACGGGAGCAACCCAAAAATGAGCGGATGACACAGCGCACCCGGGAGGACACCTAGAATCGTTCCGGGCGCGCCTTTGGCGACAAACGCTTAGCTCACGCCATCAGTTTTTGGCACGGCGGCGTTCCGCTGCACTCGGGCGCAACTTGCAACCCATCGTCTCAGCCATACCCTTCACCCCGCGCTCCAGCCCCTCCAAACGCTCGCGCGCTGCCTTGAGCGCGTTCTCCGTGCGTGTCAGTTTTGTGCGGGTCTTGCGGAGTTCCGCACGGAGTGCTGTCGTCGAAGCTTTGGGTTGGGCTTCGGCCACAACAACCGCCTTGCGACGCCCGCGGGGCTGCGGCTGGAAGCGGGCATAGACCGCATCCTCCGCCTGCTTCTTCCACAACGAAATCAGCGTAGGCGCAATATTTTTCTTGGCCGCAATCTTCTGAATGGTCGTCTTGCGGCTGAGGACATCAAGAATAATCTGTTTTTTTTCTTCCGGCGTGTAACTTGCGTGCGAAATAGCCATAGTAATATCTCCGATGCGGTCATATATAAACCATTCACGGCATCATTGCAAGAGTATTTTTGATCTTATGAGAAAAAAAATATGTTTATCCGCAAGAGATACGTTCCTCCCGAGCCGGCTCAGAACAGAGGCATCATGACCCTATGGCTCAACAGGCTCTTGACGCCCCCGATGTTTTGTGCCACAATCGGCAGCGTTATGTTGAAAGGTATTTCTCCCGTTATTTCCCCCACTCTGCTCAAAATCATGGCCGAGATGGGGCACGGGGATGAGATCGTCATCTCCGATGCCCACTTCCCCGCACACAGCTTCAATGCCACGGTGGTTCGCGCCGACGGGCTGCCCGCCGATGCCCTGCTCGCGGGCATGATTCCCCTGTTCGAGCTGGACAGCTACGCCACCCCTGTCATCATGATGGAGGCCGTCCCCGGCGACACGCTCGACCCCACGGTCGAAGCGCGCTACCGCAAAGCGCTGGGCTACGAGGGCGCCATCGAACAGATGGAGCGCTACGCCTTCTACGAGCGCGCCAAGAAAGCATACGCAGTGGTCATCTCCGGCGAGACGGCCAAATACGGCAACATCATCCTCAAGAAGGGGGTCACGCCGGTCGCCTGAGCGCAGCGCCGCTATGTTTCGCATCTGCAAATGTATTGAGCTGGAGAGCGGGCACCTGCTCTCCAAGCATCCCGGCAGTTGTCGCTTTCCGCACGGGCACACGCGCAGCGTGGAGATGGTGTTTGCCGCCGAAACCTTGGATGACCACGAGATGGTGGTCGATTTCAAGGCGGTCAAGGAGATGATGTTTGCCTTTCTGCAGCAGTTTGATCACGCACTGTGCATGAACTCCGACGACCCGCAGTTCCCGGCCTTGCGCGCCGTGTACGGCGAGCGCATCATCCCCTTCGAGCACAGCGACCCGACGAGCGAGGCGATGGCCTACCACGTCTTTACCCATGCGCAGCAGGCCTTAGAACGCGCCAAGCGCGGCGAGGGGACTTATCCCGTGCGCGCCTGCGTGCGCCTGGAGCGCGTGCGCGTGTGGGAGACCAGCAGCAGCTGGGCCGAGTACAGCGTCTAAACCCCGCCACTCCCTCCGCATGGATTCGGATGCCCGCATTGCCGCCGAGCTCGCCGCGCTGGAAGCGGCGGGCAATCTGCGCACGCTGCACAGCGTGCGCCCCGAGGGGCTCTACCTCCGGCACGAGGGGTGGCGCTACCTCAACCTCTCGAGCAACGATTATCTGGCGCTCAGCGCCTCGCCCTACAGCACGCTCAACTTGCGCCGCTACGCTGCCGAGGCCTGGGGAGCGGAGCGGCTGAGCCCCCACCTGCACGGCAATCCCGCCAGTCGGCTCATGACCGCAGACAGCGAGGAGTACGACATTCTCGAATCGGAGCTGGCGACGCTTTTCCCGGGGCGCGCCGCGCTGGTGCTGAGCTGCGGCTACATGCTCAACAGCGGGCTCATGCCCGCCCTGGCAGACAAGAGCGAGCTCATCCTCGCCGACAAGTTGGTACACGCCAGCATGATCGAGGGGCTGACGCACGGAGCCGCCGAGTTCCGGCGCTTTCCGCACAACGACCTCACCGCGCTGGAGCGGCAGTTGCAGCGCGCCGCAGGGCGCGGCGTGTGGGTACTGGTCGAGTCGCTCTACAGCATGGACGGCGACAGCGCCCCCCTGCGCGAGCTGGCTGAGCTGAAGGAGCGCTACGGCTTCCGGCTCTATGTGGACGAGGCGCACAGCTTTGCCGTGCGCGGTCCACAGGGCAAGGGGCTCTGCGCCGAGCTGGGGGTCGACCGGGCAGTTGATCTGCTGGTCTGCACCTTCGGCAAAGCCATGGCCGGGGCGGGGGCGGCGGTCATCTGCTCCCCGCCTGTGCGCCGCCTGCTCATCAACCGCCTGCGCCCGCTGATTTTCTCCACGGCGCTGCCGCCCATCACCCTGCTGTGGGATGCCATGGTACTGCGCGAGATGCGCACCGAATCCCTGCAAGCGCAAGGCTACCCGGGCATGGGCAGCCTCCGCGCGCAGTTGGCGGCGAATCTGCGCCGCTTCACGGAGCTGACGGGAATCCCCGCCCCCTCGCAGATCATCCCCCTGCCCTGCGGCAGCAACGCGCGCGCACTAGCCGCCGCCGAGGCCGGGCGCGCTGCGGGGCTGTGGCTCACGGCCATCCGCCGCCCCACCGTACCCGCGGGCAGCGAGCGCATCCGGCTCTCGCTCAACGCCGGGCTCACCGACACCCACCTCCAACAACTCGCCGACCTATGCAGGAAACTTGGCTGAAACGCGAGCCCGGCAACCGCTCGCTCGTCCTCTACATGCTCGGTTGGGCCGCCACGCCCAACGCCGTCTGCCACATCCCCCTCCCGGCGGGCTTCGACGCCGTGGCCTACTGCGACCACCGCCGCATGGAGCCGCTGAACCCCGCCGCGTTCGCCACCTACGAGCGCATCTACCTCTTCGCCTGGAGCTTCGGCGTGTGGGTGGCCGAGCAGTGCTGCCGCGAGCTGCCTCTGCACCGTGCCATCGCGCTCAACGGCACGCCCTACCCCGTCGATGACCGCTGGGGCATGCGGCTGCGCGTGGTCATGCGCACCATGCAGGGTCTGGCGCGCGTGGGCATGAACCCCTTTAACGAAAAAGCCTACGGAGGCGTGCGCTACATCCCCGAGGGTCCCTACCCCGACCGCAGCATCGAGGATAAAATCGAGGAGCTGACCCTGCTGGCCGAGCGCAGCAAGGCGGATTCCGCCGCCCGGCTGCACTGGGATGCCGCCTACATCGCCGACAAAGACGAAATCTTCCCCCCGGCCAAGATGCGCGACTACTGGGGCAGCGTGGGTCTCGGCACCGAGTTCGGCAGCTACCACTACCCCTTCGCCGACCCCGACATCGTGCTGCGCCACCTGCGCGACTGAAGCATGCGCCCCGACAAACAGCGCGTGGGTGCCGCTTTTGCCCGCCACTACGAGCACTACGAGCAGGCCGCCGTGGTGCAGCGCGAGGTGGCCGAGCGCCTGGCCGATGCGCTGGTCACTGCAGCCCCGCAGTTGCGCGTGCGCCGCGCGCTGGAAATCGGTGTAGGCACGGGATTTCTCACGCGGCGCCTCACCGCCCTGTACCCCGATGCCGAGTGGTGGTTCAACGATCTGAGCCCCGCGGCGTTCGACTGGCTGCCCGTGGGACTCGCGCAGAGCAACACCCTGGCGGGGGATGCGGAGGCGCTGCCCTACCCGGCGGGGCTTGACCTACTAGCAGGAGCCAGCGCCCTGCAATGGTTCGATAACCTCGCGGGCTTTTTCCCCAAGGCGCGCGCCGTGATGCACCCCGGCGGCGTACTGGCCATCGCCTGTTTCGGACAAGAGCATTTTCGCGAGCTCGCGACACTAGCAGGCAGCCCTCTGCACTACCCTGCCCTCCCCCAACTGGGTGAAATGGCCACCGCTGCGGGTTTTCGCCTCCTGCACACCGGCGAATGGCTGCATCCCCTGTTCTTCGACAACGCGCGCGCGCTGCTCGACCACCTGCGCCGCACCGGGGTCAACGGCGGGGGCGGCAAGAGCGTGCACATCGCCACTCCCGCCGCGCTGCTCGCCTTTGAGGAGCGCTATCGCAGCGCCTACGCCGCCACGACCGACGGGCAACTCCCCCTCACCTACCACCCCCTGCTGCTCATTGCTCAGGCGTCCTGACGCAGGCCTCCGTTCAAGGCTGTGCCGGCTCCGTCTGCGGCGCGCGACAGTAGACATCCAACGCCTCGGCCACACCGCGCACGCATTTCACAGCGCCATCAATGCTCAAATGGTGATCATCTGTGAGCATCACTTGCCCCTCCCATACAGGCTCAAAAACGCCATCTGTGAAAAATGCTTCCTCGACGTGAAGCAAGCGGCACAAGCCCTCGCGCTGCAGCTCTTCGAGCAGGTCAATCATCGGCTGAGCTTTTTGGGCATATTCCTCACGCGAAAGGTGCACAGTCGCCACCTCGGGATTCAACTGGGCATAGCGACATTTCCAGCGCAGGAGTCGACCAATATTGCGTTGTGAAATCCATGGTGTCGGGGTCGTGAACACGACCTGTTTGCCGCAGCGTTGCATGCGACGGCAAAACTCGCGCAATTGAGCCGCGCGCGCCTCAAGACAATCTTCCTGACTGACAGTCTGCCCGTTCCACAAACGGTGCGGCTTAATTTGTGCCACCCAATACTGAACCACAATCAACGTTTCAATGTCGGGATGCAGACGCAGGTAATCTTCCAAAGCAATGAAGCGCTCCGGTGTCATGGTGTGATCAGGCACACCGATTTCAACGTATTCCGCTCCGTAAAATGGTTTCATGTATGAGTTAATGTAAACACCGCTCCACCCGCGCTGCTGACCGACCAAATGCATTCCCCGATAAAGGCACTGCGCATGGCTGTCGCCCACAACGGCAAAGCAAGCCGGAGCATCCTCCCGACCAATGCGCAAAAGGAGCGCTCCGGCGGGTTTGTCGGCACCCCAATAATTAGGAATCAATTGCTCACTGCCCTGGTACAGAGGAGAGTTTCCGGGCACATCTAGCTCAGAAAATACCGTTAATCCCGAATTCGTTGCCATCTTGCGCCCATATCGCATCACCTGCGGCGCATTTAACCCAATCATGCCGAGCAACACACCGCAAACCCACCCCACCATCAGACATTTCATCGGCCATACTCGCCGTTCCCCCCACACACAGCACCCCCAAGCCAACACCAGCGAACCCAGAGCCACCACACAAGCCCTCCCCCAGGTCAAGGGTTCAAAAAACAGATATTCAACGCATGCAATCAGCGGCCAATGAACCAAATAAAGCGAGAACGAAATCCCGCCCACCCACAGCAAACCACGCTCCGGCAAACTCCGGCAACTAAAGCGCGTCCCATAGCGCACCAACAGAAGAGAAAGCAACACCGCCACCGGAATCCAATGTGTACTCATCGGCAAAGGAAGCAGCGCCAAAACCACCAGGAACGCCAAACTCCCCCATGCAAGAACCGCCGACAGGGCGCCGCCCCGAGTCGCAGGCATAACCGCCAGCAAGCCACCCAGCGCAGGCTCCCACAAACGAGCCGATGTCCAATAGTACACAGAGTTCTCCCATTCTACCCCTCCCCATCCCAAGGCATAAACCAACCAGCGGCTCTGAATCGCCAACGAAAGTACAGCAAGCGTCCCAAGGCTGAGCACACGCCCCCGCCGGGAACACCGCAAGCGAGACCACAGGAAAAAAACACAAGAGAACACCAAATACACCTGCATCAGCATCGACATGTACCACAAATGCATCAACGGCATCGTGCGGGTATCCACCGCAAAATAGTCATTACTTCCCTCAGCCAACACCACATTGGCGCGCAGCGTAAACGCAGTCACCATCTCGGCCAAATAGTCCTTCCACTCAGCACGGGGATAAACCAACACCTCCACAAGACCAAACAACGCACAAACCAGCAACATGGGCGGCAACAAGCGACGCAGACGCCCGGCGACAAAAGAGCCCAGCGCAAAGGGTTCTTGCGAACGAAGCTGCTTACCAATCAGCAAATACCCGGAAATCACCAAAAACAGATCCACCCCGAAATAACCCTGCGGACACCACGCCGGATTCATATGGAAAAGCAGAACCAACAAAATCGCCACTCCCCGCAGCAACGCAATGTGTAGATAAAATGAGCCCATACCTGAATCAACAGGACGATAGATACAGCATTGCGGATGCTATCGGAGAATGATGATTCATTATCATTGACTTACAGATTAGGCCGTAGGGGCCTGCGAGTGCATGTAATTGTTAAATGCCCCTGATGTGCATATTTTTGCTTGCTACAGCATCCGCAATGCTGTAACCCGCTCCGCCGGCGAAAAAGCGCCCTCGTTTTTTCTAGCAACTTTCAAACAATTTCCACCGCCTAGCCCGAACTTTAGGATTGCCAAAAGGAGGTCGGAGGTGTAGAATCGCGCGCCTTTTCCCGCGCAGCGTGGGGCGTTCTCCGCTGACGGGCATGAGGTTTAACCCAATCGAACAGACATGACTCCCGAGATATTATTCTGGATTGTCCCGTTCGCCTCGCTGGTGGCTCTCTTTATGGCTGCCAAGTTCTTCTTCACCATGAAGAAGGCCGATGAGGGGACGGATCGAATGAAGGAGATCGCGGGCTATGTGCGCGAAGGCGCCATGGCCTACCTCAAGCAACAGTACAAGGTTGTGGGCATCTTCTTCGTGCTCATCGCCATCATCTTTGCGGTGATGGCCTTCTACGGCATGCAGAACAAGATTGTGCCTGTCGCCTTCCTCACCGGCGGTTTCTTCTCCGGTCTGGCAGGATTTATCGGCATGAAGACGGCCACCTATGCCTCCGGTCGCGTGGCTAACGCCTGCCGCGACAAGGAAAATGGCCTCAACAAGGGTCTGCAGCTCGCTTTCCGTTCCGGCGCCGTGCTGGGTCTGACGGTGGTGGGCTTCGGTCTGCTCGATATCGCGGGCTGGTACCTCATTCTCGACAACTGCTCCTTCCTGGTGAGCGCCGAGGGCATTGATAAGCTGGTGCAAATCACCACCATTATGCTGACCTTCGGCATGGGTGCCTCGCTGCAGGCACTCTTTGCCCGCGTGGGCGGCGGCATCTACACCAAGGCTGCCGATGTGGGCGCCGACCTCGTTGGCAAGACCGAGTACCACTTCAACGAGGATGATCCCCGCAACCCCGCCACCATCGCCGACAACGTGGGCGATAACGTGGGCGATGTGGCCGGCATGGGCGCCGACCTCTACGAGTCCTACGCGGGTTCGATTCTCGCCTCGGCCGCTCTGGGCGCCGCCGCTGCTGCCGGCGCAGGCTGGAGCTATGCCCAGGGGCTGCAACTGGTCATGGCGCCCATGATTATCGGCGCGGTGGGCACCCTGCTCTCCGTGCTCGGCATGTTTGTCGTGCGCACCAAGGAGGGAGCCAGCCAAAGCCAGCTCATGGCGGCACTCAACAACGGCGTCAACTTCTCCAGCGTGCTCATTGCCGTCTTCTCGGCCATTGTGCTCAACCTGCTGGGCATCGACAACGCCTGGGGACTCTGGGGCTCCATCGTCATCGGTCTGCTGGTGGGTATCGCCATCGGCAAGGTGACGGAGTACTACACCTCCTTTGAATTCAAACCTGTGAAGTTCATCGCGGAGAACGCCACCACCGGTCCCGCCACGGTGATTATCTCGGGCATCGGCGTGGGCATGATTTCGACCTGCTGGCCGGTTATCTTCATCGTCATCGGCACCATCGGCGCCTACCTTTGCGCGGCTCAGTCGCTCGCTTTCACGGGTGAGAACATGAGCATGGGGCTCTACGGCATCGGCATTGCCGCCGTGGGTATGCTCTCCACCCTGGGGCTCACCCTGGCTACGGATGCCTACGGTCCCATCTCCGACAACGCCGGCGGCAACGCCGAAATGAGCGGTCTGGGTGAGGACGTTCGCTCCCGCACCGATGCGCTCGACGCCTTGGGCAACACCACCGCTGCCACCGGCAAGGGCTTTGCTATCGGTTCCGCGGCGCTGACGGCGCTGGCGCTGCTCGCCTCTTACATCGAAGAGCTCAAGATTGCGGCCAAGAACTTCGGCGAGTTCAAGATGAGCGTTTTCAGCGATGTTACCATCAACCCCGCCGACATCGTGAATCTGAACATTGCCCAGTTCATGGCCAAGTTCGATGTCACACTCATGAACCCGAAGGTGCTGCTGGGCATCTTCATCGGCGCCATGCTTTCTTTCCTCTTCTGCGGTCTGACCATGAACGCCGTGGGTCGCGCCGCCAAGAGCATGGTGGAGGAAGTGCGCCGCCAGCTCTCCGACAAGGACGTGCTGGAGGGCAAGAAGAAGGCGGACTACGCCCGCTGCGTGGGCATCTCCACCCAGGGAGCTCAGCGCGAGATGATTGTACCCTCGATGATTGCGGTCATCGTGCCCATCGTCACGGGGCTCGTCATGGGTGTTGCCGGCGTGTTCGGTCTGCTGGCCGGCGGTTTGGCGGGCGGTTTCGTGCTGGCCATCTTCATGGCCAACTCGGGCGGTGCCTGGGACAATGCCAAGAAATACATCGAGACGGGCGACGCGCCCTTCTGCGGCAAGCACACGGCCATCCACGATGCATCCGTGGTGGGCGACACCGTGGGCGATCCCTTCAAGGACACCTCGGGGCCCTCGCTCAACATTCTCATCAAGCTCATGAGCATGGTTTCCATCGTCACGGCGGGTCTGAACATCGCGTTCACCCTCCTGTAAACCGCGCTCCGCAGCTCTTTGCAACAGCAACGCCGCCCGACTCTGTGCCGGGCGGCGTTTTTGATGCTCAGGGGTAGCAGTCAGGCTCAGCCAAGCAGCTCCTCGGCCAGTCGGGTGCAGGCCTCCTCGAGTAGCTCCACCACCGTGTCAAAGCCGCGCTCGCCGTCCCAGTAGGGGTCGGGCACCTCTGAGAAGCGACAGTCGGGCAGGAACCAGCGGCTCATGGGCTGCACGCGCGCGCGCTCCTCCGCACTGCGGGCAAGAGCGAGAATGTCCTCGCGGTTGCTCGCATCCTGCGGGATGATGAGGTCGAAGTCCGCAAAGTCAGCGCGGCGGAACTGTCGCGCGCGGTGCCCGCCCCAGCGGTAGCCGTGGCGTTGCAAGGCCGCCAGCATGCGAGCATCGGGCTTCTGCCCCACATGCCACGCACCCATGCCGCAGGAATCGACCTCGAAAGCCGCGCGGCGACCGTGCGCCTCCAGCACGGCGTTAAAAATAATCTCCGCCGCCGGCGAGCGGCAGATATTGCCAAGACACACGAAGAGGATGCGGCGCGGGGCGGCACTTTCGGGTTGACCGCCGGGGCTTGCTTTGGTATGAATGCTCATGTCCGCCCATTGTAGCACCTCGCCATGCACATCGCACGCCTGAACAACGCCCCCGAGCTATTTTATTCCCTACAGGGCGAGGGCGTCAGCTGCGGTAGCCCCGCTGTCTTTCTGCGCCTGGCGGGCTGCAACCTCGCCTGCCGCTGGTGCGACACCAAGTATTCGTGGGGAGCGGGGCTGTACCTAACGCCCGCCGAGCTGGCGCCTCGCCTCACCGCGCTCCGCCCCCCACGCCTGATCATCACCGGGGGCGAGCCCCTCTTGCAGCAAGACGAACTGGGTGAACTGCTGGCGCTTCTCCCCGCAGAACTGCCCATTGAGGTCGAAACCAACGGCACCCTCTTCCCCCCGGCAGAACTGCGGGAGCGCGTGACGCAATGGAATGTCTCGCCCAAGCTGCCGCACGCCGGCAATGCCGCAAAGCAGGCGCTGCGCCCCGAGGTACTGGCGGCTTTTGCCGAGCTCCCGAATGCGTGGTTCAAGCTCGTCGTGCGCGGCGAGGAGGATTGGCCCGCCATCGCCGCCCTTGGTCTGCCGCGCGAGCGCTTGCTGCTCATGCCTTGTGCGGAAACACGGGCGGTCTTGGATCAGCTGCGCCCCGCCATCGCGCAGATGTGCCTGCGCCACGGAGTACGGCTGGGGGAACGCCTGCACCTGGTGCTCTGGGACACGCGCAAAGGGGTATAGTTTTTCTGCGACCGATTGTTGAAAAGAGCTTGCTATTTTCTATTTTCTGTGCTAAAGAGAGAACGTCTATGAAAAAGCTCCTTACCATTGCTTCCCTCATGGCAGCTCTGTCCGGTGTCGCTTCGGCCGCGCCCTATGTCCTGCCCTCTCCCCAGCCCGGCGCTCTGACTCCCTACGACATTCAGCCGCACTACGAGCTTGACGCCGTCTACACCATCTCCGGCGAAAGCAATATACCCGATGTCTACGGTGTTCGCCTAAGCTTCAACCTCTACAGCAGTGGCGAGGATTCCGTCCGCCACCAGTTCAGCCTCAACGTCACCCCCCAGATGGGCTCGGATGACCTGATGTATGACGGCGTCGCTATGGATCTCGATCTCAAGTTCCTCCCCATCACCTGTGGCTACGATCTGAACCTCGAAATCACGGACAAGGCCCTGTTCTACATGGGTGGCAAGGCGGGCTACACGCTGGCACAGACGGAAATCAAGGATAAAGAAACCGGCTACAAGGATAAAGACAACTGCAGTGGCTTCACCTTCTCCGTCGGCGCCGGTCTCAAATATCAGGCCAGCGATGCCGTCATGCTGAAGCTCGGCTATGAATTCGGCAAAATTTATTTGGAGGATAACGCCGATGAGGACGCCATCTACACGGGGCATTCCATCATCCTCGGTGTCAGCTGCCAGTTCTGATTGCTCCTGCTGACCGCTCGCAAAACACCCGACCGCTTTCACGCGGTCGGGTGTTTTGCATGATATGCAGAGAAAGGGGAAGCCGGTTCAGCTCCGGTCGTAGTCTCGCCGACCGAAGATAGCAGAACCGACACGCACGATGGTCGCCCCCTCCTCGACCGCCACGGCGTAATCGTGGCTCATCCCCATCGAGAGCTCGGGCAACGGCAGGGGACCGCGCTCCCGCAACTCCTGCGCCAGCGCGCGCAAGGCCGCAAAGGCAGGGCGCGAGTCCTCGGGCGACTCCGTCGGTGCGGGGATACACATGAGCCCGCGAATCTCCGTCGACGGCAGCGCCACGAGCTCCGCCCACTGTTCGCGCAGCTCCTCGGGGCTAAAGCCGTGCTTACTCGGCTCGCCGTCAATGTTGACCTCCAGCAGAATCGGCATGGATTTGCCCAGCTCGCCCGCCACGCGCGACACGGCCGCCGTCGTCTTGAGCGAATCCACCGCCTGCAGCAGAGCGATACCGCTCTCCAGCGCCTTGCGCACCTTGTTGCGCTGCAGCGGGCCGATGAGGTGCCACTCGCAGTCCGGCGGCATCTGCGGCATCTTCGCCATAGCCTCCTGCAGACGATTCTCGCCAAACAAGCGCTGACCGTCCTCATAGGCCTGCATGATGTCCCCGACGGGAAAAGTCTTGCTCACCGCCAACAGGCGCACCGACTCGGCGGGGCGTCCCGCACGCGCTGCCGCTGCTGCAATGCCGGCGCGAATCTCGTTCAGTTGCTCGTGAATGTACATGGTTCTTCGGACGAAAGGGGGGCGGCAGAACTCTGCCGCCCCTCAACAAGTTCTGACAATAAGGGCTCAGCTCTCCTGCGGCTCACCCTCGGCGGCAGGCGCTTCCGCCTCGGCAATCGCGGCGGGCGCCCCCTCGGGAGTCTCGGGCGCCTCCTCGCTGCGCTCGGTCTTGTCGCTAGCGGCACTCACCATGAGCTCGCGCCCCATGAAGGGCTGCCCGTGCAGCACCTCCGCCGCGCGGCGGGCGTCGTCCAGATTCACCATCTCCACAAAAGCATAGCCCTTGCTCTTGTAGGTGCGGGAATTGTAGATGACCTCAACGCTGCGCACATGCCCAAAGCCCTTGAACAAATCCTCCAGCTCCGATTCCGTTGCCTCATAGGACAGATTGCCGACGTAGAGACGGGCGTTGCGCGTGGGGGGCGTGGAGGTCGCGCGGCGCCCCTTGCGGGCGGCGGCGGGATTCCCGCCGCGATTGTTGGTGCGCCCCTTAGCCACGCGCACATTGCTCTTGGGGGCTTTGCGCTTGTCGCTTGTCTCGGGAGCTTCCTTGCCCTTGCCTATGCCGAAAAAGCGCAGAATGCGCTTCACGAGCGAAGGTTTGGAAACGGGTGCGGACTCGGGGCGGGGCATACGACGGCGGCGGGCAGCATTGCCGCGATTGCCATTATTGCGGCGGCGGCGGGAGCCCTGTCCCTGCCGTCCCTGTGTGTAATGTTCAGCCATAACAGTTAATCATGTGTGGGGCGGCGCGCGCGGGGCAGACCTGTGAGCCTTTGCTGCTCATCCGCGGCAACCGCAGTATTCTGTAAGTGAAAGTGGCTGCGAAGCGCGACTCATGCACAGCCCACGCAACCACCCCCATGATACCGATGAGCCCCGCTGCTGCAAGCTCAAAATGAGACATCAAGGCGAAAAGAATGCTTCCCCGCTGCCTACGCATTGCCTCAAAAATCCAGTCACCGAACTGACACATCTCACGGGTTAGGCTG
>JBJEVN010000035.1:0-32760 GCA_051884385.1 Akkermansia sp.
TGAATGTGGCCACAGATGAACTTTTTTCGCAAACCACAAAAATTGGTGTTGACCCAACTTTTTTCGTAAACCACAAAAATTGGTGTTGACCCGGACTTTCGAATATGCAAAACAACACAGGGCAGACACTGTTGCGTCCGCCCTGTATTCTTGATTGCGGGAGCAGGATTTGAACCTGCGGCCTTCAGGTTATGAGCCTGACGAGCTACCTGGCTGCTCCATCCCGCGATTTTTTGTTGCATCCCGAATGGGTGCGGAGGCATTTTAATGAAAACGCGGGCGGATGTCAAGCATTTTCCACGATAATTTTCCGAAAAAATGGATGCGCTGCTCTTTAGGCGGCAGCTGTGCCTTGACCATGGGCACGCAATGGGCTAGACTGGGCGCGTATGCAGCAACCCGAAATCATGGCTCCCGCCGGTTCGTTCGAAGCTCTGGCCGCAGCGTTGCGCGCCGGGGCAGACAGTGTCTACTTCGGCGTGGGGGAGTACAACATGCGCGCCCGCTCCGGCGTCAACTTCACAGCCGATGATTTGCCCAAGGTCGTGCGGCTGTGCCATGCCTGCGGCGTGCGCGCCTACCTGACCTGCAACATCATCGTCTACGACGAGGAGCTGGCGGGCATGGAGGAGCTGCTGCAGCGCGCCAAGGCGGCGGGGGTGGACGCCGTCATCGCGGCGGATATGGCCGTCATCACCGCGGCTCGGCGCCTGGGGCTGGAGCTGCACATCTCCGTGCAGGCCAATGTGTGTAATGTGGCGGCGGTGCGCTTCTTCGCTGCGTATGCCGATGTGATGGTGCTGGCGCGCGAGCTGCGCCTCAGCCAGATCCGCCACATCATCGACAGCATCCGCCGCGAGCGCATCTGCGGGCCGAGCGGGCAGCTCGTTCGCATCGAGGTCTTTGCCCACGGTGCGCTCTGCATCGGCATCTCGGGCAAGTGCGGCATGAGCCTCGCCGCTTACAACCACAGCGCCAACCGCGGGCAGTGCTTTCAGCTCTGCCGCCGCAAGTACCGCGTGACCGACACCGAGACCGGCTTCGAGATGGACATCGACAACCGGTACATCATGTCGCCCAAGGATATCTGCACCATCCGCGTCATCGACCAGTTGATGGAGGCGGGCGTGTCGGTGTACAAGCTGGAGGGGCGCGGGCGCAGCGAGGCCTACGTCTCCGAAGTGACAGCGGTGTACAAGGAGGCCGTGCAGTGCTGCGCGCGCGGGGAGTGGAGCCCCGACAAGGTGGCCGCTTGGGAGGAGCGCCTGCTGCGTGTGTTCAACCGCCGCTTTTGGCACGGCGGCTACTACCTCGGCGAGGACTGGGATATCTGGAGCGGCGTGTCGAACAGTTTGGCGCTGGAGCAGCGCCGCCACCTGGGGCGCGTCGTGCGCTGGTACCCGCAGGCGCACGTGGCGGAGATTCGCTTGGAGGCCGAGCCCCTGTCCGCGGGCGACAAGATTGAAATCACGGGCTGCACCACGGGCATTGTGCGCCTGGTGGTGCCTGAGCTGCGTGCGGATGATGCCGAGGGGGTGACGCAGCGCTTGCAAACCGTCCCCAAGGGCGCGCATGCCCTAGTGGCGGTGGACACCAAGGTGCGTCACGGCGACAAGGTGTACCTCGTGACCCGCCGCAAGCTGAGCTGAGCCCGCCATGCACATCCTGTTTAGCGCCGAGGAGATTGCCGTTGCCGTGCGCCGCACGGCGGGCGAGCTGCGCGCTCATTTCGGGGAGGAGGAGCCCGTGCTGGTACTGGCGCTGCTCAACGGCGCGTTGTGGTTTGCCGCCGATTTGTTGCGCGAGTTGCCGCCGAATTTCTGTCTGGAGACGCTGCGGGTGTCGAGCTACGGTTCGGGTACGAGCAGTAGCGGGCAGCTGCGATACCTCTCCCCGCTGCCGTCGGTGCAGGGGCATCGGGTGCTGTTGCTCGACGACGTGCTGGACACCGGGCTTACGCTGGCGATGCTCAGCGAGCAGCTGCGGCGCGAGGGCGTGCGGGAGCTGCGTACCTGCGTCGCGGTGGATAAGCCCGAGCGCCGCGCCGTCCCCATCCGCCCGGATTTTGCCGCCTTGCGCGTCGAGAGTGGCTTCCTGCTGGGCTATGGGATGGATTGGGACGGTCGCTACCGCAATTTACCCTACATCGCCCGGATGGAGGACTAAACTCCCCCGCCGCTCTCCCGCAGACAGCTTCCCGGCAGACAAAAATTCCCGGCACCGCGAGCGATGCCGGGGGGAAGAAAGGGCGTTGAATCCCACGCTTACTTGCTGCGCTTTTGGTAGGCCTCGCGGCGCTTGGCGAAGTTCAGGGCATTCACCTCTACCTTGTCGAGAGCTTCCTTGGCCATCCGCTGAATATCGTCGTCGGGATCCTTGGTGTATTTCGTCAGCTGATTCTTCACCCAGGGATAATCGCGCAGCGAGGCGAGCACGTTGATGAGCTGCTTCTTCTGCGTCTTGAGCCCCTCGAGCTTCTTGAGCTCGGCCTTGAGTGCGGGCAGCTCGGGACTGTCGTCGCCCACATAGTCCTCCGACGCCTCATCGGTCTTGGCAATCAGATCGGGCAGCTTGGAAATGTCGGCGTTCAGCCCGTCGAAATACAGACCGATAATCTTCTCGGCCTCCGCATCACTGCGGTCGCGGTTCTGGGCAAAGAGACTGCCGATGCTGAGCCGCACCTGCTCCTTGGCGCGCTCATCGGGAGCCTTCTCCTGCAGCTCCAGAATGTAGTCGAGGATGGAATCATCGCCCCAGTAACCAACGAAGGTCAGCCCCTGACCCTTGGCCCATTTGGCGGGATTCTCCAGCTCCTTTTTGTAGTAAGCCAGAGCTTTGGGGGAGGAGGCCTTAGCCAGCGTAGGCACCAGCTGGCGCAGGTTGGACACACGCTTCTTCTCCGGCAGCTTGACCAGATTATCGAAAATCTGATCGCCCAGCGCCGCCTTGGCCACGGGGTCGTCCATCATCTCCAGAATGTTGTCCAGACAGACGGCGAGCGGCTTGGCTAGCTGGCTGTCCGTCTTGTCGCTGCCCAGCAGCTCCAGAATGGCGGGCACATCGCTTTGCGTTACGCGCAGCCCCATGCCGTTCCACACATAGGCGAGGATTTCATTCTTCTTCGTCCAGTCCGGCTGGGCGGCGATGGCCTCGGCAAGCTTTTTGAAGTTCTTTTGCACGCTCTTGCTATCCGAGATGGCCATGCGCTGAATCAGCCAGTTGAACAGCGTGGGGCGAATGACCTTGGCCTGCTTGCCCATCGTGGCAAAGACGAGGTCGGCAATGCTGTCATCGGCCTCGGAGGCCAGCCCCAGCAGCAGGCAGGCGTTCTGCGCCACCCCCTCGGCATTGCCGCCGTAGAGCGGTTTGCCCTTTTCGTTGGTGGCATTGGGATGCACCACCACCTCCAGCAGCGCCTTGGCATCCTTGAGCGAGCAGGTGATGTCCACCTGGCGCGCCTTGGCATCCGCCAGCGTCTCCACCCCCTTTTGGTTGATGCTCTGCGCGCGCACCAGCAGGGTGTTGATGTAGTCGCGGTGTGCCTTGATGCGCGCCTCGCGGGCGTTGTGCCGCACCACCACCACCGAACAGATGGTGCCCATCAGCACGATGGCTGCTACGCCGCAGAGGAAGGGCAGGCGTTTCCACACGGGCGTGGCATTCGCCGTGTCCTGAAGCGCTTGCAGGTAGGCATCGCGCGCGGCCAGCTCCTCCTCGGTCGGTTCGGCCG
The DNA here is from genome assembly GCA_051884385.1 of Akkermansia sp. Classification (GTDB taxonomy): domain Bacteria; phylum Verrucomicrobiota; class Verrucomicrobiia; order Verrucomicrobiales; family Akkermansiaceae; genus Akkermansia. Next base: position 3,731 of record JBJEVN010000035.1, read on the forward strand.
GAGCCTCGCCCTCCTCCGGAGCCTCGCCCTCCTCTGGAGCCTCGCCCTCCTCTGGAGCCTCGCCCTCCTCTGGAGCCTCGCCCTCCTCTGGAGCCTCGGCAGCTGCCGGAGCTTCCTCGACAGGGGCGACCGGCTTGGCCGCAGCGGGTTTGGCAACGGCGGCGGGTTTCCGCACCGCCGAGGGCTTCTTCACGGCCGCGGCAGGCTTTTTCACCGCCGCCGGCTTGGGCTCTTCTGCCTGCGCGGCGGCCTGTTCTGCAGCGGCTTGCTCAGCGGCCGCCTGTTCAGCGGCAGCCTGCTCCGCAGCGGCGCGTTCGGCAGCCTCCTGCGCCGCTTGGAACTCGGCCATTTGGCGGTTGTACTCCTCCATTTGGCGATTGTATTCCTCCATCTGGCGCTCGTACTCCTCCTGCGCGGCGCGGGCAGCAGCCTCCTCTGCCGCGGCCTGAGCAGCCGCTTCCTCGGCAGCGGCCTGCGCGGCCTGCTGTTCAGCGGCCGCCTGAGCCGCGGCCTGTTCATCCGCCTCGGGAGTCGGTGCGCTCGTCTCGGGAGCCTTGGGCTTCTTGGGGGTGATAACCTTGCCATCGGAACCCTTCAGGCGAACGGAGCGCGTGGGCGCTGTGCCGGAGGGACGCAGAGAGAGGGGACCGGAAATCGGCCCGCCGCCGGTTTTGAGTCGGGGAGCAGCCATAAGAATCGGAAAATGAAGTGTTCTCTTTCTAGCACATTCCCCCCCGGAATGCAAACGTAAAATAGCCGAAAACGAGCGCTTTTCGGGCTTGACGCGCTGCCGCTTCGGCGTTAGAATGCGCCCCGTTCAACATGTAGCGCACAAGCGCGTAAGTCTGGTTGGCAGGCTTGCGCGCTTGTGCGTTTCTACTTTCCGCTCATGACAACACACACCAATCCCCCGCTGTGGACAGGTGCCTTCGTGCGCATCTGTCTGGTCAACCTCTTCATCTTCGTTAACTTTCACGCCCTGCTGCCTACCTTTCCTTTTTATGTGGCCTCGCAGGGCGGGGGAGCCGTGGCCATCGGCATCGCCACGGCGCTGTTCAGCCTGGCCTCCATTGCGGCGCGCCCCTTCGTCGGTCATGTGGCTGACGCGCGCGGTCGCCGTCCGCTGCTGGTGGCGGGCACGCTCGGGTTGGTCCTGCTCTCGGCGGGATATGCGGTGGCCGGCGCGCTGACGCTGGCGCTGGTGATGCGTACCGCTCACGGCGCCTGCCATGCCGCCGCGAGCAACGCCTCGAACACCTGGGTGACGGATTTGCTGCCGCGCCGCCGCATGGGCGAGGGCTTGGGCATGTTCGGGCTCTCCATGGCTCTCTCCACCGCCGTGGCTCCTGCGCTGGGGCTGTGGGTGATGCAGGCGGCGGGCTTTGGCTCCCTGTTCAGTTTGGCTGCCGGGGCGGCGCTGCTGGCGCTGCTCCTGGGGCTGAGCATCCCGAGCGGCGATTTTGTCCCCAAGCGGCAGCCCCTGCAGTGGCGCAACCTCATGGAGCGCATGGCCGTGCCGGCGGCGGTGTCGCAGTTCTTCTTCATGATGGCTTTCGGCGTGGTCGAGGTCTACATCGCCCTCTTTGCCGAGGCGCACAGGCTGCCCGGCGCGGGGCTGTACTTCATCGCGGTCGCTCTTGCTACAGTCGCGGCGCGCGTGCTGCTGGGGCGCATGCTGGATCGCCGGGGCGAGGCGCTGCCGGTGCTGCTGGGCAATGGCGCCATGGTGCTGAGCATGCTGCTGCCCGTGCTGGGGCACAACATGGTCTGCTACCTCCTTTCGGCTCTGCTGGCGGGCTTTGCGTTCGGCGCCGTCCAGCCCTCGTTGCAAACCATGGCCATGCGGGCGGTGGAGCCGGCGCGACGCGGCGCCGCCAACTCGACCTTCCTGATTTCCTTTGATCTGGGCATCGCGCTGGGCGCCTTTGCGGCGGGGCTGCTGGTGCAGCGCTGGGGCTACGGCTGCATGTTCGTGCTCATGTCAGCGGCGGCGGTGCTCTCGGCGCTCTACTACGCCGTGGTGGGGCGGCACCACGCCTCGGCCTTCCGGAGCGCCGCCGCGGCAGCGGAGAGCGCCCCGAGCGGGGAGGCGCTGCCCCGCGTCATCACCATTTCCCGCGAGTACGGGAGCGACGGGCATCGGCTGGGAGCCGAGCTGGCGCGCGAGCTGGGCGTGCGGCTCTACGATCGGCAGCTGCTGGAGCTGGTGGCTTGCGAGAGCGGACTGCGTCCCGAGGAGGTGAGCGACAACGAGGAGAGCGCGCTCGGTCTGCTGCGCAGCGAGGATGCCGAGCAGGCCGACCTGTTCCGCCTGCAGAGCGCGCTGATTCGCCGCGTGGCGGCAGCCGAGCCCTGCGTCATCGTGGGGCGGCTGGCCAACTTTGTGCTGAGGGGGCGTCCCAACTGCCTGAGCGTCTTTATCTATGCCGATGAGCCGACGCGCGCGCGCCGCATTGCCGAGCGCGAGGGCATCAGCGAGAGCGAAGCCCTGACCGCCCTGCACGCCGCCGACCGCCGACGCCGCGACTACTGCCTGCACTATACGGGCTGCGACTGGGGCGACCGCCGCTACTACCACGCGCTCATCGACAGCGGGCGCACCGATGCCCTCGGCGTGCTGCGCGCGCTGGCGCAGCAGCAGGGCTGAGGCAAGGCACCCGCCGCGCGGGAGAAGCGCGGCGGGTGCCGGAGGGAGGTATCACCTGCGCAGGGGCGGGACGACAAGCACCCCATCAAAAATCCTCGCAGTGAATTTCGAAGAAGCTCTGCGCGTAGAGGCAGGTGGGGCAAAGCTCGGGAGCCTGTGTGCCGACCACGATATGCCCGCAGTTGCGGCACTCCCACACCTTGACCGTGCTCTTGGCAAAGACCTGCGCCGTCTCCACATTGTGCAGCAGGGCGCGGTAGCGCTCCTCGTGGCGCTTCTCGATAGCCGCCACCAGACGGAACTTCGCGGCCAAATCCGCAAAGCCCTCCTTCTCCGCCGTCTCGGCAAAGCCGGCGTACATGTCGGTCCACTCGTAATTCTCGCCATCGGCCGCGGCGGCGAGGTTGTCCGCCGTGTCGCCGATGCCGCCCAGCTCGGTGAACCAGAGCTTGGCGTGCGCCTGCTCGTTGGCCGCTGTCTTGAGGAAAAGCTCAGCGAGCTGCTCATAGCCCTGGCTCTTGGCCACCTCGGCAAAGTAGGTATACTTGTTGCGCGCCTCGGACTCGCCCGCAAAGGCCGTGTGCAGGTTCTTCTCCGTCTGCGTCCCGGCGTAGCGCCGGGCACCCTCGGCGGGGGCAGGGGCGGGCGCCAGCGGCTTGAAGTCGGAGGCCGGGTGTTTGCAGAGCGGGCAGATGTAGTCCTCGGGCAGCTCCTCGCCTTCGTAGATGTAGCCGCAGATGGTGCAAATCCAGCCCTTCTTGGCCTCGGCTTTGGGCGCGGCGGGCTTGGGCTTGATGTGCTGCTGGTAATAGGTGTAGGTCGTGGAGGGCGTGTCGCTGAGCTTGGCGCCATCCGTGACCCGCGCGATGAAGAGCGTGTGCGTGCCCAGGTCGATGCTCTGCTCCACCTCGGCAGAGAGGTAGGCGTTGGCCCCTTCGGTGATGTACACCAAGCCGTTGGCCGAGCGCTCCAAGCGGATGCCGATGCTCTTGTCCACCTGATGCCCGCTTTGGAAGCCCCAGTGGCGGAAAGTATCGAAAGCCGCCCCCTGCGAGAGAATCGACACGTTCAGCTTGCCGCTGCGCAGCACGAAATCGTGCGTGAGATTCGCCTTGTTGATGGCAACGGAGATGCGGTTCGGCGTGGCCGTCACTTGCTGCACGGTGTTGGTGATGCAGCCGTTGTCGCGCCCCTCCTCGGCAGAGGTCACCACAAACAGCCCGTAGGTCAGTTGAAACATGATGCTGTTGTCCATGGTCGGTATTCGGTTCGTTGCCGTCCATTCTAACGAATAGGGGCGGAGGATGCAAGAATTATTTAGAATAAATCTAATGTAGGTCTCACATCTTCTCCAAAAAGCGGCGGGTTTCGCGGAGCTTGTCGGGGTGTTTGACGGAGAAAATGCGCGGAAAGCGCCGGTCGACCATGATGTAGTCCTTGTTGCGGGTGAGCAGCAGTTTTTGACCGCTGAGCTCCACGGCGCTGATGCCGCGGCGCGTGGCGAGAATGCGGATCTGCTGCACCAGCAGCAGGTGGCGCACGGCGGGGGGCAGGGGGCCGAAGCGGTCGCGCCACTCGCGCTCGATGTCGTCCACCTCCTCGGGTGAGCAGGCGCGAGCCAAGCGGGTGTAGCACTCCATGCGCGTCTGCGTGCCCTCGATGTAGGCAGCGGGCAGGAACGCGCCGATGAGGTGCTCGGCATCGGGGCGGGTGGAAAGCTGCGCCTCGGAGAGGCAGAGAAAGTCGGCTTTGAAGGTGGCATCCGCCCGCACGGTGGGCACCTTGCCCTGCAGGCGCTCGACGGATTGGCGCAGCAGCTGGCAGTAGAGCTCGAAGCCGATGGCAGCAATGTGGCCGCTCTGCTGCGTGCCCAGCAGGTTGCCCGCCCCGCGGATTTCCAGATCGCGCATGGCGATTTTGAAGCCGCTGCCCAGCTCGGTGAACTGCTTGATGGCCGACACGCGCTTGCGGGCATCGCCCGTGACCATCGCCTCGCGCGGCAGCAGCAGGTAGGCATAGGCGCGGTGCCCGCCGCGCCCCACGCGCCCGCGCAGCTGGTAGAGGTCGGCCAGCCCGAAGCGATCCGCTCGGTCGATGATGATGGTGTTCGCGTTGGGAATGTCGATGCCGCTCTCGATGATGGTGGTGGCGAGCAGGATGTCGGCCTTGCCCGTCACAAAGTCGCGCATGATGCACTCCAGCTCGCCCTTGTCCATTTGCCCGTGCCCCACCACGATGCGGGCGCGCGGCGCCAGGCGGTGCAGGGTCTCCTCTACCTTGCGGATGTCGTGTACGCGGTTGTGCAGGAAAAACACCTGGCCGTTGCGCGCCAGCTCGCGCTCGATGGCGCGGGCGATGAGCTCCTCGTTGTAGGGGCAGACGGCGGTCTGCACGGGCAGGCGGTTGAGCGGCGCGGTGTCGATGGTGCTCATGTCGCGCGCGCCCATGAGGGCGGTGTACAGGGTGCGGGGAATGGGGGTGGCAGAGAGCGTCATCATGTCCACCATGCGGAACATGCGCTTGAACTGCTCCTTGTGGCGCACGCCGAAGCGCTGCTCCTCGTCGATGACCGCGAGCCCCAGATTCCTGAAATGCACATCCTTGGAGATGAGGCGGTGGGTGCCGATGACGAGGTCGACCGAGCCGTCCGCCAGCCCGGCGATGATGTCGCGCGCCTTGGCCGCGGGGGTGAAGCGGCTCAGCAGCTCGATGCGCACGGGGTATTCGCTCATGCGGCTGCGGAAGGTGCGGTAGTGCTGGTCGGCCAGCACCGTGGTCGGCGCCAGAATGGCGCACTGCCGCCCGCCCGTGACGCACTTGAAAGCCGCGCGGATGGCGACCTCGGTCTTGCCGAAGCCCACATCGCCGCAGATGAGGCGATCCATGGGGCGGGGGGACTCCATGTCTGCCTTGCACTGCTTGATGGCGCGCAGCTGGTCGGGCGTCTCGCGGTAGGGGAAAGCAGACTCAAACTGCCACATCCACGAGGAGTCGGCGGGGTGGGCGTAGCCGGCGCTGCTCTCGCGCGCGGCCTGCACCTCCAGCAGCTGCGCGGCGTAGTCCGCCACCGCTTTTTCGGCGGCTTGGCAGGCGCGGCGCCAGCGGGCATCGCCCAAGCGGCTCAGCTCGGGAGTCTTGGCCCCCAGCCCCACATATTTGGAGACGAGGTGGCTTTGCTGCAGGGGGATGCGCAGCAGCACATCGCCCGCGTAGCGGATGTGCAGCTCCTCCTCGCCTGTCTGTTCGTTGCGGATGATGCCCAGGAACTTCCCCAGCCCGTGTGCGGCGTGGATGACGAGGTCGCCGACCTCGATTTCGCGCAGCGGCGCCTGTGCTCGGGCGCGGCGCAGGCGCTCTTCGCGTTCCTCGCGCGCCCGGGCATGCGGCGCGGAGTAGCGGCCGAAAATCTCGGCTGCCGAGAGCACCGCCGTCTTGGCGCCGGGTATCGAAAAGCCGAAGGGTAGGTCGCCGTCGCGGCTTTGCACGAATTGCCAGGCCTCATCCTCGCCGCAAATCTCCTCGAAGCGCTCCTTCTCGCCTGCGTGGGGGAAGTACATGAGCACGCGCCAGCCCTGCTCGCGCCAGTGCAGCAGGGTTTGGCGCGCCAGCGCGCGCCGCGCCTCCTGCATGACAAAATCCCCCGTCTCAAATGTGCCCAGCGGGCTGCCGAGGAAAGCGGTGTCGTCGCGGTCGCCCCCCTCGGGCAGCAGCTCGGCGCGGTCGGGCGGCAGCTCGAAGAGCACCACATCGCCGCGCACCCCGCTGCCCGGCAGGGCGACCACCCAATCCTGCGGGGCAATCTGCTCGCGCAGCGGGCGGGCGGCGGGCGGCTCTTCCAGCACCAGGTCGGCGCGGTCGAGCTTGCGGACGGAGAGCTGGGAGTCAATATCGAAGCTGCGCAGGCTCTCGATGCTGTCGTCGAAGAACTCAATGCGCAGCGGTTGGGCGGCCTGCAGGGGAAAGACATCGAGGATACCGCCGCGCAGGCTCCATTGGCCGCGGGCAACCACCTGTTCCGCGCGCTCAAAACCCCGCTCGGCCAGCTCGACGATGAGCTCGGCGGGCGGGCAGCTCTGCCCGACGCTCAGGTGCCGCGTGCGCTCCGCGCTGCCCCCGAAGCAGGGGGCAGGCTGTTCCAGCGCGGCGGCGGTGAGCAGGACGACCTGCGTGCCGTTCGGCGCGCCGGCGAGGGCGTGCAGCGCCTCCAGCCGCTCTGCCGCCAGGTCGGGATCGCTCAGGCCGTTGTTGATGTGCTGCTCCTGCTCCGGCACAAAGACAGCGGGCAGGCGGCTCCACAGCGGCCATTCCGCCGCCGTGCGCTCCTGCGCGGGCAGCGCATCGGCCACCACCCACACGCGCCGGGGCTCGCGGCTCTGCGCCGCCACCAGCGCCGCCACAAAAGCCCGGGCCGCCGGGCAGACCCGCTCCAGCACCAGCGGGGCGCCCTCCCTGCCGGCGCGGCGGAGCAAAAAATCCCGCACCCCGGCAAAGGCAGGGGTGTGGGCGACGATGTCTGTGAGCGCCTTGGGCACGCCGCTGCCAGTGTAGCAGCCGAGTCCCCGCTTGTCAAACGGGACTATCTCCAGAACGTCGCGCAGGCATTGCCCAGTGTCGCCATCATGTAGCGGGTGCGCAGCAGGTTGAGGCTGCTGTGACCCATCTCCAGCTGCAGCTCGTTGAGGTCGCGGAAGTGCTGGGCGTGGTAGGTAGCGAAGGTGTGGCGGCAGATGTCGGGCTGCCACTGGTCAAAGCCCGCCGAGCGCCGCAGCGCCCGCCAGCGCAGCGTCCAGCGCTTGGGGATGACGCAGAGCTCGCGCGGCAGGCGCGCCACCTTGCGCAGGGGGATGATGCGCCCGCCGCCCGTCTTGCTTGTCTGCGGGCGGATGAGGAGCTGATTGTGCTCCCAGTCGATGTCCGTGGCGGGGTTGATGCGCGCGATTTCCGCCGGGCGCACCCCGCAGTAGAGCAGCAGGTTGAGCGAAAAGCGCATGTCGGCATACTCGCGGCGCGAGGCGACTCGCTCCAGCCGCCGCACCTCCTCCAGCCGCAGCGGGTGGATGCTCTTTTCCGTCACGGTAGGAATATCTATGGGCGAAACAGGGTTCTCCGCGCACCAGTCGTGTCGGATCCCGAAGGCAAAGATGCTGTGGAGGATGGCGCGCGCCTTGCGGTAGCTGTGGGCGCTGTGGCCGAAGCTGCGGGCAAGCGCCTCGCGGCATTCGGCCGTGGTGATGGCGCGCAGCGGGCGCGCGCCCAGTCCCTCGATGCGCAGGAGTCGGTGGATGTAGTAGCGCAGATCCCGTCGGGTGACGCTGCGCCGCGAAGCGCGCGCTTGCAGGCTCAGGTCGGCAGCCGTGGCAAAGGTGACGGTGGCGGTGCTGCGGTGGACAGTTGCAACCCCCTCGCGGATGATTTTCCGCAGCAGTCTCAGCATGCTCTCCCGATCCTGAGGGAGATCGGAAAGCCCGTGGGTCTCCAGCGCTTCGAGCAGGAGACGTGCGGAATCGTTCTCGTCGATGGGGAGATTCTTCAGCAGTGTTTTTGCGGTTTTCATTTGTTAGTTGTAGTACGATGTCGGCTCGGAAAAAATCTTTTTTTGCGACAGGAGATTTTTCCGAAGCAGTTTATGAGCTTGCTCCGCTGCTCGGCTCGGTGTACGATGGGGCACGATGAGAAGACCCCCCATACCCGGATTAGTGCTGGCGGACGGCTGGCTGGCTCCCTTTGAGCGCGACATCAGGGGACGGCTGCGGCTTTTTGATGCCAAGCGCGAGGAAATTTGCCGCCGCTGGGGCTCGCTGGCGGCCTTTGCCGACGGATGCCGTCGCATGGGCTTCAACCGCGATCCGCAGACGGACGAGTGGGTCTATCGCGAGTGGGCGCCGGGAGCCCGCGGGCTGTGGCTCATCGGCGACTTCAACGGCTGGGACCGCAGTGCCCACCCCATGCAGCCCACCGCCACGGGCGTGTGGGAGCTGCGGCTGCCCGCCGCAGCACTGCAGCACGGGCAGCGGGTGAAGGTTCACGTCGTCGGCGCAGACCTGCAGCACCGCGACCGCATCCCGGCGTGGATCCGCTACACCGAGCAGAACCCGGACAATTTCGACTACTGCGGCCTCATCTGGGAGCCCGCCAAGCCCTATGCGTGGCGCCACCCGCGCTGGAACCCCGCCAAGCTCGGCACCCCCTTCATCTACGAAGCGCATGTGGGCATGAGCGGGGAAGAACCCCGCATCCACAGCTACCGCGAGTTTGCGGACGAGGTGCTGCCGCGTGTGCATGCGCTCGGCTACAACCTCGTGCAGCTCATGGCCGTGCAGGAGCACCCCTACTACGGTTCCTTCGGCTACCACGTCTCCTCCTTTTTCGCCCCCTGCAACCGCTTCGGCACGCCCGAGGATCTCAAATACCTCATCGACACCGCGCACGGGCTGGGCATCGGCGTGCTGCTCGATGTCGTGCATAGCCACGCCGTCAAAAACATGGCCGAGGGGCTCAACGACTTCGACGGCAGCGGCGGGCAGTACTTCAAAGCCGGGGAGCGTGACAGCCGCCACCCCGACTGGGACAGCTGCCTCTTCGACTACGGGCGGGATCAGGTGCTGGAGTTCCTGCTCTCCAATCTGCGCTGGTGGCTGGAGGAGTACCGCTTCGACGGCTTCCGCTTCGACGGCGTGACCAGCATGCTCTACATCCACCACGGGCACGAGCCCTTCACCGAGCTCGGCTGCTACTACAACACGCAGGTCAACCCCGATGCCGTCACCTACCTGCAACTGGCCACCACCCTGGTGCACGAGCTTTGCCCCGGCGCCTACATCATCGCCGAGGACATGAGCGGCATGCCCGGGCTCTGCCGCCCCGTGGACGAGGGCGGCTTCGGCTTCACCCACCGCCTCGCCATGGGGCTTCCCGACTACTGGATCAAGCTGCTCAAGGAGAAAAAAGACGAGGAATGGAGCGTCGGCGACATGTGGTACACCCTCATCAACCGCCGCTACGGCGAGCCCAACATCGCCTACGCCGAGAGCCACGACCAAGCCCTCGTCGGCGATAAAACCATTGCCTTCCGCCTGATGGATGCCGAGATGTACACCCACATGAGCTGCGAGAGCCACAGCCTCATCATCGACCGCGGCATCGCCCTGCACAAAATGATACGGCTGGCCACCCTGGCTGCCGGCGGCGAGGGCTGGCTCAACTTCATGGGCAACGAGTTCGGGCATCCCGAGTGGATCGACTTCCCCCGCGAGGGCAACGGCAACTCCTACCAATACTGCCGCCGCCAGTGGAGCCTCGTCGACAACGAACTGCTGCGCTACCGCCACCTCAACGCCTTTGACGCCGCGATGGTGCAGCTGGCCGCTGAGCGCGAGCTGCTCGATGCCCCGCCCGCGCAGCCCCTCAACATGGACGAGGGCAACCGCGTCATGGCCTTCTGCCGCGCCGGGCTCCTCTTCGTGTTCAACTGGAACGGCGAAGCCGCCATCCCCGACTACCGGCTCCCCGCGCCGCAGGCGGGCAACTGGCGCATCGTGCTCGACAGCGACGACTCGCGCTTCGGCGGCTTCGATCGCCAAGACCACCGCGTGACCCACCGCACGGACGACAACGGTCAGCTGGCGCTCTACCTGCTGCCTCGCACCGTCCTCGTGCTCGAAGCCTGCCGCTGAAAGGGCGCTCAGCCCTGCGCCAGCAGCCGCAGCACAACCTTGCGGTCGGGCGAGGCCATCGGCTCACTCTCCAGGCGCGCGAGCGGAACAAAAAGCTCGCGCTCGCGCGGCTGCTCGCCCGGAGCCGCGCGGAACACGCGGCGCAGCACCCGGTAGCGGGTGACACTGTAGCGTTGGTCGAGCAAATGCTCCAAGCCCGCCACCTCTGCCTCACTGCGGCGGGGCAGCCGCAGCATCCCCGCGTGGCGCACCCCGCTCGGCTGGCGCTCCATCAGCAACCCCTCGGGCGTCAGCGCCCAAAGGTCGCAGTGCTCCGCGCGCAACAGCTCCGGCTTGGGAAGCTTCATCGGCAGCTGCTCCGGGTGATGCGTCGCGCAAAAAGCACGCACCGGGCACAGCAAACAATCCGGCTGCCCGCCCGTGCAAATCCGCTGCCCCAGCTCCATCAGCGCCGCATTGTACGTCCGCGCCCGATCCGGCGACACCAGGCGAGCCGCCAGCGCCCATTGGCGGCGGCGACCCTCCGGCGCATCCACCGGAGCCGCGTCATCAAACACCCGCGCCAGCACCCGAGCCACATTCGCATCCACCAGCGGGGCAGGGAGGTTAAACGCAAAACTCAGCACCGCCGCCGCCGTGTAATCCCCGATACCCGGCAGCGCGCGAATTGCCCTCGGCTCCTCCGGGAAACAGCCGCCGTGGCGCGCCACCATCGCCCGCGCCGCCGCTTGCAGCGAACGCACCCGGCGGTAATAGCCCAAACCCTCCCACGAGCGCAGCGCCTCCTCCTCACTCGCCGTTGCCAGCGCCTGCGGCGTCGGAAAACGGCGCATCCACGCCTCATAACGCCCCAGCACCGTCGGAATCGTCGTCTGCTGCAGCATCACCTCACTCACCAAAATCGCCCACGGATCCGTCGTGCGGCGCCAGGGATAATCACGCGCCTCGCGGTCGAACCACGCCACCAACGCCGCCGCAAAGACCGGAGCCATTGACTCCGCCCGCCGCAGCATCGACTCCGTCCGCAAGTCGTCCGTCTGCGAACCTTGTGGGTTCCTCTTGCGCGGCATTACATCTTGCCGCTCACCATGTCCGTGAGCGTGTTGAGCAAATCCTCCGAGCCGTAAGCCTCCGTTTGCGCCAAATTGAGCAGAGCCACCATAAAGCCCTGAACCGCCGTACGTACCTCCTGATCACCCAAATGCTTGCGGAAGCGCAGCTTCTGCGCCGAATCCGGCTTCGGGAGACTCTCGGCGCGCAGGCGCAACGCCTGCATACGACCGGAAATATCCTTCACGCGCGGCACCGCCGCATCCGCCGAAGCGCGGTCACTAATCCCGTTGAGCACCTCCGTCAGCTCATGCAGCAGCAGCACCGTCTCGCGACCGGCGCGCACATAGCCATCCTCCTCGGGAGCAACAGCAGGCTGCGACTCCTCCGCCGCCGTCAGCGGCACCGACAGCACAGCCGCAGCCATCAAGGCAACAACAGAGAATCTCATGACAGGCAACATCGAACGTGGAACATTCTAAACACCCACACGAACAAAGTCAACGGGAAAACCGCAAGAGACTCATTCACGGAGCATTTTTTGCAGACGACGGCTCCTGTGGAACCAAGCGATCCAAACCGAAACGCCAGTGAATATCCTCCACATTGCCGAAAATCAGAATATCGATCATATAATCCGATAAAAAGGTCAGCGGCGACACCAGAACCGTCGGCACACTCGACATCGTCGGCCACAAATTCCCCTTCAAATCCAGCGTATCCAAATCCAGCGCCACATTCAACCGAACACTCAGATTGTAGCCTTTCGCCTTTGCCCGCTGCGCATACAGCGTCCCATCCGCAATCTCAAACTCCGCATACGCATCCTGAATATCATAACGCAGCAAATGATTCGCAAACGGAACCCGCGACGCCGTACCCGTCACCGTCGTCCCCACCCGCTCCACCGTACTGCCCGTGCCCGAAAACAAGCGACCGAACAAGCGCACCAGCCAATTCGGATCCCGCTGCTCCCCCGTCTGCTCATGAATCGCCGTCCGCTCCAGCGACTCCAAATTCCCCGGCAAATCCGAAATAAACGCATTCAGCGGCTTAAACAGCGACAACTCCAACAAATTCCCATCGCTCACATCCAGCTTACCGTAAGCGCGCAAATCCCGCAACTCCGGGCTCGGCGAACGGAAGCGAATCTCCCCATTGCACATCGCCGGAGAAAACTGCTTGTCATACGAGGCCGCAATCGCCTGCAAATCCATATTCTGCGCCTCCACAAAACCATCGAACGACGTACTCCCCCCCGAAATCCCCAACTGCACTGCCGCCCGCATCACCCCGCCCCAGCACTGCGCCGTCATATCACTAAGCACCACCGCATCATCCGACAGCGTCACAAAGCCCGAAAAATGCGCGAGCGGAATCTTCGTTCCGAGAAAACGGAAAAAGCCCGGCGGCGCCTCCGGCAGCATCTCCGCGCGGATACAGCCGCTCATCGGCACCGTGCAGCGCGACGCAAGCGGGAACACACAGCTCGCCGTCGACACCTGCACCGGCTGCGGCAGCACAATATCCCCCATATACTCCATCAAATCCGGGAAAAACATCCCGAACGCATACGCCGGATAGCACGTGCCGCCGATATTCGTCAGACGCAGCGTATTCGCCTCCAAATCAAAAAACACATCCTCCCCCTGCACCACACTCTCTGCCGGCCCCTTGGCAAAACCCTGACGGCGCAGCCAGCGGCGATTATCATAGCGCAGGTAGGGAGACGACAAATCAATCGTCGTCACATCCGGCAGCGGCTGCCCCGCCGCATCCCGCACACCCAAGCGCACCACAACATCCACCCCGCACGTCGCCTGCGCCACCCGCACAAAAGGCTCCGCCCCCCAAGTCGTGCGCAGCCGCTCCCCCACCACCTGACCCGCCGCATCGCGCACATCCTCATACGCCCCCAGCAGATAATCCGTGTCGCGAATATCGGCATCGCAATGCACGCGCAAATCCAGCCCGGAACCATACTTCACCACCGCGTTGATATTCTCCGCCGTCACGCGGCTGAGCCCCGGCGTAAAGCGGAAATCGCGGATAATCTCGTGCGCATCGGCATCATCAATCAACGCATCGACCAGATCTGCCGTCAGCGTATTGCGACCCGTCAGCGTGAGCGACTCCCGTAAATCGCCCGCCACATCCAGCCACAGCCCGCCCCCCTGCGCATGCGACAACTCCACATGCGCAGCACACAGCAAGCGCTCCTCCGCATCCGCGCACAGCGTCGCGCGCAGCAGCAGCCCCAGCGTCACCGGGTGCTCCCGCAGCGCGGGCAACTGCGGCGTGCGCACCAACTCCGGCACCTGCAGCTCCAACTCCGCCCGGTGCAGGCGGAACGGCTGCAAATCCAGCGCCAGCAGCGGCAGCTGCCCCTGCACCAGCTCCGGCAAGCGCAGCAGATTCGTCGTCCAACCCTGCGCCGCCAACCAACGCTCCGCCGCCGCCGGAGAAAGCGTAAACGACGCATCGCGCAGCTCCAGCTGCCCCTCCTCCTGCCGCAGCTGCACCCGCGAGACCAGCCGCAGCTCCCGCTCATTGAGTTGAGCCCCCAGCGCAAGCCGCCACGCCCCCTCATCCTCCGGGTGCAGCGCGAGAGCCAGCGCGCGCAACTCCCCCCACTCCGGCGAGCGCAGCGCCGCCAGCTGCACATCCAGCCCTCCCGTCGCATCCGCAAGCATCTGCCGCCAATCCGCCGCGCCGCCCACATGCCGCGCCCCCGTCAGCGCCAAGCGAAAATCCTCCGCCGTCGTCTCTCCCCGGGTTGCACGTGCACAGCGCACATCCGCCGCAAGCTCCTCCGCCGCGAGCGCCGCTGCATCCGCCCACGGCAGCCGCAAGGCGCGGAGCTGCGCCTGCGCCTGCACCCCGTCGAGCCCGTCCTCCCCCTGCGCCAGCGAAGCCGCGCTCAGGCCGAGCGCCGCCTCCGCGACCGAAAGAGCATCCTCACCCAGCTCCGCCCCCTGTAGCTCCAGCGTCGCCTGCACCTCCTCCGCCGCCAGCTCTCCGCCGCTCAAGCGCGCCGCCTGCAGCTGCAGCCGCGCACCTGCCACCTTGGCGCGCGCGCCGTCCCACTCCGGCTGCTCCAGCTCCAGCGTAAGCTGCGGGTGCTCCGCAGCAGCCTCCCCGGTCGCACAGCGAGCCCACGCCGCGCGGAGACTTGCGCGCGTCAGCGTCGGCAACAGCTCCTGCAGGCGCGTCACCCCCGGGACAAAGCGCGGCATCTGCAGGCCGAGCTGCGCATCGAGCTGCAGCTCCCCCTCCGATTCCCAACCCTCCGGCAAGGGCAGGGGCTCACCCGCCACACACTGCCACAACTTCTGCAGGCAGGGCAGGGCGGCTCGCAACTCCGCGCGCGCCTGCCCCTGCCCCTCATACACCTGCCCCTCCGCGCGCAGCGAGCCATCGCTCAGCTCCAGCTCCAAATTCGTGAGGTTGATATTGCCGTCCTCCAAATACAGCGACAGCTCGGCATGGCGGAACTCCAGATCATCGAAGCTCATCTCACCCTGCACCAGCTGCGTGTTGAGCGCATAGCGCTCCAGCGCGCCATCCTCGGCCAACAGCGCATGCCCGCGCATGCGGATGGTCGGCGGCGTCGGGCGCGACACCCGCGCACGCCACGCCGCCAGCTGCGCATCGCCGTAAGTCTCCGCCAACTGCAGCAAATTCGCCGTGCTGTCCAGCTCGACATCCAGCTCGCGGTGTGCGAGGTCGTAGCCGCCGCGCAGGGAAATCTGCGTGTCGGGCGACAGCGTGCGGAAGCCGCTGCGGTTGATGGTGAGTACATTCTTCTCCAGCCGGGCATCCAGAACCAGATCGCGCAGGCAGAGCTCCGCAGGCGTTTGCAGCGTCGGCAGCTCGGCCAGCAGCGACACCAGCGGCAGCTCGCCCAGCAAATTCACGCGGCACTGCAGCTTGGGCGCCTTGTCGGGGGAGCCCCAATCCTGCCGAGCCAGCTCGCGCTGCACCCGCAGCAGCGTTTCACGGTGCTCCGCCAGCAGAGCCGCCGGGTCGGGAGACTCCGCCCCCGACTCCGAGCCCTGCAGCAACGATTCCGGCACCAACACCCGCAGCGTTGTCGCCGCTCCGCCGATGTTCGCCCGCAGCTCCGCATGCCACAGCTGCGCCTTGGCGTTGTGCCTCACGCGCACATCCACCGCCTCTGCGCTCAGCGCCTCGTCCTCCGACAGCGGCAGCCGCAGCGCCGCCTCGCGCACATACAGCGTTTGCGGCAGCACATCGCCGCCGAGCAAAGCCAACACATCCCACTCCGCCTGCAACTTGCGCGCCGTGAGGGTCGCGGGCGGAGCCCCCGGTTGCGGCAGAGAAGCGCGGATGCCCTCCGCCCTGAACGCAAGCCCCGCCTTGGGCGCCAGCCGCAGCCGCTCCAGCTGCACCTGCAAGCCCTGAGCCGCCAGCTCGCGCTCCAGCGCGCGCAGCGCACAGGGCGGCAGCCCCGCCATGCTCAGCCAAGCCACCAGCCCCACAGCCAGCAACAGCCCCGCCAGGCACAACACCGGGAGGAGCGCACCCACGCGTTTGATGGGCAATCGACCGCGCATAGGGCAGGGGGCGCGTGCTTAAATCTCGGGGTCGCACTCGCCCTCCGGCAGCGGGGGCGCTTTCGGCAGATTCTTGTCGATGTCGTCCAGCAGATTGACCAGCTCCACCCCGCGGCGAGCCGAATCATCGTGGCGGAAGGTGAGCTTGGGTGTGTTGCGCAGAATCACGCGGCGGCTGACTGCCCGCTGAATCTCGCCCCGGTGCCTGCTCAGCTTCTCAATCACCTGCGCGGGGTGCATCCGCCCCACCACGCCGACCCACACGCGACCCTCCTTGAGGTCCTCGGTGATTTCCACATCGAGGATGGAGACAATGGTGCCGGACCAATCAAACTCCTTCTGAACGTAGGAGCTGATTTCGCGCTTCATCAACTCATTGACCTTGTCGAGACGGCGTGCGGGCATAGCGGGGAATGGGGTTACAGACTTTGCTTAATCTTTTCGAGGGTGTAGCACTCGATGACATCGCCCTCCTCGTAGTCATCGTAGTCGGCCAGACGAATACCGCATTCGAGCCCGCTCTTCACTTCCTCGACCTCGTCCTGGAAGCGGCGCAGCGTCGACATCTTACCGTCGAACACCACCTGCCCGTCGCGCAGCACGCGAGCCTCGGCCTTGCGGAACATCTTGCCGTCCGAAACATAAGACCCCGCCGCCTTGCCCTTGTTCAACTTGAACACCTGCTTAATCGTGGCATGGCCGATGATGGTCTCGCGCGTCTCCGGCTCCAGCAGGCCGAGCATGGCATCCTTCACCTGGTCAATGAGCTCGTAGACAATGGAGAAAATCTTGACCTGCACGCCCTCGCGCTTCACCGCGCGCACGGCATTCGTCTCCACCTTGACATTGAAGCCGAGAATCACCGCATCCGAGGACGACGCCAGAAGCACATCGCTCTCCGAAATCGGACCGGCAGCCGCGCCGATGAAGCGGCACTCCACCTTGTCGCTCTCAATGTCCGTAATCGCCTTCTTGATAGCCTCCACCGAGCCCTGCACATCGCCCTTGAGGTAGAGCTTGAGCACCGCTTTCTGCGAGCCGTCGCCCATCATGGCCAGAATATCCTCCATGCGCGACCGCTTGGGCTGGCGCAGGCGCTCCATGCGCAGCTCCTCCAAACGCTCCTCGGAGAGCCGGCGCGCCGCGCGCTCATTCTCCATCTCCACCAGCTCATCGCCCACATTGGGCGTTTCGATGAAGCCGGAGACCTCCGCCGGCATGCCCGGAGTCACCTTCTTGATGCTCTTGCCCTGGTCGTTGAGCATGGTCTTGACCTTGCCTGCAAAGGGACCGCAGATGAAGGGCATACCCACCTTCAGCGTGCCGCTCTGCACCAGCACCGTGGCCGAGCAGCCCTTGCCCTGCTCCATGCGCGCCTCGATGATGGAGGCGCGGCAGTTCGCCTTGGGGTTAGCCTTGAGCTCCATCACCTCCGCCTGCAGGCAGAGCAGGTCGAGCAGGTCGTTGATGCCCGCCCCCGTGTGCGCCGAAATATCCACACACTCGACATCGCCGCCGAAATCCGTCGGCACCAGCCCCTCCTCCATCAACTGCGTGCGCACGCGCAGGGGATCCGCCGCCGGCAGGTCGCACTTGTTCACCGCCACGATGATGGTCTTGCCCGCCGCCTTGGCGTGCATGATGGCCTCCTTCGTCTGGGGCATAATGCCGTCGTTGGCCGCCACCACCAGCACCACGATATCCGTCACATCCGCGCCGCGGGCGCGCATCTCGGTGAAAATGGCGTGCCCGGGCGTGTCGATAAAGGTCAGCGTCTGGCCGTTGTGCTGCACCGTGTAGGCACCGATGTGCTGGGTGATGCCGCCGGCCTCGCCCGCCACCACCTTGGTGCGGCGGATGTAGTCCAGCAGCGAGGTCTTGCCGTGATCCACATGCCCCATGACCGTGATGATGGGCGTGCGCAGCTTGAGCACATCCTCCGGCTCCTCCTCGGGCGCCACAGCCTCGGGCTCCTTAATCTCCTCCGTCGGCGCCTTGACCCCGGCACCCTTCTCGCGCTTCTGGCGCTCGTAGGTCAGCCCGTGCTTCTCGCACAGAGCCGCCACCTGATCGCTGTCGAGAATCGTGCCCGGGTTGGCAAACACCCCCATGGGCAGCAGCTCGGCAATGAGCTTGAAAGGCTTGAGCCCGATGACCGCCGCCAGATCCGCCACACTGATGGGCGCCTTGACCGTGACCGGAGCCTCCGCCGCCGTCTCAGCGGGAGCCGGTGCCGGCGCGGGGGTGGGGGCAGGCGCTGCTGCGGGAGCGGGCGCTGCTGCGGGAGCGGGCGCTGCTGCCGGGGCAGGAGCCGGAGCGGCGGGGCGGCGCTTTTTGGGCGCCAGCAGGTCGAGCGCCTCCTTCTTGGACGCGGGTGCCTTGGGGGCTGCGGCCGCGCGCGGCGCCGGAGCTGCCTCCGCAGGTTGAGCCTTCTTCTTCTTGGAGCCCCCGAGAAGATCCAGCACTACGGGCTTCTTTTGTTCGTTATTCGGCATGGGAAATGAAAGAGTAAATAGACGGCGCCTCTCAGCAGGCAGCCTTGGCTTTGTCGATAATCTCCTGCGCCTCGGCCTCGCCGATGCCCAGCGCCTCCACCAAATCCTCGGCGGCGGCAAAGTCGGCAATCGTCTGCACCGTGGTGAAGCCGTTGGCAATCATGGCCTCGGCCAGCGCATCGCTCACCCCGAGCGTCTGCACCAGCGCCGCAGCGCCCTCCTGCGCAATCTGCTTGGTAACCGCGTGTTCATCATGCGGCTCCACGCGCACATCCCACGCCGCCTCCGGCGTCGAAATCAGGCGAGCCGTCAGGCGCACATTCTGCCCGCGGCGCCCCTTAGCCTTGGCGGCGGCGCGGTCGTCCTCCACAATGACGGTGACCACGCGCTTCTCCTCGTCCACATCAATGCTCAGCGGCTCGATGGGCGAGAGCGAATCCGTCACCAGCGCGGCCTTGTCCTCGGTGTGCTCCAAAATGTCGACCTTCTCACGGTTGAGCTCATTGACCACGTTCTTCACGCGCGCCCCGCGCATCCCGACGCAGGCTCCCACGGGGTCAATGTTCGGGTCGTTGCTGCGCACAATCATCTTGGTGCGGTAACCCGGCTCGCGGACAATGCGGACAATCTCGATGGTGTGGTCGGCAATCTCCATGACCTCGTTCTCGAAGAGACGGCGCACCAGATTGGGGTGGCTGCGGGAGAGGATGAGCTCATTGCCGCGCACGCCGTCGCGCACCTCGACAATGTAGAAACGCAGGCGATCGCCGCTGTTGTACTCCTCGCCGGGGATGCGCTGGCGCATCGGCACCAGCGCCTCGAACTTCTCCACCTCCACGATGACATCGCCGCGGTCGTAGCGCTTAACCGTGCCCGTCACCAGCTCGCCGATGCGGTCGCGGAAAGCGTCGGCCAGCATTTCCTGCTCCGCCTTGCGGATGCGCTGCTGCATGGTCTGGCGCGCCGTCTGCACGGCAATGCGGCCGAAGTCGGGCGGCGTGACATTCACGCTGATGGTGTCGCCGGGCGCATAAACCTTGCCCTTCTTGGCGCCCTTAGCCTGCGCGACCGACAGGGGAACCTCGTTGAACGCATCCGTCAGCTCCTCATCGGGCACCACCGTCATCTCGGCCTTGATGCGCACGGCATCTGTCCTGGTGTTGATGACGGCGCGCAGGTTGTGGATGCGGTCGGCGCCGGGAACCATCTTGGCGTAAGCCGTCAGGAAAGAATCTTCGAGAGCTTTCAACACGCGATCGGGGGTCAGATCCTTTTCGCGAACGTAGTAGTCAATCAGAGCGGTAATATCGTTGGCGGGCATGGTGAGCGGCTGTTGTTTGGGGGGGTGAACGGTCTACAAAAAAAGAGCGGGTCCGCGACCCGCCCCAATCCATGTGAGACCGGAACTTGTACGCGCGCATTGTGGCATCCTGAGCGCGCGTTGTCAAGTCTTTTCTGCTCGTCGCGCGCCAAAAAAAGATAGCGGGATGTTTCAACGGGATTGTTCTTGGTGTTGTCTTATCCTCTTGTTATGAGAGTCATGCATAGTTTGTTTCTGATGGCGGCGTTGGCGCTGCTGCCCGCGGGTGTCCTGCGGGCGGATTCGCCCGCCGAAAACATGGCCGATGAACTGGAGGAGCTCGCCGAGCACGCGCAGGGCACGGCGGCGGCCTTTGTTCGCGCGGCGCAGCGCGGTGACAGCGCCGCGATGCTGGAGTTGGTGAGCACCCCCACCGCCGCGCCGATAGCACAGCGCTCCTTCTTCCTCTATGTCGCCTCCGTGTGCGGGGCGCTCGATGTGGCGGAGCAGCTGGTGGGGCAGCAGGGCACCGATGTCAACGTGCGCGTGGGCGAGGACGGCGAGACCCCGCTCATGGCCGCCGTGGCCTGCGGGCATCTCAACGTCGTCAACTACCTCCTGCAGCAGGGCGCCAACCCCAACGTGCGCGATGAGGACGGCAAGACCCCCCTGCACGAAGCCTGCGACAACGGCAGCCTGCCCATCGTCATGGCGCTGGTCGGGCACGGCGCGGACATCAACGCGCGCGATGAGGACGGCGAAACCCCGCTGCACGAGGCCAAGCAGCCCGCCATCCGCGATTACCTGATTGCCCGCGGCGCGCGCTGACGCGCGGAGGGAGGCAGACACATTTCACCCGGCTCTCCCTGCGGATTGCTCTTGCGCAGGGAGAGCTGCGGGGGTAGAGTAGGGGGCGTTATGAACGTCCAACTGTTCAAAGACCTCTGCGAGGCAATCGGCGCGCCCGGTTTCGAGTACGGCATCCGCGAGCTCATCATGAAGGAGATGCAGCCCTATGCCGATGAGATGCACGTTGACAACATCGGCAACGTGGTTTGCCGAATCAAGGGCAAGAGCGCCGAAAAGAGCATCATGTGCGCCGCGCACATGGATGAAATCGGCTTCATCGTCCGCCACATCGACGACAAGGGCTTCATCCGCATCCTGCCGCTGGGCGGCTTCGACGCCAAGACCCTCACCGCCCAGCGCGTCATCGTGCACGGCAAGAAAGACCTGCCCGGCTGCATGGGCGTGAAACCCATCCACGTCATGAGCCCCGAGGAGCGCACCAAGATGCCCGCCGTGACGGATTATGTGGTCGACCTCGGTCTGCCCAAGGAAGAAGTCGAGAAATGGGTGACCGTGGGCGACCCCATCACCCGCAAGAGCGATTTGGTGGAAATGGGCGACTGCCTCAACGTCAAGAGCATCGACAACCGCGGCGGCTGCTACATGCTCATCCAGGCATGCAAGAGCATCATCGACGGCGGCAATCGCCCCGACTATGACCTCTACGCCGTCTTCACCGTGCAGGAAGAAGTCGGCCTGCGCGGCGCGCATGCCGCCACCCTGGCGGTGAACCCCACCTTCGCCTTTGCGCTGGACACCACCATCGCCTTCGACACCCCCGGCAGCGGCGCGCACGACAAATGCACCGAGCTGGGCAAGGGTACGGCCATTAAGGTCTACGACGGCACCCTCATCACCGACCGCCGCATGGTCGACTACATGGTGCAGCTCGCCGAGGAAGCCGGCATCCCCTACCAGCGCGAGCTGCTCAGCGCCGGCGGTACGGATGCGGGCGCGCTGCAAAAGTTCAGCGCGGGCGGCTCCGTCTGCGGCGCCCTGTCCATCCCTGTGCGCAACGTGCACCAGCACATTGAGATGGCGCACAAGGTCGACATCCAGGCCAGCGAGGATCTGCTGGCGCTGCTCTTCACCAACCTGACCCGCTGGGACTGGAGTTGGGAGCACAAGGAGCGCAGCCTGAGCCCCAAGGACTGAGCATCACATCCGCTTTGGGAAACACCCCCGATGCCGCTGCGGTATCGGGGGTGTCTTCATCGTCGGGCGGCGCTCAGAGCTGCACCTCGCGGCGCACCAGCTGCCACACGGCGGCAAAGGAGTCCGCAAAATCCTGCGGTCGGCGCGCCAGCCAGGCGTCAATCAGCTCGGGGGAGAAGGGGAGTACACCGCTGATTTCCGCCGCGGGGTAGTACACGCGTCCCGTGTGCAGCGCGGCGTAGACCGCCACATGCTCCATGCCCGTGCGCTCGCCGGGCAGCAGGGTGCCGAGCCGCAGCAGCTTGGTGTCGCGGATGCCCAGCTCCTCCTCCAGCTCGCGGCGCGCGGCGCTGTCGTAGTCCTCGCCAGCGTCCGCATGCCCGGCGGCGGAGCTGTCCCACACGCCGGGGTGGCGATCCTTGAGCAGCGAGCGCTGTTGCAGCAGGCAATCGCGGTTCTTGTTGAACACCAGAATGTGTACGGCGCGGTGCATGAGCCCCCCCTCGTGTACCTCGCGGCGCGTGGCTCGGCGCAGCACCCTGTCCGCCGCATCCACCACGTCGAAAAGCTCCTCGTCCCGCTGCGCCACCCCCGCCAGCGGGTGCGGGTCGTAGGCGCAGGTCAGCGCCGCCCACTGCGCCAGCGAAAGCTCCTCCGGGCGCGCTTGGGGCGCGATGCCCACCTGCGCCGCCACTTGCTCCCATGGCGGTTCGGCGGGCAGCTGCTTGTGCATCTGCTTGCGGCGCTGGGCAAAGCAGCGGCGCATGAGCTCATCGGCCAGGCGGTGGTCGTAGGGCAGCAGCTCCAGCGGGTTGCGCGGGGTGAGCAGCATGACCGTCGAATCAATCTTCGGGCGGGGCGAAAAAGCCTCCGGCGGGATGGTCTTGAGCGCGCGCGGCACCCAGTCCATCTGCACGCGCAGCGAGAGCAGGCCGAAGGCCTCGTCCCCCGGCTGCGCCAGAATGCGGTCGATAAACTCCTTTTGCAGCATCACCACCGCGCGCGACACCGCGCAGGGAGACGTCAGAAAATTTTGCAGAATAGCCCCGCCCGCGCTGTAGGGCAGGTTGCCGATGAACTTCACGGGCTGCTCGGCAAAGAGCGGGCGCGGATCCCAACCGGCGCCGTCCGCGTGGTGTACGCATACATGGGGGCTGTCGGCCCAGCGGCGGCGGTGGTAGTCAGCCAGTCGCGCATCGTACTCCACCAGAATGAGCTTGCGGCAGAGCGGCGCAATGTGCTCCGTGAGCGCCCCGGTGCCGGGACCCACCTCCACCACGCAGTCATCGGGCGCAATCTCCAGCTGCGCCACAATCCACTTGGCCACATTTTCATCAATCAGGAAATTCTGCCCCAGTGCCTTGCTGGGGTTGACCCCGGCTTCAGCGAGGACGTCGAGAATCTGCGTCTTGTTCATGAGTGCTCAGCGGGCGTTGAGATAGTTGACAATGCCGCGCCCCACGGCCTCGGCGTAGCGGATGGCGCCCTGCTGACTGCCCAGAAAGCGCGCATGCTCGGGGTTGGAGAGGAACGCGGCCTCGGTGATGACGGCGGGCACATAGCTCTCGTTGCAGGTGTTGAGCCAGTCGCCGCCGCCGCGCCGCCCGTCGTTGCGCAGGATGACCCCGCAGGGCTCCCCGTGGTTTTCCATGGGCGGGCTGCCTTTGAAGATACTGCGGTCAATCTCGGCCGCCAGGGCAAAGGCGAGCGCACCGCCCTCGGCGTTGCAGTACATGGCGCCCTTGTTGTAGACCTGCCAGCGCTCGCTGTTGCTGTTGTGGTGCAGGAAGACGACGCAGGCGGGGTTCTGGTCGAGCGCCCAGTCGGCGGAGAGCATGCCCACGGCCATGCGTTTGGGGTGGTGCTTGCTGCGGTAGATGGCGCCGGGTTCGGGGCTGTTCACCTGGTGTACCTGCGCGGCCTCGGCGGCGCGGCGCAGGGCGGGGTCGGTCGGCAGGGCGGCGCGGTTGCAGATGCGCACCTCGTAGCCCGCTGCCTCGATGACGCGCTTGGTATACAGGCAGTAGCGGTACCAGAACGCGCACTCCTCCAGCGCGCCGTAGCGCGCATCGGGCGTGCGCGCCCCTTGACCGCCCGCGCCGGGCTTGTACCAGTGGCCGATGTCGAGCACCACCACGCGGCTGTGGCGCACTTGTGCGCGCATCTGCTGCTGCACACAGCCGCCGAGCAGCAGGGGGAGAAGCAGGAAGAGGAGAAAGCGGGGCATGCGGTGTAGATTCAGAGGGGAAGAGAGCCCTGCGCCCCCGCGGGCGAGGCGCCGATTTTGGCGTAGGCGGCGGGAAGAGCCTCGCGACCGCGCGGCGTGCGCTTGATGTAGCCCTGCAGGATGAGGAAAGGCTCGTGCACATCCTCGATGGTGGATTCATCCTCGCCCACGGCCACGGCCAGCGAGCCCAGCCCCACCGGCCCGCCGTTGAACTTGTAAATCATCGTCTCCAGCAGGCGCTTGTCCATCTCGTCCAGACCGTCATCGTCGATGTCGATCATGTCCAGCGCGGCCTGCGCCACCGCGTCGGTGATGCGCCCGTCGGCACGCACCTGTGCGAAATCGCGCACCCAGCGGAGCAGGGCGTTGGCCACGCGGGGGGTGCCGCGGCTGCGCCGCCCGATGGCGACGGCGCCCTCCGCCGCGAGGTCGATGTCCAAAATGCCCGCCGAGCGCTGTAAAATGCGGCAGAGCTCCTCCACCGAGTAGTAGTCCAGCCGATTGACCAGCCCGAAGCGCGAGCGCAGCGGTCCCGTGAGCATCCCGGCGCGCGTGGTGGCCCCCACCAGCGTGAATTTCGGCAGGTTGAGCCGGATGGAGCGTGCGTTGGGGCCTTGGTCGATGATGATGTCGAGCCGGAAATCCTCCATCGCGGGGTAGAGGTACTCCTCAATGGCGGGGGCGAGGCGGTGAATTTCGTCGATAAAGAGCACATCGCCGCGCTCGATATTGGTCAGGATGCCCGCCAAATCGCCCGCCTTGTCAATCTGGGGTCCGCTGGTTGTGTGCAGCTTGTGCCCCACGGCGTTGGCGATGATGTTGGCCAGGGTGGTCTTGCCCAGCCCCGGGGGGCCGCTGAGCAGCACATGGTCGAGCACATCGCCGCGCAGCTTGGCTGCCTGTACCATGAGCAGCAGGCGCTCCTTGACTTTTTCCTGCCCGCAGAACTCGGTGAATGCGGGGGGGCGCAGGGAGACATCGAAGCTCGTGGTCGGAGCCTCGCTCATGCGGGTGTAGAGGGAGTCGGCACTCATGGGGTAGGGAAAAGGGGGAAGCGGTTGCCCCGCTTCCCCCGAAACGGGTGCGGACGCGCGGTATCAGTATACGTCCTTTTGGTAGCGCTTGGCGGCTTTCATCGCGGCCAGGTAGGCGGCGGCTTCCTCGGGCGTCTTGCCTCCCTGTTCGGCGATGATGCTCAGCAGCGCCGCCTCCACATCCTTGGCCATGCGGTTGGCATCGCCGCACATGTAGAAAGCCGCGCCCTGCTCCAGCCACTGCCAGATTTCGGCGGCGGCCTGCGTCATGAGGTGCTGCACATAAATCTTGTACTCCTGGTCGCGGCTCCACGCCACGGAGAGCTTGAGCTTGCCCGCCTCCACCAGCGCTTGCAGCTCGTCCTCGTAGCAGCCGTCCGTGGCCTTGTAGGGATTGCCGAAGAAGAACCACATGCCGCCCGTGGCGCCGTCGTGTACGCGCTGCTGCATGAAGGCGCGGAAGGGCGCGATGCCCGTGCCGGGACCCACCATGATGATGGGGGTGCTGCCGTCCTCGGGCAGGCGGAAATTCTTGTTGCTGTGTACAAAGACCTTCACTTTGTCCCCCGGCTGCAGGCGGTCGGCCATGAAGGTGGAGCACACGCCGTTGCGCTTGCGCGTGGTGCCCGTCTTGGGCAGGTAGCGCACCGCCCCCACGCAGAGCGACACCTGACCGGGGACGGCGTCGGGGCTGCTGGCGATGGAGTACAGGCGGGCGTTCATCTTGCCAAGGATGGCGGTGAACGCGGCGGCATCGGTAAAGTGCGCCGTCATCTCGGGGTCCTCCGCGAGGTCGAGCAGGTCGCGCCCCCAGCAGAAGTCCTTGAGGGCATCTTTGTCGGCCAGAATGGCGGCGAGCTTCTCGCTGCCCGCCACGGCGTTCCACTTGGTGAGCACACCTTTCTTCAGTCCCGTGATGTCGTAGGTGGTGATGAGCGCCTCGCGCAGGGTGGCGCTGCTGCCGTCGGGCAGGGTGACGGTGGCGGCGGGGTCGAGCGCCAGCGCGGCGATGAGGGCATCGACCAGCGCGGGGTCGTTGTTGGGCAGCACGCCCAGTGCATCGCCCGTGGTGTAGCTCAGCCCCGAACCCTCCAGCGAGTAGTCAATGTGGATGGTTTCCTTGGCGCTTCCGGGTTTGGTGACGGGATGGACTCCCAGCACCGTGGCCGGGAACGGATTTTTCATGCTGTAGGGTTCCATGGTGAGAGTGTCGTATCTGTTTGGATTCTGCGCCGAGCGGTAGGCTTTGTCAAGAACAAGATGGTCAGAAGCGCAGAATGAGCGGGGGCTGCGGGCGGGCGTCCCCGTGCAGGGGGGCGATGCTCGCGGCGGGCACCCAGCCCCGGGTGCCGTTGGAGAGGGTCTCGACGTAGCAGCGGTCGCCGCGCCGCGCCAGCAGGTGCAGGGGGGTGGCGGGCTTGAGCTGCACAATCACGGGGCTTTCGTCATCGGCGGCGGTGCGCGCCTCGGTGGCGTAGAGGACATAGGCCGCATCGCGCGGCGCCAGCATCCCGAGCGCCGGCACCTCGCGCGTGCCGTAGTAAATCCAGCCGGTGGCGCACAGGATGCTTGCGGTGCCCGCGAGCGCGTTGAACAGGGCGAGACCGGGCGTGCGGCGCCCCCGGCGCGCGAGCAGCAGCGCCAGACCGAGCGCGAGCAGCGCGGTGGAGATGATGGTGGCAGCGCGCAGTTGCACGGGGCTCAGGTAGGTGAAAATGGCATCCTCGGGTAGGGGCAGGAACACATGGGCTCCCTCCTTGCGCTGGATGAAAGCCAGGTTGGCCTGCGCCTCTTTCAGCCCGGGGTCGAGCTGCAGGGCTTGGGCGTAGCGGAGCGCGGCCTTGCCGCTGTTGCCGAGGCGGTACTCGCAGTTGCCTTTGTTGTAGAGGGTGAGCGCTTCCTCGCCCTTGGGCACGGGGCTCTGCTCCAGCCATTGCAGGGCGCGGCTGTACTGCCCCGCGCGGTAGTCCTTCTCGGCGGGGCTCTCCGCGAGCACCTGCGGCAGCGCGAGCAGCAGCAGGGCGGAGCAGCCCAACTTGGCGAGGGCGCGGCGCAGCTGCCGCAGGATGTCCTCGCGCTCGGCGGTGCTGAGGTTCAGCGAGGCATCGGGGCGGAAGACCTCCGCATCGCGGCGGTCGAGGACACGGCGCAGCTCGGGGCTGAGCGCCTCCGTCCCCAGATGGCGCTCAATGCAGCTGCCGGCACCTTTGAGGAACGCGAGCCCGTCGCTTTCCGCCGCCAGCTGCGCCAGCTCGCGCTCGCGGGCTCGGGAGGCCGCCCCGGCGCTCAGGCGGCGGCGCAGCGCCCGGAGCCCCAGCCACAGCACGATGAGCAGGGCGGGTGCATAGAGCAGGTACCACAGCCAACGCGGCAGCACGCGTGTGTGCCCCGCCGTCTCCGGGCTGAGCCAGCCGTAAATATCCGTCATCTCCTCCGTGGGTACCTCGCCTGCGGGCGGCGGCTCGGGGGCGGCGCTTTGCAGTCCGCTGCCGGCTGCGGAGGATTTTTCCCAAGGCAGGGGGATGGGGCGGGTTGCCGCGCGCTTGTACTCCATCTTCTCGGGGTCGAAATAGCTGAAGGCAAAGGAGGGAATCCCGCCGACCTCGGCCGTGGGGCGCATGAGTCGGCTGAACACCATGCCGACAATCTCGCCGTTGGCTCCCAGCAGGGGCTTGCGCGTGGCGGGCACGAGCTTCCACGCCTCGGCATCGGTGGGTTCGGGACATTCCATCTGCTCGACATTGGGCACCCCGCGCACGGTGAGCTCCACCTCTACGGCCTCGTTCATGCGCAGCTTTTGCGCCGTGCTGCTCGCGCTGAGTCCCGGCTTGCTGCCCACCATGTGCGCGAAGTCGGCGGGCGCTCCGGGGGGCAGGGGCAGGGCACCGAGGCTTAGTACGGGTAGCTCGACCTCAGCGCGTGCGATGTTGAAGAAGCTCTGCTGCTGCTGCAAAATGAGTTTGCCGCCGATGTCGGCGTTGCCCTCGCGGTAGGGAGTCAGCACCCCGCAGAAGTCGGCAATGCGCCAGTTCTGCCCCTTGGCGTAGGCTAGGGGCATTTTGATGAGATCCTGCTGCACGACAGCCGGAGCCCCCTGCAAGGGCGCCTGAAAGGCCGAGACCTTGACCCCCACGGAGTGCAGCTGGGGCGGGATGGGCGCCTCGCAATCCCCGGGCAGAAAGACCTTGAGGGCGGTGCGCACGGGCTGGTTGACATAGCCGTCGCGGAGCTCGGTGTGCCACAGCACGCCGAAGGGGACGGGGTCGCTCTGCCAGCGGATGGCGGAGGTGCTGAGCACGGGCAGCGGCGGCACCTCGATGCTCTCCTCGCGCCCCGATTGTTGATACTTGACACGCACGGCGCTCGGGCGCAGCTCGCCGGGGCTGTCGGGGGTGATGAGCAGGGGATAGACCTCGATGCTGCTTCGGTTGGGGTCGAGGGGGTTGGCACCTACTCGGGGTTGCTTGGGCTCTAGAGAAGCGTGCGGCACGCTCGGGCGTTCCTGCACCAGGAACACATCCTCGCCTACATCGGGGTCAACCAAGTACAGCACCACTTTTTCACCCGGCACCGCCACCCCGGTTGACCAAACGGGGGTGATTTCGGCCCATGCGGCGTAGGGAAGCGCGAGCAAACAAAGCAGATGAAGGAGGTGTCTCATGTTGTGAAATCGGGGGTCAGTAATCTTTGCGCGGGGTGGAGGGTTTTTCCTCGGGGTGGGGAATGGGTGAGCCCCCTTCCTCATCCAAGTGCATCTTGAGAATGGCGGCGGCGCGCTGTTCCGCCTTCTCCTTGTCGCTCAGCTCCGGCTGAGCGCTCGGCTGCTGTTGCGGGGCTTTTTTGTCATCGGAAGAGGGGGGCGGGGTTTGCTTGTCCTGCTCTTGGTCGCTCTGCTGCGGGTCGTTTTGCCGGTTCTGCTCTTGGTCGCCCTGCTGCGGGTCGTTTTGTCGGTTCTGCTCTTGGTCGCCCTGCTGCGGGTCGTTTTGCCGGTTCTGCTCTTGGTCGCCCTGCTGCGGGTCGTTT
>JBJEVN010000035.1:32860-52560 GCA_051884385.1 Akkermansia sp.
TGTTGGTTTTGCTCTTGGTCGCCCTGCTGCGGGTCGTTTTGTTGGTTCTGCTC
Source organism: Akkermansia sp. (assembly GCA_051884385.1). Taxonomy (GTDB): domain Bacteria; phylum Verrucomicrobiota; class Verrucomicrobiia; order Verrucomicrobiales; family Akkermansiaceae; genus Akkermansia. Next base: position 32,914 of record JBJEVN010000035.1, read on the forward strand.
TTGGTCGTCTTGCTGCTGCGGGTCGTTTTGCTGATTCTGCTCTTGGTCGCCCTGCTGCTGCGGGTCGTTTTGCTGATTCTGCTTGTCTTGTTGTTCCTGCTGCTTCAGGCGTTCGATTTCCTCCTCCAGACGGCGGATGAGTTCGTCAATGCGCTGCTTGTTGGTGGCGGCGGGGCGAAGCTCGGGCTGTATCGCAAGGGCGTCATTGTAGGAGCGGATGTCGCGGCGCAGGCTCTCGACCATCCGCTCCAGCTCGGCGATGCCGGGGCCGCTGTCCTCGGCGGGGGCTTCGTAGAGCTGCCGCAGGGCATCCAGGGTGTGGCGGGTGTTGGCGTTGCCGATGGCGTAGAGCGCGGCGGCCTGCATGGCGGGATCCTCATCCAGCAGCGCGGTCGAAAAATGTTCCTTGGCCTTGTCGCTGTCCTGCGCAGCGGCGGCCAGACCCGAGCGGTAAGCGCGCAGGGACTCGGCGGAGGGGGCGCCCGCTGCGGGCAGAATCCCCGCCGCCGCGAGCAGCAGCAGGAGCGTGCTGCGACGGGGCAGCCGCCACTCCGTCAGGCAGAGGATGCCGAGCAAGAGCGCCGCCAGCGCCGCCGCCGCAAAGGGCGCAAAGCGGTCGTTGGGCACTTTGTTGAGGGAGACGCGCTCCTCGTGCGCATCGAGCTTGCGAACGGTGCGCCGGGCAAAGGCCGCCAGGTCGGTGTTCGAGCCCATGGTGAAGTAGTCGCCGCCCGTGGCCTCGGCAAAGGCCGTCAGGGAGGCGGTGTCGAGCTTGCTGATGACGTGCTTACCCTCGGCATCCTGCCACAGGCCGTTGTCGCCCTGCGGGTCGGGGATGGCGCCGCCCGCCTCGGTGCCGATGCCCACGGTGATGACCAGCAGACGCTTTTCCTTGGCCTCGGCGGCGAGTTCGCGGGCGGAGCCGACGGTTTCCTCGCCGTCGCTCAGCAGCACCACGGCGTTGGTGCCCTCGGGGGCACTGCGCTCGAAGTCTTGCATGGCGCGGCGCAGCACCGCGCTGAAATCGGTGCCTCCGGCGGTGGCCCAGCTGCGGTCGACCTGCTCCAGCGCTTCGCGCAGCGCCGTGTGGTCATAGGTGAGGGGCACCACAAGGTCGGCGGAGCCCGAAAAAACGATGAGCCCGATTTTATCCTCCGGCAGGGCATCTATGAGCTCGTAGGCGGCGGCGCGCGCCTCCTCCAGGCGCGAGGGCGCCACATCCTGCGTCTCCATTGAGCGCGAGACATCGAGCGCCAGCAGCAGATTGCGCCCCGTGGTCAGGGCGCCCGCCTCGCGATAGCCGCAGATGGGGCGCGCCAGCGCCACGATAGCCAACGCCAGCGCCAGCAGCAGCAGAGCGCCGCCCGCGCGGCGGTGCCAGGGCGCGCGCCGCGTCACGAGAAGCGCCTCGTGCGCGGGGGAGATCAGCTGTCGCCACGCCGTGCCTTGGCGGCGGTGCCGCAGCAGCGCCGCCAAGGCCAACAGCAGCGGCAGCGCCAGCGCGTTGAGAACATAGGGGTAGAGAAAACTCATGGTGCGGGGCGGGGAAGGGTGAAATGGAGCGCAAAGCCCAGCGCCAGCAGCAGCGCGGCCAGCGCCAGCGGGTAGGGGAAGAGCTCCTCGTAGCTCACGAGTGTGCGGCGGGTGGCCTCGGTCTTTTCCAGACGGTTGATGTGGTCGAACGCGCGCTGCAGTTTCTCGCCGCTGCTGGCGTGGTAATACTTGCCACCCGTCATGTGAGCAATGTTTTTGAGGGTTTTGGAATCGAAGGTGTCCACATCGGCGGTGTAGCGGGAGATGCGTTCATCGCGCCCGATGGCAATGGTGAAAATCCTGATGCCCAGTTCGGCGGCCTGTTCGGCGGCCTCGGTGGGGGAGATGGAGCCGCGGTTGCTCACGCCGTCCGTCACGAGGATGATGACCTTGGATTTGGTTTCCTTGCGGGCGTGGAGCCGCGTGGCGGCGGCGGCGATGGCAGTGCCGATGGCGGTGCCGTCCTCCCGGATGTAGCCGGCGCGCTCGCGCCCGAAAACATCGGCGGAGGCGAGGTAGAAGCCTCCGATGATGTGCTCCAGAAGCCGATGGTCAAGGGTGAGCGGGCTGCACAGCTTGGCCTTGCCGGCAAAAGCCACAAGACCGATGCGGTCGTTGGGGCGACCGTCGATGAATTCGGCGATGACGTGCTTGGCAGCGGTCAGGCGGTCGACGGGCACGCGGCGCGTGCGTCCGCGCTCGTCTTGCACGGAGAAGAGCATGTCCTGCGCCGACATGGAGCCCGAGAGATCGCAGGCAATCATGATGTCGATGCCGCTGACCTTCTGTTCCCGGTGTTCGTTGCGCCACTGCGGTCGCGCCAGCGCCAGCAGCAGGCAGAGTGCGGCGAGCAGAAAGAGCAGGGGACCCAAGCGCCCCGCCAGCGTGCGCGGGCGGCGCAGGGCGGCAGCGGCAAAGCGGATGGTGGGGTGTGCCACGGCGGCGACGGTGCCCCGACGGCGGCGCAGCAGGGCGGCGGGCAGCAGGAGCAGCAGCCCCCAGAGCCACTGCGGCGCAGCGAAGAGGAACTCGCGGCTCATGTCCGGCTCGGTCAGGGCAAGCAGCATCATGCCGCACCTCCTTCCTGTGCCTCGGCGCGGCTCCGATCCACCTGCACCAGCAGGCTGCGCGTGCGTTCGACGAGGGCGCGCGCCTCGCTCTGCCCCTGCTCGGCAGCGGGGGCGTACTTGTTGGCGGCCAAGTCCTCCAGCAGCTCGCGGGTGCTGTAGCGGCAGCTCTCGGGGAGCGTCTCCAGCGAGTCCATGCGGCGGCTGAACTCCTCGTGCGTCTCGAAAAGCGCCGGATCCTGCGCGCAGCCCGCCAAGTAGTTGCGGATGATGAAAGAGAGCTGCAAACTGCAGGCGCGCAGGGGCGGCAGCTCGGCCGCCACTTCGTCCGTGCGGCGCAGCGCGAGCGCCAGGGGCGATTCCGGCTCGCTCGTCTGCCGCCGCTGCCGACGGCGCCACAGAAGCAGGGCGACCCCCGCCGCCAGCAGCGCGAGCAGCAGCCCCGACCCTGCCCAGAGCCACAGCGGCGACAGCTGTGCAAAACTCTCGGCGGGCAGGTCGGCCTCCAGCTCGGGAATGGCATCGGGGATGGAAAGGGTGGGGGGCATGTCAGCGGGTCAGGTAGCGGCTGCGGCGCGCGAAGAGGGCGCGCAGCTCGGGGATGAAGTCGCGGGTGGTCAGCAGGTCGAGCGCGTCGATGCCCAGCTGGGAAAACACGCGCTGCCACTCGGCGCGGTGCGCCTGCACGGCGCGCGCGTGGTTCTCGATGAGTTTCGGGTCGCCCAGATCGCCCTCCCAGAGCTCGCCGCTCTCGGGGTCGCGGAAGCGCACCGCTCCCGCCTCGGGCAGGTGGAGCTCGGCGGGGTCGGCCAGGCGGATGGGGATGAGCTCGTGGCGGAAATTGAGCTGTCCGATGGCCTCCTTGTCGGGGGGCATCAGGAAATCGCTCAGCATGAGCACCAGCACGCGCTTGCGCTGGGTGCGGATGATTTCCGCGGCGACATCGGCCGCGCTGTCATCGGGCTGCCCCTCGGGCGCGGCGAGGATTTCGCGCACGATGCGGCGGCATTGCGTCATGCCCTTGGCGGGCGGCAGGTAAAAATGCGGGCGGCAGCCGTAGAGCAGCAGCCCCACCTTGTCGCCGTTGAGTGCGGCGCTGTAGGCCAGCACGGCGGCGATGCGGGCGGCGTACTCCCGCTTGGTGTCGGTGGCGGCGCCGCCGGCGTAGCTCATGCCCGCGCTGGTGTCCACCGCCAGCAGCAGCGCCTGCTCGCGCTCCTCGCGGAAGGTGCGGACGTAGGGCGAGCCCGTGCGCGCCGTCACCTTCCAGTCGATGAAGCGGGGCTCATCGCCGGGCGTGTACTCGCGGAACTCGTGGAAATCGAGCCCTTGCCCCCGGAAACCCGAGCGGTACTGCCCCGCAAAGGTCGCCGTGGTGAGCCGTCGCGCCTGCAGCTCGATGCGCCGCACCCGCTGCATGATGTCCTGTACCTTGTCCATGCCGAGCGGCGGTGCCCTTAGGGGACGGGCACCTTGGAAAGAATGCTGTCGATGACGTTGTCGCTGGTCTTGTCGGCCGCCTCGGCCTCGTAGGAGACGAGGATGCGGTGGCGCAGAATGTCGTGCGCCAAGTCCTTGACATCCTGCGGGGTGACATAGCCGCGGCAGCGCGTGAACGCCAGCGCCTTGGCCGCCAGCGCGAGGTTGATGGAGGCACGGGGCGAGGCGCCGGCGCGCACCAGCCCCTCCATGCGCGGGTCGAGCCGCTCGGGCTTGCGCGTGGCGCGCACGAGGTCGACAATGTAGCGCTGCACGGCGGGGTCGATGAAGATGGCATTCATCAGCGCGCGGCTCTCCTCCAGCTCCGCCGGGCTGACGACGGGGGCGGTGCGGGGGGCGGCCTCTGTGTTGCTCATCATCTCCAGAATCTTGAGCTCCTCATCGCGGTCGGGGTAGTCCACCAGCACCTTGAAGAGGAAGCGGTCGAGCTGCGCCTCGGGCAGTTGGTAGGTGCCCTCTTGCTCGATGGGGTTCTGCGTGGCAAGTACCAGGAAGGGGTTGGGAAGGGGGTAGGAGTGCTCGCCCAGCGTTACCTGGCGCTCCTGCATGGCCTCCAGCAGCGCGCTCTGTACCTTGGCGGGCGCGCGGTTGATTTCATCGGCGAGGATGAGGTTGGCGAACACCGGACCTTTTTTGGGCGTGAAGCGGCGCTCATCGGGGTTGTAAATCATGGTGCCCAGCAGGTCGGCGGGCAGCAAATCGGGCGTGAATTGGATGCGCGAGAACGCCGCCTGTAGGGTGCCGGCCAGCGCCTTGACGGAGAGGGTTTTGGCCAGCCCCGGCACACCCTCCAGCAGCACATGCCCCTTGCAGAGCAGGCTGAGAATGAGGCGGTTCACCAGCTCTTGCTGCCCCACGACCACCTTGGCCATTTCGCGCTTCACCTCGCTGACCCAGGCGGACTTTTGCGCAATCTGCTCGTTGAATTCGTGTGTGTTCATCGTGTTTCGTCTATACTACACCATCGCTCGGGCTCGGTGCAAGCCCCCATGCCATGGTTGACACACTGCGGCGGCGCGGCGTTCAAAACCGCCGGTGGAGAGACGAAGCTCCCCCTGCCCGCGCGGCGAACAGGGGGAGTATGTTGCAGGAGCAAGCGCCCTGCGAGCAGCGCCGATGCGGCTTAGCGCATGTCGAGCACGGGCACCAGCAGCGGCTCATCGGGGCCGATGTAGCGCGAGAGCGGGCGGAAGAGCGTGTTGTCCTCCAGCTGCTCCAAAATCTGCGCCACCCAGCCGGCTGAGCGCGCAATGGCAAAGACCGTGGTGAACATGCGCGTTGGAATACCCAAGCTGTAGTACACCGTGGCGGAGTAGAAGTCCACGTTGGCGTTGAGATTCTTGCGGGCGCGCATCATCTTGGCAATCATGTCGCTCATGCGGATCCACTTGGGCTCGCCGATGGTCTGCGTCAGGCGGATGGCGATGCGGCGCAGCTGCGGCGCGCGCGGGTCGAGGGTCTTGTAGACGCGGTGCCCCATGCCGAAGATTTTTTCGTGGCGCGCCAGCTTCTCGTTGATGTAGGACTCCACATTGTCCTCATCGCCGATTTCCTTGAGCATCTCGATGACGGCCTCGTTGGCACCGCCGTGCAGCGGTCCCTTGAGGGTGCCGATGGCGGTGGTGATGGCGCTGTACATGTCCGACAGCGTGCTGGCCGTTACGCGGCTGGCAAAGGTGGAGGCGTTCATGCCGTGGTCGGCGTGCAGGATGTAGGCCACATCGAGGATGTGCGCCTCGCTGGGGTCGGGTTCCTTGCCCTTGAGCAGCCAGAGAAAGTGTTCCGCTTCGCCCAAATCCGTGCGGATGGGCGGCAGATCCAGCCCCTGACAGATGCGGTAGTAGTAGGCCGCCATCACGGGGATTTTCGCGATGAGCGACAGGCCGATTTCCTTCATCTGGCTCGGATCCTTGGTGCGGTCGTCATACATGCCGAGCATGGAGACGGCCGTGCGCAGCGCGCTCATGGGGCGCGCGGTCTTGGTGGCGCTCTTGAAGAAGTCCAGGATGGGCTGCGGCAAATCGCGGTCGTTGCGCAGGCGCTGGTTGAGCCCGTCGAGCTCTTCGCGGTTGGGCAGGCGCTTGTTGAGCAGCAGGTAGATAATCTCGGAGTAGGTGCAGAGGTCGACCAAATCCTCGATTTCGTAGCCGCAGTAGAGCAGGCGCCCCTCTTCGCCGCGCACATCGCTCAGCCCGGTCTCGTTGGCAATGACGCCCTTGAGACCCTTGGTGAAGATCGGCTGCCGGGGGGATGGTGTCTCGTTCATGTCCGTGCGGAAAAGCTCGGTCAGGAAGCGCGTCGGCTGTTTAGCCGCGGGCGTACCACGCATCCGTCAGCTCGCCGAATTGCTGCAGCTCGATGTCCTCGCGGGCATCCAGCCAGCTTTTGACAGCGGCGCGCTGAGCTTCGCTCGTCTGCGTGGGATCGACGGCTCTGGCGATGATGGCGCAGCCGCTGTCGGTGATGTTGCCCTCGCAGTTGAGCCCGTTGGCCTCGATGCAATCTTCAATCAGCGCTCGGAGGAAAGCCTCGCACTCGGGCGCGTTCACATCACCCTTGTAATCAAAGGAGAACTCAAAGCAAAGCTCGCGGAACTCTCCCACACGGTATTTCTTGCGGAGTCTTTTCTTCATATGCGCGCTTACTATAGGCAAAAAGCCCCCCTGCTGTCAAGCGAGAACGACAGTTGCCCACGGTTTATATGGAGCTGCCATGCTTGCGGCTGCACGCACAAGCGGCTCGGCACCTGCGTGCCGAGCCGCTGCGGAAAGATGCTTGGAACAAGCGCCGGGGCTTACTTGCCGAAGTAGCGCTTCAGCAGGCCGTCGAAGCCGCGACCGTGGCGAGCCTCGTCCTTGGCCATTTCGTGTACGGTGTCGTGGATGGCATCGTAGTTGAGCTGCTTGGCGCGCTTGGCGATCTCCAGCTTAGCGGCGCAGGCGCCCTGCTCGGCAGCGGCGCGCATGGAGAGGTTCTTCTCCGTGCTGGGGGTCACGACCTCGCCCAGAAGCTCGGCGAACTTGGCGGCGTGCTCGGCTTCCTCGAAAGCGTAGCGCTTGAACGCCTCGGCCACCTCGGGGTAGCCCTCGCGCTCGGCCACGCGGCTCATCGCCAGGTACATGCCGACCTCGCAGCATTCGCCGTTGAAGTGGTCGCGCAGCCCCTTGAGTACGATTTCATCCACGCCCTTGGCCACACCTACTTCGTGTTCGCAGGCGTACTCCTTGGCGCCCTCCGTTTCCACAACTTCCTCCCAAACTTCGGGACCCTCGGCATTGCAGACGGGGCAGGGGAAGGTGGGGACATCTTCGCTTTCGACAATCTCACCGCAAATGGTGCAACGATACTTTTTCATCTTGGTATTCAGTTATTGGTTTTAATCAGGAATGAGGCGGAAGCAACGCCTCCGCCCACTGTTGTGGAGACTATAGCTCTGCGCTTTTGAGTTAGTCAAAGCTAATTTTCTTTACTTCACAAGATGACACGCAGCGGCGCATGCGCGGTGTCGCTGCAAGGGTCGCGCCTGATGGTGCAACGGACAGAATAATCTTTTGTGAAACTTTATTATTGTCAAGGGAAAAGCTCTGTGATAATGTTCTCCCCGAGGGGGGGAGGGTGCCGTCTCTTCCCTCCGAAAAACGACGTCGGAGACACGATGAGCCGAGATGCTGTCACGCTGCGGAAGATGAGCGGTGCGTTCGGGCTGCTTGCCTGTGCGTTCCTCCTCTCGTCCTGCCAGACCTGCGGCAGTATCTTGGGTTATTTTCTGCGGCTGCCGTTCAATCTTTTGGATGCTCTTATCCCCTGACCGTGATGAATCAATTTGTTGCACTGATGTCTTGTGTCGCCGCTGCGGCGGCTCTCGTTTCCTGCCAGGGAACGGACAGCCGAGCGGTTTCCATGAACTATTCCGATGCGGTGGTGTGTCTGGCACAGGTGGATCCTGCGTACCGGGGCTATTTCCGCAGCCAGGAGGGCGGCAGTTACAGCCGCGATGAGCAGCGTAAGGCGATTGCCGCCGCTGTGCAGACCTCGCGCACGCCTGTGCCGAGTTATGCTCCCGAGCGGCGACTGGCCACGCGCAAGGCAACAACGTCCGCGCGCAAGCGTGCGGTGGCAAGCTCGCGCAGTCGCGCCGTGCCGGCCAGGCGCTCTCTGGCTAAGAACCGCGTCAAGTCTGCGCCCAAGAGCAAGGCTGTGGCGCACAGCAAGAGCAGCAAAAAGGCGCTGGCGGGCAACAACAAGAAGCGCCGTCGCGGTTGAGCATCGACCTTGCTGAAGGGCGAGTATGTTCCGGCAGCTGCTCGGTCTCGTGTTCGTGCTGGGGTCGCTGTGGGCGGCGGAGCCGCGCCCACGAGCCATCGTGCTCTTCTATGCGGATGATTTGGGCTTTGCAGACACCTCTGCCTACGGCTGCACACGCGTGCCCTGCCCGCACACGGAGCGGCTGGCCGAGCAGGGGCTACTCTTCACCGATGCGCACAGCACTCACTCCGTCTGCACCCCGTCGCGCTATTCTCTGCTGGCGGGTGAGTATGCTTGGCGGCGGCGGGGCACGGGCATTCTCCCCGGCGATGCCAAGCTCATTTTGCCGACGGAGCAGGAGTGCCCCTCGCTTCCGGCGCTTCTGCGCCGCGCGGGCTACCGCACCGCCGCCATCGGCAAGTGGCACCTGGGTCTGGGGCGGGGCAGCGCGCCCATCAACTGGAATGCCCCCATCGCCCCCGGACCGAACGAGGTGGGCTTTGACCATTCCTTCATCATGGCGGCCACGGGTGACCGCGTGCCCTGTGTGTTTCTGCGCAACGGCTGCGTGGTGGGCGCGGATCCGGCCGACCCCATCGAGGTGAGCTACCGCACTCCCTTTGCCGGCGAGCCGCTGGGCAGCACGCATCCCGAGCTGCTCAAGCCCTACGCGCACAGCAAGGGGCCGCAGCACAACGGCGCGATTGTGGATGGCATCCCGCGTATTGGCTTCATGCGCGGCGGGCGCGCCGCGCTGTGGAAAGACCAAGACATCGCCGACCGCCTCACGGACGAGGCCATTGCCTTCATTGCCGACTGCGCGCGGCAGCAGACGCCCTTCTTCCTCTACTTTGCCGCCAATGACATCCATGTGCCGCGCGACCCGCACCCGCGCTTTGTCGGGCGCAGCGGGCTGGGCATTCGCGGCGATGTCACCGTGCAGATGGACGCCTGCCTGGGGCGCCTGTGCGAGGCGCTGGAGGCGCACGGCTACGCGGACAGCCTCATCATCCTGAGCTCGGACAACGGGCCTGTCATCGACGACGGCTACGACGACGGCGCCCTGCGCGACTGTGCGGGGCACAACCCCGTGGCACCCATGAGCATGGGGCGCGTGCGCGACGGCAAGCTGGAGGGCGGCAAATACGGCATTATGGAGGGGAGCACGCGTGTGCCGCTGATTGTCTGTTGGCCGGGGCACACCCGCCGCGGGCGCTCGGCGGCGCTGGTGAGCCAGGTGGATTTTGCGCGCACGCTGGCGGATTTGGCGGGGGCTGCGGTGCCCGAGGGTGCCTTGCCCGACAGCCGCAACTGCCTGCCCGCCCTGTTGGGGCAGGATGCCGCGGGCGTGCCGGAGCTCATCGAGAGCAACAACGGCGGCTGCCTGGCCATCCGCCGCGGGCGCTACAAGTACTATCGCCGCGGCGAAACGGACTACCTCTTCGACCTCGAGCAAGACCTCGGCGAGCAGCACAACAAGGCCTCGGAGCAGCCGGAGCTCACGGCGGAGCTGCGCGCCCTGTTGCAGGAGCGCACAGAGGGCATAGCCACTCCTTAATCCCTGCGGACGGCGAGACAGCCGGGGCAGTTGCGCACGAAGTGCTGCGGGGCGATTTCCACAAGCTCGGGGATGCGGTTGGTCAGGCAGCGCTCGGGAGCACCCACGAGGTTGCGGGGGCGGAAGGCGCAGCCGTGCAGGGGCTCGCGCAGGGTGGGCGGCAGCCCCGGGATGGTGGGCAGGCGCTGCCCGACGGGGTGGGTTCCGGGGATGGAGGCCATCAGCGAGCGGGTGTAGGCGTGGCGCGGGTGTGCCAAGAGCTCGGCAGCGGGCGCGCTCTCCACGATGCTGCCCGCGTACATCACCTGAATGCGGTCGGCGTAGGCCTTGACCACCCCCAAATCGTGCGTGATGAGGATGATGGCCGTGCCCAGCTCGCGCTGCCGCTCGCGCAGCAGGTCGAGCACCTGCTTCTGCACTGTGACATCAAGGGCGGTGGTCGGCTCATCCGCAATGAGAATCTCGGGTCGGGTGATGAGCGCCATGGCAATCATCACGCGCTGGCGCATGCCGCCCGAGAACTCGTGCGGGTAGGCGGCGGCGCGCTTCTCCGGCTCGGGAATGCCCGTGCGCGCCAGCTCCTCCACCGCAGCGCGCCGCGCCTCGCGGCGGCTCATGCCGCGGTGGATGATGAGCGGCTCGGCCACCTGGTCGCCGATGCACATGCAGGGGTTCAGGCTCGTCATGGGATCCTGAAAAATCATCGAGATGCGCCGCCCGCGCAGCGCGGCGAGCCGCTTCTCCCCGGCGTGCAGCAGGTCGAGCCCGCCGAACAGCGCGCGCGACTCGGGGGCGTATTCGGCGGGCGGTGCGGGCAGCAAGCCCATGAGCGCCGAGCAGGTGACAGACTTGCCGCTGCCGCTCTCGCCCACCATGCCGAGCGTCTCGCCCGCCGCGAGCTCGAAGCTCACGTCGTTGACGGCGTAGATGGGCCCCTGGTGAGTGCGGAAGGTGACGCTGAGGTGGCGGACGGAGAGGAGGGACATGGCAGAAGAAATCAGCAGCGTTTAAGGGCGAAGCTCAGCCCCGCGAGCGGAGCCTGCTCCATGTGCAGCGCACGGCAGAGACAGCGCAGCAGCACCAGCGAGGCGGCGGCATCGAACAGCGCATCGTGCCAGCCGCGCTCGGGCACCATCGCCCGCACCTCGTCGGCAATGCCCAGCGCCGCGCACAGGCTGCCCAGCGCGTAGTCGCCCGCTTGGGGTAGGGCGCGGCGCGCCAGCGCCAGCGTGTCGAGCCAGGGGCCGAAGCTGTGCCCGGGAAATCGGCGCAGGAAGCGCTGCTCCGTGGCGGGGTTGTGCCCCAGCACCACCGCCCCGCCCAGCAGCGCGCGCAGCTGCGGCCACAGCGCCTCGTAGCGGGGGGCGCCCCGCAGCTGTTCCGTGCGGATGCCATGCACCCGCGCCGCGCTCCAATGCACGGCATGCGTGGGGGCAATGTAGGACACAAAGCAGCGCGGCTCGGCAAAGAGATGTTCCACCCGTACGATGCCCACCTGCACGGGGCAGTCCGTCTCCCCCGGCGCCGCCCCCGCGCTTTCAAAATCAATGGCGGCAAAGGGCAGCCCTGCCAGCGGACGCGTCTCAGGCAGAACCGAACGTTCCCCATCGGGCAAGCCGTCTGACGGGGGGGTATTCATCGCCGCGCCCATGCCTGCGCCTGCCGCATCTCCGCGCAGAGCGCCTCGTAGTCGCAGCAGAGAAAACGACCCTCGCGGTAGAGCTCGCGCCCGTCGACCACCGTCAGCTTGTTCTCCAGCCCCGTGGCGGCATACACCACGTTGGACACGATGTTGTGCACGGGCTGCATGTGCGGCTCCTCCAGCGAGAGGGCGATGAAATCTGCCTTCATGCCCGGCTCCAGCGTGCCGATGAGCGGGTCGTGCAGCACCTCGGAGCCATGGCGCGTGGCCATGTCGAGCACCAGCTGCGCGGGGCAGGCGGTGGGGTTGAGCGCATCGACCTTGTGCAGCAGGGCGGCCACATACATCTCGCGCAGCATGTTCTGCGCGTTGTTGCTGGCGGGACCGTCCGTTCCCAGCGCCACGGGCACGCGGTTGCGCAGCATCGCCTCCACCGGCGCCACCCCGCTGGCCAGCTTCATGTTACTGGCGGGGTTGTGCACGGTGCCGCAGCGGTGCTCGGCCAGGATGGTGATGTCGTGCGCATCGACCTCCACACAGTGGAAGAACACCGAATCCGCCTGCAGCAGCCCCAAGCTCTCGCAGTAGGGCACCGGGCGCAGCCCGTGCTCCTTCAGGCAGGCCGCCGTCTCGCTCTTTGTCTCGGCCAGGTGCATGCCGAAGAGCGAGCCCGTCTCCGTCGCAAGCTCGCGGCAGCGGCGCAGCAGCGCGGGGCTGGTGGTGTAGGGGGCGTGCGGCAGCACCGCCTGGCGCAGGCGCGGGTGGTTGCGCCACTCGTCCGCCAGCGCGCGCACCAGCTCGGCGTAAGCCTCCTCATCGCGGCAGGAAACGGTGGGGAAATACTGCGTGATATTCTCGCCCAGTACCCCGCGCAGCCCCATCTCATCCGCCGCGCGGAACACGCTGCGCTCGTGCATGTACATGTCGAAAAAAGCGGTGGTGCCCGTGCGCAGCATCTCGGCCATGCTGAAGCGCGCCCCCAGCTCTACCAGTTCGGGGCTCAGCTTGGCCTCCTGCGGGAAAATGTCCTGCTGCAGCCAGTCCATGAGCGTCTTGTCGTCCGAATAACCGCGCAGCAGGCTCATGCTCACATGCGTGTGCGCGTTGATGAGCCCGGGCATGAGCACCGCCTTGCCCAGCTGCACCTGTGCCGCATCGGGGAACATCACCTCCAGCAAATCGCGGTGTCCCACGCTGACAATGCGGTTGCCCTGCACCACAAGCGCCGCCTGTTCGATGATATCGCGGGCATCATTCTGCGTGATGAGATAATCAGCCGCGTAGAGAGTCTGGGAATCGGACATGGGAAAGAAAAAAGAGAATTAACGCCAGAAGAGCAGGGCACAGGCGACCATCGCCGCCCCGTACAGCGCGCCCGCTGCCGCCAGCAAGCGGAAGAGCCGGGGGTGCCGCGCCAGCCATTCCACGGCATCGCGCCACAGCCAGGGCCAAGCCACCCAAAACATCGCCGCCGTGAGCGCGGGGTAGCACCACAGCGGGATGAGCAGGCGCGTCAGCGGCTCCTTGAGAAAAGCCGCGCTCAGCGGAATGATGGCCGCCAGCAGGATGAAGAGCCCCAGCGCCCGCGCAAAGAGGTTGGGCTTGACCATGGTTGAGAGCACGAACCACACCACGGGACAGAGCAGCAGCAGGATGCCGCGCGCACCCTCAAACTCGAACAACGGCATGCGCAGCGGGTTGGCGGGGTTGTTCCACAGCAGCAGCGCCACCCATATCATGTCGAGCCCCAGCAGCAGCTGCCCCGCCGCCGTCGAGCGGTGCGAGGCGCGCAGCAGCGCCATCGCACGCCCCGGCTGCCACCAAGCGAGGGCGTGCAGCAGCAACAACAGAAGCCCCATCGCCAGCCCCGTCTCGAACAGGGGCAGCGCCTCGTACAACTGGATGGCACTATTCAGCATAAAGCGCCAACATCCTACCGCCTCCGCGCCGTCAACGCAAGCGCAAAGCACGCCAGTACCTTGCGAGCGCGCGGCGCTGAAAAACGGGATGCTGCGGCGGCACGCTGCATTTTTCTTTGCAATGCGGCGGCAAAACTGCTACAGTAGGCACAACCGGGTGATGCTGCTGCGTTGCGTCAGATTCTATACCGAGGGTTTCCGCGCCATGTCGTTGGGGCGGACGCTGTGGCTGCTCATCGGCGTGAAGTTGGCCGTCATCTTCCTGGTGCTGAAGCTCCTCTTCTTCCCGGCGGCTCTCACGGGCAGCGAGGAGGAGAAGGGCTCGGCGGTTTCTGACGCGCTCATGCAGCGTTCCCACACCGTATCTTCCTCTCCCATACCATGATCGATGCTTCCCTCGTAGACTGGTCGCGGGCGCAGTTCGCGCTGACGGCGATGTATCACTGGCTTTTTGTGCCGCTGACGCTGGGGCTCGGCGTGCTTGTGGCGCTCATGGAGTCCCTGTCGCTGCTGCGCGGCAGTGAATTCTGGCGCCAAATCGCGCGCTTCTGGGCCAAGCTGTTCGTCATCAACTTTGCCGTGGGTGTGGCCACGGGGATTATTCTGGAATTCGAGTTCGGTACCAACTGGAGCAACTACAGCTGGTTCGTGGGCGATATTTTCGGCGCGCCGCTGGCCATCGAGGGCATCGTGGCCTTCTTCATGGAGTCCACCTTCCTGGCGCTGATGTGCTTCGGCTGGGACAAGCTCAGCCGCCGCACGCACCTGATGGCCACTTGGCTCACGGTCATCGGTGCCACGATTTCGGCCTGGTGGATTCTCGTGGCCAACGCGTGGATGCAGCACCCCGTGGGCATGGAGTTCAACCCCGATACGGTGCGCAACGAGATGTGCAGTTTTGTCGCAGTGGCCTTCCAACCCATGGCGGTCAACAAGTTCATGCATGTGGTCAGCTCGGCCTGGGTGCTGGGGTCGCTCTTCGTGGTGGGCGTGAGCTGCTGGTACCTGCTGCGGGAGCGGCATCGCGACGTGGCGATGCACAGCCTGCGCGTGGCGGCCTGGTTCGGCCTGCTGACGGCGGGGCTCTGCGCCATGACGGGGCACCGCAGCGGGATGATTGCCGCCGAGCAACAGCCCATGAAGCTCGCCGCCGCCGAGGGACTCTACGCAGGGGGGAACGGTGCGGATCTGGTGGCTGTGGGGCTGCTCAAGCCGGGGCACGACTGGTCGCAAGCGCCGGCAGACGGGCAGGAGCCCTTCCTCTTCAAACTGAGTATTCCCAAGGGGCTGTCGCTGCTGGCGACCAACGACCGCGAGGGCTTTGTGCCCGGCATCCGCGAGCTGCTGGCGGGGGGCTACACCCTGCCGTCGGGCGAGACGGCGCTCTCGGTGGAGGAGATGATGCGCCGCGGGCGTGCGGCGGTGGCGGCGCTGGCGGACTACCGGCGCGCGCGCGCCATCGGCGATGAGGCGGCCATGACCACCGCCCGCGAGGTGCTGAAGCGCGATTTCCGCTACTTCGGCTACGGCTACCTGAACAAGCCCTCGGATGTGGTGCCCCCGGTGCCCGTGACTTTTTACGCCTTTCACCTGATGGTGACGCTGGGCGGCTACTTCATGGCGCTCTTTGCGGGGGTGCTGCTGCTCGACCGCTGGCTGCCGCGCTGCAAGCCCGTGCTGCTGGCAGCGGTGCTGACGATTCCGCTGGCCTGGTTGGCGAGCGAGGCCGGCTGGGTGGTGGCCGAGGTCGGTCGCCAGCCCTGGACGGTGCAGGATTTGCTGCCGAACTCGGCGGCCATCTCCGCGCTCTCGCCTGCCTCTGTGCAGCTGACCTTCTTCCTCTTCCTGGGTCTGTTCACCCTGCTGCTGATTGCGGAAATCGGCATCATGCTGCGCGCGATTGCGCAGGGACCCGAGGCCTGATGATGTTAAACATGGAACTATTTTTGAGACTATGGATGCTTTCTTGCAAGTGTATTGGTGGTGCATCGTGTCGCTGCTGGGCGGGGTGCTGGTGTTTCTGATGTTTGTGCAGGGCGGGCAGTCGCTGCTGTGGCCGTTGGGGCGCACCCGCGCGGATGTGGACGCGATGCTGGCGGCGACGGGGCGGCGCTGGGAGCTGACGTTCACCACGCTGGTGGTGTTCGGCGGCGCCTTTTTCGCCTCCTTCCCGCTGTTTTACTCCACGAGTTTCGGCGGGGCATACTGGGTGTGGATGCTGCTGCTCTTCACCTTTGTGTTGCAGGCGGTTTCGTATGAATTCCGACTGAAGGCGGGCAACCTGCTCGGCGCGCGCAGTTTCGGCGCCTTTTTGGTGCTCAACGGGCTGCTGGCGCCGCTGCTGCTGGGCACGGCGGTGGCGACCTTCTTCCACGGGGCGCCCTTTGTCATCGACCGCGCAGCGATTCTCAGCCCCTCGGCACCCGTGATTTCGCGCTGGTGCAGCGCGTGGCACGGGTTGGAGGCGGTGGCGAACCCCTGGAATGTTTGCCTGGGGCTGGCGGTGCTCTTCCTGTCGCGCACGCTGGGTTGTCTGTACCTGATGGGCGCGGAGCTGCCCGCCGAGCTACTCGGGCGTTGCCGCCGCCGTCTGCTGTGGGAGGCCGCGCTCTTCTTGGTCTTCTTCCTGCCCTTTGTCGCACACTGGTTGTTGACGGACGGCTTTGCCGTCGACCCGCAGACGGGGCAGATTTTTGTTGAGTCCGGCAAGTACCTGCACAATCTGCTGGCGCTGCCCTGCGTGACGGGGCTGCTGCTGGCGGGCGTGGCGGCGGTGCTCGCGGGCATCGCGCTGGCTCTGCTGCGCCCGCGTTGCAGCGGCTTCTGGTGGGCGGGCGGCGGCACGGTGGCGGTGGTGATGGCGCTGTTACTCTGCGCGGGGCTGAACGATACGGCCTACTACCCCTCCACGGCGGATTTGCAGAGCTCGCTGACCCTGCAGAACAGCTCCTCGGGTGCCTTTACCCTGCGCACCATGTCGCTGGTATCGCTCCTCTTACCGGGGGTGATTGCCTACATTGCTTGGGCTTGGCAGGCTCTTTCCGGAAAAAAATCGTGAAACGCAATCACATCGCATGGATGGGCGCAGCGCTGGCCGCGGCTTGGACTGCCACGGCGGCGGAGCTCGCTGTCCCGTACCCCGGTGAAGCTCCGGGTGCGGCGCAGATGCTTGGCGAGCGCGCGCTGGGCAACGCGCTGCTGCGTTTCGAGGTGTCGCCGCAGGGACAGACGGACAGCCCGCTGAGCGTGACGACTCGCTTGGGTAGCTTCACGGCGACTCGGGTCACGGGGCTGCAAGCCGCCCCCCTGCCAGCCGACCCACGCGCCTCGCGCGCCACCGAGCGCCTCGGCGGGCAGAGCCTGAGCGGCACCTGAGAGCTGCCCGGGGCGGATGTGCGCGTGCAGTGGCGCGCCGAGCTGCGCGACGGCTCGCACTACATCACGCAGCGCTACACCATCACCGCCCTGAGCGACACCGAGCTGCTGCGCCTGGAGCCCATCGCGCGGCAGGGAGAGGATTTCGTGATTCCCGGCAGCGTGCCGGGCACCCCGCTGGTGCAGGAGGGGGCGCGTCGCTTCTACGGCATTGAGATGCCCGGGGCGCAGGCCGTCATCGACAAGGGTGGCGCCCGCGTGGGGCTCGATTGCAAGCTGCCGCTCAAAGCCGGGGAGAGCGTCAGCTTCACCACGGTGAGCGGCGTCTACCCCGAGGGGCAGCTTCGGCGTGCCTTTCTGGCCTACATCGAGCGCGAGCGCGCCGTGCCTTACCACAATGTGGTGCAGTACAACTGCTGGTACGACCATGGCCTGAACCCCACGGAAGAAAAAATGCTCGCTACGGTGGCGGCCTATGGCGAGGAGCTGGTGCGCAAGCGCGGCATCGTGCCCGATTCCTTTGTGCTGGATGACGGCTGGGACGATTTCAACGCCGACCTCTGGCAGCCGAACCCCGCCAAATTCCCCGAGGGTTTCGGCCGGATGACGCAGACCATGCGCGCCATCGGCTCGCACTTCGGCATCTGGATTTCGCCCCTGGGCGGCTACAGCGGTCAGGCCGAGCGCGTGGCGCATGCCAAGCGCCTGGGGCTGCTGCCCGAGAGCGCGGGGGGCATGGATTTGGCCGAGCCCGGCTACTACAACTGGTTCCTCGGGCGTTGCCGCGAGCTGATGCAGCAGGACGGCGTCAATTTCTTCAAGTGGGATCGCGCCGGCAGCGGCGTGTCGCCGCACTTCATGGCGCTCCTGCGCATTGCCGACGAGCTGCGCAAGGTCGACCCGCAGCTCTTCCTGAGCACCACGGTGGGCACCTGGCCCAGCCCCTTCTGGCTGCGCTTTGTCGACTGCACCTGGCGCACGGGCTCGGCGGATGTCAGCTGGTGCGGCGAGGGCAACAACCGCGAGCGCTACATCACCTACCGCGACCAAAGCTGCTACCGCCTCATCGTGCAGCGCGCGCCGCTCTACCCCCTCAACTCGCTCATGCACCACGGCATTGTGCTGGGCACGGAGTTCCAAGCGGGGTACACCAGCGATGCTCGCATTGACGGCAAGGACCCCCGCATCAACTCGGCGGAAGAGGGCGGCGCCTCCGCCACACTCGCCGTGGGCTTCCCCGTGAACAATGACCTGCGCAGCGATGCCCGACTGCTCTTCGCCACGGGTGCGAACCAGCAGGAGCTCTACCTGACCCCCGGCATGATGAATGAGCGCGCCTGGGACGATGTGGCCGATGCCCTGCGCTGGAGCCACCGTTGGGCGCCCGTGCTGGCCGATGCTCACTGGGTGGGCGGCGACCCCGGCAAGGGGGATATATACGGCTATGCCGCCTGGCGCGGCGATGTCGGCGCCACGCTGGCGCTGCGCAACCCTACGAGCCGTGAGCAGAGCATCGAACTCAGCACCGCCATCTTCGAGCCGACCCACGCGCGCGCCATCCGCCTGCGCGCCGCCTACCCCGACCAGCGTGTGCGCGAGTTGGAGCTGCCCGCCAAGGGCACAACCCGCCTGCAACTCGCCCCCTTTGAGGTGCTCGTCTTCGAGACGGACTGCCCCTGAGCCCGCCCTCATGTTTTCGCAGATACCCACCCGCGCTCCGAGCATCGGGCACGGGTGGGTATTTTGTCGGGCGCTTGGGCGGGCACATGCGAGATGCTGTCTGCCGAGCTTTCTCCCTCAGAAAAAGACCGCTGCTCCGGCGGGAGCAGCGGTCCGAATCGTCCGGGATAATGAGGCGTGAGCTTACTTGCGTCGGCGGCGGGCAGCAAGGCCAGCCAAAGCAAGCAAGGAGAGTGTTGCTGTGGTGGGCTCGGGAACTAATGCCGCTTTCACCTCTGAAAGACTTGATACATTGTGATCGAAAGTGTAAACTTTAATATCATCCACCAAAACATCGCTATTCAATCCATCTACGCCTCCTTTTGAGAAACCAATCATTAACTTATTTAATTCAAAAGCTTTGTTTATATAGTCGCGCTTCGTGCCATCGGACAAAATCACGTTGCACCATGTTTCATCTTGTGCATAATACAGCTTGCCATTATAATTCAGCAGGGTATAGGTAACCATCGTATCTTTCACAATGGTTGATTCAATAGGATCTCCATTGGAGAATTTGAAACTTTCCGTTGTAGAGGTTTCCGTTGTATCAACTTTTACTTGCAAGGAAACATAATTGTCGCTACCATTGGCGGTACAAAACAATGCTGCATTGTTCCCAATTGGATCAGTTGAATCAAGCTGCATGGTAATTTGCAGAGCCCAATTGGTTGTCCCAAGATTCAATTTGTTGTTATCGTCGAGATGCAAACCATAGGTAGGGGAGCCGAGCCCGAGAGTTAACACACCATTTGAATAAGAGGTGGTTGCTCCTTGAGTAGCAAAAGTTCTTCCTTCGGAGCTCGTTAAGTTACTGTCGAATGTCCACTGATCAAACAGAGTGAGCGGAGAACTTTCTGTAGCTCCGAGCACACCGGCCAGTGCCATAAACGCAATAAGCGTCTTTTTCATTTTTGTGTATTATGTGTTAATTGTTTGCGTTGATAGCAGCTGTACGTGCAGGGATACCCGTTCCCACGCGCAACGGGAGGCTGAGAGACCTGCTCCTAAGCCACTGAGGAAAATATACAGCATTCCTAATGCTGTTGACGCTTTCCATCTGACTATCAAGCGAATGCTTCTATTTCC
>JBJEVN010000036.1:0-52056 GCA_051884385.1 Akkermansia sp.
AGAGTTCCGGCACACGGCCTAAGGCATTGGGCACCGGCACGCAAATAGCATGTTGCGGCAAAGCAAAATCCTTTCGGACGGCATCGCCCTCTGCCCATGTATTGGGTAAAATGCCCGAGCACCAATCATGCAGCAGCATGGATTTCTTCCCCCGAAAACGATTCACAATGCTGCGCATGCTCTTCTTCAGTTCCTTTCGGGAGGCACCGTTGCGCACACTGACCAGCTCTCTGAAAGGACTGTTCCAATAAACGGTAGAAACAAGAACCGGTAACTTTTTCAGGTAATTACCCAAAGGAGCAACGCCCTCAGAAGGCATCAGGAACATGTGCGCTGCATCAAATGTCCCGAGCTCATCCCATCGTAAAACAGACTGATCCGTCCTCAGTCCTTCCTCCATGAGAATCCGAGCCGGACTCCCATACGAGTAATAGGCGCAGGTCACCTGCATTCCCTGCGATTCACGCAAGGCTGCAACTGTTTTTCTCATCTGAGTTGCATCACCTAAATTGGGATGCTGCAAAAACGCTGAAGGAGCTATAGCTATAATTCTCATATTGTTTTCAAGCAAAATTTTCGAAGAAAAATCAAATAATTTTAGTCCTTACAGATAGCACGGGAATTACACAGAATATCCTTATGTGCATAATGTTACCTTTCTTTCTGAAGCGAACGATAGGAAAGAAACCAAACAGGCAATAGTCTGTCCTGCTCTTGCGCTGTTTGACTGTCATGATAGGAATCAACGCAAAGAGTTTTACATAGAAAGCTTTTCGGGCGCTATAGCCTTCGCTGAGTCCGCCCCGGGCTGTGGAAAGCGCAATTCCATACGCAAGCCTGTATACGCCGGGGCTGTCTAACCGATGGGAGCGCAGCATATCCACAGCCACATGTCCATGCACCCTGCCGACGATATATTGCATGAGGCAGTCATCCATGCACCCGCGGCAGAGCATCTTGGCACCCTCTTCACCAAAATGCGCCTGTTGAATGAGGTACACCTCATCAGCAGATTTCTGCGCGTTCACTGTCGATATGCCATCTAGGCGGAAACTGGTGAAATTGCAAGGCACAAAGATGCATTTAGCCCCGCTGATGAGGATGCGTAAGATGAGGTCATAATCAGCAGCAAGACGGTATTTCTTTTCGTCAAAACCGTGGTGAGCCAACAAGACATCTCTTCTGGTAAACATGGTTTGGTGAGAAAACGGCATAAGTTCCGCAAACACACCGATACTCGGATTCGCCGTTACCAAAATTTCTCCGGTCTGTGAGACGCGGTTATGAGGAGCGTACGAGAAAGCGGCACCGTGGCTTTCCAAAGCATCTACAGACGCAGCGACACCATCGGGATTGTGCCAATAATCATCGGAATTCAGAAAGGCTACATATTTACCCTGAGCAGCACGAATACCCTTATTCATAGCATCGTATATTCCCTGATCGGGTTCGGAAATATATTTCAGCCAGCCTTTTTGCGCATAGCTTTCCAGCAGCTCCACGGTACCGTCATGCGAGCCGCCATCGATCACAATGTGCTCTATATGAGGATAATTCTGCCGATGAACGGAATCGGCACACTGTCTGAAGAAAGCCTCCCGCCCGTTTTTGATCAGATTATAGCAAACCGTGACGACACTGACTAGGGGGGCATGATTCATAGATGGAGGTGTCATGTTAGATGAATTGGGCAAATAATCGGCTAATTTCGCTGTACAGCTCATATAATGTCTTCTTCTTGTCAGGTGCCGCCATGCTTTGCAGTCTATATACAAGCGCCTGCAGACCGAGGAGAAGTCGGCACAGACATCCGGGCACCAACGGCACATCCTTAGAGACCTGCATGATGAATGTCGTCAGCCTGCTTTTATCCGTATCCGGCAAGGTGTGATGTCCCTCCCGGCAGATGTTGCGACCCGCATAGCGCCGCATGTGTTTGGTGACGGTGATCAGCTTCAGGGGGTGACTCGCAACTTCCTTTCTGTAGGCATCTGCAAAATGAAGCATCAGATGATACCGCTCCGGAACAACGGCTGCGGTGCTTGACACGCCGCCATCGTAAAAGCGAGAGGCGATGGCAGGAACAACAGCGCAACGAGCCTCCGAGATGTAGAGACGGCGCATCAATTCCGTGTCGGCCCCGATGCGAAATTGTTCCCATCGAAAACCGCCGACCTCGCGCAGGAGACGCGTGGAGCAATACATGGACTGGTGACAATACGGCTGCCGCCACAGGGTGCGGCTCAGACAGGGGTTGAACAGAACCTCCTTATCTTCATACACACACACGGCTCCCGCCACGGCGTAATCCGCCGTCCCCTGCAAAATGGGTTGGCAACAGGCCGGCACAGCCTCTGCACAGATTTCATCATCGGCGTTGATAAAGACGATCACTTTTCCCGACGCCTGAGCAATGGCTTTATTCATCGCATCGTACAAGCCTTTGTCAGGTTCGCTGATCAGCCTGGTAATCAGGCCTTGAGCTGCCTGTTCCTGCAAATATTCCCTCGTACCATCTGTCGAAGCGCCGTCGATAAGGAGGTGCTCCACCTTAAGCTCTCCGCCCTGTAGCTTGTGTACGGAAGCAATGCAACGGGGAATGAACTTGAGAGCGTTTCGGCACACTGTGGCGACAGTCAGGTCGTATGAAAAATCCGCGTCCATGAACATCTGTGTGTATATATCAATTGGGCTAAAATGTACAGGAAAAAAATGTTTTTACGTGTGGCGACATCTCCGACCGCACGCGGGAAAGGAACGTTTCGGCGCACGCGCGTGCTTTCCGCCTCATCTATGGGCATACATGCTCTCGTAGTAGCGCGCGTAGGCACCGGAGGTAATGCGCTCCGTCCACTCCTGATGGTCAAGGTACCAGCGAACGGTTCTGTCGATGCCTTCTTCCCATGTCAGCATAGGTTCCCAACCCAGCTCGCGCTTGAGCTTGGTCGGGTCGATGGCATAGCGCAGGTCGTGCCCGGCGCGGTCGGTGACGTATGTGATGAGCTTCTCGCTGCTGCCGGGCTCGCGGCCGAGCAGGCGGTCGACCGTGGCGATGAGGAAGCGAACGACATCAATGTTCTTCCGCTCGTTGCAGCCGCCGATGTTGTAGGTTTCGCCCGCTTGTCCGCCATGGAAGATGGTGTCGATGGCGCGGGCGTGATCCTCCACATAGAGCCAGTCTCGCACGTTCTGCCCCCGCCCGTAGACGGGAATTGCCCTGCCGCAGAGGATATTGTTAATGGAGAGCGGGATGAGTTTTTCCGGGAATTGGTAGGGGCCGTAGTTGTTGGAGCAGTTGGTGAGCAACGTGGGCATGCCGTAGGTGTCGTGGTAGGCGCGCACGAAGTGGTCGGAGGAGGCTTTGGAGGCGCTGTAAGGGCTGTGGGGGCTGTACTTGCTCTCCTCGGTGAAGCTGACACTGCCGTAGGGGGCTCTGCCCTCGGGCTTGTCCAATTCGAGCGCGCCGTAGACCTCATCGGTGGAGATGTGGTAGAAGAGCTTGCCCTCCCACGCGCCGTTCCACGCCTCGCGCGCGACCTGCAGCAGGCTCAGGGTGCCCATGACATTGGTGTGTGCAAAGGTCAGGGGATCTTCGATGGAACGATCGACGTGGCTTTCGGCTGCGAGGTGAATCACGCCGTCTATCTGCTCCTCGGCAAAGAGTCGGCGCAAAGCGTTGATGTCACCTATATCGGCACGCACGAAGCGGTAGTTCGGCGCGGTGTCGATATCGCGCAGGTTTTCAAGATTTCCGGCGTAAGTGAGTTTGTCGAGGTTGATGATGCTGTATTGCGGGTAGCGAGTGACAAAGCGTCGCACGACATGAGAGCCAATGAAACCCGCGCCGCCGGTGATAAGCACATGACGTTGATATGCCATAGAGTCGTTTGTTTCAGACATCAACAAGGTTCGCCCTGGCGGAGCAATTGCTGCAAGTAGCGGCCATAGCCGCTCTTGCTCATAGACTCTGCCAACTTCTTCACATGTCGGGCATCAATCCACCCCTGGTGAAAGGCGATCGCTTCCAAACAGGCAATTTTAATTCCCTGCCGCCGCTCTAACACCTCAACAAGGGTGGAAGCCTCGATGAGCGAATCGTGCGTTCCCATGTCGAGCCACACACAATCGCGCGAAAGCGGGTGCAGCAGCAACTCTCCGGCGTCCAAAAAATGCCGGTTGATCGTCGTAATTTCCAACTCGCCACGCACAGAGGGTTCTATATCTGCGGCAACATCGATCACCTTGTTGGGGTAAAAATAAAGACCGACGACGGCGCTGTGCGATTGAGGATGCTGCGGTTTCTCCTCAAGGGAAACACAGTTGCCCGCTGCATCGAACTCGGCTACACCGTAGCGTTCCGGGTCGGCAACCCTGTAACTGAATACAGTGGCCTTGCCTGCTTCTGCTGCGGCAACAGCATCTCTGAACATACGCACCAATCCTCTGCCATAAAAAAGGTTGTCGCCCAGCACCAGGCACACAGGAGCCCGACCAATAAACGCTCGTCCGATCCGAAAAGCCTGAGCTAAGCCATCCGCCGAAGCTTGTTCAGCGTAGCAGAAGCGAACCCCGAAATCAGAGCCGTCACCAAGAAGCCGCCTGTAGCCGGGAAGATCATCCGGCGTCGAGATGATGAGGATATCGCGAATACCCGCCAGCATCAAGGTTGAGATGGGGTAATACACCATCGGCTTGTCGAAAATGGGCAGCAACTGCTTGCTCACTCCCTTGGTGATGGGATAAAGGCGCGTGCCGCGCCCCCCGGCCAGAACGATTCCCTTCATGAGTCCACTTGTCATCGCTCGATGCCTCCGGGCATCGCGGCGCACGGCAGAAGTACGCCTCCGTCTGCAGCGCCGCATCTCCGGGTGCATCCCCCGCCCCCTGCCATCGAGAGGACAATCAACGGGTTATTCCCCCTTGTTCGGATCCACGCACCAATATTTCTTAATCCACGGACAGGGCTGCACGCGGTGGTGCTTTTTGCCGTCATCAAAGCCTGCAATCGCCTGATCGGGATCCGGGGCTCCGTGGAAGACGAGAATTCTGGTATCGGGCTCCGCCGGTGTCTGCATGAGGTTGAGCGGGAAAATAGGACGACAGGAGCGCTTGAAGCTGCGCGCCCATTCCTCGGGCCACCAGTGAACCTCTCCCAAAGCGTGGGTCATGTAAGCCTGTTCAGTGGGATACAGCGCATGGTCGTTAGCCTCTTCGAACTCACGCAGGAAGGCCTCATAAACATAGCCGCTCTTGCCTGCCTCAAAGCGGAAAACAGACGAGTTGCCGATAAAGGGGCGCTTGCGAAAGATGGTCTTGTGCCACTCAATCCAATTATGAATCATGCAGTTCTTTCCCGGCAGGTAGTCGAAGAAGCAGTCAATGTCGTTCATGATGACCACATCGACATCCAAAAACAGGGTGGGACCCTGCAGCCGGGCGAAGCCGTCCTGATAAATGGCCAATTTGGCAAAAATGCACGGCCACCGATTCTCCGGGTAACCGGGGTTCGGCGGCAGGGGGACGGCATCGATGCCTTCATCCAAACCGGTCGGGTCATCCGTAGCGCACACGAAGCGGAACGGCCGATGCAGATGCCGCCTGACCGAATGGTAGAGGATGTTGGTGTAGGAGGCGGGGTAGCGGTTTCCCCACTTGAGGCAAAGGATGTTGACCGGAGCTGGCTCACTCATGCCTACATGCTATGTCGAAGTCGATGTTCTGTCAAGATTCTTCTTCGTTTTTCACGCTGCTTGTAAGTTGCAAAATCAACGGCGACAGGAGTAAATCCGTATTACACATCACCAGGTAATCCCATGACAATCTCTGCCGTGAGATCTTTCAGCAGCAAATGTTTAAGACACTTCGTGGGCATGCCGGTTGACGGTTATCCATGCTCGATCTGTTTTGTCCTCACCTGACTCTCGCGTACCTTGTTGGATGATACTCGCGCGCGCTCACACCACATGGACAGGCGAAGAGCCGCACAAAGCCGCTGCTCGTAACCGAGCAGCGGCTTTGTTTCCGAAATCGATGGAAAAATCAAATTACTTGCGGCGACGACGTGCGGCCAAACCTGCAAGTGCAAGCAGTGAAAGTGTGGCCGTCGCAGGCTCCGGAGTTTCCTTAGTAATACCATTTGCGGTAAAGCTCGCCGTCTGAATATTGAACCCGAATGACTCTCCTGCGTCATTGGTATAGATATTCGGAATACTGTATGCAGATGCATCCAGAGGGGCATCTCCCGTAATGGTGAAGTTTGCGATAGCCGTCTCTCCCTGTGAGATCGCCACAGTATCTACTCCCGAGGAACGGGACACGGTTATCACGGTGCCTGCATGACGGTTAGCAGCGCCATATGTATAGAACCATCCTTCCGTTCCCTGAGCCAGACTTCCCGTAGCTTCAGAGGTATTGGTGGATGCGTACGAACCCGCACTCGTCGTCAGACCATCGCGATCATTCGTTGAGCTGGCATCAAAGGCAAGATACTCCCCGGCCTGCGTGAACAAGCCCCAATCGTCCGTCATTTGCAAAATGAAACCCGAGCGATAACCTACAGAGCCCGCGGCTGAGGGCCATGAGCCCAACGTCACGGTGAAAGTATAGTCATCACCGGCTCTGTAGCCCGTGGCACTGATAGCAGATGCGAACCAGTTGTTGAATTCGACATTCGTGTATTCTGTTGTGGCTTCCGCGGTCGTGACTACTCCTGCGAGAGCCATGAGCGTCATGAGTGTTCTTTTCATAGATAATGAGAGTACGTTATGAATCTGTGTGTGCGGAGACTTTCCACAAGCTCGGGAACTCCCTCCGCTGCATGCGTTCAGTGTACAGCTTTGTGAATGCTGTAGCGTAATCCGGCGTTCGCTTGGTTGCAATTGTGTCGTTCCAGCGCCCGCTTTTGTGCGTGTCGCTTCCGCAGAATGACTGAAATTTCAAGTTTTAACAAAAAAATCTTGCTACAGCATTCACAATGCTGTGGCGCAACCGTGCTGTGTCTACAAAGCTAACGGTTTCACCACTGCAGCGGGATGAAGAGAGACAGGCAGTGAGTCGATGAGCAATCAGCGGCGGGTCTCGCCTGCCACCCATCGTCAGGACACCGGCAGAGGAGCCGCCGGCCACCCCATCGGACGAGTTGACCATCGGCCGCTCAACGGCGGTCTCGAATGAATATCATTCCCTCCCGTCGGGCTGCCCGGGCAAGCCGAGGATGGAGCCGACGGGGATTTTGTGCCCGGCGAAGAAGCTCTCGGCGTTCATTTTGCGCGCGCCCGTGGGCTGCATGGTCATGATGCGCACCGCCCCGCCGTGCGGGCCGCCGCAGGAAACGAGCATGCCGTCCGGGCCGGCGTCAAGCACCATGCCGGGCACGGCATCGGCCGGCTTCTTGATGCCGGAGAAGAGGTCGATAGGCGGGAAGATTTTCAGCAGTTTGTCGGTGCCGCTCTTGACGCTGGGGTAGATGGTGTAGGTGCCTGGCCAGCTGTGGTAGGCGCGGATTTTGCGCGCCACTTGGAAGGCGGGCTGGTGCCAGTCGATTTGCCCATCCGCGCGCTGCAGCTTGGGGGCGTAGGTGGAGAGGCTCTCGTCCTGCTCGCGGCGCACTTGGGCATCGCGCCCGCTGCGCAGGATCTCCAGCGCTTCCAGCAGGGCGGCGGGAGCGAGGGCGGCAAGGTCGTCGTGCAGAGATTCGGCGGTCTCGCGCCCGCGCAGGGGGAGTTTGCGGCGGCAGATGATGTCGCCGGCATCGAGCTGCCGAACGACGTGCATGATGGTGACACCCGTTTCATCGTCGCCCGCTTCAATGGCGGCTTGGATGCAGGCGGCGCCGCGGTGGCGCGGCAGCAGCGAGGCGTGGGCGTTGATGATGGCTAGCCGGGGAATGTCGATGACGCTTTGGGAGAGAATCTGCCCGTAGGCCATGACGATGATGAGGTCGGGCTCGCAGCGGCGCAGTTCCTCCACGGCGGCGGGGTCGCGCATTTTCTCGGGCTGCAACACGGGGATGCCCGCCGCCTGCGCGCAGGTCTTGATGCGGGGCGGCGTCAGGGTTTGGTGCCGCCCGACGGGGCGATCGGGCTGGGTGACGAGCGCCACCAGCTGCCCCGTGCGCTCCAAGGCATGGAAGGAGGGGATGGCGATATCCCCCGTAGCCATCATGACAATACGCATGCGGTGGTTTTAGCGGTAAGTGCGGCTCCTGTCAAGCACAATCCCCCGGCGCGGAGCACCACGCCGGGGGAACGGGAATCGTGTATCGCGCGAGGCGGCTTACTTGCTCATCGCCTCTTCCACGGCCACGGCCACGGAGACGGTCGCGCCGACCATGGGGTTGTTGCCCATGCCGATGAGACCCATCATCTCCACGTGCGCGGGGACGGAAGAGGAGCCGGCGAACTGCGCATCGCTGTGCATGCGACCCAGCGTGTCGGTGAAGCCGTAGGAGGCGGGACCGGCCGCCATGTTGTCGGGGTGCAGGGTGCGACCCGTGCCGCCGCCGGAGGCCACGGAGAAGTACTTCTTGCCCTTGAGCTGGCACTCCTTCTTGTAGGTGCCGGCCACGGGGTGCTGGAAGCGGGTGGGGTTGGTGGAGTTGCCGGTGATGGACACATCCACGCCCTCCAGCCACATGATGGCCACGCCCTCGCGCACGTCGTCGGCGCCGTAGCAGTTGACCTTGGCGCGCTCGCCGTCGGAGAAGGCGGTCTTCTTCACGACCTCGACCTTGCCCGTGCTGTAGTCGAACTTGGTCTGGCAGTAGGTGAAGCCGTTGATGCGGGAGATGATGTAGGCGGCGTCCTTGCCCAGACCGTTGAGGATGACGCGCAGCGGCTTCTGACGCACCTTGTTGGCGGAGCGGGCAATGCCGATGGCGCCCTCTGCAGCGGCGAAGGACTCGTGCCCCGCGAGGAAGCAGAAGCACTCGGTCTCCTCGCGCAGCAGCATGGCGGCGAGGTTGCCGTGCCCCAGACCCACCTTGCGGTCGTCGGCCACGGAGCCGGGAATGCAGAAGCTCTGCAGACCCTCGCCGATGGCCTCGGCGGCGTCGGCAGCCTTGGTGCAGCCTTTCTTGATGGCGATGGCGGCGCCCACGGTGTAGGCCCAGCCGGCGTTCTCGAAGGCGATGTTCTGGATGCCGCGCACGATGGCACGCACGTCCACCCCCTTGTCGAGGCAGACCTGCTCGGCTTCCTCGCAGGAGGAGATGCCGTAGGGCTTCAGCGCCGCGAGAATTTGGTCGATGCGGCGGGAGTAGGATTCAAAAAGAGGCATAGTCTTGTGATGAGGTTAGGGGTTCTTTACTCGTGGCGGGGGTCGATGTACTTGGCAGCGCCGTCGAAACGGCCGTAGGTGCCCGTGTACTTCTTGACGGCTTCGTTGGCATCCGCGCCTTTCTTGATGTCCTCCATCATCGGTCCCATCTTGACGTACTGGTAGCCGATGATTTCGTTGTTCTCGTCGAGAGCCAGCTTGGTGATGTAGCCCTCGGCAAGCTCAAGGTAGCGGGAGCCCTTGTTCAGCGTACCGTAGAGCGTGCCCGTCTGCGAGCGCAGCCCCTTGCCCAGGTCTTCCAGACCGGCGCCGATGGGCAGACCGCCCTCGGAGTAGGCGCTCTGCGTGCGTCCGTAAACAATCTGCAGGAAGAGCTCGCGCATGGCGGTGTTGATGGCGTCGCACACGAGGTCGGTGTTGAGCGCCTCGAGGATGGTCTTGCCGGGGAGAATCTCGGAAGCCATGGCGGCGGAGTGGGTCATGCCGGAGCAGCCGATGGTCTCGACGAGCGCCTCCTGAATAACCCCCTGCTTGACGTTGAGCGTCAGCTTGCAGGCGCCCTGCTGGGGAGCGCACCAGCCCACGCCGTGGGTCAGACCGGAGATGTCCTCAATCTTGGTTGCCTGCGTCCAAGCGCCCTCCTGAGGAATGGGGGCGGGGCCGTGGTTGCAGCCCTTGGCGACGCAGCACATGTGTTCAACTTCTGTTGTATACTGCATAAGAATTGTAGAGATGTTGGCGTTCGAGGCCGCCGGGCGGCACCCTGGCAGCGGGCGGGCCGTGTCCTCGCATGCTGAGTGTAGCAGCCGCAGCATAGTTAGTCCACCCTAATATGCCCCGCAGTCACAAAAAATCCGAACGGTTGGGGACGCTTCTTGGTGGCGTTTTCGCCACAAAGGCGAGTCTCTGTGGCGGCGCTGTCACATTTGGCTTGTCTTGCCGCCCGCTTTCTGGTAGACAGGGGGCAAACATGGATGCGATTTATTATGTTATCATCGCGATGCTGGCGCTTCTGTCGGTCTCGGGGCTGGTCGTGGGCGTGAGCAATGACGCCTGCAACTTTCTCAATGCGGCCATCGGCTGCAAGGCGGCCAAGCGCCATGTGCTGCTCTGTTTTGCCGCCGTGGGTGTCGTGCTGGGGGCTTCGTTCTCCAGCGGCATGATGGAGGTGGCGCGCAGCCAGATGTTCAACCCCGCGCTTTTCACCTTCAAGGAGATGCTCATCCTTTACCTGGCGGTCATGGTGTCTAACATTGTGTTGATGGACACCTTTTATATGCTGCGGCTGCCGACCTCGACCACGGTGGTGCTTGTCTTTGCTCTGTTGGGCTCCAGCCTGGGCATGGCGGTGTACGACAGCGGCTTTTCCCAGTTGCCCGTGGGGAACTACATGCGCACGTCCAAGGCTTTTGCGACCATCTGCGCCATCTTCGCCTCGGTGGCGGCGGCCTTTGTGCTGGGCACGGCGGTCATGTGGCTGGCGCGCCTGCTCTTCAGCTTCCGCTACCAACGCATGTATCGGCTCATCGGTCCGCTGTGGTGCGGGCTGGCTTTCACCGCCATCACTTACTTTGTGCTGTTCAAGGGCTTGGCGGGCAGCCCCATGGTGCAGCACAGCAGCCTCTTTGCGGCGCTCCGGGCGCAGCTACCGCTCTTTATGGCGGGAGCCTTTGTCTGCTGGGTCATCGTGGCAGCGCTGTTGCAGTACGGCCTGCGGCTCAACACCCTGCGCATGACAGTCATCGGCGGCTCCTTTGCGCTGGCGCTTTCCTTTGCCGGCAATGACCTCGTGAACTTCATCGGCCCCTTCATGTCGGCACTCAGCTGCATGCAGGAGGTGCAGGGGCTCAGCCCCGAAGCGCTCGAAACCGCGCGCATGGGCTTCCTCAACGAGCCGGGCGATGCCGCAGACCTCGTGTACCTCGTCGGCGCGGGGCTCATCATGGTGGGGGTGCTCTTCCTCTCCAAGCGCTCGCAGAAGATTTCGCAGACCGAGCTCAAGCTCTCCAGCAACAACAGCACGAGCAAGGAGCGCTTCGGCAGCAGCCCGCCCGCCCGCGTGCTGGTGCGCGGCTTCCTCAACACCATCAACTTCATCGAAAAAGTCACCCCGAGCCGCCTGCGGCACTTTGTGGGCAGCCGCTTTGCCCCGCTGAGCCCGGAGGAGGAGAGCGATGCCGCCTACGACCAGATCCGCGGCTCGGTCAACCTGACCATCGCCGCCACGCTCATCTCCCTCGGCTCCTCCTTCCACTTCCCCCTCTCCACCACCTATGTGGCCTTCATGGTGGCCATGGGCTCCTCGCTGGCCGACCGCGCCTGGGGGCGCGACAGCGCGGTGTACCGCATCACGGGCGTGCTTACGGTGGTGGGCGGCTGGTTTGTGACGGCCATCGCCGCCACGGCGGTCTCCTTCCTCGTGGCCTGCGCCATGGCCTACGGCGGCGACTATGCCATCATGGGCATGATGCTGGTGGCGGCGGCGCTGCTCATCAAGTCCTTCGTGGCGGGCGGCAACGACAAGCAGGAGGTGCGCATTCTCGATGTGACCCGCGAGAGCTCGGTGCGCGAGTTCGGGCGCCAGGCGAGCGGGCGCCTCGGGCGCATGATCGGCATCTACAAGGCGATGGTCAAGGCGCTGATTGACGAGGATCTCGACGCGCTCAAGCGCCTGCGCAAGAAGACGCGCAACCTGAAGAAGGATTTGGAGGGCCTCCGCGAGGACGAGGTGCTGCCCACCCTGCGCGGCATCCCGATCGGACTGGCCGACCGCGGGCAGCTCATCTTCCGCATCACCGAGATTTCCATCGTTACCAACGAGTGCCTGCTGACCTTGGTCAAAGCGGCCTACAACCACATCGACAACAACCACGCGGGACTCTCCGCCGCCCAGGCGGCCGACCTGCTGGCGCTCAACGCCAAGATTGGGCGCTTCTACCCCGACCTGACGGACATGCTCAAGGCGGGCGATTTTGCGGGCATCGACGCCCGCATGGAGGACACCACCCGCCTGTCGGACGACTTTGCAGAGGCCATCACGCGCCACCTTATGCATTACGCCGAGGACGAGAGCGGCATGCGCACGGGGATTCTCTACCTGACGCTGCTCAACGAGACCCGCGCCATGGTCAGCCACGCCTTTGCCCTCATCCGCCGCATCAAGGAGCTCTACGAGGGCTGATTCCCCCTGCCCTCACACCCTCCGTCACGCGCGCAGCGATCCGCCCGGGTCGCTGCGCGCGTGCGTCTTGCCCCTGCCCCGGGAGCGGGGTGGGCGGGCTGCTGAGCGTGGGTATCGACCTGCCGGTGACGGACAGCTGGAGCAGCTTCGGCGGCGTGAGCTGCGAGCTGCGCAGCGACTACCGATCGGTCGACGGCCATATCAGCGTGAGCTACAGCTTCTGAGCCCCTTTGCCCCCACTCCCGAACCGGGGGCTTCATTTTTCCGACTCGGGTTACATCTTTAACAAAGCTGTAGCAAGACTTTTTTCGCAAAAAACTGATTATAAAGATGCTTCGTTTTCCGCGATTCGCGGGAGCTCGGAGGCAGCAATACGTATCGTCTTGGTGCTCAATGACTTTGCTTCTACAGCTTTGTTAATGCTGTATACTGCGGGGCGCTGATGGGGGGATCCCCTTCGCGCGGGCATCATACCGGGTGCTCTGAGGGGTCAGAGCGCCGGGCAGATGTACTCCTTAGTTAGTCACAATCACGACACGAACAAAATATGAAAAAAACAATCACGCTCATTTGCGCCTTGGCGTTGTCAACGGTGGCATCTGCAGCCACATCTGTCATCTTGGGTTACCAAGACAAGAACAATTCCAACGAGCCCGATCAGGCTATCACCGACGGGGCAGATCTGTTTGGGTACAGCCAGTGGGGCTATGCTCGTTATCTGTATCCGAACGGCAATGAGCGATTGCATTTGGCCGAACAAACCAAGAATTTCGCGCCAACAGCAGAGAAAATAGCGCTGACCACTCCGGGAAATACCAATTACGATTTGATGCTGAATGCGGCATTCGGTGATTACAATTTTTCCGTGAACGAGGCTGTTTATGCAAACTCATTTACTCTTGTGGATGTATATAACCAAAATCTTCATAACCTGACGATTAATTTTGGTGATAGCGGCTCCATAACAACCCAGAATCAATTTAACATCGGCCAGGGGATTCACGGGTACAAGGGTGAGAACAAATTTCAGATCTCCGTTATAGGTACGACAACCGCTTCTATCAATCGCACGCTGATTACATGCAAGGAGTTTTGGAATGTCAAGAATGTTTATGATGTCGGGAAGCTTTCTCTCTTAGCGGAAGGCATGGATGGGTTTGCGAATGTGGGGGTGGTGACCTCTGCCGAAGCTATTGGTGAATACGAGTATGGTTTGGTGTTGACTACCTCAAGCCTGACGTTTGTTTCCAAAGTTCCCGAGCCTGCTACGGCAACGCTGAGCCTGCTGGCCTTGGTCGGCATGGCGGCACGCCGCCGCCGCGCCTAAGGCGCTTTCCCTTTCCCCGGGTTTGTTGTTTTTTGTGTTTTTTCCGCACAAATCCTTGGGAATCCCCCTCCCCACGCGACTTTGGGGGAGGGGGTTTTTGTTCTCTTTGTTCTGCCGGCCTACGGCTCCTTGCGGCAGCAATGCCGCCTGACCCGCCCCCAAAACGCTTTGCCCCGGGCAAGAAGGATGGGCAGCAAAAAAATGTGCGCCGGGAGCAGAGCGCGAAGATCAACCTGCGCTGTGCCGGAATAAAGCACCAGAGAACCAAAGCCCCGCACCGACGGGGCGCGCAGCTCACTCGCCCGGCGCCTCCGTGCGGAGGCATTTCTTGGGGCTCACCCCCATGTGCCGCAGGCTCTCCACCCGTCTCAGGAAATTGCCGGAGCCGGTGTAGAGCTGCCCTCTGGCTTTTCGGTAGGCGTCCACAGCATCTGTCAGATTCTTCTCCACGCTGTCAAACGTTTCCTGAAAGCCCGCAAATTTCTCATACAGCCCCGTGGCTACGCGGACGATGTTCTCCACGTTGCGATGCTGCTGCTCGCTCTGCCAAAAGCGGTAGATGATCTGCAACACCATCACCAAATTCGTGGGGCTGATGAGGAGGATGTGTTGGCGGAAGGCCCGCTCCGGCAGCGAGGGTTCCTGCTGCAGCGCCAGCATGTAGCTCGCCTCGTTCGGCACAAACATCAGCACCACATCCAGAGCCCCGCTCACCAAGCGCTCATAAGGTTTGCGCGCCAGCTCGTCCATGTGCCGGCACACGGACGCCACATGCGCCTTGAGCGCCGCCTGCCGCGTGGGCTCATCCTCCGCAGCGATGTAGGCGGCGTAAGCTGTCAGCGACACCTTGGAATCAATCAGCACGCTGCGCCCCTGCGGCAGGAGCACCCGCACATCCGAGCGATACAGGCGATTGCCGTCGGCAGCATCGCGCACGCACTCCTGCGTCACATAATGCTCCCCCCTCACCAACCCACTCCTCTCCAGCACGGATTCGAGCAGCATCTCGCCCCAGTCGCCCTGCTTCTTGGCATCGCCCTTGAGCGCACGCGTCAGGTTCACGGCATCCTGCCCAATCTGCTGCGTCTGCGCCATCATCTCGCGGATAACAGTTTCGAGCTGCGCCTTGCGCGCGGCGTTGTCCGCGCGGCTGTCGGCCACTGCCCTGCCCAGCCCTGCCAGCTGTTCGCGCAGCGGTTGCAGGACGCCGCGCAGCTGCTCCCCGCTGTCGCTGCGCAACTTTCGGCTGCTCTCTGCCAGCATCTCCGACGCCAGCGCGCGGAACTGCTGCTCCAGCAGCTCCCGATCCTCGCTGCGGCAGCGCTCACGCTCCGCGCTCAGCTGCTGCAGCACCGCCAACTCGCGCCCCAAGCGCTCCGCGCGCCCGCGAGCGCGCCACCACGCCGCCAGCAACCCCGCGCACAACAGCGCCAACCCCACAATAAGTCCCTCGACCATAGAACAATCAACTCAGCCGCGCTTACTCTCGCGGATCAGGCGCTCCAGCAGCGCACTCTGCGGCAGGGCGGCAGCCTCGGCAGCGGTGAAGGGCATGCGCGCGCGCCAGTTACTCCCGCCGCAGGTGCCGGGGGTGTTCAGGCGCACAGGCACATCGAAAAGCTCCGTCCACATGAGCGCGGCGTTGTTCGCGCGCGAGGCACAAAGGGCGCGCAGCAACGCCTCTTTGATCACGCTGCTCCAGGGCACGAGGCTCTGCTCGCGCGTCAGCCCCGCAAAATCCCCCAGCCAGGCCAGCACGCGCCCGCAATCGCGCCCTGCCAGCAGGGCATCGCGAATCTCATCGGGCGAGAGCGTCTCGTCATACGCCACATCGCGCGCATGCGCCACCGCCATGTACCAATCGTTCCAATCGTTGCAAAGCGGCGGAAAATCGTGGGTGGCGTAGGTGGCAAAGGAACAGGGGTTGTAGCTGCTGCCCGGCACAATGCGCTGCCGCTCGTCAATCTCCCAGTGCGGAATCTTGTAGCCCGCGATGCGCAGCGCCGACAAATCGGGGCGCACATAGTCGGGCACGCAGCCCAAATCCTCGCCGATGAGCTGCAACTCCGGTGCCGCCGCCTGCAGCTGCCGCAGCAGGCGGTCTCCCTGCTCCAGATTCGCGCGGCGATCGGCCGGCTCCCAGTCGGGGCGCGGGCGGAAACCCGGGCGGCGCCCCCCGCAACGCGCAGCGGCCTCGTCGGGGCTGAGGTCCAGGAACTCAGCGTTGCGCTCGGGCATCCAGGGGAAGGCGTAGATGCGGTAAAAGCCCAAGATGTGGTCGATACGACACATGCGAAAAATCTCGCCCAGCTTGCGCACGCGCCGCCCCCACCAAGCGTAACCGTCCTGAGCCATAAGCTCCCAGCGGTAGAGGGGGATGCCCCAGTTCTGTCCCCATTTGGCGGTGAAAGGGTCCTCCGCAAAATTGCCCTCGGCAGGAGCACCGCCGCTCCACGACAAGTCGAACAGGTGGCGCTCAAAAAACACATCCGCCGAGGCAGCAGACACCCCGATGGGCACATCGCCCATCAGCTGCACCCCCGCCGCATCTGCGTGCGCGCGCACCATCGCCCACTCGCGCGCGCAGAGCCACTGCAACCAGCAGGTGTAGCGGAACATCCCATCTGCCTCGGTGCCGGCATGGGCGTAGTGGCGAATCACATCCGGGTTCTGCTCGGGCCAGTGCCACCACGCGACGGTGCCGAAGGCCGTGCTCCCCACCACAAAGGCAGCAAAGTCCTCCAGCCAGCTCCCCTGCTCTGCACACCACGCCGCGCAAACCTCGCGCAGGGGCGCAAACGCCGCATCGCTCTCAAAGCGCTCCCAGGCGCGGCGCAACCAGTAGTCCTTGTATTGCCGCACGCGCGCGTAATCCGTCCAATCGCGCCCGCCGGGGCGCTGCAAGGGGGGCGCCTCCTCGGGGTAGGGGTCGCGCTGCTCGGGCATGCCGGGCACGCGCTCCGGACTCAGATACAGAGGTTCCAAAGCCACCGAACTAAGAGCCGAGTAGGGCGAGGGAACATCCTCCCGCCCCAGGGCATTGACAGGCAAGAGCTGCAGAAAGCCCACGCGATGCGCCGCTGCCCAATCCACCCACTGCTCCAACGCCAGCAGGTCGCCGATACCGGCATCGCCCGCACGCCGCATCGAAAACAGCGGCATCAACACTCCCATCGTACGCTTGTGCATCATCTTGTTGCATCGTAGCAAAAAGCAGCCATGCGAGCAATCGGAAAAGCGCGCCGCACGCCCCTCATGTCGCAAGCGCTCCGCTCTCCGCATCGCATGGCGCAAAAACTGCCATTTTCCGCTTGCATTTACCCCATCTCCGTGGTATTAGCGAACAAATCACCAAGGCAGCGCAAGCGGCATAACCCCTGATCCCCTCTGCAACGACTATGGCTACTCCCAAGAAAAAAGTCCCCACGACAGGCACCGCCAAGACCAAAACGGCACCCAAGGCAAGCTCCGCCAAAACCAAGGCGGCCGCGAAACCCAAAGCCACAGCCGCAACAGAGCCCCGGTCGACCGAACAGCCCGCTACCAAGCCCGCTACCAAGCCCGCCGCCAAGCCCGCTACCAAGCCCGCCGCCAAGCCCGCCAAGACCACAGTACACCCCGAGCAGACCCCTGTCCCGCAGAGCTCCGCTGCACAGGAAAGCCCGAAACCCGCAGCCAAAGCGTCGGGCAAGCCGAAGAAATCGACCAAGGACAGCCTGACCCCCGAGGAAAAAGCCCGCGTCGTCAAACTGCGCGCCACGCTCGCCCTGCTCAAGGCAGACCCCGAATGGCCCGCCTTTTTGGAGCAGCAGCGCCAGGCTCTGCTCAGGCTGCGCGATGAATTGCTCCCCAACATGCAGAATGTCACGCGCGACCACCTGCGCAGCGGCGCCTCGAACGTTTCCTCCTCCTCCGGGCAGCACATCGGCGATGCCGGCAGCGAGGCCGAAGTGCGCGACCTCACCATCCGCCTGCTCGACAAAGATCGCGAGCAACTCTTTGAAATTGATGCCGCGCTGGAGCGCATCCGCCGCGGCTACTACGGCATCTGCGAGATTTCGCTCGACCCCATCCCCAAGAAGCGCCTGCAGGTGCGCCCCTTCTGCCGCCTCACCGTCAAATGTCAGGAGGAATATGAGAAAAAATACGGTTCCTATGCCAACTACAAAGCCCGCAACAACGACCGCGTTGGCTACGCCGGGCTGCAAAATGACATGGAAAACGCGATTTCGCTTGACGATGACGAGAATTGAGGTATAATCTGCCCCCGCAAGTCAACATCACGCCAATATGCCTAGAGATATCATCATTTTGGAATGCACGGAGGCCAAGGCGGAAGGCAAAACGCCCTCCCGCTATGTCACCACCCGCAACAAGAAGAGCCAGCGCACCCCCGGGCGTCTGGAGAAGATTAAGTTCAACCCCTTCCTGAAGCGCCGCACCCTGCATCGCGAAATGCGCTAACTCTTTACCGACTGATTACCGATATGATGGGAGAATTCCACAGCGTCCAAAGCCGCATCCGCTTCCGCACCTGCAATCGTTGCATGCCCCGCCGCCGCCTCGACATCCCCGCCGGCGCCGTCGACATGACCAACCCCGAATTCCTTTCCAAGTTCACCTCGGAGACGGGCAAGATTCTGCCTCGCCGCGTCACCGGCGTCTCCGCCAAGATGCACCGCAAGATCACGCGCGAAATCCGCCGTGCTCGTGCTGTCAACCTGCTTCCCTAACCCCCGTTTCCCCTCTTCCCCAAGAGGCGTCTCGACGGCCTGACGTCGTTGACAGAGGGAGCTTGTAAGCCGCAAGGGGCTTGCAAGCTCCTCTCGTTTCCCGGCCTCCCCGGCGCTGCCGATACCATGAAAGAGCTCAAGGACATGCAGATGGAGCGGGACACCCGCCAAATCGCCATCGACCGCGTCGGTGTGCGCGGCATCCGCTTCCCCATCATCGTCAGCGACAAAGAGCGGCGCACCCAATCCACCGTCGCGACCGTCGCTCTCATGGTCGACCTGCCCGAGCAGTACAAGGGTACCCACATGAGCCGCTTTGTGGAGGCGCTGCACGAGCACAAACGCTACCTGGATGTCCACACCGCCGTGCGGCTGCCCAACCGCCTGCTGACCAAGCTCAACGCCCGCCGCGCGCATGTAGAAATCGAGTTTCCTTTCTTCCGGCTCAAAAAAGCCCCGGTCAGCGGCAAGGAGGGCATGATGGACTACGATGTGCGCTACGAAATTGACGCCGAGCGCGACCGCCCCGGTCGCTTTACCCTCACGCTGCGGGTGCCGGTCACCACGCTCTGCCCCTGCTCCAAGGCCATGAGCGAACACAGCGCGCACAACCAGAGGGGACTCGTCACCTACTCCGTGCGCTTTGCGGGCGCTGCCGTGTGGATTGAGGATCTCATCGATCTGGTGGAGGGCTGCGCCAGCTGCCAGCTCTACAGCCTGCTCAAGCGCCCCGACGAGAAGTTTGTGACGGATTATGCCTACGAGCACCCGGTCTTTGTGGAGGATCTCGTGCGCAACATCGCCGTCGCCACCGAGCGCTACCAGGCCTTCAGCTGGTATCGCGCCGAGGCCGAAAACTTTGAGTCGATTCATAACCACAGCGCCTACGCGATGGTCGAGCGCGACCTGAGCGCCGCTCAGCTGAACTGAGCTGCCCGCCCGCGAGAAAGCGCGGGCGGCATGTATTTTGAGCTTGCGCCGTGCCCGCCTGCTTTGGTAGTATGGGCAGCATCATGAGCACGGAGGTCAGCATCGCCGAGCTGGAACAACGCGCTGCCGCTCTGGAACAGGAGCTCGAGGCATTGCGATCCGTCATCGCCGCCCGCCGCGCAACCGAATGGGACACGCAGAATGTTGCCGCGGAGTCCCCGCCCGCCTTGATAACAGCGGCGCAGAAAACGCAGGGAGAGCCTGCCGATGCCTCCGAGCTATCGGAGGAACCGGAAACGCCTGCGGAGACGACCGAGCTCCCGCACGACTGCCTGCGCCTTAGTGCCGTTCTGAGCGATGGTTCCCTGTGGGACATCGCCGTTCCCTTCGGCGAGCTCGCCCGCCCCGGCGGTGTCAGCATCGGGCGCTCGCCCGAGCTGGCAGACCTTTTGTTGGATGACCCCGGCATCTCGCGCCGTCATGTGCTACTGGAGCTCGGCGATCAGGGCGTCACCGCCCGCGATCTCGGCTCGACGAACGGCAGTGCCGTCAACGGCATGCCGCTTGCCCCCGATGCTGCCATGACCCTGCTGGACGGCGATGTGCTGAACCTCGCCGCCGTGAGCATCACCATCAGCTTTCTTCTCTGAAACATGAAATCCGCACCCATGCTTCTGTCGGCAGCCGGTCTGCTGCTCCCTGCGTTTGCGGTCGATACCTCCCCCGTTCTTTGGTATCAGAGTGCCGCCTACGTCCACCCCGCCGCCCTGCCCTGGGGCAAGGTCGACGGCGAGGCCAATGTCGGCAAATCCGCCGCCAAGACTTCGCCCCACCGCATTTGGGAATCGCAAACCCTGCCCGTGGGCAACGGGCGGCTGGGCGCCACGATTTTCGGCGGCGATCATCTGGAGCGTCTCAATCTCAACGAGAGCAGCCTGTGGACAGGCGGTCGCAACCTGCCGAACAACGGAGCCGGGTACTCCTTCGGCCCTAAGGCCGGCAAGGATGAGTTCGGCTCCTACCAGCCTTTCGGCAATCTCTACATTCAGAGCGAACTCCCCGGCAAGAGCTCGGAGTACAGCCGCTCGCTCAACCTCAGCACCGGCATCGCCACGGTCGAATTCACCAACGGCGGGGTGCGGCACCGCCGCGAATGCTTCGCCAGCCACCCCGACAAGGTGCTGGTGTATACCATGAGCGCGGACAAACCCGGCAGCATCAGCGCCAAGGTGGCGCTCGCCCCCTGCCACGATGTCAGCTACAGCGGCGCCGAGAATACCCTCATCATGCGCGGCACGCTGGCCAACGGCGAGAAGTTCGAGGGGCGTGTGTTCGTGCGCGTCAAGGGTAAAAAAGCCTCCGCCAAGCTCACGGGCAGCGGAAAAAATGTCGCCGTCACCTACGAGGGCAAGCCGGCGCGCGAACAGGTACCTGTGTTCGACCTCAAGGGTGCGCCCGCCATCAGCATCTCCAAGGCCGACAGCGCGGAACTCTACATCAGCCTCGCCACGGATTACAAGATGGACGACGCTGCCGACTGGAAGGGCAGCGACCCCGCCCAGCTCAACAAGAAGATGCTGGCCGCCGTGACGAAGAAATCGCTCAAGGACATCCGCAAGAGCCACATCGCCGACTTCAGCAAACTGTTCAAACGCCTGAGCATCCACCTGGGCAAGACCGAGGAATCCGCGGCCAAACTGCCGACCGATGAGCGACTGGCGCGCTACCGCAAGGGCGGCAGCGACCCCGAGCTGGAGGCTCTGGCCTACCAGTACGGGCGCTATGTGCTCATCAGCGGCTCGCGCCCGGGCAATCTGCCGCTGACCCTGCAGGGCATCTGGAACGATGCCGTACATGCCGCCTGGGCCTGCGACTACCACAACAACATCAACCTGCAGATGTGCTACTGGGGCGCCGAGGTGGGCAACCTCTCCGAATGCCACCGCACACTCATCGACTACCTCAAGGCCATGGAGGCGCCCCTGCACCGCATGACGGAAAAGCAGTTCGGCAAGGGCACGCCCGGCTGGACGACCCGCATCTCGCAAAACCCCTGGGGCGGCGGCGGTTGGAGCAAGTGGAACCCGCCGGTCAATGCCTGGTATGCGCTGCACATTTGGGATCACTACACCTTCACGCGCGACAAAGAGTACCTGAAGGACACGGCCTACCCGGTCATGAAGAACATCTGCGCCTTCTGGGAGTCGCAGCTCAAGGAACTGGGCGCCGATGGCCAGGGGCTCATCTCTGCCGGCAAACCGCTCAGCGCCGCGCAGCACCCCGAGCTGAAGCAACTGCCCAAGGGCACCCTCGTGGCGCCTAATGGCTGGTCGCACGAGTGGGGTCCCGTGGAGGACGGCGTCTCGCACGACCACCAGCTCATCCGCGAGCTCTTCCGCAACACCGCCAAAGCGGCCGAGGAGCTGGGGACAGACAGCGGCTGGGCGTCCAAGTTGCAGGACAAGGCTAAGCGGCTCGCGCCCGAGCGCGTGGCACCCGGCGGCTACCTACAGGAATGGATTATCGACCGCCCCGAGATGGTGGCCGGTCACCGCCACACCTCACACCTCATCGGCGTGTTCCCCGGCACCATCATCTCGCCCGCGCGCACGCCCGAACTGGCCGCCGCCGCCGAGAAGAGCTTGGAGCTGCGCGGCATGGGCGGCGACAACCGCCGCAGCTGGACCTGGCCCTGGCGCGCCGCCCTGTGGGCGCGTTTCCTCAAGCCGGAAAAGGCCTACGAGATGGTGCGCGGCTACCTGGCGCACAATGTTCTCGACAACCTCTTCGGCAACCATCCGCCCATGCAAATGGACGGCACCTACGGCATCACGGGCGGCATGAGCGAGCTCCTGCTGCAAAGCCACGCAGGGGAAATCGTGCTGCTGCCGGCGCTGCCCGAGGCTTGGAGCGAGGGCAGTGTGCGCGGCATCCGCGCGCGCGGCAACATCACCGTGGACATGGAGTGGAAGAACGGCAAGGTGATCCGCTACACGCTCAGCACGAGCACGAAGAATCCCCCGGAGGTGACGCTGGTGGTCAACGGGGAGAAGAAGAAGGTCGTGCCCGAATACAGCGCCTCGGACAAGAAAAAGGCCAAGAAATCCAAGGGGAAAAGCGCCGCCTGAGCTTCCATGCTCTTTGAATCTGCCAGTCTGAGCCCGCAGGGGCGCTTGGAGGCCATCGAGCGACTCTTCGAGGAGCTGGCGCGACGCGGGGACGGCGCGCCCCCCGAGCCGGGGCATGTGCCGCTCGCCGTGCTGGAGGCCTACGGCGCGTGGGAGACGCCGCTGCGCCATCGGCTGGAGGCCGCCCTGGCCTCGGCGGCGGATCGCCGTCTGCGCTGCCGCCTGCGCGCGCTGGAGCGCGCGCTCAACGCCCTGCCCGCCGAGCTGATGGCGGCTCTCGCCGCCGGTCCCTCCGACAACTGGCCGGCTTTCTACCGCGCGCTCATGCTGCTGCACGCGCAGGTGAGCAACACCCTGCCGGACATCGACCCGGAGGAATACGCCGCCGAGCTGCGGCGCACGGCCGAGCTCGCGGCGGCGGTGTCCGAGCACTCGCCGGTCCGCATCAACGCCGCCGGGCTCTTCACCCTCCTGCTCATGCAGGTGGAACTGGAGCGCCAACACCCGAGCCGCCCGCCCAAGCGTAAGCGCCGCCGCCGCCGCTGAGCGCTGCTACAGCATTGCGCATGCTGTGTCAACAAAATGATTGCGGATTCGGTATCGAACGTGCAGATGCTCACCATGGAGCATGGGTTGAAAAATGCCCTAAACGACCGATAGAGAAGATAGCAATCAACTACAGCATGCGCAATGCTGTAGTCTGTCCGACGGGGGGATGCCGTATTCTATGATTCATCATCCGTCATTCCCCTGTTTCTGAAGCTCCACAGAAGCGCTTACCGAACCTACGGCAAGCCGCCCTCGGGGGTGAATTCCCCCCGGGGGTTATGCCTCGGCAACTACGTCGCTTCTTTTAGGCGTCATATCCGCTTACTTCCTTGGATAACATTTTTCTTGCTACAGCATGCAACATGTTGTATAAACAGTTTCGAATGGTTCTACCACCATTCTATCGAATGATGAAGAAAACTCTCTTTCTCAGTTCTCTGTTGGCGGTGCTCTTCCCCTCCCTCCTCGCCGGGGAAGCTCAGACACCGGAAACTCAGACACCGGAAATCACCTTTACCTACACCAACTACGACGCAGCCACCGGGCGCTATGACAGCGAGGTAGCCTATGCCAACCTCATATCCTATCAGTTCAATACGGCAGGAGCCGTCGGTATGATCACGACCACTGAGAAAGAGAAGCCCCAGCCTTCCCTTACGGTCAGCGCGCCGGAGAACAGCGGCATCACCGTGGAGAAGCGTCCGCTCTTCGTCAATAAGTCCGTAGTCAACGTTGTCAATTCCAAAAATAACTACGTTGTCACGGCGGATGCCAACGGCAACGGCGGCGTGTACGGCTCACGTACACTCAACGTCACCGGCGACGACACTTTCATTCCCTATGTGGCCGGAGGCATCACCTTACATGGCAACTCGTTAGATGACCTCTACCAAGCCAGCAGCGGAAAACCTATCTTAGGGCAAGGAGATGTCACCATCAATCTTTATGCAGGGACGATCCGGGGCGTCTATGGCGGTTTCCAATGCGACAACATAGCCCTACTGCAAGAGCTTGGCAGCCTCTCAGCCATCGCCGTTCAGGGCAATGTCTACATCAATGTCATGGGTTCCTCGATCACTGAGGGACTCCATGGTTGCGGCACCAGAGCCGGCAGCGTGGAGGGCGAGGTGCATGTGAATGTATCTGCCGGTTCGCTAAATGGCAAAGAATTCTTTGCCGGCGCCCGCAAGGGATGCACGTTCACCGGAGCCGATGGCAAACAGTACACCGAGATGGGCTATTCCGGCAGCACCTATTTCGCCATCAGCGGCGGGACACACGGCACAGAGGCTCCCATCAAGGTTCATGCAGGCGGCTCCGGGGATGAGACGCTTAAAGGCACCGTCAAGGGAGACACTCACATGACCCTAAGCGGAGGATATCTGACAGGAAGCATCTACGGCGGTGGTCAAATGGATATCATCACCGGCAACACCTATGTCCTCGTGTCCGGCGGCAGCATCAGCAACAATGTTTACGGCGGCGGCGAGAG
This sequence comes from Akkermansia sp., assembly GCA_051884385.1. Lineage (GTDB taxonomy): Bacteria > Verrucomicrobiota > Verrucomicrobiia > Verrucomicrobiales > Akkermansiaceae > Akkermansia. The sequence goes on from JBJEVN010000036.1 coordinate 24,617, forward strand.
CGACACCATTGGCGGCAGCACCTATGTGACCATCAGCGACGGTCTGATCTCCGGCAATGTCTACGGCGGCGGTGAAAGCGACACCGTCAACGGCGGCACCCATGTGACCATCAGCGGCGGCAGCATCGGCGGCAATGTCTACGCCACCGGCGATGGCGGCAGCACCGTCAAGGAGAATGCCGTCGTGACGTGGACGGGCAGCAGCGCGAGCGTGACGGGCTCCGTCATCGGCAAGGACGGGAAAGTTACGGTTGGCGGCAAGACCATCCTCAACCTCGGCACGGCGGAGAGCGCCTTCACGGGCACGCTCAGCTCGGGCAAGCTTCAGGGCTTTGACAGCATCAACGCCGTCAATGTCTGCCTGAGCGGCGCGAACTATCTGGACGGAGCCGCGCTGAGCGGCGCGGTTCAGGTGGCGCTCGACACGAAACTGACTGAGGACTCTTCCTACATGACGCTGACGGAGGCAACGGGTGCCACCCTGACCTACACCGTGGATCTGAGCAATCTCAGCTCCCTGCTCGGGGTCGGCGGCGCGCTGCTCACCATCGGGGAGGAGGCGCAAAGCGTGTCGCTCGAGCAGCTTCAGTGGCTCAACGGCGGCGACAGTATCTCGGTTGACTGGAACGAGAAGTGCCTGAAGCTGACGGAGGGAGACAGCACCACCACGCTGAGCTTCACCACAACGGACTCGGACAAGGGCATCAGCTCCATCGTGTTCGACGGTCAGTTGGTCACCACCACGGCAAGCGGCGAGAAGCAGAGCACCACCGAAGCCGCCGTCGACACAAGCGGCGGCACAGTGACCATCATGGGTGATACAAACTCCGTGACGCTGGACACCGACACCTCGCTCGGAAACAGCGGCACAGCGAGTGCCACCATCACCACCGACAGCAGCAGCGGCGCGGCGACATCTGCCGAGCTGACGCTGACGGGCAAGGAGGAGACCACCATCACCATCAGCAAGGACACGAGTGAAAGCGCCCTGCTCAACACCAAGCTGAATGACAGCACGGTCACGACCCTCGAGATCACGGCGGACAACACCACCCTGAGCGGCAACACCATCACCACCGCCACCCTCAGCGGCGCGTCGAGCTCGAGCTCTGCGGGCACCGACAGCAAGCTGGTGCTCAGCAACAACAGCATCGGTGAGGCCACTGAGCCCACCAGCTCCATTGCGAACTACAAGGAGGTGGCACTCACGGGTACCAACACCCTGACGAACACGACGCTCACCACAAAAGAGCTGACGGTTGCGAACGGCAAGCAGACCATCACCGGCGGCAGCAACATCACCGCCGACTCCGGCACGGTGAGCGGCGAGATCGAGCTCAAGGACTCCACGCTGACAACAGCTGGGAACTTGCAGCAGAAAATCACCTTCAACGAAAGCGCGACCCTCAGCGGCACGGGCACGGTCTCCGGCATCAGCATGGCGGGCGGCACCCTGCGCGTGGGCAACTCCCCCGGTGTGATGAACATCGGCAATGCGGACTTCCAAGGCGGCGAGTGGAAGTTCTGCCTCGTTACCAATGCCGATTGGGACACGGCTATTTTGCCGACCACCCATCACTCGCGGTTGGCGGTGACCAACGACACCACGGCCGACCACGTGCGCGTGAGCTTCTACTACGAACAGTGGAACGGTACCGACTATGTCCTGAGCGATGCTGCGAGGCTTGCCGACACCTTCCGCGAGGGTGATTCCCTCACCCTCATCACGGGCACGGATCATCTCAAGGGCAGCTACACGGTGGACTACGCCTCCCTGCCCTCGCTGGCGAGCGGCTACATCTGGGAGACGGGTAAGTTGTTCTCCGCAGGCACCATCACGGTGATTGAGGAGTGGCAGGAGGATCTTGCCATGGTGGCCGACAGCGCTGTGAGCGCGGCGGACATCGCCTCCGGCTTCAGCCAAACGGCGCTCGCACAGGCCTCCATGCCCCGCAGCGGCGCCAACCGCAGCTGGGTCTCGGCGCTCGGCAACTTCCGCAACATCAGCAGCCACTCCGGCGTCAGCGGCTACGAGGGCAAGAACTTCGGGGCAGCTGTCGGCTTCGACCGCAGCATCGGCAAGCACTCGCTGCTGGGTCTGGCGCTGGGCTACAGCACGGGCGACTACAGCATGGATGCGGGCAACGGCTTCTACTCCGCCGCCAAGGTGGATCAGGACGCGACCCTCATCGGTCTCTACGGGCTCAGCGAATGCCCCAAGAACGGGCTGCGCCTGAGCGGCTTTGTCACCTACGGCGCCTACGAGCAGGAGGCTGACCGCTACTCGACCACCACGGGGTGCCGCGCGCACACCGAGTGGGATGCGACGGCCTGGAACCTCGGTGCCACGCTCTCCAAGGATTTTGCGCTGTCCTGCGGCAGCAAGCTGACGCCTTTCGTCGGCGTGGAGTACAGCTATGTGAGCCTCGATGATGCAACCGAGAGCGGCGCCTACGCCGCGCGCTACCGCGAGGAGAGCGCCTACCAAAACCTGGCGCTCAAGCTGGGCGCTACGCTCAGCCGCGACATCAAGCTGGCGCAGGGGACGCTGACGCCCTATGCCTCCGTGAGCTACGCGGGCGACGCGCTGCGCCGCAACGCCAAGCTCAGCACGAGCGGGCTGCACGGCGAGGACGCCGGGCACTCCGTCAAGACCTCGCGCAACGCGGTGGAGTTCCGCGTGGGCGGCAACTGGGCCATCACGGAGTCCTGGAGCGCCGGAGCCTCCTACAGCGCCGAGCTGCGCGATGAGGCCACGCGCCAGAACGTCAACCTGAGCGTAGGCTACAGCTTCTAAGGCTCTGCCGACACAGTTTCCCGATAGCTCCGGGGGCGCTTTCCGCAAGGGAAGCGCCCCCTTTCTGCCGCTGGTCACATCAGCTCCACGGCGATGGCATCCGCCACCAAAAAACCGGCAGGCGTGAGCACCAGCCCGCCGTCCGCGCGGCGGCGCGCCAAGCCCTGCTCCTCCAGCATGCGAACGGTGGGAACATCCTGCGCGCGCAGCCACTGCGGCGCAAGCCCCTCATCCGTGCGCAGTTGAAGCCCGAGCAGCTCCGTGCGGCGCTGCGCCGACGTCAGTTGCTCGCACACGGCGGGCGGCAACTGCCCCGCCTGCAACGCCGCGATGTAAGCCGGGGTATCCTCCGCATTGCGATAACGCAGCCCGCCCAAACTCCCCACAGCCCCGGGCCCCAGCGCAGCATAATCCTCGCCGCGCCAGCAGGCCAGATTGTGCAGGCAGCGGCAGCCCGAGCGAGCAAAGTTGGAAATCTCGTAGTGCCGATAGCCAGCCGCACGCAGCAACTCATCCGCGCGACGGAAGAAGAGGACATCCGTCTCCTCATCCCCCGCCGCCGCGCCGTAGCGCTCGAAAAAGGCCGTGTCCTCCTCGTAGGAAAGATTGTAGGTCGAAAGATGCTCGGGCTGCAACGCCAGTGCGCTCTCCAGCGTGTGCTCCCACTGCGCCAAGCTCTGCCCCGGCAGGGAGAACATGAGATCCAGATTCAACTGCTCGATTCCCTCCGCCCTCAGCAGCGACACATCCGCCGCCACCTGCTCGGGGGTATGCGTGCGCCCGAGCAGCCGCAGCAGCTCGGGCTCCAGGCTCTGCACGCCGAGCGACACGCGGGTGATCCCCAGCTCGCGCCAGCGACGCACCTTGGCGGGGGTCAGCGTGGCGGGATTGGCCTCGAAACTCCACTCGCGCAGCTGCGAAAAATCCACCCACTGCCGCAGACCCGCCACCAGTGCATCCAAATGCGTGGGCGAGAGCATGCTCGGCGTGCCGCCGCCGCAGTAAATCGTGCTCGGCGCAAAGCCCTCCGGCAGGCGCAGCTGCGCCTCGCGCGCCACCGCCGCCACAAAACCGCGCATGTCCGTGCGCCCCGGGGTATGCTTAAAGAAAGCGCAGTAGGGGCAAATGCGGTGGCAAAAGGGGATGTGGATGTAGAGGTGCGACACGCGCAGCGGAGAGAGTGAGGAAGCGGAAAGAGGCTCAGGGCTCCGGCTCCCAAGCGGGGGCGCTCATCAGGCGCTCGTAGAGACGCTGCGCCTCGCCCTTCATGTCCACGGCGGCGATGTCGACCCAGTGCTTAGCCATGCGCTCATCCGCCGGAAGATTCGCGCCGCCCTTGGCCGTCACATAGGCGAGGTAGACGTAGGCCTCGGGGTAGCCCATCGTCGCCGCCTCCTGCAAAATCTCCGCCGCCTTGGCCGCATCCGCCGGCACCCCGCTGCCCGTGAACAGTGCATAGGCCAGCGCCACCACGGCCTGCGCGTGCCCGCGATTGGCGGCGGCGTTCAGGCAGACCAGCGCGCGGCGCTCGTCCTTGGCGGTGCCCAGCCCCCGCAGCAGCATGACCCCCTGCGAGCAAAGGCAGGCGCGGTCGCCCTGCTGCGCCCCGGCCTCGAAGTGGCGGTAGGCGCGGGCGTCGTCCTGCGGCAGGCCGTAGACCCCGTCGTGGTACACGCGCCCCAGCCAGAAGTGCGCCGCCGCATTGCCGAGCATGGAGGCCGTCTTAATCAGGTGACGCCCGGCGCGGTCATCGTGCTGCAACCCGACGGTGCGCATCACCTCCGACTGCGGATTGCCCTCCGCCAGCACCGTGCCCAGGGTGAACATGGCCTCGTCGTTGTGGCGGCTGATAGCCTCCTTGAGCAGCTCGTAGCTCAGCTTGGCGTCCTGCCCCGAGGCGATGACCGACAGCATGTAGATGGCATCTGCGTTGCCGAGGCGCGCCGCTTTCTGTAGCCACTCCACCTTGTCGGCGTGATTGGGCGCCATCATGGCGATGAAGTAAATCACATGGTGGTTCTTGCGCTCGATTTCCCCCTTGACGGCGGGCTTGTCGCGATCCTCGAACTTCTGCAGCCGCCCGCTGATTTGCAGCCACTTGAAGCGCGGGATGATGCCGCCGCTGCGGCAGGCCTCCAGCATGTACTTTTCGGCGGCCTTTTCGTCCTTGACCACGCCCACGCCGTTGCGCAGGCACATGTAGACATTGACCTTGGCGGGGTCGTAGCCCGCATCGGCCGCTGCGCGCGCCAGGCGGTAAGCGCGCTGCACCTCGGGGCTCTGCAGGGCATCTCGCCGCACATTGATGAGCAGGCGATCCGCGCAAAACTGCTGCGCGGCGGGCTGCCCCTCGCGCGCGGCCTGCTCCATCCACGCCGACACGGCGAACTCATCGCCCGTGGCGGAGAACGCCGTCTCGGCCGCCGGGCAGAAATCGTAGAGATTTTTCTCCGTCTGCGAAGCGAGCAACTCCTTGAACTTGGCGTAGGCTTCGGGGTGCGCCGCCGGACTCGCATCGGCCGCCGGGGCAGGGTCGGGCGTGAAACTCAGGTCGCGGCGGGCATCAAAGGCTCCCGCCTGCGGCGCGCTCGGCTCTGCCGCCGGGGCGGGCGCGGCGGGCTCTGCCTCAGCAGGAGCCACGGGCGCGGCGGGCTCGAGGGGCGGCGGCAACATGGCTCGCACGCCCTCGGCAAAATCAGCAGCAGCGGCAAGGGGCAGCGACACGAGGGGCAGCAGGGAACAGCATCTCATGCGTGCAGTTTACCCCGCCTGTCCCCCTCCGCGCAAGCGCGAAACACGTCACGCAGCTACAGCATTCGGAATGCTGTAGCAAGCAAAATTTTCACATTTCAATGCGTAGGTATCATTTTTCCTCCTCTATCCCAACGGCGTGTACTCCGTATGAAGCTCAAACACAGACTCTTCCACGCTACAGCATTCCGAATGCTATATATTTTCGTCAGCGGCTTGGGAGCAGGTCTTTCAGCATTCCGCTGCACATGGAACTGGATACCCCTGCACAATCCGCACCAATCTCACTGTAATCCATTCTTACTCATCATGAAAAGAACACTCATTGCACTTATAGCTTTGGCTGGTATGGCCAATGCTGCATGGTACAACGTCACCGGAACAACTGGTGACGATTTATTTGCAAACGATGGTACTCATTACACCATGTTTGTTAATGGCACTGGCGGTCAGGTTGCCGTATCGGATACGCCGAAATCTGCATTCACCACGTCAGAAGGCACACATCACAATTTAAATTTTGGTGCAAGTAGTTGGAATACGGCTGCCCCCTCGGTGTCTATTTCAGAGGCATTGTATGTTGATCAAATTAACACCGAGCGAGCTACCTCTCTTACCATCAATTTTAATGAAGCCGGTTCCATAACCGCTTCTAAGGAATTTAGTGTTAGTTCCTCCCTGCCGGTAAGCATTTCCGCTTCTCTGAGCACTTCTGAGAAGAATGCTCTTAGCAACGGCGAGACCGTTACCCGAACTCTCGTTACAACTGATTATTTTGAAACGGTTCCCAATTTTAAGGACACTTTAACTCTCAGCATCCAAGCTGATGGACTTAGTTATGGTGGTTTGTTATACTCAGTTTATGCAAACGGCTCCCACACATACTACAGCTTTGATGATGTGACATTTGGTACTGACAAGGCTCCCAATAGATATGTCACAGTCAAAACTACTGCTTCAGCCTATGAGCTGGAAGCCGGCAAGTACTACACTGTTCTTTCCGGAACTCAGGAGACTGGTGCTTCTGTCAAATACCTTTCCTTTGTAGCTACGGCTCCCGAACCCGCCACCGCAACGCTCAGCATTCTGGCGCTGGCAGGTCTGATGGCACGCCGTCGCCGCAAGAGCTGAAGCAAGCCCTGATTTTCGGAGGGAACGCGCTGTTTTTGTTTTTTTGGGCGCTTTCCCTCTGACTCTCGGCGCTCCCCCCTACGCGACTTTTGGGGGAGCGCCTTTTTGCTTTTCATCCCTCGGGAACAGACCAAAAATCCCCCTCTCCCGCGCGGGAAGAGGGGGGCTGTATGCACGGTAGCTTCTCGGGGGAACGGCGCTCAACCGAAGAGCGCCGTGGAGAAATAGCGGTCGGCGGAGTCGGGCAGGAGCACGACGATGGTCTTGCCGGCGTTCTCGGGGCGCTGAGCGACCTGCGTGGCCGCCCAGAGAGCGGCACCGCTGGAAATGCCCACCAGTACGCCGTCGGTGCGACCCAGCTCCTTGGCCGTGGCGAAGGGCTGCTCGTTGTCGACGACAATCACCTCGTTGTACACCGTCGTGTCGAGCGTGGCGGGGACAAAACCCGCGCCGATACCCTGAATCTTGTGGCTGCCGGGCACACCCGTGGTCAGCACGGGCGAGGTGGCGGGCTCTACGGCGATGATCTGCACGCCGGGCTTGTGCTCGCGCAGGTATTTGCCCACGCCCGAGAGCGTGCCGCCCGTGCCGACGCCGGCGACGAAGATGTCCACCGCGCCCTCGGTGTCTGCCCAGATTTCCGGTCCCGTGGTGGCGTAGTGGGTGGCGGGGTTGACAGGGTTTTCAAACTGCCCGGCGATGATGCTGCCGGGGGTCTCGGCCTGCAATTCACGCGCCTTGGCGATGGCACCCTTCATGCCCTTGCTGCCCTCCGTCAGCACGATTTCCGCGCCGTAGGCCTTGAGGATGTTGCGGCGCTCCACGCTCATGGTTTCCGGCATGGTGAGGATGGCGCGGTAGCCCTTGGCGGCGGCCACGGCGGCCAGGCCGATGCCCGTGTTGCCGCTGGTGGGCTCGATGATGGTGCCGCCGGGGCGCAGCCGCCCGCTCTGCTCGGCCTCCTCGATGATGGCCTTGGCGATGCGGTCTTTCACCGAGCCGGCCGGGTTGAAATACTCCAATTTCAGCAGCAGGCGCGCCTGCAGACCGTGCGCACGATTGTAGTTCACCGGTTCCAACAGGGGCGTGCCTCCCACCAGTTGCGTGATATTTGTGTGAATGCTCATAGCTTCTTGAAAGATGATGGGTTACTTGATCCGTTCAAAGCCCTGCGCCAGGTCGTCCAGCAGGTCGTCGATGTTCTCGATGCCGATGGAGAGGCGCACCGTCGTGGGGGTGATGCCGCAGGCCAGCAGCTCCTCTTCCGTCAGCTGCGAGTGCGTGGTGGAGGCGGGGTGAATGACCAAGCTCTTGACATCCGCCACATTGGCCAGCAGAGAGAAGAGCTCCAGGCTCTCCGTGAAGCGCCGCGCCTGCTCCGGCGTGCCCTTGAGCTCAAAGGTGAAGATGGAGCCGCCGCCGTTGGGGTAGTAGCGCTTGTAGAGCTCGTGGTCGGGGTGCGTGGGCAGGCTCGGGTGGTTGACCTTGGCCACCTGCGGGTGCGCGGCGAGGAAGTCGACCACGCGCAGCGCGTTCTGCACATGGCGCTCCACGCGCAGCGAGAGGGTTTCGAGCCCTTGCAGCAGCAGGAAGGAGTTGAAGGGGCTGACGGTGGCGCCCTGGTCGCGCAGCAGGGTGGCGCGAATCTTGGTGACATAGGCCGCCGCGCCGCAGGCATCCGCAAAGACGAGGCCGTGGTAGCTCGGGCAGGGTTTGGTCAGCCCGGGGAACTTGTCGTTCTGCGCCCAGTCGAACTTGCCGCCGTCGACAATCACGCCGCCCATAACCGTGCCGTGTCCGCCGATGAATTTGGTGGCGCTGTGCACCACGATGTCGGCGCCGTGCTCCAGCGGGCGGAAGAGGTAGGGGGTGGAGAAGGTGCTGTCCACAATCAGGGGCAGACCGTGGCGGTGCGCGACCTCGGCGATGGCCTCGATGTCTGCCACATCGCTGTTGGGGTTGCCCAGCGTCTCGGCGTAGAGCAGCTTGGTCTCGGGGCGGATGGCTGCCTCGAATGCAGCGGGGTCGGCGCCCTTCACAAAGGTGGTTGTGATGCCGATTTCGGGCAGGGTGTGCGCAAAGAGGTTGTAGGTGCCGCCGTAGATGGTGGAGGCCGACACGATGTGATCCCCCTGCCCGGCGATGTTGCGCACGGCGTAGTCGATGGCGGCCGAGCCCGTGGCCACCACCAGCGCGGCTACACCGCCCTCCAGCGCGGCGAGGCGCTTCTCCAACACATCGGCTGTGGGGTTCATCAGGCGGTTGTAGATGTTGCCCGGCACCGCGAGGCCGAAGCGCCCCGCCGCCGTGGCGGAGTCTTTGAAGACATAGGAGGTGGTGGCATAAATCGGCACCGCACGCGCATCCGTAGCGGAGTCGGGTTGCTCTTGGCCGACGTGTACTTGCAGGGTCTCGAACTTGTAGGACTTGCTCATGGAAGAAAAATCAGGTTAAGGTTTAATTCCTATCTGTCCCGTAGGAACAGGCGCACTATACACCTGCCCGGGCAGGCTGTCAACAGCTTTTTAAAAAAAATCCCTTTTTCCTGCGTTTTTTATAGGATTTTACCCCAAAGGCCGTTTTTTGCTGCCCTCCGGCAGCGTAGATTCCCCCTCTCCGCCCCCTCGTGCGGCGGTTCAATCGCCGGTGGGGGAGGTGCCGTGCATCAGGGCATCGGCAAAGCTCTCCGGCAAGCCGGTGCGCGCGATTTTGTGCCCGGCTTCGCGCACGTCGTAGGTCACGCGGCGCAGGTGCAGCAAGCGGGTTTCGGGGCAGTAGAGCGCGTAGGCCGCGCGCCAGTCGCCGTCGCGGGGCTGACCGACGGAACCGGGGTTGATGAGCCAGCGGTAGCGCGAGGAGAGGTGCAGCGCAAAATCCCCCGTCTCGCCGTAGACGACCTCGATTTTCTCCACCCGCGTGCCGTCCATGCGGAAGATGCCCGCGCGGTGCGTGTGGCCGAAGAAGCTGATGCCCGCGCGCACGGCGGCAAAGACCTTGGCCGCCTCGTTGATATTGGCGATGCGCCCCCAGCGCTTGGGCGCCTCGGGGGTGGCATGCCCCAACAGGCAGCCGCGCCACTCGGCGTGGTTGGGCAGCGAGCGAATCCAGTCGACCTGCGCGGCGCTCAGCATATCCTGCGTGCGATCCATCATCGCCATGTAGATGGGCACGCCGAAGACGCGCCGATTCAGCAGGGCCGCCTCGTGGTTGCCGCGCACCGCCTCCAGCAGCAGCGGTCGCACCAAGCGGATACACTCGGAGGGGTCGCCGTTGAAGCCGATGTAGTCTCCCAAGCCCAAAGCGCCCTCGGCACCATGCGCCCGCATGTCGGCCACCACCGCCTGCAGCGCTTCGAGGTTGGCGTGAATATCTGACAGGACTGCGACAATCACCGGCTCAGGACTCGTTGAGCAGCGCCTGCAGACGCTGCTTGAATTCAGGGATGCCCGCACCCGTTGCAGCGGATAGGGGCAGAATCTCCACCTTGGCGAAGCGACGGCGCAGGGTCGCCAGATTCTCCTCGGCGCGCGTCACGCCCTCCGAGAGCTCCGACGGGGTTTCGTCGTCCATCTTGTTGGCCAGGATGACCCAGGGGCGAGCCGCCAGCTCCTCGGAGTAGAGCTTCACCTCGCGGCGCAGCGTTTCCACCGCCTCCACGGGGTCGTGCTCCAGCCCCACCATATCCACCACGAAGAGCAGCAGGTGGCAGCGCATGATGTGGCGCAGGAACTCGTGCCCCAGCCCGCGGTTCTCCGCCGCACCCTCGATGATGCCGGGAATATCGGCCACCACAGCGCGGGCGTAGTCCTCGAACTGCACCATGCCCACCATGGGTTGCAGCGTGGTGAAGGGGTAGGAGGCTATCTTGGGTCGCGCGTTGGAGATGGCGGACAGCAAGGTGCTCTTCCCCGCATTGGGGTAGCCCACCAGCCCGGCATCGGCAATGCGGCGCAGCTCGAAGAAGAACACGCCGCTCTCGGCCTCCGTTCCGTACTCGAACTCCAGCGGTGCCTGATTGGTCGCCGTGCGGAAGTGCCAGTTGCCGCGCCCGCCCTTGCCGCCTTGGCAGAGGACAAAGCGCTGGCCGGGCTCCGTCAGGTCGGCAATCTGCTCCAGCTCGATACCCTCGCCCTCGCGCTCCAGCCAAGTGGCCTCCTGCATGGTTTGGGCGTTGCTGCGGTAGACAATGGTGCCGGGCGGCACCTGCCCTACGACGGTGCGTCCGTCGCGCCCGTGCTTGCGGGCGTGCATGCCGGGCATGCCGTCCGTGGCAATGAGCTTGGGGTCGTAAAAGTAAGTACGCAGGTCATTGGTGCCGGGATTGACCTCCAGAATCACGCTGCCGCCGTCGCCGCCGTCGCCGCCGTCCGGACCTCCCCGGGGCACAAACTTCTCGCGGCGGAAACTGGCCAGGCCATTGCCGCCCTTGCCCGCACGGGCAAAAATCCTGATGTTATCAACGAACATGGGCTTATTCTACCCGATACGTGCCCTGCTGGCAAGTCTATTGCGCCCGCCGGAGCGTTCGGCTCGCGGCCGCAGGGCGCCGACCCGCCCGCTTCCTATCAGGAAAAGCGATGTTTGGTTGACAGGGGGCACCCTGGTTGCTACAATGACAAAAAGCTCCTCTCTATGCCGAAACCCATCCGCTTATTCGGCGCGGAATGCCGCGCGCCGCAGCCGTCGTTCTACATGCCTAACCGTTTGGATGCCTCCGCCCTCGAGGTGCTGGTGCAAACACTCGGCGGTGCCGGGAACATCAGTTTCCTCGTCGAGGAGTCTTTCCTACCCGATGAGGAGATGATGCGGCAGATGCAGGAGGGCGAGGTGCTGCGCTTCCGCTTTCGCGGGGCCGACTCGCGCAAGCTGCGTGAGCGGCTGGTGGCGGAGATGGAGCGCGGGCGCGATGTGCTCTTTGTGCCGGGGCGTCCGGCCGCGCAGCCCGGCTCCATTACGGATGTGCCCATGCCTTTCATGATGCAGCTGGGGGCGCTGCACATTGCCCCGGTGCCGTTGTTGATGGCGGCATTCCGCAACGATGTTCACTACACCTTCTGCACCGACGGGGACTACGATTGGGCGGAGCTGCACATTCTGCCGCGCTTGGCTCCGGGACCGCAGACGGGGGAGCGCCTGATGGAGGCGTGGATGGCCTGCGGCGCCGATGCCTACGCCCGCCACCCCCTCCTGAACACCTCGCTGGCGCGGCTGCTGGTGGAGGGCATGCGCCGCTATGCCCACATCGGGCTGGTGGACGGCATGGATGAAACCAGGCTTCCCTACGGCAAAATGCTCGGGGTGGTGATGGCGCTGGCGCGCTGGCTGCGCAAGAACATCAGCGAGCCGCGACTCGGCATTCTGCTGCCCCCCGGCAAGGGCGGTGTCATCACCAACTATGCCTGCCTGCTGGCGGGGATTGTGCCCGTCAACATCAACTACACCTCCTCCTCCGAGGCTTTTGCCGCCATTGTGCGGCGCAGCGGCATCCGCCGTTTTGTCACGGCGCGCGCGTTCATGCACAAGCTGCCGCAGTTCCCCTGGCCGCCGGCAGACACGCTCATCCACCTGGATCGCACGCTCAAGAGCATCGGTATGGCCAAGATTGCCTACTGGGTCGCGCTGGCCAAGACGGCGCCGATGTCCCTGCTCACTCGGCTCTTCCGGCTCGATGAGCGCCGGGGAGATGACGAGGCTACCCTGCTCTTCACCAGCGGTTCGAGCGGCGAGCCCAAGGGAGTCAGCATGACCCACCGCATGATTATTGCCAATATCACGCAGCTGCGCAGTATTGTGCGGCTCAACTGCGGTGATCATTTCCTGTGCAGTCTGCCGCTGTTCCACAGTTTCGGGCTGACGGACTGCACGCTGCTGCCGCCCATCCTGGGCTTCGGCATGGTGAGCTACCCCTCGCCGCTGGATGCCAAGCGGCTCAACGAGCTGGCCGAGAAGTACAAGTGCCGCTTTCTGGTGACGACCCCCACCTTTGCCCGAGGCATGCTGCGGCGCGCAAGCGCCACGAGTTTCCGCAGTGTGGAGTATTTTGCCGTGGGAGCCGAGAAGCTGCAGGCGAGTCTCGAAGAGGAGTTTTTGGAGAAGCACGGCGTGCAACTGCTGGAGGGCTACGGGCTCACGGAGGCCTCGCCCGCCTGCTCCTGCAACATGCCGGACGTGGCCCCGAGCGGGGAGAATCCCTGGTATGTGCCGGGGCACCGCCGCGGCTCGGTGGGGCGTGTGCTGCCCGGGGTGGCAGTGCGCATCACAGACCCGGATGACGACAGCCGCAGCCTGCCCCTCTCGGAGCAGGGGATGGTGTGGTTCCGCGGAGCCAACATCTTCGGCGGTTATTTGGGACGCCCCGAGCTCAACGAGGAGATTTTCCGCGACGGCTGGTTCAAGAGCGGCGATTTGGGCAGCGTGGATCTCAACGGCTTCCTGACGCTGGGGGGACGGCGCTCGCGCTTCTCCAAGATTGCGGGCGAGATGGTGCCGCACGAGGTGGTGGAGCAGGCCATCGAGGCCGGGCTGGAGCCCGACCCCACCTTCACGGGACGCCCCATTGCCATTGCCGGCGTGCCCGATGCACAGAAGGGCGAGGCGATTGTGCTGCTCTCCGCCGTGCATCAGACCCGCCTGAGCGAGGCGCTGGAGGACATCCGCGCGCGCTTGGTGGCGCAGGGGCTGCCGCGCCTGTGGTGCCCGCGTGAAATCATCCCCGTGGAGAGCATCCCCGTGCTGCCCACGGGCAAGCTCGACCTGCGCGGTTGCCACATTCTCGCCTGCGAGGCGCTCAACCTGCCGCACTGATGCCATGAACCGCCCCGCCAAGCGCCCCGTCAATGTGCGCCGCCCCGACATCATGGAAGCGGTGCAGGAGGATTTGGGCGAGTTTTGCAGCTCGCTGGTGCAGGAGATACGCGCCAACGGTCATGTACTCAATCTGCCCAACACGCAGTTCCTGTTGGCCGATTCATTCGGCTTCTGCGACGGGGTGCGCCGCGCGATTGAGATTGCCTACGCCACACACCGGCTATTCTGCGATCGGCGCATTTGGCTCATCGGCGAGATTATTCACAATCCCGAGGTCAACGCTCGGCTCGACGCAATGGGGCTGCGCCGCCTGCCGTGGAACATGAGCGATCCGCTCTATCAGGCGCTGAGCGAGGAGGATGTCGTCATCATCCCCGCTTTCGGTCTGCCGATGCCTATGAGGCGCTTCTTAGAGGCCAAGGGGGTGCAACTGGTCGATAGCACCTGCGGCAATGTGGTGAAGGTGTGGAGCCGCGTGCGCCAGTATGCCTCCGCCGGAGTGACATCAATTATCCACGGCAAGGCGCGCCATGAGGAGACGGTGGCGACCGCCTCGCAGGCGCGTGACAAAGTGCCCGATGCGGCTTTTCTTGTCATTTCCAATGAGGAGGAGGCGCACCTGGTGGTCGATTACCTCCTGGGGCGCAGCACGCGCGAGGCTTTTCTCTCGCAATTCGCCGACCGCTGTTCGGAGGGCTTTGACCCCGATCGCGATTTACGCCGCATCGGCATTGCCAACCAGACCACCATGCTCAAGAGCGAGACCTCGCGCATCCAAGAGTTGCTGCACGAGGCGGTGCAGCAACGCGACGGGGACGATGCGAATTTCCACGCCTTTAACACGATTTGCAGCGCTACGCAGGATCGCCAGAACGCCCTGATGCAGTTGCTGGAGAAGAAGCCGGATGCCATGATCATCATCGGCGGCTACAACAGCTCCAACACCACCCATTTGGCGCAGATTGCCGCGCACCATGTGCGCACTTACTTCATCAAATCGGCTGAAAGCCTCATCAGTGTCCACGACATGTGCTGCTGGGATTTTGAGAGCCGCTCGGAGCGTCACTGCCCGCTCCCCGCCGGCGCCGGAGATGCCTCGCGACTGCTGCGCATCGGCGTCACGGCAGGAGCTTCCTGCCCCGACAACGTGATTGAGAGCGTCATCCGCCGCCTGGCCGAGCTGCGTGGCTATCCCCTGCCCCTGTGCTGAGGCGGAATCGCGGCACACTCAGCGCGCGGCGTTGTCCGTCTCCGCCTGTGTCGCGCGGTGCATCTTGTCCAGCAGTCGCCGGAAGGTCTGACGCTCGCCCGCCGTCAGCAAGGCACACAGGCGCTGCCCCGCCTCCAACTGCCCCTGCTCCACCCGCTCGGCATTGCGACAATTCTCCTCGGTCAGCAACACCAGGACCGAGCGCCGATCGCTCGGGCAGGCGGAGCGGATAATCATCCCCTGCCGCGCCATGGAATCGACCATGTGGGTGGCCGCCGAGGGTGTCATGTGCATCACGCGCGCCAGCTCCGACATCGGCATTCCCTCGGGATGCGTGCGCGTGTAGCGCCGAATGGCCGCAAAGGCGGTGCACACATGGCGGCTGCGCTTGTGATGCCGCAGGCGCTCCTCGCTGTGGAGCGCACGAAAACCGGCTTGGCGAACATAGTCCGCAATTTCATCGAGCATGTCTATCATGGTTAGCAAGGCGGGAAAGCGTTGTGGCGATGACGGCAAGTTCTTGTTCATGGAAACCCGGGCGGAACGTATCACCCACCTCCGCAAGAGTCAAGACATTTATTCAAAATTTCAACTTTTACATCCCGTCAATAATTTTTTCGACAAAGCAGGCAGCATAAACGCACGATAACAATGCTGTATCGCATTTAATCCTTGTTATTTTGTCATAAAAAAGCCATAAAAGTTGAGAATAGCAACATTAACATCTTGCAAAATACTGTCGGAAAGGCTACCAATGAGCTTGGAGCTATGAACATGAAAAACATCACCCGTTACGATGGGGGCAAAGAGCCTAAAAAAGGGTTTAACGGCTATCGCCTATGTTTAACACGCAACAAGGAGGTGTTCGTGCGCTATTTCACCGACCGTGAGTACGGAAGTGACAAGCTGGCGCTGGAGGCCGCCCTGGCCATGCGCGCTGAAATGGAGGAGCAGCTGGCTCTCGGACAGGGGGATGTCCACGCCATTTTCGAGGCACACCGCAAGCCGCGGCGCGGCTGCTGACAGACTCAGGCACA
Organism: Akkermansia sp.; assembly: GCA_051884385.1. Taxonomy (GTDB): domain Bacteria; phylum Verrucomicrobiota; class Verrucomicrobiia; order Verrucomicrobiales; family Akkermansiaceae; genus Akkermansia. Next base: position 40,350 of record JBJEVN010000036.1, read on the forward strand.
AAAAACACCCGAGCGCCCGCCGTCATTTTTCTTGACAAAGCGGGCGCTTCGTTGTACTCTGACGCAGTTCTGAAGCGTGCTTCATATTAATTTTCAACAGCATTTCTCTCTTTCCCGACCATGGACACGGATCAACCCCTGGGCTACATCATGAAAATGATTGTCGACCGCTCGGAGACGATGTTTGCGCAGCGAGCCGGGCATGTGGAATGCACGGCTCCCCAAGGGCGGGTGCTGATGTATTTGGAGAGCCGCGATGGCGGCGAGCCCGTGTCACAGCGAGAACTGGAGCAGTATTTGGGCGTGAGTCACACCACGGTCAAGGGTCTGCTGCGGCGGCTGGAGGAAAAGGGCTTTGTGCGCACCGCCTTTGACTGCGAGGCTGATGGACGCATCAAGCACGCCTACCTGACCGATTATGCCCGGCGGCGCCACGAGGAGCTGCGTCTCGTTCTTCACGACATGGAGGAGGAGATGTTCCGCGGCTTTTCCGCCGAAGAGCGCGTGCAGCTGCGCGCTACCCTGCGCCGTGTCTACAGCAACATACTCCCCCTTCACAAACCACATTCTGAATTATGAACCTGCGTTCCCTCCCTTCCCTGAGCACTCTCCTACTCGCTGCGAGCCTTGCCTGCTGCCAGAAAGCCGACACGGCGGCTCATGCACAGCCAATGCCCCCCCTCAACGTTTCCGTCATGAACATGCAGCAGCAGGATGTCGACCTCGTGTCCACCTGGTTCGGTCACCTGCGCGGCGTGGAGCAGGCGGATATCCGCCCCGAGGTCAGCGGCAAGCTGCTGCGCCGCGTCTACGCCGACGGCAGCCTGGTGCAAAAGGGCGATGTGCTCTTTGAAATCGACCCCTCCTCCTACCAGGCCGCCGTCGACCAATGCGCCGCCGCGCTGGCGGCGGCAGAGGCCGCCGTGCTTCAGGCTCGCGCCGCCGACGACCGCGCCGGGCAGGACACGGAGCGCTACGGCAAGCTGGTCTCCAGCGGCTCCGTCTCTGAGAAGAACTACACCGATGCCCTGCAAACCAAGAAGGAAACCGAGGCCGCCCTTGCCGCCGCCCGGGCGCAGGTGAAGCAAGCGCAGGCCGCCCTCTCCAACGCCCGCATCAATCTCGACCGCTGCACCATCCGCGCTCCCTTTACGGGGCTGGCCTCCAAATCGACGGTTTCGGTCGGTGACCTCATTGCGCTGGCCAACCCCACAGCGCTCTGCACCATGTCGTCCGTCGACCCCATCCGCGTGGACTTTGCCGTTCCGGGCAAACAGCTTCTCGGCAAGGTGTTCCGCCCCGATTTCAACACCCTCACGCAGACCAGCCCCATTGATGAGTTCGACATCATCCTGGCCGACGGGCAGGTCTATGAGCACCGTGGTCAGGTCGCCGCCGTGGACAGCGAGGTGAGCCGCAGCACCGGCACCATCAACTTCATCGGCCATGTGCCCAACCCGCAGCTCAAGCTGCGCAGCGGCTCCGCCGTGCGCGTGCGCGCCAAGACCGACACGGTCAAGGATGCTGTCCTCGTGCCCTCGCGAGCGCTGATTTCCGCCATGAACCACCGCTATGTGCTCGTGGTCAACCCGGCGGACAACACGCCCATCTGCCTCGATGTGCAACCGGGAGCAGAGCTGACGCTGCCCATGCCCAACGGCGACGGCAACACCGTCCCCATGCTCATGCAGGTCATCACGGGCACGGTCAAGCCCCTGCCCGAGCTGCTGCGCGAGCACGGCATCGAGCGCGTGAGCGATGCGCAGGTCATCGTTGAGGGCGGACAAATGGCCGCGCGCTATGCCAAAATCAACGGCGGCATCGCGGCGGCGGCGGCGCAGGCTCCTGAGCCCGCCCGCGCCGCCATCCTCGCCAAGCGCGGCACCGTGGTGCCCGAGCCCTTTGTCTACACCGCCCCTGTGAGCACGACCCCGTCCGTGACGGCCAAGCAGAACTGAGCCCCCGCCATGAGCGCCTACTTCATCAAACACCCCGTGATTGCCACCGTCATCGCCGTGGTGACCACGCTGCTGGGCATCGTCTGCCTGGCGAATCTGCCCATCTCCCAGTACCCGGAAATCACCCCGCGCACCATCCAGCTTACCGCCCTTTTCCCGGGAGCGGATGCCCAGGCCGTTGCCGATTCGGTCGGCACGCCGCTGGAGCGCGAAATTTCCGGCGTCCAGGGCATGGACTACATGAACTCCGTCTCCTCGAACAACGGCGTGTACAACCTGCAGGTGGTCTTTAACCCGGAAACCGACCCCGACCTCGACCAGGTGTTCACCAACATGCGTTACGGGCAGGCGCAGTCGCAGGTGCCGACCGAGGTACTCAATTCCGGCGTTACCATCCGCCAGCAACCGGGGTTGCCGCTGCTGCTCTTCTCGCTGCGCTCCCCCGACGGCAGCTACAACTCGGTCGACCTGGCCAACTACGCGCAGGTCAAGATGGTCGATGAACTCAAGCGCGTCGAGGGTGTGGGCGAGGTCACCGTCTACGGCGCCGGGCGCTACGCCGTGCGCATCTGGCTCGACACGGTGTTGATGTCGCACTACAACATCTCCGTCGCCGAGGTGCGCGCCGCCGTCGCCGCACAGAACATGACCAACCCCGGCGGCAAAATCGGCGCCGATCCCGTGCCCGACGGTCAGGAAAAAACCTTCGCCATCCGCACGCAGGGGCGCCTGAGCGAAGCACGCGAGTTTGCCGACATCATCGTGCGCCAGCAGGGCGACGAGATTGTCTACCTGCGCGACATCGCCAAAATCGAACTCGGCTCGCAGGACTACTCCACCACCGGTCGCATCAACGGCGAGACTGCCGCCTCCGTGGTCATCTTCCAAGCGCCGGGCTCCAACGCCATCGAAACGGTCGACCGCCTGGAAAAGACGCTCGCGCACCAGAGCGACATCATGCCCAACGGCATCACGGGCGAGATTTCGCTCGATGTGACCAAGGCCGTGCGCTACTCCATCGCGGAAATCCGCCAAACCTTCCTCGAGGCCATTGTGCTGGTGGCGCTCGTGGTGCTGCTCTTCCTGCAAAACTGGCGCGCGGCGCTCATCCCGCTCATCGCCGTGCCGGTGTCGCTGCTCTCCACCTTCTGCGTGTTCCCGCTGCTGGGCTTCTCGCTCAACACGATCTCGTTGCTGGGTATGGTGCTGGCCATCGGTCTGGTGGTGGATGACGCCATCGTGGTGGTCGAGGCCGTGCAACACCACATCGACAAGGGGCTCAACCCCCGCATGGCCGCCTTTGCCGCCATGCAGGAGGTCTCCGGTCCCGTCATCGCCATTGCGCTGGTACTCTCTGCTGTGTTCCTGCCCTCGCTCATGCTCAAGGGCATCACCGGCACGCTGTTTAAGCAGTTTGCCATCACCATCGCAGTGTCCATGCTCATCTCGGCCTTCAACGCGCTGACGCTTTCGCCCGCACTCTGCGCCCTCCTGCTCAAGCCGACGATCACCGACCCTGCGCGCATGAACTGGCGCGACAAGCTGCGCTACTACAGCGTCGGCTATATTTTCCGCGCCTTCAACCGCCTTTACGAGAGCAGCGCCAACATCTATGTGCGCCTCTGCGGTGCGCTGGCGCGCAAGCTCGTGGTCGCCATACCTCTGCTGCTGCTGCTTTGGGCGGCCATCTACCCGCTGAGCCAACGCGTGCCGCAAGCCTTCCTGCCCGATGAAGACCAGGGCTTCCTGCTCTCCTGCCTCATCGGCAAGCCCGACTCCTCCCTGCAAGTGACCATGGAGCAGGCCAAAAAATACGAGCGCGTCCTCTGGGGCGGCGAGCCCGGCAGCGACCCCGCCATCAAGCACGTCACCACCGTCGCGGGCATCAACATCCTCAACATGGTGCAAAACCCGGGCTGCCTGGTCGCCTTCATCGAGCTGCAGGAATGGAAAGACCGCCCCGAGACCGCCGCACAGGTCTGCGCGCGCATTCAGGAGCGCATCAACAAAGCCACACTGGACGGCATGCCGCTGGTGCTCATGCCCCCGGCCATCCCCGGCGTGGGCACAGCCAACGGGGTCACCCTCGTCCTCAACGACCTGGAGGGTCAGGGTGTCCCTTTCCTGTACGAAAACGTGCAGCGCTTCGAGGAAGCCGCCCGCAAGCGTCCCGAGGTCGCCCTCTGCATGGACATGATGATGGCCGACACGCCCCAAAAATTCGTGGAGCTGGACAAGGAGAAGTGCAAGTTCTACCAGGTTGACATCGCTGCGGCCAACGGCATCCTCGCGGCCTACAACGGCTCGTCCTTCATCAACTTCTTCAACGCTTTCGGCCAGCAGTGGCAGGTCTACATGCAGGCTCAAGGCGCCGACCGCACCCATTTGGATAAAATGGACGGCTTCTACGTGACCAGCACCACGGGCGAGCGCGTCCCCCTCTCAGCGCTGGTCGACATCCGCGACATTGCCGATACCGAGTTCGTCATGCACCACAACATCCACAACTCGGCCAAGCTTTCCGTCATGCCCAAGCCCGGCTACTCCACCCGCCAGCTCATGGAGGCCATGGAGGAAGTGTATGCTGCAACCATGGATCCCGCCAAAATCGGGCTGGATTATCAGGACATGAGCTTCCAGGAGAACAAGGTGCGCCGCTCCGTCGGCCTGGGCGTCATCTTCGCCATGTCGGCCATTTTTGCCTACCTCATTCTGGTGGCGCTGTATGAGAAGTGGTCGCTGCCGCTCTCCGTATTCATGACAGTGCCCATCGCCGTGCTGGGAGCCTATGCGGGCTTGGCGCAGATGCAGCTGGAGCTCAACCTCTACGCGCAGGTGGGGCTGATCATGCTCGTGGGTCTGGCCGCGAAGAACGCCATTCTCATCGTCGAATTCGCCAACCTCGAAATGGAGCGCGGTCGCGATCTCATGACCGCCACGCTCACGGCTGCACGCCTGCGCCTGCGCCCCATCCTCATGACCTCCATGGCCTTCATCCTCGGCTGTATCCCGCTCATGCTCTCTACCGGCAGCGGCGCGCTGGCGCGCAACGCCATCGGCACCGTGGTCGTCATCGGCATGGGGGTCGCCACCTTCGTAGGCGTCTTCCTCATCCCCTGCTCCTATGTCTTCATCATGCGCCTGTTCCGCATTCGTTTCAAGCTCAACGACCTGCGGGAGGATCCTGATGAAGTCGGGGCGCGGCAGTACCTCGCCGCTCATGAAAATGAAGCCCACTGAGAACTTTTTATTGACAAGGATAGTTTTCAAACATAAACTTTCTGACAACGATAAGCATATGAACCGCACCGCTCTTCTTTCCCTGGCCGCAGGGGTCGCGATGATGACCGTCCCCTCCTGCTCGTTCGGTCCTGCGTGGCATCGCCCCGAGATGCCTGTTCCCGAGGCTTTCCGCAACGCAACCGCTTCGGTGGACAATATGTCCGACCTGCCCTGGCAGGAGGTGCTGCACGACGGCCAACTCCAAGCGCTGCTCAACGATGTGCTGGAGAACAACCGCAGTCTGGAGGCCATGCAGCACAATGTCAACGCCGCGCGCCACTACGTCACGATGGCCGCAGCGCCGCTCTTCCCCTGGTTCGGCTACGGCGCCGGCAGCACCAAGGGCATGAACAGCAGCGGCGGCGCCTCGGTCGTACACACCACCAGCACGACCACGAACCCCGGCAACATGCAGCTCTCGGCCTCCTGGGAGCTCGATGTGTGGGGCAAGACCCGCAAGGGCATCGAGGCCGCCATCGCCGATGCCGACAGCGCGGACGCCTCGCTGGCCGACCTGAGGCTCTCGCTTATGAAGCAGGTCGCCTGCGGCTACCTGCAACTCATCATGCTCGATGAGCAGCTCCGCATTGCGCACGAGTCCGTCGCCTCCTACCGCGAATCGCTCGAGCTCTTCCAAAACCAGCTGGAGGGCGGTGTCGCCGATAAGCTGCAGACCTCCTCGGCACAGGCCGCCCTCGCCGCCGCCGAGGCGCAGGTACCCGCGCTGGAGAGCCAAATTATCGCGCTGGAGAACACCCTCTCGGCGCTGGCCGGGCGCGCTCCGGGCTCCATCCGCCGCGGCAGCGACCTCATGGCCTTTGCCGAGGCCAGCGCCGTGGCGCCGGGCATTCCGGCCTCGGTACTGGCGCGCCGCCCCGACATCCGCGCCAAGGAATACGCCCTGCGCGCGGCCAATGCGGACATCGGCGCGGCCATCGCCTCCTACTTCCCGAGCATCAGTCTGACGGGCGCGGCCGGCTACGCAACGGCTGACCTGCGCCACGCCCAATTCGGCAAGCACAGCGGCTGGGGCATCGGCGCCAATCTCACCGGCCCCCTCTTCCAAGCCGGGCAGCTGCGCGCCAACGAGCTGATGAAGCGTGAGGCTTTCCTCACCGCCAAGGCCGACTACGAAAACAGCGTGTTCAATGCCCTGTCGGAAATCTCCACCACCCTGACGGAGCGCCAAAAGCTGCGCGCCATCATGCAGAAGCAGGAGGAAGCCGTTGCAGCCTATCAGGAGAGCGTCAAGCTCTCCAAGGCGCGCTACCAGCAGGGTCTTGCCGGCTACTACGAGGTGCTGGATGCGCAGAAGAGCCTCTTCCCCGCCCAGACGCAGCTCGCCGCCTACCGCTATCAATACGCCGCCTGCATCCCCGCGCTCTACACGCAGCTGGGCGGGGGCTGGCAGCATCCCTGAGCCGCACACCGGGCGCACACCCTCCCCGCAACAAGACTCCTGCTTGCCCCGACAGTGGGGAGGCAGGAGTTTTTTTGCAGTACTTGAGTCTATCCGCGTAGTTTTTCTTGACCTGAAGCGAAAAAGTTGTATAATCCTGCACCGCTTAACTTCAAACGTTACCGAAAATCTTATGTCTAGAATCTGCAATATCACGTTTGCCATGCCGCATAAGGGCCGCCGCATTCATCGCTCCGGTCTTGCCAAGAAGAAGGGTGGTATCGGCCGTCACGTCACCAAAACCGTCAACCGCACCGTTTATCCCAACCTGCAGGAGAAGCGCATTTGGGTTCCCGAGCTCAACGGCGGGCGCGGCGGCTACATTCGCATGAAGCTTTCCTGCAAGGCTCTGCGCACCATCTCCAAGAACGGAGCCTACAACACGCTCAAGAAAGCCGGCATCCTCGGCTGATTCCCCTTTTTTTGAACGGTCGGGCTGCACCCCCTGTCTATGAATGCAACAGGACGGGTGCATGCAGCCGAAGGGTTCATGGCGAACGCGGATGCACCGGCAGGATGCTGATCCTGCTCAGATTCCCAAGCATTTACACAACAAAAATGACACCGCAACAGACCAAAATCGCGCTTCGTATCAATGACGACAACCTCAACCACCACCTCTGGAACAACCGCGGGGTGTGGTGGTGCCATGTGACGGTTCACAAACCCGATGCCACCGCCGAACGCCTGCGCTTCTCGCTCAAGACGCGCAACATCGAGAAGGCGCGTCGCCTGCGTGACCGCATCTTCGAGGATATCCAGCGTCACTTCGGCATTGCCGCCTGACAGGCGCCCCATACCGTTCAATCACTGTTTCCACGCACCGAACCCCCTATGGTTCGGTGCGTTTTTGTTAGGGGCATTCCATGCAGAACTACAGCTTTTGGCATGCTGTTGGGATGATTATGACTCATTGTCAATACCTTGCGATTTCGAACATGTGAAAGTGCGATTCGTCCTCTCTACGCGCCGTATGCTTATATATTGCGTTTGCAGTCACATACATCATATACTCTTGACGACAGCATGCCAAATGCTGTAAACTCGAGGCAGGTTCATGAATCTGCTCTCCATCATCGTTCCCTGCTACAACGAGGAAGCCACGCTGCGACCGTTCACAGCGGCGCTCGAGGGGCTGCGCCCGCAGCTGCCCGAGCTTGAACTGCTACTCATCAATGACGGCAGCGGCGACGGAACGGAGGCTCTGATGCGCGCATTGGCAGCCGAACACCCCTGGATTCACTACTACTCGTTCTCGCGCAATTTCGGCAAGGAGAGTGCCATTCTCGCCGGGCTGGCGCAGGCGCGCGGGGACTATGCGGTGGTGATGGATGCCGATTTGCAGGATCCGCCCGCGCTGCTGCCCGAGATGGTACGGCTGGTGACGGAGGAGGGTTACGACTGCGTGGGCACCCGCCGCGTCAACCGCAAGGGGGAGCCGCCCATCCGTTCGTTCTTCGCGCGCTTGTTCTATCGGCTGATTAACCGCATGTCTGACATTCGGCTGGTGGATGGCGCGCGCGACTATAAGTTGCTTTGCCGCGGCGCTGTCGATGCTCTGCTGGCCATGCCCGAGTACAACCGCTTTTCCAAAGGTCTGTACGAGTGGATCGGCTTCCGCACGAAGTGGCTGGAGTTTGAGAATGTGGAGCGCGTGGCGGGGGAGACCAAATGGTCTTTTTGGAAGCTGTTCAAGTATTCGCTGGAGGGCATCTGCGCTTTCAGCACGACGCCGCTCATCTGGTCTGCCCTCATGGGGATGCTGATGATGCTCGCCGCGTTCAGCGGCATCGCAGCGCTCATCATCCGCGAGTATATGTACCATGTTTCGGCCTACGGCTGGACCTCCATGGTCTGTTTGGTGCTGCTCATCGGCGGCATGCAGCTTTTCTGCATGGGTATCATGGGGCAGTATCTGGCCAAGACCTACTTGGAAACGAAGCGACGCCCGCACTACATCATCGCCCGCAGCAGCGAGGAAACCCTTGCCAAAAGGGGCTCTGAGTGCTAAAGTGGCGGGGCTATGATGAACCTGCCTATTCGCCCGCGCCGCAACCGCAAGAGCGCGGCGGTGCGCGGCATGATGCGCGAGACGAGCCTGAGCGCGGCTCACCTGATTTACCCGATGTTTGTGCAGGAGGGCGGCGAGAACACGCCCATTGACTCCCTGCCGGGCTGCACGCGCTGGTGCGTGCGGGATATTGCCGCCGAGTGCGCCCGTCTCTATGCACTGGGGATTCCCTGCGTCGACCTCTTTGCCGTGGTGCCCGAGGAGAAGAAGGATGCTCAGGGCAGCGAGGCTTGGAATCCCGAGGGGGTGGTTCCGCGTGCTATTCGCGCCATCAAGGCGGCGGTGCCGGAGCTCATGGTGATGACGGATGTCGCCCTCGACCCTTTCAACACTTATGGGCAGGACGGCATCGTTCGCGAGTATGCGGACGGGCGCTACGAGATTCTCAATGATGAGACGGTGGAGGCTCTGGTGCGACAGGCGCTCTGCCACGCGCGCGCCGGGGCGGACATCATTTCGCCCAGTGATATGATGGACGGGCGCATCGCCGCCCTGCGCGCTGCGCTGGATGCCGAGGGTTTTGCGCAGGTGTCGCTCATGAGCTACACGGCCAAGTATGCATCGGCCTACTACGGTCCTTTCCGCGGGGCGCTGGGCAGCGCGCCCAAGTTCGGCGATAAAAAGACGTATCAGATGGACCCCGGTAATCGGCGCGAGGCGCTGCGCGAGGCCGCACTGGATGTCGCCGAGGGGGCGGATTTTCTCATGGTCAAACCCGCGACGCTGTATCTGGATGTCATCGCGGACATGCGCCGCGAGACATCCCTGCCCATCGCGGCGTACCATGTGAGCGGCGAGTACCTAATGCTCAAGGCGGCGGCGGCTTCCGGCTGGCTGGATGAGCGCACCGCGATGCTGGAGGCGCTGCTGTCCATCCGCCGCGCGGGGGCGGACATGATTCTGACCTACGCGGCGCCGCAGGTGGCGCAGTGGCTGCGCGAGGAGGCCTGAGCTTCCCCTCCCTCGGGGACAACGTCCCTCACGCTTCGGGCTATCCCCGCGCTCAGGGCTCCGCCCCGCCGCCCCCGGCGGAGGGTGCTTCAGGCGGAAGTTCCAAATTCAGCGTTCCCTGCTCCCCCGTCAGCTCGGGACTCGCGGGGGCGGGTTCGCCACCCTCAACCGCGGGCGGCAGGACAAGCGGCGCTTCCTCGACGGCTCCCTCCGACGACAGGGCGACGGGCATGATACGCGCGATGCGCTCCACCGGGTTCTTGGTGACGATGTTGCCCAGCACGGCGCGCCCCTTGACGCGCAGGTTGCCGAAGGGGTAGCGCAGCGGACGGTTGAGGCGCTTGAGCTGGTTTTTCAGGTAGACGTTGACGGCTATCGCCGCGCTATCCTCCTCGGTCGCGTGGACAGAGAGGAAGAAGATGCGGCTGTTGGGGGTGCCCTGCGTCAGGCAGTATTCTTTCTCGCGCGTGAAGCCGCCGAGGCGGAAGCGCTTGGCGTAGGTGATGCCGTCGCGCCCGTCGCGGTAGATCATGTTGAACACCCAATCATCGCCCGGACGCAGCACGCGCAGGTCGAGCAGTTTTTTGCCCACATAGAATTTCTCCTGCACGCGGCGCACCATGAGGATGCCCTCGCGGTCGATGGTGAGGATGTCGCTCATGGTGGAGCATTTGTCCACGGCCTCGCCCTTGCGGACGCCATAGCCGGCAAAGCCGTCCTCATCCAGATAGAGCGTCTCGTTCTCCACGGCGGCCACGGCGCGGCTCACGGTGTCGAAAGTGCTGAGCTCGGTGCGGCGGGGCCAGGCATCGCCGTATTTCTTGCGCAGGTTCTCGAACCAACGGATGGTGTAGCGCGTGAGCTGCGCGAGGTTGCGCTGCGTCTGCGCGATGTCGCTTTCCAGTCCCGCGATGCGCTCCTCGGCCTTGTGAATCTCGTACTTGGCGATTTTTTTGATGCGGATTTCCGTCAGGCGCACAATGTCGTCCTGCGTGACCGGGCGCAAAAAATCGCGCACGAAAGGCTCCAGGCGCTCGGCAATGTCGCGCAGCGACTGCTCCCAGCTCTCGCTGGTTTCCAACACTTTGTAGATGCGCTCTTCGATGAAGATTTTCTCCAGACTCGCCTGCATCCACGCTTCCTGCAACTCGGCCAGCTGCACCTCGAGCTCGCGGCGCAGGGTGTCCTTGGTGTCCGCCACGTTGCGCCGCAGAATCTCCGACACGCCCATGAACACGGGCTTGCGGTCGACAATCACCACGGCCTTGGGAGAAATACTCACCTGGCATTCCGTGAAGGCGTAGAGGGCGTTGCAGGTTTTTTCCGCATCCTGACCGGGGTTGAGGTGGATGAGGATGTCGGCGCTGGCGGCGGTGTTGTCCTCGATTTTGGCAATTTTGAGCTTGCCTTTTTCGATGGCGCTCTCGATGCTGGCGATGAGGGATTCCGTGGTGGTACCGTAGGGGATTTCGGTGATGCGGATGAGTTTCTTGCCGCTGCAGTCGAGCCGCGCACGGCAGCGCAGGCGGCTGTTTCCCGTGCCGTCGTTGTAGCCGCTCACATCCAGTAGCCCGCCCGTGGGGAAGTCGGGGTAGAGCTCGAAGGGCTCGCCGCGCAGGCAGTGGATGGCCGCCTCAATCAGTTCATTGAAGTTGTGTGGCAGAATCAGGCAGTTCATGCCCACGGCAATGCCCAGCGCACCCTGCGCCAAAAGCAGGGGGAACTTGACCGGCAGAGAGACGGGCTCGCGATTGCGCCCGTCGTAGCTCAGCTTCCACTCCGTTACCTTGGGGCTGTAGACCACGTCGCGGGCAAAGGGAGAGAGCCGCGCCTCGATGTAGCGCGGGGCGGCGGCGGCATCGCCGGTCAGGATGTTGCCCCAGTTGCCCTGGGTGTCGATGAGCAGCCCCTTTTGCCCCAGCGTCACCAGAGCGCTGCCGATGGAAGCATCGCCGTGCGGGTGGTACTTCATGGTGTCGCCCACGA
>JBJEVN010000037.1:0-51930 GCA_051884385.1 Akkermansia sp.
CCGATCTAAGAGAAACGCATTTTTTTGCGGCAGCGGGGCTCAGCTGCGGTAGACGCTGCCCGGTGGGGTGCAGGTGCCGGGGGGAAGAACGCGACCGGGAAGCACGGTGGTGTTGCAGCCCAGCCGCGATCCGCTGCCGATGCAGCAGCCGAGTTTGTGCTGCCCCGTGGGGCGCAGTATCCCCTCGTGCGGCATGCGGATTTCGCCCGCGTCGTGCCGAAAGTTGCTCAGGATGCAACCGCCTCCGATGTTGATGTCATCGCGCAGCACCGAGTCCCCCACATAGCTGAGGTGAGCCACGCGCACCTCGTTGCCCAGCAGGCTGCTCTTGATTTCGACGGCGTGGCCGATGACGCAGCGGTCGCCGATGCGGGTTTCACCGCGCAGGTAGGCGTTGGGGCCGATGCTGCATTGCTTCCCGATGCGCACATGCCCTTCGATGACGCAGCCGGCCTTGATGACCGAGCCCTCGCCCAGCTGCAAGGTGCCCTCGATGACGGCGAGGGGGTGGACGCTGCCGCGGATGTCGGGCTGCTGTCGGCGCAGCTCGTCGCGTGCGGCTTCCAGCTCCTGCCAGGGGGGGAGACTCATGGCGGACGGCTCAGCGCAGTTTGGCTAACTGGGGTTTCAGGAGGTCGGCTAGCTCGCGGCGGGCGTTCTCATCCAGATCGAAGTCGTCGAGGTAGACCTGCGCGCCGTCCAGTCGCCCGCTGAGGCATTGGGCGTTGTCGGCGTAGAGGTAAAAGCTCTTGCCGACGGGGGCGGGGGTGCCGCTGTCAGCCGGCAGGCGGTAGTAGCGCTCGGAGAGCCGACGGCGCGAGGCGCTGCTCAGGGTGGCTTTCAGGCGGGTGATTTGCAGCGGCGTCAGCGGGTGGATGTCGTTGCTCTCCAGTAGCCAGCCGGGGGCGGCGGCCGTGAGGGCCATGCGTTCGGCGCTGAGAAATTCCTGCACGGCGGCTTGGGTCATGGTGCCGTTGCTGAAGTAGCTGCAGGCGGGCAGCAACAGGGCGGCGGCGAGGGCAGGGAAAAGGAGCTGTTTCATGGATGTGTTCGGTCTGCCTCCATGGTAGCGCAGGGCGGCACGAAAGGAAAGTTTTTTGTGTGGGTTGAGGTGTATGCTCCGCCGCGTTGCCTCCAAATACAAGCGCACCGAAAGATACCCCCCCTTTCAGCCCGCTTGGCAAGCCTGACCTAGGGCAACGGATTCAATTTGCCGCACCAGCGCCGTCATGGCCGCCGACATGGCGGGCATGGTGTTCACGCAGATTGATGGGAGCGGCACCACCACAGTGACGGATATCGCGGGGCGCACTACGAGCGTGTCCGATGCTTCAGGCAACATGCCCATCACCGGTCTACGATATTGGCTCACAGGCGGTTGAGCAGCGTGACCGTGGCGCGGGGGGCGCCGCGTGCCGCCTGCGGCAGCGCCCAACTCAGCTCGTGGCAGCCGGCCTCCAGGCGGTAGAGCGTCAGGCTCTGCAGGCGCTGCCCCGGCTTGCCCTGCGCGTGGACAATAGACGTGCCTGTGACCCCGCCCGTGATGATGCGGCGCCCGTCGTAGGCCTCCACCGTCAGCAGGATGGCGTAGATGCCGCGCTTGGGCGCGCGCAGCACGAGTCGCGCCACGAGAAAATCGTCCTGCGCGCGCGGGTGCCAGCGCAGGGGGTAGTCCGTCGGGGTGTTGAGGGCGTGCTTCTGCCCGGCGCGGGCGGGGCGGTAGCGCCGGCGGCGGCGGTTGTCGCGCCGCGCGCGGAGAATGACTCCCGCCTGCACAAAGAGCAGCACGCCGATGCCCAGCGAGAGCCAGGAATAGATGGCGACGGTCGCTGCCGCCGCGCTGCCCGCCACCAGCACCCCGCCGAGCAGGGCGCAGAAGAGCAGGGTGATGACCATGCCCGCGCGGAAGCCGAACACCATGCCCGGGAAGAGCAGAAAGAGCAGCAGGTAACGCAGAAAACGCCGCAGGTTGAGCGGTGTGCTCAGCAGAAGCTCGCGGCGCAGAACCGACTCGCTGAGCCGCAGCAGCTCCTCCTGCGAGGTGTGGGAATCAAGGCGCATCGCTGCAGAGCGTAGCATGCTCTCTCGCGCGCGTCAAGCGGGAAGCGTGCGCCCGAAGACAGCGGACGCGCGCCCGCTGCGCTCCAGCTGCTCGCGGCGGGCGGCGGGCAGGCTCTCGCGCGGCAGCTCGGCGTAGTGCAGGCGGTCGCGGAAGTAGGACACAGCACTCTGCGAAAGGGCAAACACCCGCTCAAAGCCCGCCGCGCGCGCCTGCTGCTCGACAAAGCGGCACATGGCGCGCCCGTAGCCGTGCCCCTCGTAGTTCTTCTTGATGAAGAGGCAGCCGAGCTCGGCGCAGCGCTCCTCGGGGTAGGGGTAGAGTGCCACGCAGCCCACGATGGTGTCATCGAGCGTGTAGACGTAGTAGCACTCGCGGTGGTCGCGGATGCCCTCGTAGTCGCGCGGCACCAACTTCTCGCTCACCACGCTGCTGGCAATCATGGAGAGCAGCTCGGGGATGTCGTCCTCGTGCAGCGGGCGAATCTCGCGGTAGGAGTCGGTGTGCACCATGGTGCCCACGCCCTCCTCAGAAAAAATCTCGTCGAGCAGCACACCGCGGTGGCAGCCATCCAGCAAGTGTACGCGCGGCACCCCGCGGCGGCAGAGTTCCGCCGCCGCCGCCAGCACCTCGGGGTGCGAGCAGTCGGCGAGCACGGAGGCCACCTCGCGCTCGCGGATGGCAAAGATGGGCTGCTCGTGCTGCTGCGGCACCTCGCCGCTCTGCAGGCAGATGTACTTGGAGGCTCCCAGCTGCACCGCCAGCGCCGCGCTGCCGGCATCGAAGCGCCCGTCGACCCCTGCGGCAGCGATGGCCACCTGGCGCCGCGCCACGATTTCGCTCACGCGCTCGATGGCGCTGCTGCCGGCGCTCAGCGGCTGCTCGGCGGGGGCGGCGTGCAGCTCGCACTCCGCTGCTCGGTGCAGCAGCAGGGAGGCATCGCTGCCCTCGGCCACCAGCACCAGCCGCACGCCGATTTCGTGCAGCGCATCGACATCCAGCAGCGCGTCCACCAGCTCATCGGCCGCCAGCAGCGCCGCATCCACATGCACCACGAAGAGCCGCCCCCGGAAATAGGGCACATACTCCAGCACCGAGCGCACGTTCATGGCGGCAAAAGGGGAGGGGGATTACGCTTGCAGGCTGCCGGAGTCGGCGCTCCCCAGCGTCTCGCCCTCGAGCTCCATGCTCGGCACGGGCGATGCGGGGCTCTCCATCACCAAATCCCCGCCCCCGGGGCGCTTGATACTGGTGACGGAAATCTTCTTCTTGGGCAGCACCAGCTTCTTGCCGCCGCGCACCATCTGCGTGGGGCTGAGCGCACCGCTGACGGACGCACCCATGGCGGGCTCGGGCTCCTGCGCGGGCGGCGCCTCCGTCAACGCCGGAGCCTCCTCGGCGCCCGGCACAATGCCCGCCGACGCCTGGCGCTCGTGAATCATGGCCAGCTGCTCGCGCAGGGCAGAGAGTAGGTCGCCGCTGCCCAGCAGGTCGCTCACGCTGCTGTCCTCCGCATCGGCCTGACTCACCGGCAGAGAGGAAAGGAAGTCCTCGAAAGCCGAGAGATTGGTCGTGCTGCGGAAGAGCCCGTTGAGAATCTCGAAGTCGATGTTGTGCATCAGCGTCTCGAAGAGCTCGTAGGCCTCCTTCTTGTACTCCACCAGCGGGTCGCGCTGCCCCTGAGCGCGCAGACGCACCCCCTCGCGCAGGGCGTCCATGTCCGTCAGGTGCTTCTGCCACAGCTTGTCGATGGCTTGCAGGATGATGCCGCGCTCCATGCGATCCACGCGGTCGGGTCGCTCGCCCTGCACCTTTTTCTCGTACATCTCGCGCACCTTGTTGCCGATGAGCTCGGCCACCTCCTCGGGCTGCTTGCCCATCAGGTCGTTCTCGCGGGCGCTCCAACCCATGGGGAAGGTGGCGTTGACCCACTGCAGCAGGTCGGTATAGCGCACGGCACCCGTGTCGTCCTCCGTGAGGTAGATCTCGCATTTGTACTGCGTGCCGCTCTCCAGTGCGTCCCAGAGCATGCGGCGCGGGTCTTCCGTCTGCAGCGCCTCGTTGCGCAGGGCATAGACAATCATGCGCTGCTGGTTCATCACGTCATCGTAGTCCAGCACATGCTTGCGCCACATGTAGTTGCGCTGCTCCACGCGCTTCTGCGCGCCCTCGATAATTTTGTTCATCAGGCCGCTCTCCACCGCCTCGCCGTCCTGCATGCCGAAGCGGTCCATCATCTTGGTCATGCGCTCGCTGCCGCCGAAATTGCGCATCAGGTCATCCTCGAAAGACAGGAAGAACTGCGAAGCCCCCGGGTCGCCTTGGCGCGAGCAGCGGCCGCGCAGCTGGCGGTCGATGCGGCGCGACTCGTAGCGCTCCGTGCCCAGCACGAAGAGCCCGCCCAGCTCCGCCACACCCTCGCCCAGCTTGATGTCCGTGCCGCGCCCCGCCATGTTGGTGGAGACCGTCACCGCACCGCGCTGCCCGGCGCGCGCCACAATTTCGGCTTCGCGCTGGTGGTTCTTGGCGTTGAGCACCTCGTGCGGAATCTTGGCATACTTGAGCATGCGAGAGAGCGTCTCCGAGGCATCGACGCTCGCCGTGCCGATCAGCACCGGCTGCCCCGCGCGGTGCAGCTTCGTAATCTTGGCCACCACCGCATTGTACTTCTCGCGGCGGCTGCGGAACACCTGGTCGTTCAGATCCTTGCGGATGCAGGGGCGGTTGGTGGGGATGGGCAGCACATCGAGCTTGTAGATGTCGTGGAACTCGGCCGCCTCCGTCTCCGCCGTGCCCGTCATGCCCGCCAAACGGCTGTACAGGCGGAAATAGTTCTGGATGGTGATGGTGGCGTAGGTCATGTTCTCCGCCTCGACCTCCACGCCCTCCTTGGCCTCCACGGCCTGGTGCAGACCGTCGCTCCAGCGGCGGCCGGGCATCTCGCGCCCCGTGTTCTGGTCGATAATCACCACCTTGTCGTCCTTCACCACATACTCCACATCCTTTTCGTAGATGGTGTAGGCCTTGAGCAGCTGGCTCGTGGTGTGCAGGCGGGCGCCCGTCTCGTCCAAGCGGCGCAGCAGCGCCGTCTTGCGCGCCTCCTTCTCGCGCTCGCTCAGCTTGGGATCCTCGTCGATGTTGACGAACTCCGTGCCGATGTCGGGCAGGGTAAAGGCCTCGGGATGCCCGGGGCTGATGACCTCGCGCCCCTTGTCGGAAAGGTCGGCATCGTGCGTCTTCTCATCCACGGTGAAGTAGAGCTCCTCCTTGAGCTTGAAGAGCTCCAGCTTGCGCGGATCCTGGTAGAGGAAGAGCTCGTACTTCTCCACCATGCGGCGGAACTCGGGGTCCTGCTGGCTGCGCATGTAGGCGCGGTTGCGCGGCTGCCCCAGCTTCACCTTGAACAGGCAGCGCCCCGCCTTGTCGTAATCGCCCGCCTTGGCGGCCTCGTTGGCCTGCACCATCAACTTGTTGCACAGATCCCTCTGGCGCTGCACCACCTGCTCGATGAGCGGTTTGAGCGCGTCGTACTGCTGCTCGCGCTCCACCACGGCGGGGCCGGAGATAATCAGCGGCGTGCGCGCCTCGTCGATGAGGATGGAGTCCACCTCGTCGATGATGGCGAAGTAGTGCCCGCGCTGCACCTGGCTCTCGCGGTTCTGCGCCATGCCGTTGTCGCGCAGGTAGTCGAAGCCGAACTCGGCGTTCGTGCCGTAGGTGATGTCGCAGGCGTACTGGCGGCGGCGCAGCTCGGCGGGCATCATGCTCTGGATGCAGCCCACCGTCAGCCCCAGGAAGGAGAACAGCGCGCCCATCCACATCGAGTCGCGGCGCGCCAGATAATCATTGACCGTCACCACATGCACGCCCAGCCCCGTCAGCGCGTTGAGGTAGACCGGCAGCGTGGCGACCAGCGTCTTGCCCTCGCCCGTGGCCATCTCCGCGATGAAGCCGCGGTGCAGCGCCACGCCGCCCAGCAGCTGCACATCGAAATGCACCATGTCCCAGCGGATGGGGGTGCCGCACACATCCACCTCCTGCCCGCAGAGCAGGCGCGCGCCGCACTTAGCCACGGCAAAAGCCTCCGGCAGAATCTCCTCCAAGTAGCGCGCGCGCATGCGGTCGAACTTCGGCTCAATCTCTGCCCATGCCTTCTTGCCCGCCTCGATGGACTCCGGCGTGTTCTCCACCGTGGGCAGCTTGGGGAACTCCGGGCGCAGACTCTCGAAGCGCGCCTGCAGCGCGGCGGCCACCTGCGCGCGCTCCTCCGGCGCCATGGCGAGGATGTGGTTGCGGGTCGGCAGCTCCAGCGGGGTGAAGCGGTGCAGGTGCTGCTGCCACGCGCGGGTCTTGCTCACGAGAAAATCGCGGTCCTTGTCGCTCCAGCTCTGCTCGCGGTCGAGAATTTTTTTCACGACCGGCCTGAGCTTGCGCACCTCGCGCTGGTTCTTGGAGCCGACGATTTTGTTGAGAATCCACTTGATCATGGTGAAAGGAGGGGATGAAACGTGTAAGCGACGCGCCCGCGCCCTGTGTACGCGGTGGGGCATTCTAGCATGCGGGAAACCCCTTGGCAAGAGCGCGCGCTCAACTGCGCGCCCATCATGACAGGATTCTGCCGCGCCGCCGCAGCCGCGCGCGCAAACGCAGGGCTTGCAGGGGGGCGCCTTCTCTGCTACAATGCCGCGCATGTTCACCGAGATGCTTCAGGCCATCGACCAAATCGACAACCTGCCCGCGTTCTGCTACGCAAGTGCCATGGTCATTTTCAACCTCGTGCTCATCGAGGGGCTGCTCTCCGTGGACAATGCGCTGGGCATTGCCGCCATGGCCGCGCACCTGCCCAAGCATCAGCAAAAACCCGCCCTGCGCTGGGGGCTGGTCGGCGCCTACGTCTTTCGCGGCATCGCGCTGGCGCTCGTCGCCTGGCTCATGCACAACATGTGGATCAAGTGGTTCGGCGCGCTCTACCTCATCTACCTTGCCGCCGAGCACCTGCAGCTGCACCCCGCCGCCGAGCGGCGCAGCGGGCACGCCCGCGCGGGAGGGCACAAGAGCTTCCTGATGACCATCCTGAGCATCGAACTGATGGATCTCTCGCTCTCGCTCGACAACGTGGTCGCCGCCGTGGGCATGGTCAACGGCGTGAGCGAAATCCCCGAGGCGCTGCACATCGTGGTCGTCTGCATCGGCGTGTTCATCGGCATTGCCGCCCTGCGGCTCGTCGCGGGCTGGTGCATCGGCATCATCGAGCAGCACCCCATCCTCAACTACACCGCCTTTCTGCTGGTCGGCTTCGTGGGCGCCGTGCTCTGCTGCGAGCTGGGGCTGGAGGAAGCCGGCATCCGCTTCCACCTCGGCATCATCGGCAAATTCTCGGCCATCGTTGCCATCGTCGGCGCCTGCCTGGTCTACGAACGCTGGGCACCTTTCCACCGCGGCATCTACCCCGCCGTCCTGCTCTTCCGCCTGGCTTGCAGCGCCTTGGTTCGCTGCGTCGGCCTGCTCTTCTACCCTGTCCGCTGCCTGCGCCGCCTGCGCCAACACTGATTCTGACTTATGAGTGAACCTGCATTAACCCCCGCCCTGATTCGCGCCGCGCTCACCACGGTGAAATACCCCGGTTTCAGCCGCGACATCGTCTCTTTCGGACTGGTCAAGAACATCGCCGTCAGCCCCGAGGGCGCCGTCACCGTCGACCTGCTCGTTGAGAGCAAGAACGCCGACGTGCCCCGCTACATCTACGAAAACGTCATGGGCGTGGTCAAGGAACTGCCCGGCGTGAAGAAGCTGGATGTCAACATCGAGCACCACGCCCCCGAGCAGAAGAAGAAACCCACGGGCGTCAACGACGACCCTGCGGACTGGAAATCGAGCGTCCCCGGCGTCAAGCACGTCATCGCCGTCGCCTCCGGCAAGGGCGGCGTGGGCAAGAGCACCGTCTCGGCCAACCTCGCTGTGGGGCTCTCCAAGCTGGGCTACCGCGTCGGTCTGCTCGACCTGGACATCTACGGCCCGAGCATGAGCCTGATGTTCGGCACCAAGGAGCGCCCCGGCTGCAGCGACAAGGAGCAATTCCTGCCCGTGGAAGCGCACGGGGTCAAGCTGCTCTCCATGGGGCTGCTGGTGGATGAAGCCGCCCCCGTGGCGGTGCGCGGCCCGCTGGCCACCCGCTATGTGCAGCAGTTCCTGCGCGATGTGGACTGGGGCGGTTTGGACTTCCTCGTGCTCGACATGCCCCCGGGCACGGGCGACATCCAGCTTACCATCGTGCAGACGGTGGATCTGGCAGGCGCCGTCATCGTCACCACGCCGCAGGAAGTCGCCCTCATCGACGCGCGCAAGGCCATCGGTCTCTTCCGCCGCGTCAACACCCCCATCCTCGGCATCATCGAGAACATGAGCTACTTCGTCTGCCCGAGCGACGGGCTCGTGTACCACATTTTCGGCGAGGGCGGCGGCGAGAAAGAAGCCGCTGCGCTCGGCGTGCCGCTGCTGGGCAAGGTGCCGCTGGACATCGGCACCCGCGAGGGCGGCGATGCCGGGCGACCCGTCGCGCTGGAGGACGAAGGACACAACCGCGTGGCGGCCGCCTTTGTCGGCATCGCGCAATGCCTCGCCGGCGTGCTGGGCGAATAAACTCACTCCCCCGCAGCCTCCGCGCGGGGCTGCGCCAGCGCTATGCTCCAGCTCATCCTCCACGCCTTCCTCTCCGTCATCCCGGTGTTCATCTTTTTCGGCATCGGCTTTTGGCTGCGCCGAAAAGGCTCCATCCAACCGCAGCATGATGAGGTCATCATGCAGCTGGCCATGGACGTGGGCTACCCCTGCCTCGTCTTCCACAGCATCATGAAATACATGGTGACGGAGGCTCACCCCGCCATCAGCAGCATCGGCTTCTCCCTGCAAGCCATCGGCTGCGGCTTTCTGGAGCTGCTGGCGGGGGTGGTCGTCGCGGCGCTGGTGGCTTGGGCGCTGCGGCTGCGCGTGGGGACGGGGTGGCGCACCTTCACCCTGACGGCGGGCGTGCAGAACTACGCCTTCTTCGTCATCCCCATCGTGCAGATGCTCTTCTCCGCCCCCGGCGACCCGACCATGGGCGTGCTCTTTATCCACAACATGGGCTGCGAGCTCTTCGTGTGGAGCCTGGGGGTCGTTCTCATTTGCGGCGGCGCGAAAAACCTGCGGCTCGCCAGCCTGCTGCGCGGACCGCTGCTTGCTGTCTGCGGGTCGCTGCTGCTGGCGTGGTCGGGGCTGGGGCAGTATGTCGCCCAGCCCCCGCTCATGAAAGCGGCGGAGATGATCGGCGCCGTCGCCACCCCCGTCTGCCTCATCCTCTTCGGCTGCTCCATGTACGACCTCTCGCGCCGCTTCCGCTGGCAGCCGCGCATGCTCAGCGCGGGCATCCTCGCGCGCCTCGTGCTGGCGCCCGCCCTCATCCTGTTGCTGGCCTGGGCGCTGCCGCTCGACCCGCTCGTGCGCCGCATCATGGTCATCCAGAGCGCCATCCCCAGCGCCGTCATCCCCGTCATCCTCGCCAAGCGCTTCGGCGGGCAGCCCGATGTCGGCACGCAGATTCTGCTGGCCACCACGCTCTGCTCCTTCCTCACCCTGCCGATTTGGCTGGCCATGGGTATGGCACTCATCGGCGCATAATGCGCTTGCGCCCGCCCGCCGGGGGTGATAAAGTGGGCGGCATGATGATGAAACGCCTGCTGCCCGCCGCCGCCGCACTGCTCCTGCTCTCCTGCGCCGGCACCAAGACCCTCACCATCAACACCGAACCCGCAGGCGCCGAGATTTCCATCAACGGCAAGCATGTGGGCACCAGCAACCTGAGCACCGAAGTCAGCCAGGAGAAAAACCTGGGCATCGTCGCCTACAAACCCGGCTACGAAGTGGGCGCCGCCACCCTCAAGACGCGGACGAATTGGTGGCTCGCCCTCCTCTGGACCAAGAACGACCCCAAGGCGCAAGTCATCGACGAGGACAGCGTGACCATCCCCCTCAAACGCATCCCCGCCGCCGGCTCCTACGCCCCCGCCGCCCTGCCGCCCTACAACCCGCCCGCCAAGCGCTCCGAAGCCCCCGCCCTGCGCGAGCTGCCCTCCTTCTGAGGCGCCCCCGCGCCCGGCAGGGCAGGGTGTTGAAAGCATCCCCCCAACTCCGGAACCCCTGAGCCAAGCACCCCTGCGCTCGCAAGGCACAGATGGGTCGTTGAAAGAGTCCCCCAAAACCTAAAAAATCCCAAAATTATCCAAAGATGTAAAAAATGAGCTCATTTTGCTTGCCAAGGGGGAAAAAAGGGGTATCATAGCCGCCGTTGCCGCGCCGAGGGGTGCGGCACTGTCTGCGCCGAACGGCGCAGCTACACATCTATCTACAAGCATCACACACCACCATGGCTCGTCTTTTCGGTATCGAAATCCCCAACGAGAAGCGCATCGAGGCCTCCCTGTGCTACATCTACGGCATCGGGGCGTCGACCTCGAAGAAGGTGTTGGAGCAGGCCGGAATCTCCCCGGATCTGCGCACCGGCACCCTCTCCGACGCGCAGCTGACCAAAATTGTTCAGGCTATCACGAGCAACGGCATCCTCATCGAGGGTGACCTGCGCCGCGAGAAGCAAATGGCGCTCAAGCGCCTGACCAGCATCAACTGCCTGCGCGGCATCCGCCACCGCAAGGGGCTGCCCGTGCGCGGCCAGCGCACCCGCACCAACGCCCGCACCCGCAAGGGCCGCAAGAAGACCGTCGGCGCCAAGAAGTCCTAAGTAACCCCCTAACACATACAACCGAACATGGCTGAAGAAACCATTCAGGAAGAAGTGAAAGAAACTCCGGTGGTCGAGACTCCCGAGGCTCCCGCCGTCGAGAAGAAGCCCGAGGGTCGCCGCGACATCTTTGCCGAACTGGGTCTGAGCGACGACGAGCAGGTCAAAATCCTCAAAGCCAAAGGCAGCAAGAACATCAGCACGGGCATCGTGCACATCTCCTCCACCTTCAACAACACGGTGGTGAGCGTCACCGACCTCAAGGGCAACGTCATCGGCTGGTCCTCCGCCGGCAAGCTCAACTTCAAGGGCAGCCGCAAGAGCACCGCCTACGCCGGCCAGGTCGTCTGCCAGGATGCCTGCCGCCAGGCGATGGGCCACGGCCTCAAGGAGGTCGAGGTTCGCGTGAAGGGCCCGGGTTCGGGTCGTGAGTCCGCCGTGCGTGCGGTGCAGGCCATCGGCCTGGAGATCTCCTCCATCGCCGATGTGACGCCCATCCCCCACAACGGCTGCCGTCCTCCCAAGGCTCGTCGTGCCTAATACCAACCCTCTCATCAAGAAGTAACACTATGGCTCGTTATACAGGTCCTACCGCCAAGATCAGCCGCCGCTTCGGCGTTGAGCTCTTCGGTGCCAGCAAGGCTTTTGCCCGCCGCCCCTTCCCCCCGGGACAGCACGGCGCCCGCGCCGGACGCAAGAAGAAGTCCGACTACGGCATCATGCTTGCCGAGAAGCAGAAGCTCCGCTTCATGTACGGGGTGCTCGAAGGGCAGTTCCGCAAGTACTATGAGGAAGCTTCCCGCCGCCGCGGCGTGACGGGCGACATCCTGCTGCAACTGCTCGAGACCCGCCTTGACAACGTGATCTACCGCCTCAACTTCGCCAACACCCGCGCCGCCGCCCGCCAGATGGTGAGCCACGGCCACGTGACGGTCAACGGGCGGAAGGTCAACATTCCCTCCTACCAAGTCAAGCCCGGCGACACCGTGACCATCGCCGCCAAGGCTCGCTCGCAGGCGCTCGCCAACCGCTTTGTCGAGCTCGCTGCCAGCGCGACCACGCCCGACTGGCTGGAGCTCGATGCTGCCAAGTTGAGCGCCAAGGTGGCGCGCATCCCCTCCGTGGAGGAGATTGCCCCCATCGTCAACGTGCAGCTCATCGTGGAGCTCTACTCCCGCTAAACGGCACAACACGGCTTTTCCCACCCCGCCGACCGAGGTCGGCGGGGTTTTTTGCTCATAGGATGCGGCTGTTTTCCGTCTATTCGCCCTCCCCCGTGTGAAAAAAGCCCTTTTGAGCTTGCACGGGCATGGGGGCTCTGCTAGAGTAGCAAGGTAGGATGCGGTCTGCCGCATCGCGTCTATTCGTTTAATCCCCTCTCACGATGAAACTGCATCTCCCGACCTCTCTTCGCGTGGCTTTGTTGGCCGCGATGGTTTCCCTTTCCGCCCCCTCGCTGTGGGCAGCACCCACCTGGAGCACCTACCCTACGGTATATTATCCCCTTGACGAAGCCACGGGAAACTATAATCTGACTCAGCTTCCCGCCTCGCTGGACTCGAACGACTGGCAGATGGATCTTTCCGTCAGTGGCACAACCGATGCGAAACAAAACAGTGTGGAGCTCGTCAGTTACTACTCCGGAAAGAACGGAACCGCTGACCTGATTGCCAGCGATGGCGGCACTGCGGGAAAATGGATCACCGCTGCGTTGAACTCGGGTTTCGGCATCATCGTTTTCCAGGGGCAACTGCTGGTGGGCTATTCAGGAGTGGTCACCCACTCGGAACCCGGCTTTGAGGACACCTGTAAACTTGGCGCTTACTCGGGCAAACTCGGCTCTGCCGGCAGCGCGTTTGATATGTCCATCTCATGGATCAAGGAAAGCAAGACGCTGACCATCAGCCGGAACGGCGAGGAAGTGTTCAGCAAGGAGGGGATCTCCATGACGCTGGGCTCAAGCAACGTCTGTGCCTCGGGGAAGGTGCCGGAGGGCATGACCATGAAGATGAGCGTCACCATGAAGGGTGACAACTACGCGTGGATTGTGTCGGATGCCGAGGGGTCGCTGTCGGATTTGGATCTCAGTGCTCACGCCACGCAGGACTTTTATTTTGAGGGGACGAACGGGGTGCTGAATGTGACGCAGAACGCTACGCTTACGGGCAAAATCATGGCCGGGGCTCCCATCGGCTCCCGGGAAGAGCCGGTGGTCGGCTTCAACATCAGCGAGGGGGTGACGCTGAAATCGGACAACAATTCCGGGGCGGAGAAGTACAATCTTGTGGTGCAGGGCGGCGGCACGCTGGAACTGAGCGGCACCGGGTCGATATCGATGACGAAAGCGCTTTCGCTGCTGGGCGGCAGCTCGCTGGTGTTCAGCGGGGTCGATGGCAGCGTGGTCTTCGGGAAGGGAAGCATCAGCAGCACGTCCTCGATTTCGTCCTCGAGCGGTCATTCCCTGGAGGTGGACCTCGGCGGTGCCACCACCAAGCTGGCCGGTCTGAGCGCCGGAGGTGATTTGAAGATTTCCGGCAAGGGGAACCTGAGCGCCACCGCATTGCAGGCCACCGGCAAGATCGTGGTGGACGTGAGCGGTAACCTCACGGCTGAGAGCATGACCGGCGGAATCGTGGAATTCCGGGCCGGGAATGTCGATGTTGTCGGCACGATTACGGGCAATGTGACCATCAACGGTGCCACCGAGACGAGCTGCGTGGTGAAGGCCGACATCTTTACCGGGAATGTCACCCTGAACAGTGGGCGGCTGAACGCCGTCGATACCACCTTCCGTGGCTCGGTCACGGTGAATGGGGGCTATGCGGCGTTCGGCGACCGCACGGGCTTTTCGATGACCCAAAGTGGCGGCACATCCGTGTTCGGCAGCCTGACGAACAGCACGCTGACGTTCAAGGGGGGAGAGAAACCAACGATATTGGCGACTTCCGCCTCCGGGATCACCGTGAAATGTGACAACGGGCAGGGGGATCCGGTCAACGTGCTCACCAACGCCACTGCTGCCGGGGGCTTTGTGTGGAGCCAAGGCGTTTTTGCTGCCAAGGGAGCGATGGCTGCCGATGCGATTCGGCTCCAAAACGGTTTTGATCTTACCGCTTCGCAGTTGTCGGTGACGGAGTTGACCAACGATGACACGGCGGCGAGGCTCTCCGTCGACAAACTGACGGCGAAGACGGTCGATCTGGACGGCAATGATTGGGGCGGTTTGATTTCCGACCCGCTGTCGGTGCGCGCCGGGGAATTGGAGATTACCACGCTGACCAATCTCGGCGGCTTGTCCGGCAGTGCGGTGAAGATGACGGGCGCCGACCTCCAGCTGAATGAGGGCAGCTTTGCCACCATCGGCACGCAGGATGCCCTCACCACACTGGAGGTGGCGGCCGGTTACCACCTCCGCGGCAACACGAGTGCGGCGCTCATCACCAACACGGATATGACGGTGGGCGCCGGCACAAGGCTGAGCAACTTCCGCGTGTCCGGGAATACCGACATCACCGCCACGGGCACGCAGAATCTCGAGGCCGTGACCTTCGTGCGCGGCTACGACCGCTACTATAATACGCAGGCGACCACCTACGCCCTGCCCGCTGCGACGTCCGGCTCGGTCTTTGCCGTGTCCGGTGAGGACGGTTTGGACAGCGTGACCGTCACGGGAACGGCAGCGGCTGACGGCCTGCGCATCTCCCGCCTGATCATCAACGGCACGCGTTTGGCGTTCCACGAGGAGTTTTCGGACACCTATACCATCTTTGACAGGGGTGTGGCCTATTTCGAGAACGAGGCGCTCATCAGCCTGAGCGACCAGACCGGCTACCTGCTTAACATCGCACCCTTCGTTGAAGCCTCGCTGACGCATGAGAACCGCGGCATCAGCCTGACGGGTCGGGATCGCACGACGGAAATCGTGCAGGAGCTCTCCGACGCTCCCAACCGCACGACCGTGCTCAGCAACATGCTGTCGACTTACCGCGACGGCGGGCTGAGCCACGAGATGCTGGCGGTGTTCAACTACGCCGGCAACATCAACGACCCCTCCGTTACGATGGCGGATCGCCAGCAAGCGCTGTCGGCAGCCTCCGGTGCCTCGCTGGCCTCGCTGACCGATGCCCAGCGCCGCGGTGTGCGCGATGTGCAGAAGAACATCCGCAACCGCGTGGTGCAGATGGGCGGCAGCGGGGCAGAGGGTCTGCTGCGCGACGGCTGGGTGTCTGCGGGTCTGCAGGCCTGGGCGCAGGCGGACGGCGCCTACCACAGCCTGAGCCAGAAGCAGGATGTGGCCGGCTATGACTACAGCGTCTACGGCACCACCATCGGCGCCAATGTCGACCTCACGCCGCATTGGGTGGTCGGCGGTGCCTTCTCCGCCGAGTTCGGCAGCCTGGACGGCAAGGGCAGTGATCATCTGGACGCCGACATCAACAGCTACTACCTCAACGCCTTTGCCCGCTATCAAAAGGGGCACTGGACGCACCTGGGCATCTTCACCATCGGCTTCGATGACATCGACACGAACCGCAAGGTGCTCGGCTACAGCGCTGACGGCAGCACGAACGGCAACAGCTTCTCCGGCTACTACGAGCTCGGCTACCTCATCCCCCTCAACGAGGAGGGCACACAGCTCATTCAGCCCATCGTCAGCCTGAGCCTCACGGCCGCCTCCCTCAGCGGCTTCACCGAGAGCGGCAGCATCGGCAACGCAGGGCTTAAGTACGACAGCCAAGACCTCCTCTACGGCAACATCGGGGTCGGTGCCCGCTACCAGGCGGTCATCGGCAGCTCGGCGGACGGCCGCAACAGCGTGCTGGAACTGCGCGCCCAGATCAACGAACACTTCGGCGACAAGACCGACGAGGCCGAGCTGAGCTTCATCGGCGGCGGGCAGAAGATGCGCGTCAAGGGCACGGACAGCGGCTCCTTCGGCGTGCAGATCGGCGCGGGGCTTTCCGTGCCCGTCGGCGTGAGCACCACGCTCTTCACCGATGCGGATGCCGAGTTCGTCAGCGACTACACCGACGTGCGCGTCAACCTCGGTCTGCGCTACGACTTCTGATGGCGGAGGCCTAGACCCTTGCAAAAGCGCTGCTCCCTGTGTGGGGGCAGCGCTTTGGACGTGTCGGGCACTCAGGCGGGGAGCAGGGCGCGCGCGGCGGCGACATCGGCGGCGATGGCCGCGCGCAGCTCCTCCGCCGAGCCGAAGCAGCGCTCGGGGCGCAGAAAACGCTCGAGCGCCACGCACAGCCGCTCCCCGTAGAGATTGCCCTCGAACTCCAAGAAATGCGTCTCGAGGCGCAGCTGCTTGTGCGCCTCGCGGATGCTGGGGCGCAGCCCCAGATTGGCCACCCCTCGCAGCAGGCGCCCTCCGTAGCGGCAGCTCACGGTGTAGACCCCGCGCGGCGGCGTGGCGGCGCCGTCGGGCAGGGGGATGTTCGCGGTGGGGAAGCCCCACTGACGCGCCAGCCGCTGCCCCGGCTCCACCGTCCCGGCGATGCTGTAGGGATGCCCCAGCATGGCGGTGGCGCGCTCCAAGTCCCCCGCCGCCAACAATGCACGAATGCGCGAGGAGCTGATGCGCTCGCCGTCGAGCTGCGCCAGCTCGCAAACGTGCACGCGGATGCCCGCCGCCGCGCCCCAGGCGCGCAGCTGCTCGGGCGTGCCCGCCCCGCCGCGCCCGAAGCGCTGGTTGCAGCCCACGGACAGCCCGCAGACGCGCCCCGTCGCCCGCAACTGCGCCCAAAAATCCTCTGCGCTCGTCTCCGCCAGCGTGCGGTCAAAGGGCAGCAGCACGAGAAGCTCCACCCCCAGCGCCGCCAAGAGCTCGGCACGCTGCCCCGGGGAAATGAGCTTGGGGCAGCGCTCGGGCGCCAGAAGCGCCAGCGGATGCTCGGCAAAGCTGAGCACTCCGCGCAGCGCGCCCGGGCTGTCGGTGCTCTCGATGACGCGGCGGTGCCCCAGATGCACGCCGTCGAAAAAGCCCAGCGCCAGATGCACGGGGCGCGGCAGGGCGCGCAGCGCCTCGATGGAGTGCAGCAGCTTCATGAAGCAGAGTCGGCAAACAGCTCATGCGGCGCGAGCAGCCGCGCCAGCAGCTCCTCGCGGCTCGCTGCTTTGAGCTCCGGCACGGTGATGGCCGCCCGCACATCGAAGCGACCGCTGCGCAGGCGGCGCAGGGCGGTCAAATGCGCCCCGCAGCCCAAGTGCTGCCCGATGTCGTGAGCATAGGTGCGCACATAAAAACCCTTGGTACAGTGCACGGTGAAATCGACCTCGCCGCGCGCCAAATCCAGGCGGGTGATGTCGTGGTGCAGCACCGCCACGCGGCGCGGCTTGCGCGCCACCTCCTGCCCCTTGCGCGCCAGCTTGTAGCAGGGAACGCCCTTGATTTTCACCGCTGAGAACATGGGCGGCAGCTGCTCAAACTCCCCGTCAAAATGCGCAAAGGCCGCGCGCACGGACGCCTCGCTCAGGTGGTCAATGGGGTGCTGCGCCACCACCTCGCCCTCGGCATCCTGGCTGTTGGTCTCGATGCCCAGTTGCAGCGTGCCGCTGTAGAGCTTGTCCTCGCCCATGAGGCGATCCTGGAGCTTGGTCGCCCGCCCGATGACCAGCATCAGCAGCCCCGTGGCCATGGGGTCCAGCGTGCCGCAGTGACCGATTTTCTTGTAGCCGAGGATGCGGCGGCAGAGCGCCACCGCGTTGTGCGAGGTGAAGCCGGGGTCCTTGTCGATGAGCAGAACGCCGTTGGGTTCGGGAGTCGTGAGCATGGGAAGGGGGGGATTACAGGTTGCGGAGAGCTTGGCGCAGGGCGCGCAGCACGCGCTCGCGGCAGTCCGCCAGCGTGCCGCGCATGCGGATGCCCGCCGCCATGGCGTGCCCGCCGCCGCCGAATTGTTGGGCGATGCTGCCCACGTTGAGCCGCGCGTCCTTGGAGCGCAGGGACATGCGAACCCGCCCCTCCTCCAGCTCCTCGAAGATGATGGCCAGCTTGCTGCCCGCCTGCACACGGATGATGTCCACCAAATCCTTGGTGTCCTCCAGGCTCAGCCCCAGCTCGCGCTTGACGGCAAGGCTCATGGAGTAGTGCACGAGCTGCCCGCCCTCCTCGCTCACCATGTGGCTGAGCACCTCGCGCTGTGTCCGCAGCTCGCCGGGGCTCTTCTCCTGGTACAGGCGGCGGTTGAGCTCGGCCACATCCACTCCCGCTTCCAGCAGCTCAGCCGCCGTGCGCAGCACCTCGGGCGTGGTGCTGCCGTATTGGAAGGAGCCCGTGTCGGTGCTGATGGCGGTGTAGAGCGCGGCGGCGATGGCGGGCGTCATCGGCGCGCCCAGCTCGCGCAGCAGGGCATGCACCACCATGCCCGTGGCCGCGGCGGCGGGCTCGATGATGTTGAGCTGCCCGTAGCCCTCGTTGCTGCCGTGGTGGTCGATGTTGATGATGCAGGGGAAATCCGCGAGCAGCGCCGCCGCGCGGTCGCCCAGGCGCTTCCACGAGCCCGTGTCGAGGCAGATGAGCGCCTGTAGCCCCTCGGGCAGGCTCGTCGGCAGGGTCTCGATGCTCGCCGCCTCCTCCAGAAAGGCGTAGCGGGCGGGCACGCCGTCCTCATTCCACAGGCTCACGCGGTAGCCCAGCGCGCGCAGCCCCAGTCCTAGCGCCAGCAGCGAGCCGATGGCATCGCCGTCGGGGCGGGCGTGGGAGATGAGCGCCAGGTGTTTCTTGTCGGTCAGGAGGTCAGAAAAGGCTTGGTACATCAGTCGGTGGTGGGTTGGGGGGAATGGTCGCAGCGGATGAGGGGGTCCTGCGCCGGCTCGGGCGCGCGGCAGCGGTTGCCGAGGAAGGAGACCGCCTCGGTGGCGCGCAGACCCAGCGCGCAGCCCCGCAGCAGCTCAAAATCGTTGTCTTCGATGCGGATGTTGCGGTGGACGGCTCCGGCGTGGCGCTGCACCTGCGGGTTGAAGCAGATGACGGGCTCCGCGCAGCGGATGAAGCGGTTGCCGCGAATCTCCATGTCCTGCACGGGACCGCTCTCGAACCAGTAGTTGGCATCGTTCTCGATGAGCAGGGCGGGCATGCCCGTGGACACAAAGCAGTTGCCGATGATGCGCACGGGGCGGCGCGTGGTGACGAGGAAACCGCGCGTCGTGATGCCGCGCACCATGCAGTGCCGCACGGTGAGGGCGGGGGTGGCGCTGAGGTTCTCCAGCACATCGCGCCCGCAGCGGCAAGTCTCGGGGGCGGGGGCATCCCAGCGCAGCTCCATGCTGCGCCCGTCGGCGGATAACTCGGCGCGGCGTACGGTCGCCTCCCCCAGCGGCAGCAGCGTCTCGCCGTCCGTGAACTGCACGGCATCGCCCTCGCGAAAGGCGGCAAAACCAAAGGTTTGCGGGTGGCAGAAGCGCAGCGTGCCGCCGCAGCGGTCGGGGTGCAGGGCACTCAGGCGCAGGTGGGTGCCGTGCACGTTGATCGCGTCATCATTCGCCGCGCTCAGCAGGCATTCCTCCACCACAAGCTGCCCCATGCAGCCTGAGCAATGCAGAATATCGGCCCAGGCGGCGGCGGTGCGCCCCCGGCTCGGCACCACGCGCAGACAGGAAAAGCGCAAGTCCTGCGAAAACTGGCAGACGATGCCCATGCCGTGCATGAAGTTCATCTCGACGCCCACCAAACGGATGCGTTCCGAGCGCTCGCAAAAGACGCCGCAGCCGTCGCGCCGCTGCGAGCGCTCCTGGTAGCCGCAGCCGAGCTCCAAGCCGGGGTTGCGGTCGAACTCGGCACGCAGCAGCCCGGGCTCAAGCTCGCGCAGGCGCTGCCGCCCCAGAAGCGGTGCGCCGCGCCGCGCCGTGTTCACATCGCGCACCACCTGCGCCCAACAGTCCTCGGAGGGCAGCTCCCAGCCCTCGCCCACCCAGATGAGCCGCCCGCCCTCCAAGCGGTAGGCGCTGTCCGCGTGTATGCGGCAAAGCGCGTGGTGCTCCCCCAGCTCCGTCACCCGGTATTCCGAGACCGTGGGGCGGGCGTAGTCAAAGGAAAAGCCGCTCAGGCAGACATCCGCTGCCTCCTCCAAATGAATCTGCACCATCTTGCCGCGGCAAAAGAAGTGCGCCTGCTCGCCCTCCACGCGCAGGTGGCGCACCCCCGCCAGCTCCATGGCGATGGCCTTGGGCTCCTCGGGGCAGTCGTTGGTGTTGGAGATGGCGAGCTGACGGCGCAGCAGCCCCGCGGGCTCCCAGTCGTAGTGCCCGGGCAGGAAGCGGATGACAACGGGTTGCTCCGCGCTGCCGCAGGCGCGTGGCGCCAGCGTGCTGCTCAGCCGCCCGGGGTGCACCGTCACGCAGTCGCCCGCCGTGAGGGCGCGGTCACGGAGAGGCTCGAAGCTCTGCCAAGGCGCGGCGGCGCTGCCGTCGCCCGCATCGCTGCCGCGCTGCGGGTCGACCACATAGTCCGCCGCCCCCAGCGGCAGCAGAGTCGCCACCGCGAGCAGGAGCCCTCTCATCCACGCCTTCATCATGCGCATGCTAGCACGCTGCGCGCGCCGCTGTCAAGCCAGCAAAAAACCGTCGCGGAAAGGATCCTCCGACTCGCGGAAGAACTCGCAGCGCGCCGTGAGGTAGGGCTTGCCCGTCACGCGGGGCGTCACGGCGGGGTAGAACCCCACGGGGGCGGCGGGGCGCAGGCAGCCGTAGAAGCGCGAGCCGAGGTAGGACTCGGAGATGTAGGGCTGCTCGTAGTCGAGCTCGCCGAGGTGGTGCATGAGCGTCATCAGCGCCGAGGTGCCGCTGCCGCAGGGGCTGCGATCCATCTGCCCGTCGAAAATGACTGTGTTGCGCACATGGAGCGGCTCGCGCCCGACCCGCTGGTAGAGCGCCGCCAGCGCAATGCGCTTGGTAGAGGGGTTCGTGGGGTGGCTCACGGCGATAGCGGCGTTGGCGGCCTTGCAGATGCGCATGCCCAGGTCGATGAAGTAGTTGCGGTCGTGCGAAGCCGCCGAGATCGGCTCATCCGCCGGATACTCCACCAGCACGAAAAAGTTGCCCGCAAACACAACATGTGCGGGCAGGGTGCCGACCCCCGGCACTTCGAGCTGAAGCGGCTCCGGGGTAAAGACAAAGGAGGGAACATTCTGCACCGTCACCTCGTCCACCTTGCCGTTGGGGCCGTAGTGCAGGTCGGACTCGATGCGCCCGCAGACCGCATCGAACACGATGTGCCCCGGCGTGTGCAGGGGCAGCCCGAGCTCGGCCACGGCGCGGCTGGTGCAGATGGTGCCGTGGATGCACATGTCGAGGTAGCCGTCCGAATCGGTGTAGAGGATGCCCACATCGGCATCGGGCGTGGCGGGGCGGGTGAGGATGGAGCCGAACATGGCCTTGTGCCCGCGCGGCTCCTGCATGAGGAAGGAGCGGATGGCATCCAGATGCTCTTTCATGTAGTCCACGCGTTCGCGCATGGTGTCGCCGGGCAGGTCGTAGAGCGACTGGTAGAGCACGCGGCAGGGTTCGCCCGCGGCGTGGAGGTCGAGGGTGCGGACAGAGGTGATGTCAGCGAGATGGTGCATAACAGTCAGGATTGTTTCGGGGGAAGAAGAGATTGCGCCAGCGACGCCGCGATGACGAGCGCCACGCCGAGCCACTGCAGGGGCTGCATGCTCTCATGGTAGAGCGCCCAACCCAGCGCCACCGCCACCACGGGCTCCAGATAGGACACGGAGCCGTACTGCACGGCGTTGAGCCGCCGCACGGCGTAGGCAACGAGCAACAGCACGGCGAAGCCCTGCAACACGCCGATGCAGAGCACGAAAGGCCAGCCCGTCGCCAGCCCCGCAAAGGGAGCCTCCGTGTGCAGCAGCGGCGGCAGCAGCACCAGCGTACCGGCGGCGAACTGCCAGAAGGTGCGCCGCATCAACGTTACCTGTTCGGGAATCAGGCGGTTGAGCAGGATGTAGGCCGCGTAAAACAGTCCGGAGAGCAGCCCCAAGAGCAGCCCCCACACGCTGCCGCCCGCGCCGGGCAGCCCCGCACCGCCGCAAGAGACCAGCACAATGCCCGCCGCCGCTGCCGCCAGCAGCAGCAGCTCGCGCCGCCCCGGGCAGCGCCGCGCCACGAGCGCCTCGCCCAGCGCGGCGAAGAGCGGCCCGGTGTAGAGCAGCAGCGCCGCCAGGCCGATGGGAATGCGCTCCATGGCCATGAAATAGAAAAGAATGCAGAGCGCAATGCTCAGCCCCGACAGCGCCGAGGCGGGCGAGAAAGGGGACAGCACCGCGCTTAGCGCGCGCTGCGCGACGCTCAAGCCCGTGAGCAGCAGCAGCCCGATGGCAAAGCGCGCCAGCGCGCAGCCCTCGGCCGAGCAGCCCGACTCCTTGACGAACAGCCCCAGCGACCCCATGAGCAGCGCGGCGGCAAAAGCGGCGGCAAAAGCGAGGGCGCGGGAAGATGAGCTTGGTGTAGACATAGCGCGCGCGGGATGGTAACACCTCCCCCGCGCCCGCGCAAGCCTTTTTCGCTGCATCCGCCGCGGAGCCTCAGTCCTGGCGCTCGTGGCTCTTCTCGAAGAGCGGCTGGTAAGAGGGCGCGCGCCAGTTGAGCCAGACCGCCGTCATGCGGGTGACAAAGACCACCAGCGTGCCGATGATGAACGAGAGCTCCAGCGAGCCCCCGAGGGAGAGGGGGATGAAGAAGGTGATGCAGCCCGCTGCGCTGGCCAAGGCATAAATCTCCTTGGAGCGGAACACATAGGGCACATTGCCCGTCAGCACATCGCGCAGCACGCCGCCCGCCACCCCCGTCGTGACCCCCATGCAGACACAGACAATGGGCGGGCAACCCAAGCAGTAACACTTGGCCGTGCCCAACAGGGAGAAAAAGGCCATGGAAAAGGCATCGGACACGCGGATGGTGCCCGCCGGGAGCGCCTTCGTGTAGCGCGCGAGGATGAAAATGACCAGCGAGGTGCCCAAAGCCTCCCAAAGCAGCTCCGTGTCTGCCCCGCGCATCCAGTAGACCGTCACGGGCTGCCCCTCGGCATTGACAAAACCGCTCAGCAGGATGTCGCGCACCGTGCCGCCGCCCAGCGAGGCGATGGTGCCGCAGGCCAAAATGCCCACCACATCCATGCGCTGGCGGCTGAACGCCGTCGCCCCGGCCACGGCGCCGACCACCGTGGCAAAAACCGTGCAGAGGTAACAGAGTAAACTTTGATCGTAGGTGGTGGGTGCAACAGCCGCAGCGAGGGTGAACATAGCAAGTAATCAGAGGAAAAGGAACATCAGCGCAGCGCCTTGCCGAAGAGCCACACGATGAAGATGACCAGCAGCACGGGCCAGAACACCCGCACCACACCGGCCGCCAGCAGAATAAACACCACCGCGCCCAGCGCCAGCAGCACCAGCGGCCCCAACAGCCCGCTGCGCAGCAGCAGCGCCCACAGCGAGGGATTGGCCGCGGCCTCCTCCTCGCGGCTCAGGTCGACCGTGCGCAGGGGGCGCCAGGTGCCGTTGTCCTCGCGGCGCACCCAAGTGTCACCGCTCAGCGTCCCCTCCGCGCGCAGGCGCAGCAGCTCCTCCCCGCTCACGGGGCCGATTTTCTCCGTTCCGGTGTCGTAGTAATAGCGGCGGGACATGGTCAGCAGGCTCTCAGGCGTGGATGGCAATACCGTCGGCGGCCA
Source organism: Akkermansia sp. (assembly GCA_051884385.1). Taxonomy (GTDB): domain Bacteria; phylum Verrucomicrobiota; class Verrucomicrobiia; order Verrucomicrobiales; family Akkermansiaceae; genus Akkermansia. Next base: position 23,506 of record JBJEVN010000037.1, read on the forward strand.
GCACCGCCTCGTGGATAGACTCGGCCAGCGTCGGGTGCGCGTAAATCATGGCATGCAGGTCGGCATCCGTCAGCTCGGCATTGAGCGCCAAGCCCGGCACAGCAATGAGCTCCGTAGCGTTCGCCCCAACCAAGTGCGCCCCCAGCAGCTCACCGTCCTCGCTGCCGAACAGCAGCTTGACAAAGCCCTCCGTCTCGCCCGCCGCGACCGCGCGACCGCTGGCCTGCAGCGGGAAGCGCCCCACCTTGTACGCCACCCCCTCCGCGCGCAGCTCGCGCTCGCGCTTGCCCACGCTCGCCACCTGCGGGTGGCAGTAGGTGCAGCCCGGGATGTGCTCGGGGCGGCGCGGCGTATACGCGGGGTTGAACATACCCTCCACCGCCTGCACCGCCTCGAAGCTCGCGCTGTGCGCCAGCATCACCCCGCCGATGCAGTCACCCGCGGCATAGACGCGGGGCAGGGAAGTGCGGTAGCGCTCATCGACCTTGATAAAGCCGCGCTCCGTCAGCTCCAGCCCGGGAGCCTCCGGCACCACAGGCACTACCCCCACCGCCACCAGACAGACATCCGCCTGCAGCAGTTGCTCCTGCCCCTCGGCCGTGCTCAGCGTCGCCGTCACCGCGCCGCCAGCCGCCTCCAGCGATTGCACCTTGGCGCCCGTCAGGCAATTGATACCCTGCGCGCGGAACGAGCGCTCCAGCGCCACGGAAACCTCCTCATCCTCCTGCGGCAGCAGGTGGGGCAGCGCCTCCACCAGCGTCACCTGCGAGCCGAAGCAGTGATAAATGTACGAAATCTCCGTGCCGATGGCCCCGCTGCCGATGACCAGCAGACGCTTGGGCAGCTCCGGCAGGTTCAGCGCATCTGTGCTGTTGATAATGGTCTTGCCGTTGAAGGGGAACGCGGGAATCTCGCGCGAGCGCGCCCCCGTTGCCAGGAGAATGTGCTCAGCCTCGAACAACTCCGTTGTGCCGTCCTCGCGGCGCAGCTCCACCTGCTCCGCCGTCGCGAGCCGCGCCTCGCCCGTTGCCAGCGCCACCTTGTGCTTGCGGAACAGGAAGGCAATGCCGTTGGACAAGCGCTCGCTGATTCCGCGGGCGCGGGCAATCACCTGCTGCCAGTCGACGCTCAGCTCTCCCGTGCGGATGCCGAACTCCGCCGCGCGCTTGCTCAGCGTGCGGAACAACTCCGCATTCGTCAGCAGTGCCTTCGTCGGAATACAGCCTCGGTTGAGACAAGTGCCGCCCACGCGCCCGCGCTCGATGCACAGCACCGACTTGCCGAGTTGCGCAGCGCGAATGGCGGCCACATAGCCCGCCGGCCCCCCGCCGATGACAATCAGGTCGTACTTCATGCCCCCATTCTACCCCCCGCCGCGCACGCTGACAATGCCAAAGAACGCCCGCACACGCAAAAGACGGCGCGATGCACGCCGACAAACAAGGGAGGGCGTGATTGGACAATCACGCCCTCCCTCGAAAAATCCTCCGGCGGTTGGGATCGAACCAACGGCCTAGTGATTAACAGTCACCCGCTCTTCCGCTGAGCTACGCCGGATTTGTCATCCCCTCACGGGGTGCGGGGCGAATTTACCCCCTAGCGCCCCCCAATGCAAGCTTTTTTTGCGAAAAAAAGCAATTTTCTTGGCAGAACACAGCCCCCAAGAGTAAAATAAGCGCATGAACACCACCCGTCCCGGCACTTGGACCCTGCACCTCAACCTGCTGGGCATCCCCATACACATCCACCCCGTCTCCTGGAGCGTCCTCGCCATCATTGGCGGCGGACTCGGCATCAGCGACCGCGACGGACTCGTGCAGACCCTCCTCTTCGTCGCCGCCGGCATGCTCGCCCTCATCGGGCACGAAATGGGACACGCCCTCACCGCGCGACGACTCGGCGGCGGATGTCCCAACATCCTCATCGCCGGCATCGGCGGCGTCACCTACACCCCCGTCCTGCCGCGCACACGACTCGGCTACGCCGCCATGGTCGCCGCCGGTCCCCTCGCCGGCCTCGCCCTCGGAGCCCTAAGCGGGCTCACCCTCGGCGCACTACTCGGCTGCCCCGGAGCAGGACTCAAAGGCGCCTTTCTCCTGCCGCTACCCGTCAGCCTGCCCGGGGAAGAAAGCGTCCTCATCGCCCTGCGCGACGGCATGCTCACGCACCCCCTGCCGCAGGTTGTCCTCCACTTCGCGCTCATGCTCATGCAAATCTGCTTCTGGTGGAGCGTCTTCAACCTCCTGCCCATCTTTCCGCTCGACGGCGGCAAACTCCTCGGCACCCTGCTGCACAACGACCGCCTCGCCTGCATCATCGGGCTGGGCACCTCGCTCCTCCTCGTCGGGCTCAGCATCAGCACCCGCAACTGGTTCAACATCCTCCTCACCGGCTACCTAGCCTACATCAACTACCGCTGCCTGCGCGACACCACGCGCTGAAACGCCTTGCCAGAAAGCGCCCCATCGTGTAGGATAGCGCCATGTCCAGCAGCTACGGCCACCTGTTCCGCATCACCACCTGGGGAGAATCACACGGCGTCGGCGTCGGCGTCGTCATCGACGGCTGCCCCTCGCGCATCCCCCTCACGCAGGAGATGATTCAGCGCGAGCTCGACCGCCGCCGCCCCGGGCAAAGCGACATCGTGACCCCGCGCAAGGAAGCCGACCGCGTCGACATCCTCTCCGGCGTGCTCGACGGGCGCACCCTCGGCACCCCCATCGCCCTCTCCGTGCGCAACGCCGACCATCGCTCCTCCGCCTACGACGAGATGCAGCACAGCTACCGCCCCTCGCACGCCGACTACTGCTACGACGCCAAATACGGCATCCGCGCCTGGGCCGGCGGCGGACGCGCCAGCGCCCGCGAAACCATCGGCCGCGTGGCTGCAGGCGCCGTCGCTCGCGCCGTGCTGCGCACCCTTTGCCCCGACCTCGAGGTGCTCGCCTGGGTCGAGCGCGTACACGACATCTGCTGCCCCCTCGCCCCGCAAGACGTGCGCGCCGAGGACATAGAAAGCAACATCGTACGCACCGCCGATGCCGCTACCGCCGAACGCATGGCCGAAGCCATCCGCCGCGCCCGCGCCGCCGGCGACTCTCTGGGCGGTATCATCGCCTGCACCGTGCGCGGTTGTCCCGTCGGTCTGGGCGACCCCGTCTTTGACAAACTGGAAGCCACCCTCGCGCACGCCATGATGAGCATCCCCGCCACCAAAGGCTTCGAGCTCGGCAGCGGCTTCCGCGCCCCCGAATTCACCGGCACACAGCACAACGACCCCTACTACATGGACGGCGACCGCGTGCGCACCCGCAGCAACCACAGCGGCGGCATCCAAGGCGGTATCAGCAACGGCGAGGACATCAACCTCCGCATCGCCTTCAAACCCACCGCCACCGTCATGGTGCCGCAGCCCACCGTCAACGACGCCGGAGAAGAAGTCACCCTGCGCGGCAAAGGGCGCCACGATGCCTGCGTGCTCCCGCGCGCCGTTCCCATCGTCGAAGCCATGGCCTGGCTTACCCTCTGCGACCACTACCTGATGCAGCTCGCCGTGCGCGCCGCCGACCGCGCGGGGCGTTGAGCCCGCGCGGGTGCCGCAGCGGCGGACTCACTTCGTGTATGCTGCCGTAATCTCGCAGATATAGAGGTCGTGCAGGGGATTATCCTCGCTGTACCAGCGGGGGTGTACCTCGCTCCAATCGAGGAAATCCGCCTCCTGCAAGCGCGTCTTGAACATCTTGCGGCAGCTGAGCACCAGCTCGGCATCCGCATAGCTCAGCAAACCGTCGGGCAACTGCACCGAGCGCAGCTTCGTCTCGCGCATCTTGTCCACATCGCGCCCGCTGTGGCGCCCGCAGTAGAGCACATCCTCGCGGTACGACTCGGGCATAAAACTGAGCGTCAGCGCGGGCTGCTGCGCGATGAAACTCGCCGTGTAGCGGTTGGGGCGTACGAAAACATAGGCCACCGGCTTGCCCCACAGCACCCCCAGCCCGCCCCAACTGGCCGTCATGCAGTTGAACGACTCGGGCGTGCCGGCCGTAATCAGCATCCACTGCTGCCCGATCAGGCGCATGGGCTGCACCGTCAGATCATGAGGATCGATCGCATTCATACCCCTGTTCTAGCACGGCACCCTTCGGGACAGACAGCGGAAAATGCGTCATTCGGGCACTCGAAAGATGAAAAAGATTGAAAAATCAAAAGAAAAGGCTTGCAATCTGAGGGTTTGACGCTAAAATAGTCGCCCCGCTACGCGTGTAGAGATACATGTCGAGTGGTGATTTATCGGGCTTTAAGCCATGATAAAGCTGTGGCTTCTCCAGGGAGAGGAGCTTGAGCTGCTTTATCGGTAATAGTCTGAAACTACAACAATAGCAAAAACATGCCGACCATTAATCAGCTCGTCCGCAAGGGACGTACCGTTCTGGAAGAGAAGTCGAAGTCTCGCGCTCTTCACAGCTGCCCGCAGCGTCGCGGGGTCTGCCTCCAGGTGATGACCCGCACGCCGAAGAAGCCGAACTCCGCTCTTCGTAAAGTCGCCAAAGTTCGCCTGACCAACGGCGAAGAAGTGATCGCCTACATCGGCGGTGAGGGGCACAACCTGCAGGAGCACAGCATCGTGCTGGTGCGCGGCGGTCGTGTGAAGGACCTTCCCGGTGTGCGCTATCACATCGTTCGCGGTGCTCTGGACTGCCTGGGCGTGGACAAGCGCCGCCGCGGTCGTTCGAAGTACGGCGCCAAGCGCCCCAAGGCAGGTGCCGCCGCTCCCACCGGTAAGAAGAAGTAAGTCTAACCCCTTTATTATACAGAGTTATGTCCCGTCGTAAACGCGTCTATAAGAAGATTGAGCGCAAGGATTCCCGCTATGATTCCGTGCTCGTGGGTAAACTCATCGGCAAGGTGATGCTTGCCGGCAAGCGCTCCCTGGCCGAGCGTATCGTCTACAAGGCGATTGATCTTGCCAACGAAGGCACCGATACCGTCAGCCCGCTGGAGGTGCTGACTCGCGCCATTGAGAACGCCAAGCCCCGCGTGGAAGTGAAGAGTCGCCGCGTGGGCGGTGCCACCTACCAGGTGCCGCTGGAGGTCGCTCCCGACCGCTCCGAAGCCCTCGCCATGCGTTGGATCATCAACTTCGCCCGCAACCGCAAGGGCGTTCCCATGGCCAAGGCTCTCGCCAACGAAATCAAGGAAGCCGCCGCCAACCAGGGCGCCGCCGTGCGCAAGCGCGACGATGTGCATAAGATGGCGCAGGCCAACCGCGCGTTCGCTCACTTCCGCTGGTAACAACCCATCGGCGGAAGTTTTCTCGTATTCCCGAAAACAAGAACAACCCCCATACTTTTCTGATATATGGCTAGTGTCAGCAGCCCCGATCGTAAGGCTCCCTTGGAGCGTTACCGCAACTTCGGCATCGCCGCCCACATTGACGGTGGCAAAACCACCCTCTCCGAGCGCATCCTCTTCTACACCGGCATGATCCACAAGATCGGCGAGGTGCATGACGGCGCCGCCACCACCGACTGGATGGAGCAGGAGCAGGAGCGTGGTATCACCATCACCTCCGCCGCCGTGACGACGAACTGGAAGCAGCTTCCCGCCGAGGGCTGCTACAAGATTTTCGAGAACGAGAATTTCCAGCTCAACGTCATCGACACGCCCGGGCACGTCGACTTCACCGCCGAGGTGGAGCGCTCCCTGCGCGTGCTCGATGGCGCCATCGTGGTCTTCTGTGGCGTGGCCGGCGTGCAGCCCCAGACGCAGACCGTCTGGCGCCAGGCCATCAAGTACAACGTGCCCCGCATCTGCTTCGTCAACAAGATGGATCGCACGGGCGCCAACTTCGACAACGTGCTCGACGGCATCCGCAACAAACTGCATGCCAACGCCGCCGCCATCCTCATCCCCATCGGTTCTGAGGACGCCCTCTGCGGCCAGATCGACGTGGTGAACCAGAAGGCCATCATGTACAACGACCACGACCGCCAGGGCTCCACCTACGAGATTGTCGACCTGCCCGAGGAGCTCAAGGAGAAGGCCGCCGAGGCGCTGGAGGACCTCAAGAGCCATGTGGCCGACGTGGACGACGAGCTTGCCGAACTCTTCCTCATGGAAGAGCCCATCGACGCCCCCACCCTCAAGGCTGCCATCCGCCGCGCCTGCATCGCCAACAAGTTCGTGCCCGTCGCCGGCGGCTCCGCCTTCAAGAACAAGGGCGTGCAGGCTCTGCTCGACGCCGTGGTGGACTACCTGCCCTCCCCGCTGGAGGCCAAGGTGGCGACCGTGACCTCCACCATCCCCAACGGGCTGGACGAGAACGGTTACGAGACTTTCGAGACCAAGGAAATCATCCCCTCCGACGACGACAAGCCCGTCGCGCTGGCCTTCAAGCTCTGGGCGGACAAGTTCGTGGGCTCCCTCGTGTTCATCCGCGTGTACACGGGCGTCATCCGCAAGGGCGACACCGTCTACAACCCCCGCACCCGAAAGCGCGAGCGCGTCGGCCGACTCCTGCAGATTCAGGCCAATGTCCACACCGACGTGGACGCCGTGTACTCCGGCGATATCGCCGCCATCGTGGGTCTGAAGAACGCCACCACGGGCGATACCCTCGCCACGGATGACTTCGACTACACCCTGGAGCCCCCCACCTTCCCCGACACCGTGATTTCCATGGCGGTGGAGCCCCTCACCAAGGCGGATCAGGAGAAAATGTCCAACGCGCTCCAGCGCCTCTCGGCCGAAGACCCCACCTTCCGCGTCAAGACCGACGAAGAGACGGGGCAGACCATCATCGCCGGCATGGGCGAGCTGCACCTCGACATCATCGTGGATCGCCTGAAGCGCGAGTTCAAGGTGGAGGCCAACACCGGCAAGCCGCAGATCGCCTACCGCGAGACCATCACCAAGAGCGCTGACCGCGTGCAGGGCAAGCTCGTCAAGCAGTCCGGCGGTCGCGGTCAGTACGGTGATGTGGTCATCGCCATGCGTCCCGGCGAGCGCGGCACCGGCCTCAAGATCGCCAACAAGATTGTCGGCGGCGCCATTCCCAAGGAGTACATGAACGCCGTGTACGCCGGGCTCAACGAGGCCATGAACAGCGGCTGCGTGGCCGGCTATCCCGTGGAGGATGTCGAGGTCGACGTCATCGACGGTTCCTACCACGAGGTGGACTCCAACGAAAACGCCTTCAAGATGGCGGCCATCTTCGCCATGAAGAACGCCTTTGCCAAGTGCGGCCCCGTGCTGCTGGAGCCCATCATGAGCGTGGAAGTCACCACCCCCGCCGAGAACCAGGGCGACATCATGGGCGACCTCAACCGCCGCCGCGCCCAAGTCAACAACATGGAGCACCGCGGAGCCGAGTGCGTGCTGACCGCCGCCGTGCCGCTGGCCGAGATGTTCGGTTACTCCACCGACATCCGCACCCTCTCCAAGGGTCTGGCCTCCTACTCCATGGAACCCTCTCACTTCGAGCAAGTTCCCCCGAACCTTGTCGCTCAGATCGTCAAGGCTCGCGGTGGCAACAAGTAAACCAAACCAATAATAACCTAAACAGAACCGCACGTTCATGCAAAGTCCCAAAATCCGCATCCGTCTCCGTGCATTTGACAGCCGCGCCATCGACCGTTCCGCTACGGAAATCGTCGAGACCGCGAAGCGTACAGGTGCCAAAGTCGCCGGGCCGATTCCTTTGCCGACTCGTATCGAGAAGTTCTCTGTGAACCGCTCGGTCCATGTTAATAAGAAATCTGCCGACCAGTTCGAAATCCGTACCCACAAGCGTCTGCTTGACATCGTCGAGCCGACCAGCCGCACGGTGGAAGAGCTCAAGAAGCTCAACCTGCCCGCCGGCGTGGACATCACCATCAAGATCTGATCGCGAGTCCCGGTACTCTTCACAGAACCCCTAACCAGATTTTTTACAAAACATGTCTTTAGGACTTATTGGTAAGAAAGTCGGCATGACCCGCGTCTTCAACAAGGAGACCGGCGCCATGATTCCCGTCACCGTCATCGACGTGACCGGCAACACTTACGGCCAAATCAAGACCGCCGACAAGGACGGCTACAGCGCCATTCAGGTGGCGTTTGACGCCCAAAAGGAGAGCCGCCTCTCCAAGCCGGTGGCCGGCCACTTCAAGAAGCTGGGCATCGCCCCCGCCAAGCTCCTCAAGGAGTTCCGCGTGGACGCCGCCGAGCTCCCCGCCGAGGGCGCTGAGCACCCCGGTGTCAGCCTCTTCGAGGAAGGCGCCTGGGTCGACGTCATCGGCACCTCCAAGGGTAAGGGCTTCCAGGGTGTTATGCGCCGCCATAACTTCCACGGCTCTCCCGCCGCCCACGGTTCCATGATGCACCGCCGCACCGGTGGTGTGGGCGCTTGCGCCACTCCCTCCCGCGTGTGGAAGGGGCAGAAGATGCCCGGCCACATGGGCGATGAGCGCAAGACCGTGCAGAACCTGAAGGTCGTTCAGGTGCGCAAGGAGGACAACGTGATTCTTGTCTCGGGCCCCGTTCCCGGCGCCAAGGGTTCCTACGTCGTCATCCGCGCGGCCAAGAAGAAGAACGGTAAATAATCAAACGAACTAGGAAAACCTATCTATGTCCGCAACTGAATACACCATCGAAGCTGCCACCGCTGCCGGGATCGTCACGGTGGGTGCTGAGAAAGGCTCCCAGGCCGTACACGACCTGGTGACCGCCTACCGCGCCAACCGCCGCACGGGCTCTGCCAACACCAAGACCCGCGCCGAGGTGGCCGGCAACAACAAGAAAATGTACCGCCAGAAAGGCACGGGCAACGCCCGCCACGGCGACCACCAGTCCCCCATCTTCGTGGGTGGTGGCGTGGTGTTCGGCCCCCGCCCCCGCGACTACGCCAAGAAGGTGAACAAGTCCACCCGCAAGCTGGCTCTGCGCCGCGTGCTGGGCGACATCATCTCCGGCGGCAAAGTCGTTACCGTTCCCTCCTTCTCCGTGGCCGACGGCAAGACGAAGAGCTTTGTCGCCGCCGTGGCCGATGTGGCCACCGGTAAGAAGATCCTCATCATCGCCGAGAGCTTCGACGAGCTCACCTACCGCGCCGGGCGCAACGTCGCCGGGGTGCAGCTGATGACCGCCGCCGAAGTGAACGTGGAGCAACTGCTGAACGCCGGCAAGGTCGTTCTCGTTGAATCCGCCGTCGAAACCATCGCCAACCGCACCAAGTAACCATGAACGACATCTACGACGTTATCAAGAAGCCGCGCGTTTCCGAAAAGGCCACCGTCCTGCACGAGGCCAACGGCGTGCTCACGCTCGAAGTGGCGGTGAAGGCCACCAAGACCGAAATCAAGCAGGCCGTGGAAAAAGCCTTCGGTAAGAAGGTCGCGGCTGTCCGTACGGCCAATTACGACGGCAAAGTGCGCCGCGCGCGCACCAAGGATGCCGGCTGCGCTCCCGCGTGGAAGAAAGCCTATGTCCGCCTCGCTGCCGGTGAGTCTCTGGATCTTGTCTAACCCTTAACGAAGAACAGTATCATGTCCCTTAAATCATTTAAGCCGACCACTCCTTCCAACCGCTACAAGATTCTTCCCTCCTTCGAGGAAATTACCAAGAGCAAGCCGGAGAAATCCCTTCTGGAGCCCATCCGCAAGAGCGGTGGTCGCAACAACAACGGTCGCATCACCACGCGCCACATCGGCGGCGGCCACAAGTACCACTACCGTCTGGTCGACTTCCGCCGCACCCGCCACGAGGAAGCCACCGTCATCGCCATCGAATACGATCCGAACCGCACCTGCCGCATCGCGCTCATCCAGTATGCCGACGGCACCAAGAGCTACATCCTGGCTCCCGTGGGTCTGACGGTCGGCGCCAAGGTCACCAGCGGCGAGAAGGTTGCCCCCAAGGTCGGCAACGCCATGCCTCTGAAGAACGTGCCCCTGGGCACCGCCATCCACAACATTGAGGTGCGCCCCGGCACCGGCGGCAAGATTGCCCGCTCGGCCGGCCAGCAGGCCATCCTCTCCAACCGCGACGGCGAGTACGCGCTGGTCAAGATGCCCTCCGGCGAGGTGCGCAAGTTCCGCGTGGAGTGCTACTGCACCATCGGCCAGGTCGGCAACACCCAGCACATGAACGAGTCCTCCGGCAAGGCCGGTCGCACCCGCTGGATGGGCATCCGCCCGACCGTGCGCGGCATGTGCATGAACCCCGTGGATCACCCCAACGGCGGTGGTGAAGGTAAGTCCAAGTCGGGCGGTGGTCGCCAGCACCTCAAGTCCCCCTGGGGACACGTCAAGGGTCAGAAGACCCGCCGCATCCGCAAGCCCTCCGATGTCTTCATCGTGCAGCGCCGCAACGCCAAGTAAGTTCAACCACAATCCTCTTATCATACTATGGGACGTTCCCTCAAAAAAGGACCCTTCGTCAGCCAGTCTCTTCTCGACAAGGTCGATGCCGCCGTGCAGAAGAACGAGACCCACAAGCCCATCAAGACCTGGAGCCGCGCCTCCATGGTCGTGCCGGACTTCGTCGGCCTCACCTTCCTCGTGCATGCCGGCAAGAGCTTTGCCACCGTCTATGTGACGGAGAACATGGTCGGCCACAAACTCGGTGAATTTGCCCCCACGCGCATCTTCAAGGCGCACGGCGGTATCGGCAAGAAGTAAAGATGAACTAACCCCGCCATGCGTACCCGAATCGACAGCCTCGCCCTTTGCAGCCTCGCCCTCGCGGCGGTGGCGGCAGAGCCCTGCGCTGCCGCCGAGGGGACGGATGGTGTCACGGAACGCACCATCGCCCGCCTGGAACGCCGGGTGGCGACACTGCGCGAGAGCTACACCCTCGCCCGCGCCGATGCGGACGAGGCGCGCCGCCAGCTGCGCGAACTCCGCACCCGGCTCGAAGCGCTGGGCGGAGTCGCCGTCGGCGACCGCGAAGAAAAGCTCATCGACACGGCCTCGCAGCTCGAAAGCACCCGCAACGAGCTGGACACCCTGCGCCAAAGCGCCCTGCGCCTCTCCTCCGCCGTTGCCGCCTACCTGCGCAACAGCATGGACGGCGACAGCGCCGAGCGCCAAGCCATCGACACCGCCATGCTGGAGCTGGAGGTAGCCCTCGGGCTGCGCCGCACCAAGCAAGACGAGTTCGGCGGCACCGTCGATGAAGCCCAAGTGCTCAGCATCGACTCCGAGTCCGGCCTGATTGTCATCAACGCCGGCTCAAGCGCCAAGGTGGAAGTGGGGCTGCCCATGGAAATCTCGCGCGGCGATCAGGCCATCGCCATGGCCATCGTCACCGACGTGCGCAAGCGAGTCGCCGGGCTGCTGGTGCAGAAACACCTCAACCCCGCGCTCTCCGTCAGCGTGGGCGATCGCGTCACCGTGAAATCCAACGACTAATTCTTCAACAAATACCATAACAATGGAAGTGAAATCAGTATACAAAAACGCTCGCATCTCTGCGAAGAAGATGCGCGATGTAGCTGCCGCCGTTCAGGGGATGTCTGTCTCGCAGGCCACCGACGTGCTCAGCTACTCCCCTAAGAAGGGCGCCTATCTCCTCAACAAGACGCTCAAGGCCGCCGTGGCCAACGCCGAGAACAACAACGGACTCGCTGCCGATGAACTCGTGCTCAAGAGCGTGATGGTGGACGAAGGTCCCACCTTCCGCCGCACCATGGCTCGCGCCCGCGGCTCGGCCAACATGATCCGCAAGCGCACCTCCCACATCACCGTCATCCTCGCCGGAAAAGAGGCATAATCCATTCAACTGACATAACACTATGGGACAAAAAGTAAATCCTATCGGCTTCCGTCTGGCCGTCACCAAAGACTGGCGCTCCAAGTGGTATGCTACGGGCAAAGACTATGCCACGAAGCTCCACGAGGACCTCAAGATTCGTAAGTTCATCAAAGACTACACCGCGAATCTCAACAAGGATCTCAAGGGCTCCAGCCCCGCCATCTCCCGCATCATCGTCGAGCGCGCTTGGAACAGCGTCCGCGTGACCATCGCCTCCGCCCGCCCCGGTCTCATCATCGGGCCCAAGGGCAAGAACATTGAGGAGATGACCGCCGCCCTCACCAAGCTCTGCGCCGGGGCTCAGGTCAAGCTCGACATCCTCGAAATCCGCCAGCCGGAGCTCGATGCCCAACTCGTGGCTGAGAACATCGCCACCCAGCTGGAGCGCCGCGTCTCTTTCCGCCGCGCCATGAAGCGCGCCGTGCAGGTGGCCATGGACTTCGGTGCCGAGGGCATCCGCGTGCGCTGCGCCGGCCGTCTGGGCGGTGCGGACATCGCCCGCGCCGAGCACTACCGCGAGGGCAAGGTGCCGCTGCAGACCCTGCGCGCCCCCATCGACTACGGCTTTGCCGAGGCGCACACCCTCTATGGCCTCATCGGCATCAAGTGCTGGATCAACAAGCGCCCGGAAGTTGCCGGTGCCGCTGCTCCCGGCGGTCGCCAAGGCCGTCCCCAGCGTCCCCGCCGCGATCGCGGTGAATCCCGTCGCGACGCCTGAACCGAGAACCCCTAACCGAGATACAAGACTATGCCTTTAATGCCTAAACGAGTCAAGGGCAACCTCCGCAAGATGCACCGCGGCAACCGCGGCGGCAACGCCACCAGCGGGGACTATGTTGCCTTCGGAGACTTCGGTCTGCAAGTGCTCACCCGCGGCTGGGTGACCAACAACCAAATCGAGGCCTGCCGTGTCGCCATCAACCGCTATCTGCGCCGTCGCGGGCGCGTGTTCATCCGCATCTTCCCGCAGAAGTCCTTTACCAAGCGTCCGCCGGACACCCGTATGGGTAAGGGCAAGGGCGCCGTGGAGGGCTGGGTGGCCGTCTGCCGCCCCGGCAACATCATGTTCGAGGTCGGCGGCGTGACCGAGTCTGCCGCGCGTGAGGCTCTGCGCCTCGCCTCCAACAAGCTGGGCATCCGCACCCGCTTCGTCTACCGCCAGGGCGTTGAACCCCAGGCCTAACCCCTGACAACAACACCGAACCTTACAGAGAATATGCCTGTCAAGAAAGCCAAAGACTTCCGCGGAATGCCCGCCAAGGAACTCGCCGCCCACATCCGCGGGCTGCGCGAGGAGTACTTCAACCTGCGTATTCAGCAGGCCACCGGACAGCTGGAGAACAACCAGCGCATCCGCATCGTCCGCAAGGAGCTCGCCTGCGCCCTGACCGTTCAGGGCGAGGGCAGCGCCGATGCCGAGTAAACCACGAACCCAAGGACTTAGAAAATGAGCGAAGAAACTACTACGACCAAGCCCCAGGGTCTTCGTAAGACCCGCGTCGGCGTTGTTGTCTCCACCAAGATGAGCAAGACCATCGTTGTGGAGTATGTGGCCCGCGTCCCCCACCCCGTGTTCAAGAAGATCGTCAAGAAGAGCAAGAAGTTCTATGCTCACGACGAGAACGAGATCGCCAAGACGGGTGACAAGGTGCGCATCCGCGAAACCCGCCCGCTCTCCGCGCTCAAGCGCTGGGAGCTTGTGGAAATCATCAAACACTAACCGGAAAGGACCTATCTACCATGCTCCAGATGGAATCCCTCGTTCAGGTGGCCGACAACACCGGCGCCCGCACCGCCAAGGTGATTGGCGTCATCGGCAAGGCCACTGATCAAGCCCACATCGGCGACATCGTCACCATCCACATCCGCGAATCCATCCCCACCGCTGCCGTCAAGAAAGGCACTGTGGTGAAAGCGGTGATTGTGCGCACGGCCGCCCCCATCCGTCGCGATGACGGCTCCGTGCTGCGCTTCGACAGCAACGCCGTTGTCTGCATCGACAAGGACAACAACCCCCGCGGCACCCGCATCTTCGGGCCCGTTGCCCGTGAGCTCCGTGAAAAGGGCTTCATGCGCATCGTCTCCCTTGCGCCCGAGGTGCTGTAAGCTCCCGCGCAAGCCGCCGGGCAGGGGGGTGGGTATTTGTTGAAGCCACTCACTTCTCCCCCCTCGCCCCGCGAGCTTCGCGCCAAGCAAAGAAGCCCCCGCTGCCAACCCGGCAGCGGGGGCTTTGTGCGTCCGAGGCGCAGCCGTATATCGGAGCAAAGCATTACGTCCTCGCACATGGACATGGGCGGCACGCGCGGTTTCCGCTACCACGGCGGGGGTGGTGCCGCAGGCGTGCCGCAGGGCTTTGGCAGCGGCGTGAGCGCGGGCATCTCGCTGGGGTACAGCGAGGGAACCCTGAAGGCCGACAGCGGCAAGGTGCGCGATGAGCAGGAAAGCACCACGCTGAGTATGCACGGACAATATGTGCGCCTGACCGAGCGCGCGGCGCATTGGTTCACCGCCTATGTTGCCTATGGGTATACCGAGCATGAGGCCGACACGCAGGTTGCGGGCAGCTGCGCGAGTCCCTCGTGGCATGACAAGGCCTACCGGCTGGGCGTGCAATACGGGGTGGAGCTTCCCGTGAGCGACAGCCTGAGCGTTAAACCCTTTGTCGGCGCGGACTATACCCGCGTGGAGCAGGGGAGCCTGACCGAGCAGGGCGAGTCTGGCAGCACGCGCTACAGCGATGGCTCCCTGCAGCCCCTCAGCGTGACCCTCGGCGCCACCCTGCGCCGGAGCATCGCCCTGTGCGGCAAGCAACAAGCTGCTGCCCGAGCTGCGCTTGCCTATGCTGGAGACATGATCCACGAGGCTCCCGAAGTCAGTCGCAGCACCGCGGACTATGCGGGGCGGTCCCGAGGCAGCGCGTCGGGCTTACTCTGCGGCGCCTGCCGCGCCGCCGTTGGGGGAGTTCTCCGTGCGGTCGCGCCCCAGCAGGGAGCGCGTGCTGCGGATAGACTGGCGGTAGTAATCGCGGGAGTCGATGATGGTCGGCTGCGGGGTCTTGTGGCGTCGCTCCTCGATGTAGGCGGCGGGCGTGTCGCGCTGCTCCGCCGCCGCATGCGTCGCGTAGATAGCCGCGAAATCCTGTGTTTCGTCCGTCGCGGCTCCCCGGCGCGCGGCGCTGTCGGCCGCGTAGCGCTGCGAGGAGGAAATGCCATGGCTCTCGTTCATGAAATCGGGGCGCAGCTCGCGGCTGTAGGCCTCGCGGCTTTCCTTGTTGCGCCGCTGCCCCTCGCTCACAAAGCGCTTTTCCTGTCCCGCGAAGGACTCATCGCGCAGCGAGAGTGTTTTCCCGTCCTTGAAGCTACCCGTCGCGAACACTTTGTCCTCGCGCTGCGCCTCGTCCAGCGCCTTTTGGAAACGCGACACGCGGTGCGAGGTCGCCGTGGGCACCCCGTTCTTCTTCTCCTCCGAAAAGGCTGCGTTGAACTCGCCCTCCAGGCGCGCGTTCAGATCGCTCTCCGTGGCGCCGTCGTGCTCTTCCACCACCTTGCCGTTCGCGTCGTACACGGTGCGCACCGAGTGGCAGGCACTCAGAGCGCAGAGGGCGGCAAGGGCGGGCAGCAGGCGGCGCATGGGGGCTCAGGCTTGCTTGTTGACCATTTCGGGTGTGATGCGGTACACCGCTCCGCAGCGCGGGCAGGAGATTTCCAAAAATCCCTGCTCGCTCAGTCGGTCGGCAAAATCCTTGTGCATGGCGCGGATGATGGGCAGCACTTTTTCTACGGTGCAGCCGCAGCAGAAGCGGAACCGCCGCGTTTCCAGCAGTTTGGTCTGCTCGGCGGTTTCGATGTTTGCCACGTCTTCCGCTGTCAGCTCATCCAGCCAATCGTAATCCGCGCCCGGCTCGGCTGTCACCAGCGCATAGGTATCGCTCCCCGGCAGCAGGAAGGCGCGCGCCGGGCGCTGCTCGCTCTGCCGGTAGTAGCTCTCGATCCACGCCGCGACATCCCCACCCTCGGGCAGGGTGACGACGCTGGTCTGCAACTCGCGCGAGCGCCCTACATTCTGCGCGTAGAGGAGATTGTGCTCCGTTTCCCGCACACCCTCTGTGTAGGCGTGCCCGACCACGGCCTCATCCGTCGAGGAGCCGGACACAAAGTAGTTCGCCGCCGAGGGCGTGTGCACATTAAGCGTCCATGCGTGGTTCTCGCGCCAGGGGCGCGATACCAGATGCAGCGTGAACCAAGCCAGCAAATCCTTCAGCACCCCGTCCTCCGTCGGCTCGTGGCGCAGCCCGTGCTGCATGAGGTGCAGGTAATAATCGACAAATAGCGGCGAAAAATCCGCCTGCAGCAGCAGGCAGTTGCGCCTCCGCACAAAAATCGCCTGCACCGTGCTCAGCTCCCCGGTGGCTTGACTGTCGTGCTGTGATGAATCCGCTTCCACGCCCCCATCCTAGCGCAAAATCCCCTGTGCTGCAAGAGCGAAACGCAGCCCCGGCGTGCAACAAATTTCAAAAAAGGCTTGTCATTCGCGTCTGCATCTGCTAAACTGTGCCCCGCGCTTCTTTTCGGGGGCGTCTCCGCAGATACAAGGGCAGGTGTCTGAGTGGTCGAAAGAGCACGATTGGAAATCGTGTGTACGTCAAAAGCGTACCGAGGGTTCGAATCCCTCCCTGTCCGTTGAAAACAGCCGCAAGTCCTGAGCGTTAAGGGCTTGCGGCTGTTGCTTTTGTGTGGGGACGGGCGGGCGCTGCGGCTGTTGTTGGGATGGGGGAAGGGGCGAGGGCAGGGCATGCGCCCTCGTTCTTCGGAAGGCGATGAGGGCGCTGATGGCGGTTCGCCCCCCCCGTCGCTTTGCCCGCTCTTGACGCGGGCGGGCAGCTGCGCTATGATACGCCGTGACCGTGAAAGAGTTACCTGTCCGCAGCCATGTGCGCGGGTTGTACACCCTCAGCCCGCTTTTTGTGTTCTTTTTGCTCTATGTCCTCGTTTCGGTGGCGGCGGGGGATTTTTACAAGATGCCCGTGACGGTGGCTTTTTTGGCGGCGTCGGTGTGGGCTTGCTGCATCAGCCGTCCCAAGCGTCTTGCCGGGCGGCTGGAGCGTTTTTCGCTGGGGGCGGCGCACCGCAACATCATGCTGATGGTGTGGATTTTTATTCTGGCGGGGGCTTTTGCGGCGGCGGCCAAGTCCATCGGCGCGGTGGAGGCGATGGTCAATCTCACGCTGTGGGTGCTGCCGCCGCAGATGTTGCCGGCGGGTATTTTTCTGGCGGCCTGCCTCATTTCGCTTTCTATCGGCACTTCGGTGGGCACGATTGTGGCGCTCATGCCGCTGGCGGCGGGGATGGCCGAGCGGGCGGGGCTGGCGCTGCCGCTCATGGCGGGGGTGGTGGTCGGCGGGGCGTTTTTCGGCGATAATCTTTCGTTCATTTCCGATACGACGGTGGCTGCCACCCGCACGCAGGGCTGCCGTATGCAGGATAAGTTCTTTGCCAATGTGCGCATGGTATTGCCGGCGGCGCTGCTGGTGATGGGTTACTACGCCTTGCTGGGGCAGCAGGTGCAGGCGGTGGCGGAGCCCGCCGCTGTGCAGTGGGTGCGGGTGCTGCCTTATTTGCTGGTGCTGGGGGCGGCGGTGGCGGGTGTGGATGTGACGGTGGTGTTGGTGATGGGGATTGCGGCCACGGGGCTGCTGGCGGCGGCGGCGCCCGAGTTGTCGACAACGGATTGGCTCGGTGCCATGGGGCAGGGTATCGGCGGCATGGGCGAGCTGATTATGGTCACGCTGCTGGCGGGGGGAATGCTGGAGCTTATCCGATACAATGGTGGGCTGAGTTACATCATCCGCCTGCTGACGGCGCGGGTGCGCGGGCGGCGCGGTGCCGAGCTTTGCCTGGCGCTGTTGGCGGCGCTGGCCAATGTGTGCACGGCGAACAACACGGTAGCCATTGTGACGGTGGGGCCTTTGGCGCAGCGCATTGCCCGGCGCTACGGCATTCCCGCGCCGCGCAGCGCCGGGCTGCTGGATACTTCTTCCTGCGTGGTGCAGGGCTTGCTGCCCTATGGCGCGCAGCTGCTTATGGGTAGTGCGCTGGCGGGCATCAGCACCTTGCAGGTCATCCCCTACCTCTATTACCCCGTGGTGATGGGCGTCTTGGTTCTGGGGAATATCGCCCTATCGCGCCGCTGCTGAGCCCGAGCCGCTTACGGCTTCTTGGGCTTGAGGGGGACGGCGTGCAGGGGTTCGGGCTTGGGCCCCGTGTATTTGGGGTTCATGGAGCCGATGGCGGCGTTGTCGATGGTGAAGGTGAAGGAGCCGCCCTCGGCCTTGTCCTCGGCGTCGAGGATGTGGTCAAAGACGCAGACGGGGCGGTTGCCCGGGGTTTCGGGCATGACAAAGATGCCGATGGCGAAGGAGGGGTGCGGCTGCCCCGCGACAGGGGTGATGTGGTAGCTGATGTTGTTTTGCCCGCGCCGCAGCCCGCCGGAGATGACATCGGCGCGGCGCTCGTCGGCAAAGCTGTGCGTGGAGATGCCGTTGATGCGCAGCTCGACGCTGCGCCCGGGGCAGTCGACAAAGACTTTGCCGATGAGCTCGGGGGCTTTACAGGCCGCAGGTGCGGCGGGTACGCTCTCGTAGGGGCGGAAGCCGTCCTGCTCCTGCAACACGCTCAAATCCTTGGCTTCGAGTCGCTTGAGTACCTTGGGCAGCTTGTCGAGGCGGAAGAAGTTGGCCTGGTCGAGCTTCCAGCTGCCGCGCTCGCAGACCAGCTGCAGCACATAGGCGTTGGGCGCGGGAGCCCCATCGCCCAGTTGCAGGCTGCCCAGGTAGGTGCAGGCCATGGTTTGTCCCTGAGCTCCGGCCAGAGCGCCGACAAAGCGGAAGTTTTCCAGCGCGGGGGGCGGGGGTTGCTTGCGGAAGAGGTCGCCGGGGAAAGCCTGCTTTTGCGAGACAATCATGTTGCGGATTTTGGTTTGGCGGGCGGTGGAGGTGCTGCTGCGCCACGAGCTTTCGTTGCCGCGCTGCATGCTCACTCGCCAGGTGTTGTACACGGTGTCGGCGATGCTTTTGGCTTTGTCCTGCACGGGCAGTTTGTAGGCGGGTGCCGCCTGCGCGGGTTGCGGCGGAGCGGCTGCGCAGCCGAGAGCGAGGGTGAGGAAAAGAGCAGGGTAAAAAAGCGTTCTCATGTCTGCCCGCAGCTTACTACGGGCTTGATTTTTCCGCAAGAAAATTGCATACTGAGCCTGCGTTTATGACGGCTTTCTCCCGCACCCCCCGCTCCGCCGAGGAGCTGCGCTGTCGGCGTCTGCTGCGTCGCGCGCCCGCCGTGGTGTGGAAGCGCTTTGCCGATGGGCACGAGCTGCGCCTGCGGCTCTTTTTGCCCGCGGGGCACCGCGCGGAGCATTTCGCCCCGGCGGTGTTGTTCTACTCGGGCGGCATGTGGGCGGTGGAGAACATGTCGGAGTTTGTGGCTTGGTCGGTGCATTTGGCGCACCGGGGTGTGGTGTGCCTCATTCCCGAGTACCGCACGCCCGACCGTTACGATGTGACCGCCGAGGAGATTCTCGCCGACGGTCGCGATGCTTGGCGCTGGCTGCATCACAATGCCGCCGGGCTGGGTATTGACCGCGATCGCATCACGCTGGCGGGAGCCGACGCGGGCGGACTTATGGCGCTGGTGGCGGCCATGCAGCCCCTGCGGGAGCAGCGCCGCTGGTGGCGCCCCGGCAGCCGCGATGTGCCCCCCTTGCAGCCGGCGGCGGTGGCCATTTTCCGCGGAGTGGTGGATACGGAGGCTCCCGAGGCGCGCGTGTTGCATGTGCCGGAGTCGGTGTCCGACCCCTCGGCGGTCAATCCCTGCGACCTGTTGCGCCGCTGCCTGCCGCCTCTTTTCTGCGCGCACGGCATGCTCGACCCCTTGCTGGACTACGGGATGCGCGAGTGGTTTTGCGAGGAGTGGCGGTCGCTGGGCAATCACGCTGAGTGGGTGCTCTGCCCGGCGGGCGATCACACCCTGACCGGGTTCGGGACGAATCCCGCTGTCTTTGAGCAGGTGCTGTTGGCCTGGCTCCATTTTATGGTGCGGGAGGGCATTTGGCCCGAGTCGCTGGCGGCGGGCGATGCCCTCATGGAATGAATATGCGCGAAAAATTGCGATAATCGCCCGCCTTTCCTTGACTTTCGGGCGCTGTTTGCGCTATGCTTTCTGCTGATAGAATCCCCCTTTCTTATGTCATTCTTCGTTCAAAATGTGGAAATCGGCGATGCTCAGCCCTGTTTTCTCTTGGGACCCTGCACGCTGGAGTCCGAGGAGTTCGGTTGGGAGATGGCGCGCTCCATCAAGGAAATCTGCGATCGTATCGGCATTCCGTTTGTGTTCAAAGCCTCCTATGACAAGGCCAATCGCACCAGCGTCAAGAGCTACCGAGGCTTGGGTATTCAGGAGGGTTGCCGCATTCTCTCCGAAATCGGGCGCGAGCTGCACATTCCCGTGGTGACGGATGTACACACCGAGCAGCAGGCCGAGTACGCGGCGCAGTATGTGGATTTGCTGCAAATCCCCGCGTTCCTGAGCCGCCAGAGCGACCTGCTGGAGGCCTGCGCGAAGACGGGGCGACCCGTTAATGTGAAGAAAGGGCAGTTCCTCGCCCCCTGGGACTGCAAAAACATTTGCGAGAAGATGCTGGCTTTCGGCTGCGACAAGTTCATGCTCTGCGAGCGCGGCACCAGCTTCGGTTACAACAATCTGGTGGTGGATATGCGCGGGCTGTATTGGATGAAGCAGTTCGGTTTCCCCGTGCTCTTCGACGCGACGCATTCGGTGCAGCGCCCCGGCGGCTTGGGCGGTGCCACGGGCGGGGATCGCGAGCTGGCTCCCGTGCTGGCCAATGCGGCGATGGCGGTCGGCATCGCCGGCGTGTTCATGGAGGTGCACAAGGATCCCGATCACGCGACGAGCGATGGCCCCAACCAGGTGTACCTCAGCGATCTGGAGAACATCATCACCAATCTTCTGACCATCCGCAGCGCCTACGAGCGGCTCTGCCCCATCCCCGTGCATTGATGCGTCCGCTGCTGCGAGTGCTGTCGGTCTGCTGGATTGCCCTCCCCCTGTGGGCGGCGAGCGATGCCACGCAGAGCGCCGATGCCGTGGGCACGGGGGAGTTTCCCGCGCTGCAACTATTGCCCCCCGGCAGCGAAATCGAGGGTATCTCGCTGCCGCGCTACGAGAATCACCGCATTTCAGCGCTGCTGCAGGCGGAGCGCCTGTGCATTGTCTCGCGGCGCGAGGTGGAGCTGCGCGGCATTCGGGCGCTGATGTTCAATGCGGACGGCACGCGGACGGAGATAGACGCGCCCGTGGCTTCCTACGATTTCACGACGCTGCGGGGTAGTGCCGCTGACAGCATTCGCGTGCGTAATCCGCGTTTCGAGGCGCGGGGCGGGCGCATTGACTACGACACGGTGAAGCGCCGCGGCATTTTGCTCGGACCCGTGCGTACGACCATTTCGACGGGCGTGCCGACGGCGCCCGAACCCTGAGAAAATTCCCATGAAGCCCCGCTTAATGCTGCCCCTGTGTTGTTCGCTGCTGCTGCCTGCCGCGGCGGCCATGCCCGAGTGGACGGAGCCGGCTCTCCGCGCGGCGCGTGAGCAAGCGGAGCGTTGGGAACTGGCGGCGCGTGAGGTGACGGAGGAGTTTGCCCGCATGGAGATTCCCGAACCCGCCGAACGAGAAGACGCCGAGGAGGCGATGCCGGAGGTGCAGCCGGGGCAATCCTCGGTGGAGTGCGACGGCGCGCTGCTTTTTGATGTGGAGGGGGCGCGGCTCGTGTACATCGGCAATGTGCGCTTGCGCGACGCGCGCTTGAAGATGCGTGCGCTGCACCGTCTGTTCGTGAAGCTGCCGCCGCAGGACGGCGCTGCCGTGGGGCAGCGGGTGGCGCAGCGCGCGGAAAGCCCCCGGCAAGGTTTTACCGCTGCGGGCGCGGAGTCTGCCGGGGAGCCGGACGCAACGCCGAGCCCGGCGACATCGCCCCGTGCCGCTCTGCCCGAGGGGGTGGATCCTTTGGAGCTGGTGACGACGGATGCCGAGGTGAATGTGGCGGAGAACCATATCCTGCTGTCTTCGCCTGCGGGCGGGCATGCCATTGAGCTGCGTTCGGGCGCGAGCGGACTGCTGCTGCAGCCTGGCGACGAGCATCCGGCGCGCCTGTTGGTTGATGCGGCGGGCAATGTGGTGCTGGAGGGGGCGCTGATTCGGGGGAATTGGGTCGATGCACAGGGGCAGACCACGGAGCTGAGCGGTTCGGGAACGGCCTACTACCACGCGGACTCGGGCGAGTTGCTTTTGGTTGGTTCGAGCCGCCTCAGCCGCCCCGAGGGGACGGTGAGTGCGGAGCGCTGCCTGCTGGTGCGGCTTGATACGGAGCGCAGCCCTAAGCCGGGCTTTATGCAACAGTTTGCCGCGTTCCGCTGCCGGGGTGTGCTGGCGGTGCATGCCGAGGGACAGGTGCATGCAAGAATGGCGGCGCGCGGGGAGCTTCCCGCAGCCGAATGCCGCACGGAGGAGCTGGATTACGACGCTCGCAGCGGCTTGTGCCGCTTGTCGGGCGGCGAGGGTAGCCTAGTGCGCGGTTGCGACAGTCTTCGCGGTATCGAGCATGCCGAGCTGCGCCCCGATGGGAGCGTGCTGCTGCGCGGGCGCGAGCTGAGCGGCAGCTACGAACGCCCCGATGAGACGGGCGGCACCCCCTTGCGCGGTACTTTCCGCACGGGCGGTGCCATTTGCTTCGACCCGAACGAGGGTTGCTGGGTGTTGCCGGAGGGGATTCAAGCCGAGGATGAGGCTGCCGAGCTCCGCTGCACAGGGGTGCTGCGCCTGTACCTGCAGGCGGTGGATTGCAAGCTGCCCGAGCTGCGCGGCGCGCAGCTCAACCTGAGCTTCCTGCGCTACCGCCGCCCGGCGCGGGCGGTGGCGCGCGGTGGGGTCACTGCCCGGCTGTATGAGCGGGGTACCCGCAGCCTGCGCGGCGAGCTGCAGGCCGATGAGTTGGATGCCGACCTGCTGAGCCGAGCCGCCACTCTGCGCGGTGCGGTGCAGAGCCCTGTGACGGTCGCCTATGCGGGCAATCGGCTGGTGGTGACGCCTGCGGAGGATGCCCCGGCGAGCGTGGTGCTCACGCCCGAGGGCGATGCCACGCTGAGCGGTGCCACCGTGGAGGCGCGGTTGTGCGATGAACGGGGCAGTTTGACGGCTCACTGCCTCGGCGGCATGCGCCTGCGCCGCGCCGATGCCACGCTGGAGACGGACGGTGCTGCGGAGTTCCGCTCCGAGCAGGGGGTGCTGACGACGCGCGGGGCTCTGCGAGCTCTGTTGAGCACGGCCGAGCCTGCGGCGGAAGCGACGCGCGGGGGCAAGGGGCTGCTGCCCGAGATGCCCTACACCGGGTTGCGCGAGCTGAGCAGCGCCGAGGGAGGCACCGTGCAAAGCACACAGGGTTCGCTGCGCTGCCGCGGTCTGATGCGCCTGTGTCTCAAGCCCGAGGGCGGCGCCGGAGCCGACCGCCTGCAATGGGCGGAGGCCAACGAGGACGTGGTGCTGGCGACGCACGATGCCGAGGGACAGCGCATCACCGCAGCGGGCGATCGGCTGAGCTACGATGCCGCCACGGGTGAAAAAGTGCTGACGGGACGCAGCGTGACCCTGACGCGCGGTAGCAACACCCACACGGCGAGCGGTCCGGGCGCTGCTCTGCATCTGGATGCTGCCAACCATGCTCGCCTGAGCGGCGCCACGCACAAAACAAGTATCAACAACATCCACAAGCAGGTGGAGCAACAACGAAAGAAAGGACAATGAGCGATATTCTGCTGGAGGCCAAGGGGCTGTGCAAGACCTACGGAACGCGCCGCGTGGTCAACCGCGTGAACCTCACCGTGCATGCCGGCGAGATTGTGGGGTTGCTGGGGCCCAACGGCGCCGGAAAAACTACCTCGTTCTACATGGTGGCGGGGCTGGTGCGCCCCGATGAGGGGAGCGTGGATTTCGCCGGGCGCGATGTCTCCGGCCTGCCCATGCACCTGCGCGCGCGGCTGGGCATGGGCTATCTGCCGCAGGAGGAGTCCATCTTCCGCAAGCTCAGCGTGGAGGACAACCTCATGGCTATTCTCGAAACCCGCAGCGACCTCAGTCGCCGCCAACAGCGCGAGATGGCCGACAGCCTGCTGGAACGCTTCAACATCACCAAGCTGCGCAAGAGCCAGTCTATCCAGCTCTCCGGCGGGGAAAAGCGCCGCCTGACCATCGCGCGCGCTCTGGCCGCCAACCCCAAGCTGCTCATGCTCGATGAGCCTTTCGCCGGGGTGGATCCCATTGCCGTTAAGGACATCCAGCACATCGTGGCCGACCTGCGCGACACCGACGGGCTCTCCATTCTCATCACCGACCACAACGTGCGCGAAACCCTGCGCCTGGTCGACCGCGCTTACATCCTGACTTCCGGGCAGGTCATCCGCGAGGGTACGCCCGAGGCTATCGCCGCCGATGAGGTGGTGCGCCGCGAGTACCTCGGCGATGATTTCGAGCTCTGAGGCCACACTTGCTTTCTGCGGCAAGCAAGAAGCCCGCTTTCCCTCGCAGGGAAGCGGGCTTCGCTGTGCCGGCTTCGGGCGCTCAGCCCCGGCGGGCGCTGAACCAGGAGTACAGCCCCACCACGGCCAGCAGCAGGCAAATCCCCGTGCTCAGCACGCGGCGCGCCAGCAGCTCATCGGTGTCGCGCAGCAGCAGATGCAGCCCGCCCAGCACGAGCAGACCGCCCAGCAGCGCCACGACAGGCCCTTTGTTGGCTTGCCACATGATCCGAGCAGGGGGGAATATCAATAATTAGCCGCCTCGATGCGGAAGTAGGCCTGAGCATGCGCGCAGACCGGGCAGACCTCGGGCGCCTTCTTGCCGATGACGATGTGGCCGCAGTTGGAGCACTGCCAGACGCAGTCGCCGTCGCGCGAGAACACCAGCCCGCCCTCGATGTTGGCCAGCAGCTTGCGGTAGCGCTCCTCGTGGTGCTTCTCCACGGCCGCCACGCCTTCGAAGAGCTCGGCAATCTCGTCAAAGCCCTCGGCGCGAGCTTCCTCGGCAAAGCTCTTGTACATATCCGTCCACTCGTAATTCTCGCCGCAGGCGGCATCGGCCAAATTCTCCGTCGTGGTGGGTACTGCGCCGCCGTGCAGGAGCTTGAACCAAATTTTGGCGTGCTCCTTCTCGTTGTGCGCCGTCTCCGCGAACAGATCCGCAATCTGCACATAGCCCTCCGACTTCGCCTTGGAAGCGTAGTAGAGGTATTTCGTGTGCGCCTGACTCTCCCCTGCAAACGCTGTCGCCAGGTTTGCAGCCGTCTTGGTTCCGGTAAGATCCTTCATGGCTGTGTGTTGAGGTGTAGGTTGCGCAGCGCCGAGCGCTGCAATCCTTGGCATTTTAGATTTATTCCAATGATAGGCAAGCCTTTTTTGCGTCTGCATCTTTAGTCGACGGCGGCGGGGTCTGACAGGATAAAAGCTTGCTAAAAGCACCCCCCTATGCTAGGCTCGCGGCGTATGAAGAGAACTCTTACCTTGCTCGCTGTCGGAACCGGATTGCTCATCGGTTTGCCCTCGTGCCAAAGCAGCAATTCCGCCACCGGCGGTTACGAAGAGGCCATGCCCATGAGCGAATTGTCCGTGGCGGACGGCGAACTGCCGCCCTGGGTGTTGGAAAGCGATGATGCCGATGTGCAGGTCTCGGCCGGCGATGTCGCGCGCAACCAGTACGCCATTCCCGAGCCGGAACACACGGTCGCCGACCGCGGCAGCAGCGTGAGCACCTCGCAGAATCAGCCCAAGCACACCGACATCGCCTCCGCGCAGGATGACACGGTGCTGGAGAACGAATTTGCCCCTGCCGCCCCCGCCATCACGCATGAGCACGTGGCCGCGACGACCCCGAAACCCGCTGCGCCTAAACCCGTCGCGACTACGACGGGTAAGAAGAGCGGCAAGAGCGGCACCAAGACCGCATCGACCAAGAAGCCCAAGGGCGAGCGCGTGAGCAAGCCCACCCTCGTGGTCTACAAGGTGCGCCCGGGCGACAACCTCTCCGACATTGCCAAGCGTAGCCACACCACTGTGGCGCAAATCAAGAAGGACTCGGGCATCAAGAGCGATGTCATTCACCCGG
This sequence comes from Akkermansia sp., assembly GCA_051884385.1. GTDB lineage: Bacteria > Verrucomicrobiota > Verrucomicrobiia > Verrucomicrobiales > Akkermansiaceae > Akkermansia. The sequence continues at coordinate 49,515 of JBJEVN010000037.1, forward strand.
GGCAGGTGATTAAGGTGCGCTTCACCCCCAAGGGCTACAAAGCGCCGAGCAAGGGCAGCAGCGGAGCCCCGAAGGTCAGCAGCTACACCGTGCGCAGCGGCGACACCATCTCCGGCATCGCCAAGAAGCACGGCGTGAGCGCCGCCGCCCTTCTGGCCGCCAATGGGCTGAGCGCCAAGGACGCCGCCAAGATTCGCCCCGGACGCAAACTCAGCATCCCCGCCGCGGGTAGCAGCGCCAAGAGCTCCAAGAGCACCAAGAGCGCTAAGAGCTCGAAGAGCGGCAAGAAAAAGACCACCCGCAAACGCTGAGTTCCCCGCCCCCCGCCCGCTGCGGATGTCCTCGCGGGCGGGGGGAAGGGTGCTTCCTCCCCGACCATGCGTTGCTACGCCCTCCTGCTCCTGACTTCCCCGGCGCTGCTCGGTTTGAGCGGCTGCCGCATCGCGAACGGTCGCGTGGACTTTTCGCCCGTGGAAGAGCGCTTCAGCGAGGCGCGCAGCGATGAGGTCGTGGTCGACCGCGGCACCGGCAGCCTTTCCGCTGCCCCCCTGACGCCGCTGCCCACAAGTACTCCCCCGGCGGCAGTGCCCGCGCCCGTGGCGCGAGCGACCGCTGCCCCCGTGCCCCCGCCGCCCGCCGCCCGCAAGCCGAGCCCTCCCGCAGCGGCCAGAGGCACCTACACCGTGCGCGCGGGCGACACCCTCTACGCCATTGCCCGCCGCCACGGCTGCAGCCCCGATGCCCTGATGCGCGCCAACGCATGGGACGCCGCCAAGCCCCTGCGCATCGGGCAGCAGCTCCGCATCCCCGGCGGCGGCGCAGCTGTGACCAAGGCGCCGTCGCATCCCGCGCCCGCCCTGCACGCCACGAAACCGCACGCGGGACGCACCTACACCGTGCAGCCGGGCGACACCCTCAACCGCATCGCCAAGCGCCACGGTCTGACCCCCGCCGCGCTCATGCGCGCCAACCGCATTTCCCCCGCCGAGGCGCATCGCCTGCGCGTCGGCACCATCCTCAGCATCCCTGCCAAATGAACACGCAACGCTTCCTCTCCCTCGCCGCCTGCGCGGCTCTGCTGGCCTCCTGCAGCCAGACCCACCCCTCCTCGCGCATCCATCCCCGCGCGCACGAGGTCGTCGAAACCGCCGAAGAAGTGCCCCCCCTGCCGCAGTACGTGCCGCAGACAGTCGTCAACCCGCTGGACATCCCGAACAAAAACCTCCCCGGCTACACCAACCCCTATCCCGCCGGCACCTACGAGCACTTTGTCGCCCAGCCCGAGTACCCCACCACCATGGCCTCGTGGTGCAACGAGAACTTGCTCAAGCAGCTGACGGCCTCCAACTCCAAGATTATCATCTGCATCCCGCAGCAGCGCTGCCGCGTCTATGTCAACGGCAAGGTCGCCTACGACTGGCCCGTCTCCACCGGCACCAACGGTCACGAGACCCCCACGGGCGTCTTCCGTGTGCTGCAAAAGGAGCCCGACCACAAATCTAATCGTTACGGCAGATACGTGAGCACCTCCGGCAAGACCCTCAACGGCAACGCCGACCTCAACAAGGGCGACCAGCCCGAGGGCGCCACCTTCCAGGCGGCCTCCATGCCCTACTGGAACCGCCTCACCTGGGATGGTGTCGGCATCCACGCCGGCAAAGTCGTGCCCGGCAAGCGGCTCTCGCACGGCTGCATCCGCAGCCCCCGCGATGTCGCCAAAAAGTTCTACGAGTACAGCGCCATGAACATGCCCGCCTACATCACCCGCGCGGTGGAGGACTACGCCCGAGGCGGCTATGTGCGCCCCATCGACGTGAAATACCGCCCCGCACCCGGCAACGACTACACCGACATGGCGCCCATCAAACGCACCGCCCCCATCCGCGCGACGGCGACTCAGGGTTGAGTGCGCGCCCCTGCCGCCCATGAGTATCCGCCCCCGCAGCCTGCGCCCCGTCAACGCCTCGCTCTACCTCGGCTTCGTCCTCATCATTTGGGTGGCGGCGGGCTATGTGCTGCTCGCGCGCGACAGCCTGCCGCAGCAGCTCACGGCGGCGGGGGCGGCGCTCGTGGCGCTCCTTTGGGGCGGCTACTACCTGCGCTTGCGCTATCAGGTGGATGCGCAGGGTATCACCCGCCGCGGGCTGTGGCGGAGCGAGCATCTGCCCTGGCAGGGCAGTGAGCTGCACCTGCGCCGCCACCAGCAGGGACCCGAAATCGCCGGCATCGAGCTTACCCTGAGCCGGGGCGAGCAGCGACTCTGCCTGAGCAGCGAGCTTCTCGACCCGGACGAGCTCGAAACCCTCATTGCCGACCTGCGCGCCGCCGGGCTGCTCGATGGCGCATAGAATCTGCTCCCCCTCCCCCCTTGGAGGGGCTTGATGCGCCGACAGCTACAGCCTTGCGAATGCTGTAG
>JBJEVN010000038.1:0-50666 GCA_051884385.1 Akkermansia sp.
ACGTTTAGCGAAAACGCTTTCTAGGCATGCACAGCAGGTGCTTAACTTTTTCCGATACCGGTTGACCTCGGGACGAATTGAAGGGATGAACTCGATGATTGCCCGCATCCAACTCAAAACCCGAGGACTACTACCTTCCGTTGATTATCTTCGCCTCAAACTCAGGCAGCTAACCTCCCCGTCATTCACGCGACTTTTCTGACGCAGTGCCGTTTTTTGGGCGTTTTTTGCAGAGCGTTTTCACATTTTTCGATAACCCCACCCCTCAGATGCGGCAGATCCTGTCCGGCTTCTTCCACTGTCATCCATTCCGGAGCCCTACCTATCCGGTGCAGACAGCAGCGGAAGTGCTGCCGTGGTTTTGCTCTACGGGTGGCGGGAGGGTAGGTCTCAGGCGCGCTCGCGCAGGACATGTACAAAGCCCTCGAAGCGCTCCAGCTCGCGGCGGCGGGGCAGCAGGTGCTCAAAGGCGGGAAAATAGGTGTCCGCCGGGTAGTGGCCCGCTACTTCGGAGACATGCAGGCGCGTGAGCTGCGGCAGCAGGAGGGCGTAGATTTGCGCGCCGCCAATGACCATCACCTCGGGGTCTTGCAGGGGGAGCGCCTCCAGCTCCGCGAGCTCGCGGATGACCTGCGCGCCCTCGGCGCGGTAGGCGGGGTCGCGGGTGAGGACGATGTTCTGCCGCCCCGGCAGGGGACGCCCTAGCGATTCCCAGGTCTTGCGCCCCATGAGCACGGGGTGCCCCAACGTCAGGCGCTTGAAGAGGCGCAAGTCCTCGCGCAGCTGCCAGGGCATGGTGCCTCCCCGCCCAATGGCGCGGTCGGCCGCCATGGCCACCACCCCGGTGTAGGTGATGCGGCTCATACGGATACTTCGGCTTTGATGTGCGGGTGGGGGTCGTAGCCCGTCAGCTCGATGTCTTCAAAGGTAAAATCCTCCAGGCGCTTGACGGCCGGGTTGAGCCGCAGCGTGGGCAGGGGGCGAGGGCTGCGGGTGAGTTGCAGACGCGCTTGCTCCAGATGGTTGTTGTAGAGGTGCAGGTCGCCGTAACAGTGGATGAACTCGCGCGCTTCGTAGCCACAGACCTGCGCCACCATTTGCAGCAGCAGTCAGCATAGCTGCTCCTTGTAAACCGAAAGTTGTTCTGTCTGTTCCGGCTTTTCACCTGCAACGGACGGAATGTTGATGAGGGGACTGACTGGTTGATATGAAGCAGATGAATGTGAGGAGAGAGAAAAAGAGGCAAGGAAACTTGTATCTTAAATCTCCGGTTGGAACGACAATTGTTGTGTAGGAAAGCATGCTCATTGTGGCCAGAATTCCGAAATAAACCGTCGGATTATTCCTCGATGAACGCCAGCCGTTTACCCGAAGTTCCCGAACAACGAGATACAGTGCGGAAAGCACCATGGCGCTTATGATCCAATTGACATACTGAATGAGACCGGCCACACCCCATTGTTGACGGTGAATATACATATACCATTCAAAGTTATTCTTCTTTTCTCCGACTCGGGGAAATTGGGGATAGAGAGAACAATAATAATCCATCACCCAGTCCGGGGCAATACTACCGGATATAAATTGAATGATTTGTAGAAGACGTGCTCCAGCCATGGATGCGGGATATTGTATCCACTCGTTTACCCATGCTTTCTGAAGGATTGACCATTGTTCGCTGTTCTGTAAGCGACCGAGAGAGGTGTTATTCCCTACAGCGTATGTTGTTCGATTCGTCGGCAATACGGAGTTGAGGTAGTGAATGGTTGAATAGTCATTTCTAATCAGGCCTGCAGTGTAGATATCACTCCTCAACATCGGTTCTGCCGGATACGATTCGATGTATCCGGCAAAGTGCGGATATATCAGCTTAGGTATACCGAGCAAAAGCAGTGAACTACATGAAGCGACAAAAAAGGCTACAAGGTATGTACGAGGATTTTTGAGTTTGAGGAAAGGAGCCAATGCATAGGTGAGCATAAAGGGTGCTAACATGATAAACACCTTCCTATATGATAAAGCAGGAGCAAGAAACAAGATGACAATAGCAAGTAAAATATAGTCACGCTTTTTGCTATATTTTCCTATATAGAGACTTGCGGTTAGTGACACCGAGATCATGGCCAGGCCAATCAGATCCAGAGTACAACTGTTAGGGATGACGGAAAACCCAAAGACACATGCAGCTAATACTGCGTGTATCATCAGGCGAATCTTTCCTATTGGAGAAATAAAAGACGCGATGAAATGAACAGATAGGTGGAACAAAGCGATGCAGCATGATGTGATGATGGCCACGAAATCACGTCCGTTTATGTGGATGGAAATGCAGTCAAGCAATCGCTGCAGCCCCATTCCCTGTAGGGTGTACAAGGCAGACCACCAGTCATGAATCTTTCCATGATCAATGTCAGATGCGTACACGCTCGGATCCGCTACAAAAAAGTAACGATATGTAATGAAATTGAATACGAGAACAGTAACGACAATATTGAAAAGAGTGAAAAGAAAATATCGACCCGAACAGGTTCTTATTTTACTTGGATTCATGGTATTCTTTTTCTGCATTGATTGCCCAAATCGCCTTTTTGTCGCTGTTGGTTTCCCCGCAGATACTACGAACAGCCGCCATGGCAGACAGCATGGAATGATCCATGTTGTTGTAGCGGTGCATGCCATTGCGCCCCACCGGATATAAGTTGCTTACCGAATCAAGCCATTCGCGCACAACGTCGAAGTGGATATAGGAGCCGAAATAGGCGGGGTAGGCTTTTTGAATACGAAATACCTTGGTGTCCAGAACATCTGCTTTATTGATAACGCCGATTTGGACAAGTTCATTGGTGGCGAATTCGCAGAAGGCTGTATCGTCCATCCTCCATAGCTCATCTCCCTCGTTGACAAAATACTCCATACCAATCCATACCTTGCTCTTGTCAGCCACCAAATATGGGCTCCAGTTGTTAAAAAGCTGCAAACGCCCTACCTTAACATCCGATTCCTGAACATAGATCCAATTATCGGGGACAATACCATGCTTACCCACCGAGGTATTCATTTGTTTGCTTTGTAATTTCAGTTTGTCAAGCAATACGCCAACGGTCATGAAGTCGCGATACACAAGCCCCGATGCGATCTGCCGGACTTCTTCAGGAATATCCCCCTCGGTGATCCGGATGAATTCTTGAACAGATGTACTTGATATGAGATTTTCCACCTGCGTAGAGAAGGTATCGCCGGTTTCTGTGTTTTCAATTTCAACCCTGACTATTCGACCGTTGTTCAGGAAAATTCGTCTGACATTGTGGTGGCGCAGAATCCTGACCCCCAGTTTCTCCGCTTCGTATCCTACCGTTTCCCAAAGTTGCCCCGGTCCGAACTTGGGATACCAAAATGATTCTATCAACGATGTTTCCTCAACGCATCTGTTCGGGCTTTTCCAAAAACGCAATTTACTGAGTGCGTGCAACAGCACCTTAGTGACAGACAGTCCTTTCACTCGCTGGGCTCCCCAATCAGCTCCTATTTGAGAGCAGGGAACACCCCATACTTTGGCGGTGTAGTCTCGAAAAAATGTGTTGTACAGCTCCACTCCGAAACGGTTGATGAAGAAATCCTCCAGCGACTTTTCCTCGCGCTTGCAGATGAGACTCTTTCCGTAGGAGACGGCTATTTTGAACATGCGGCACAAGCCGAGATTGCAGATGGTCTCCCGGCTCAGAGATACGGGATAGTGGAAGAACTTACGCAGAAATAGAATACGGGAAAGACGATTCCTGACGAGCATAACACGGTCTTCCGTTTCCGGATTCGGACCGGCTTCACTCAGTTCTATTTCACGGTGAAGTATGCGATCATCACACGAAGGAGCGCCTTGCAAGGGCATGATCTCCTTCCACCAATTCATGACGACATCCGACTTCGAGAAGAAACGATGTCCACCGATATCAATATGATTTCCCTTGTATTCCAAAGTGCGAGATATGCCTCCCAATTGAGATTCCCGCTCTATAACAAGGATGTCCTTACGACCTGTTCTAGCTAATTCCAAGGCAGCCGTCAGCCCGGCAGGACCGCCCCCGATGATAACGATCTTCATATTTTTCGATATTAATAGAGAATCCACTTACGAGCACCAAAGTTCCATATAAGGACAAGTGCAGTTGTAATCAATTTAGCAATCAACGGGTGCAGAGACACGCCGTCCACAAATATCCACATCAAGAGGACGGTCAATCCTAACCCCACAATGCCGACAGCGGCGAAAATAGCGAATTCAACGCAGGTGGCATGAACGAAACGGCGTTGCTCAAATACCCACTTATTGCTTGTAATATAGGCAGAAACGAGCCCCGCGATAAATCCGATAGCTGTTGCCGCTATATAATGAATCCCCAGCACTTTATAGAGAAAGCTCAATGTGGCGAAGTCGATAAAAAAAGCCATTCCCCCTGCAATGATGTATTTTGAGAAACACCATGACAGATGCTTTAACGATTCAAGCATAATGTTCTATACGAGCTCCAATCGAGTATAATCATTTCCAATGCTGTTGTGCGTTTGTTGTTCATAATCAATCCCTTACAATATTGACAATCTCGCCGCCCATTGAAATAAATGAACGTCTCATCTGTTTAAGAACCGCATTTGCAGCAAATTCTACATAATTTGCTTGCATACAGCATTGGAAATTCTGTACTCCCCTGCGGACGATGGGGGGGGGGACTTCTCATGAAGAAGGTGGCGTGCTGTGCGCACCGGATATGTTTGCCGGGCTCCGGCAATTTCTCTCTATATACCGAAGTCGCCGCTCGTCTCGACTGCTCAACCCAAGCCGGGAGATGGGGCTGTGGTGATCAACACACCATTGTCAGTGTCATTCCTCGCCTTCGAAGCATCGGGCAAATGGACAAACCGGAGGCCTAAACCGACGGAGAAAGGAAGATTGTGCCGAAGCCCACCATGTGGGCTATTTACAAGTACTTGTCGATAATGTGTTGAGCCCGGATGCGGATTTTTCGTCTTATTCGACTAACATTTCTGTACTTTTGACGCCTTTGTATCATTCTGTGAAACGAGTACCGAGATACCGATTGACATACGATGCTTATCCGAACAATTCCGCTCCTTTGCAGCAACTGACGTTTTTGTCGTCATGTTCTGCACATCCGAGCTCAGTGTAATCACCGGATTAAGCTCCGCAGATGCCACGTCTCCATCATGCTCCGGAGCTTTCTTTGCCGCATCAAAGAACTTTTGAGGCCCTCAGCCGCCAGTAAGGCTGATCAAAGAGAGCGCGATATACCCGGCATCATCCATGCTTTGATCACCCGTGCATACGAGCACAACATGCAGGCTGCATCGTTCCGTCGGTTTTTCGATTGGGACACGACCGCATCACCTTGCAGGTTACATATTTCTCCCACAGAGGGAGAGGCGTCTCAGGCGCGTTCGCGCAGGACATGCACAAAGCCCTCGAAGTGCTCGAGCTCGCGGCGGCGGGGCAGCAGGTGTTCAAAGGCGGGAAAATAGGTGTCCGCCGGGTAGTGGCCCGCTACTTCGGAGACATGCAGGCGCGTGAGCTGCGGCAGCAGGAGGGCGTAGATTTGCGCGCCGCCAATGACCATCACCTCGGGGTCTTGCAGGGGGAGCGCCTCCAGCTCCGCGAGCTCGCGGATGACCTGCGCGCCCTCGGCGCGGTAGGCGGGGTCGCGGGTGAGGACGATGTTCTGCCGCCCCGGCAGGGGACGCCCTAGCGATTCCCAGGTCTTGCGCCCCATGAGCACGGGGTGCCCCAACGTCAGGCGCTTGAAGAGGCGCAAGTCCTCGCGCAGCTGCCAGGGCATGGTGCCTCCCCGCCCAATGGCGCGGTCGGCCGCCATGGCCACCACCCCGGTGTAGGTGATGCGGCTCATACGGATACTTCGGCTTTGATGTGCGGGTGGGGGTCGTAGCCCGTCAGCTCGATGTCTTCAAAGGTAAAATCCTCCAGGCGCTTGACGGCCGGGTTGAGCCGCAGCGTGGGCAGGGGGCGAGGGCTGCGGGTGAGTTGCAGACGCGCTTGCTCCAGATGGTTGTTGTAGAGGTGCAGGTCGCCGTAACAGTGGATGAACTCGCGCGCTTCGTAGCCACAGACCTGCGCCACCATTTGCAGCAGGAGGGCATAGCCGGCGATGTTGAAGGGCACGCCGAGGAAGAGGTCGCAACTGCGCTGGTAGAGCTGCAGGCTCAGCCCGTGGGGTGCGCCGGGCTGCTGCGCGGGGATGACGCAGAATTGGAAGAGGCAATGGCAGGGCGGCAGCGCCATGTGCTCCACCTCCGCCACGTTCCAAGCGGAGACGATGTGGCGGCGCCCCCAGGGGTTGCTGCGCAGCCCCTCGATGAGGCGAGCGATTTGGTCGATGTGCCCGCCCTGCCCGTCCGGCCAGGCGCGCCACTGGCTGCCGTAGACGGGACCGAGCTCGCCGTTCTCATCGGCCCACTCGTCCCAGATGCTCACGCCGTGCTCGCGCAGGTAGCGCACGTTGGTGCTGCCTTGCAGAAACCACAGCAGTTCGTAGATGATGGAGCGCAGGTGGAGTTTTTTGGTCGTCAGGCAGGGGAAGCCCTCGCGCAGGTCAAAGCGCGCCTGGCGACCGAAGACCCCGCGGGTGCCGGTGCCCGTGCGATCCTCGCGGCTCACGCCGTTCTCCAGCACGTCGCGCAACAAATCCAGATACTGCTTCATGGCGGTGGGGCTGCGGTGGTGGTATGGGTTAAGGGGATGGGGGAGGGCGTGCTCAGAGCCCGAGAGCGGTGCGGATCTGCGCAGCGTATTTCTGCGCTTTTTCGGCAAAGCTGAGTTCGGGCTCTTTGTAGAGGATGCCGCGCGACACGTTGATGGCGGGCGGGGCTACGCGTGCGCCGCCCACGAGGGCGGAGAGGTCGCCGCCCTGCGCCCCCAGACCGGGGATGAGCAGGGGAGCATCGGGCAAATTCTCCAAAATCTCGCCGTTGGCGTTGGTGAGCCCCACAACCATGCCTACCTCGGTGGCGGCGTGCTCGGCGCGGGCACGCAACACCATGTCGCCGACCAGTTGGTAGACGCGGCGTCCGTCGGCCAGGCGCTGCTGCTCCACATCGGCCGAGCCGGCGTTGGTGGTCACGGCCAGCAGGTAGACCCCCTTGCCGGGGCGGTCGAGGAAGGGGGCGAGGATGTCGTAGCCCATGAAAGGGTTGAGCGTCACGGCGTCGACCTCCATGCGGTCGAAGTAGGCCTGCGCGTAGTATTTTTGCGTCTCGCCGATGTCGCCGCGCTTAGCATCCAGAATGACGGGGATGTCCTTGGGCATGTCGGGCAGCAGCTCCTCCAGCAGCCGAAGCCCGGGCAGTCCCATGGCCTCGAAGTAGGCAATGTTAGGTTTGTAGGCGACGGCATAGGGTGCGGTTTCCTCTACCACGCGGCGCAGCCAATCGGCCAGCTCGCTCATGTTGTCGGACTGCGGGCGGGGGTCGAGCCCCACACAGAGAGCCGAGCGGGTGGCGACCATGCGGGCGGAGAGTTTTTCGGCGTAGGTCATAGCGCCGCGCATTGTAGCATAGCCCGGGGGGCGCGACAAGGCAAATTCCGTGGTTGACAGCTGCTGCCCGCGCGCGTATCATGGGAGCTGCCGACCGACCATCGGCCGACCGTTTTTACCAAACTAGAGATTATGAGCAAGGATATTGACTGGGGCAGCTTGGGCTTCGGCTACATTCAGACCGACAAGCGCTTTGTTGCCAACTACAAGGACGGCGCCTGGGATGCCGGCACCCTCACCGGGGATGCCACCGTGACCATGAGCGAGTGCGCCTGCGTGCTGCAATATGCGCAGACCTGTTTCGAGGGGCTCAAGGCCTACCGCACGGAGGACGGGCGCGTGGTCTGCTTCCGCCCCGATCTCAACGCGGCGCGCATGGCGGACAGCTGCCGCCGTCTGGAGATGCCCGTGTTCCCGGAGGAGCGCTTTGTGCAGGCGGTGCACGAGGTGGTGGCCGCGAACCTCGATTTTGTGCCTCCTTACGGCAGCGGCGCGACGCTGTACCTGCGCCCCTTCATGTTCGGCAGCAACGCGGTCATCGGCGTCAAGCCCGCCACGGAGTTCCAGTTCCGCATCTTCTGCACGCCGGTGGGTCCCTACTTCAAGGGCGGCGCCAAGCCCATCACCATCCGCGTGAGCGATTTCGACCGCGCCGCGCCCCACGGCACGGGCCACATCAAGGCGGGGCTGAACTACGCCATGAGCCTGCACGCCATCATGGACGCGCACCGTCAGGGCTACGCCGAGAACATGTACCTCGACCCCGCCACCCGCAGCAAGGTGGAGGAGACGGGCGGCGCCAATTTTATCTTCATCACCAAGGACGGCAAGCTCGTCACCCCCAAGAGCAACAGCATTTTGCCCTCCATCACGCGCCGCTCGCTCATGGTAGTGGCGGAGCGCTACCTCGGCATGCCCGTGGAGCACCGCGAGGTGCTGCTCAGCGAGCTGGGGGATTTTGCGGAGTGCGGGCTCTGCGGCACGGCGGCGGTCATCTCCCCCGTGGGCAAGGTGGTCGACCACGGGCGGGAGATTTGCTTCCCCTCCGGCATGGAGCAGATGGGATCTTACACCCAAAAGCTCTACGACACCCTCACAGGCATCCAGATGGGGCGCATTCCCGCCCCCGAGGGCTGGCTGCACACCATTGCCTGAGGCCGAGTGCCCTCAGCAGCGACAGCAAACGCGGGGAGTCCGTCCGGGCTCCCCGCGTTTGGCGCCTATCCCGAGCCGCAACTCAGGCGTAGGAGGCTTGGTAGATGGCGATGCAGTCTGCCTCGCTCAACGGCGCGGGATCGGCGCCGAAGAGGAAGCCCATGCAGTCCATGGCGTTGCGCGCCATGGCGGGGAACTCCTCGGGACGGATGCCGTAGTCGCTCATGCGCAGCTGCCCCACGCCGCAGGCATCCTGCAGGGCGGCGAGCGCGGTGATGAAGTCCATGGGCTCCTTGGCCTCGCTCATCCCCAGCGCCTGCGCCATGCGCACGAAGCGCTCGGGGCAGCAGCCCGCTTTGATGAAGTGCGTGTAGTAGGCCTTGGAAATCATGATGAGTCCCGCGCCGTGCGGCAGCTCCTGGTGGTAGGCCGACAGCGCGTGCTCCAGCGAGTGCTCACTCGTGCAGGTGCCCACCACCATCTGCAGCCCCGAGAGCCAGTTGCCGAAGGCCACGCGCTCGCGGGCGGGCAGGTTGCCGCCGTCCGCCACCGTGGCGGCGAGGTAGCGCCCCACGTTCTCGATGGCAGCCAGAGCCACCACATCGCTCATGAGGTTGGCGCGGCTCGAGATGTAGCCCTCCGTGCTGTGGAAGAGTGCATCGAAGCCCTGGTAGGCGGTGAACGCGGGAGGCACGCTGGTCATGAGCTCAGGGTCGACCACAGCCAGACAGGGGAAGAGGCGCACGCCGTCGAAAATGCCGGTTTTTTCCTGCGTCTCGGGGTTGGTGATAACACCACCGCCGTCCGTCTCCGAGCCTGTGCCCGCCGTGGTGGTGATGGCCACCAGCGGCAGGGGCTTCACCGCCACGGGCTTGCGCCCGCCCGTCCCGAAGAGCACATAGTCCCACAAATCGCCGGAGTTGGTCGCCATCATGGCCATCCCCTTAGCAGCATCCATCACGGAACCGCCGCCCAGCGCCACGATAAACTCCGCGCCCGCCGCGCGCGCTGCTGCGGCGCCCGCCATCACGGTGTCCTTCAGCGGGTTGGGCTCCACGCGGTCGAAGATCTCGCAGACCACCCCCGCCAGCTCCAGCTCGCGCAGGGTGCGGTCCAGATAGCCGTTGGCGCGGGTGCTGCGACCCTTGGAAATCACCACCAGCGCACGCCGACCGGGCAGCTCCTGCTCGTGGAGGCGGTTCAGGCAGCCGCTGCCGAAGAGGGTGTGCGTGGGGACATGGTAATCAAATGCAGAAATCGGGTTCATGCCCGCATTGTAGCCCCTCAAGTGACCGGAGGGCAAGAGTATTTTGCTCAACGCGCCCAACTGCTTGGCGCCAAGCGCCGTCCCCGCACAAAGAACCGCAGGGACTGCCGCGCTCTGCGACAGCCCCTGCGAAAAGTTTTTGCGCTTGGCGCTCGGCCTTACTTGGCGAGCGTCGCGCCCTGCTTGGCGTCGATGGCCTTCTTGGCCAGATCGAACACCGCCTTGAACGCCTCGGGATCCGTGACGGCCAAATCGGCAAGGGACTTGCGATCCAGGTCGACATTGGCGGCCTTCAACCCCTCCATGAAGCGGGAGTAGGTCAGACCGAGGGGACGCACAGCAGCGGAGATACGCGCGCTCCAGAGACGGCGGAATTGACCCTTGCGTCTCTTGCGGTCGCGGTACTCATACTGCCATGCCTTGTAGACGGCGTCCTTGGCGTAGCGGAAGAGCTTGCTGCGGAAACCGCGGAAGCCCTTGGCGCGGAGCAGGATGCGCTTGCGGCGGGCGCGCGAGGCGGGCCCATTAGTAGCACGTGCCATAGTTCTTGATGTGTCTGTGTAGGGTGAGCGGACTGTTCTTCCTCACCTCCTTGCAGTCTCGTCCGTTCGAGCCTCCGCCGTATATCGGGAGGCAGGCTGCACGAAGGCCGACCGATAAGCGGTCGGAGCTTGGCTTGCGGCCATGTTCCTCGGCGTTAGGCGAAGGGCATGTTCTGCTTGACGGCCCAAACCTGGGTGGCGTCCACCAGAGCGGGACGGCCCAACTGACGCTTGCGCTTGCTGGACTTCTTCTGGAGGATGTGACGCTTACCCTGCTTGCGACGCAGAACCTTGCCCGAGCCGGTCACCTTGAAACGCTTGGCCACCGCCTTACGTGTCTTGTTGATACCACCTTTGCGGGTCATGGTGCGCCAATTATACGCCGCTTTTCCCGCAAGGCAAGTAAAATCTCCCAAAACGAGCGGATTTTTTACACGCAGCGGCGGCAATGCGACCACCGGGCGATTTTCCTGTTGCAGACGGCGGGGCGCATGTGGTAAAAAAAGCGCATGGAAAAAACGCTTTTCCAAAAAATCGCCGACCACGAAATTCCCGCCGCGATGGTGTACGAGGATGAGCTCTGCGTGGCTTTCCGCGATGTGGCTCCCGCCGCGCCGGTGCACATTCTGCTGGTGCCGCGCAAGCCGCTGCCCGATATCGCGGCTGCCGCGCCCGAGGATGCCGAGCTGATGGCGCACCTGATGCTGACGGTGGGGCGCGTGGCGCGCGAGCAGGGGCTGAGCAGCTTCCGCACGGTGCTGAACACGGGTGCGGATGCCGGGCAGACGGTGCCGCACCTGCACATCCACATTCTGGGCGGGCGCAAGCTGGAGTGGCCCCCGGGTTAAGCGCTGACCGTGAGCACAGATACTTCAGGCAGCGGCGTGCGCCGCTACGAATGGGTCAGCCCCACCACGCTCGAACTGGAGCTGACAGATACCCTGCTGCGCCTGAGTTTCCCCGAGGAGGGGGTGGTGCGCTGCCGCTATGTGACCACGGCGGTTTTTGAGAACATTCCCACCTACGGTGTCTCGCCGGACTATGCCCCCCCTGCCCCGCCGCTGGAGGAGAGCGAAGAGGCGACCTTTTACGAGCTGCGCACGCCGAGGCTGATCCTGCGCATCCGCAAGGCCGACGGCGGGCTGGAGTTTCTGGAGCGGGCGTCGGGCTTCTGCCTCTGCCGCGATGCGGAGGGTATGGGTCACCGCCGCTCCGAGCGCACGGGCGATGACTTGGTGTGGGTGCTCAAGTATATGCCGCCCAAGGCGCATTTCTTTGGTCTGGGCGACAAACCGGGCGCGCTGAACCTGCGCGGGCGGCGCTGGGAGATGTGGGGCTCCGACCACTATAAGTTCACGCCGGAGAGCGACCCGCTCTACAAGAGCATTCCCTTTTTCCTCTGCCTCAACGAGGGGAAACAGTACGGCATCTTCTTCGACAACACCATGCGCTCCTACTTCGACTTCGGTAAGGAGCGCGACGACCGCCTGCTCTTCGGAGCCGACGGCGGGGTGATGGACTACTACTTCATCTGCGGACGCGATGCGCTCGACACCGTGGCGACCTACACACGGCTGACGGGGCTGCCGCCCATGCCGCCGCTCTGGGCGCTGGGCTACCACCAGAGCAAGTGGAGCTACTACCCGCAGGAGACGGTGGAGAAGCTGGCGACCGACCTGCGCCGCCACCGCATCCCCTGCGACGCCATCCACCTGGACATCCACCACATGAAGAGCTACCAGGCGCTCACCTGGGATCGCGCGGCCTTCCCCGACCCGCCCGGCATGGTGCGGCGACTGGGGCAGCAGGGCTTCAAGGTGGTGTGCATCATCGACCCCGGCATCAAGGTCAACCCCGACAACTATGTGTGGCGCAGCGGCTTTGAGCGCAATGTCTTCTGCCGCCGCCACGACGGCGCCCTCCTGCAGGGCAATGTGTGGCCGGGGCGCTGCACCTTCCCGGACTTCACCTCGCCCACGACGCGCGAGTGGTGGGCGGGGCTCTTCGGGCGCCAGATTGCCGAGTACGGGGTGCGCGGCATCTGGACAGACATGAACGAGCCCGTCATCTTCCCCGACAAGACGTTCCCGGATGACACGCGCCATGCTTTCGACGGCTTCTCCTGCTCGCACCTCAAGGCGCACAATGTCTACGGGCAGTGCATGGCGCGCGCCACGCGCGAGGGCATGCTGCGCTATGCCCCGCAGCGCCGCCCCTTCGTGCTCTCGCGCAGCGGTTTTGCGGGCTTGCAACGCTGGGCGGCCACCTGGACGGGCGACAACAACTCCGACTGGGAGAACCTGAAAATGGCCAACCTCATGGCGCAGCGGCTCAGCAGCAGCGGGGTCTCGTTCTGCGGTGCCGATGCGGGCGGCTTTCTGGGGCACCCCACCGCCGAGCTTTTCTGCCGCTGGATGCAGATGGCCGCGTTCCACGTCTTTTTCCGCAACCACAGCAACGGCGAGTTCGGCGGGCAGGAGCCCTGGTGCTTCGGCGAGGAGACGGAGGCGCTCGTGCGGCGCGCCATCGAGGAGCGCTACCGCCTGCTGCCCTACTTCTACACCCAGTTCTACCGCTACCACACGGAGGGGCTGCCCATCATCCGCTCGCTACCGCTCATGGATGCCACCAACCCCGACATGTACTGGCGCAGCAGCGAGTTCTTCCTCGGCGAGGCGCTCTACATCGTCCCCGTCCACCACCCCGGTGAGGGCGGGCGCTTCCTCTACATGCCGCACGGCGAGTGGTACGACTACCACAGCGACACCCCCGCCCCCGCCACGGGTGAGGAGGTGTGGGTGGCCACGCCCATGAGCCACATCCCCGTCTTTGTGCGCGGGGGGCACATCATCCCCCGCCACCCCGTGCTACCCCACACGGACGACATGCCCGAAGCGCCCTACAGCTACGACCTGTGGTGGGCACCCAACGCCGAGGTCGAAAGCCTGCTCTACGAGGACGTCGGCGAGGGCTACGCCTACCGCGACTCGGGGGAATATTGCCTGCACCGCTTCCGCTACAGCGCCGGCTCGCGCTCCTTCCGGCTGAGCGACAGGCGGCAGGGACGGCGCGCCCCCTGCCCCGGCGGTGTCGAGCTGGCACTGCACGCCCTGCCCCGCAACGCCCACCCCACGCTCAGCATCGACGGGCAGCCCGCGGAGGGGCATTTCGATGAGCGGGGCGTGTACCGCTGTCCCCTGCCCGCCGATTTCAGCACCCTCGAGGTTCATTTATGAAACAGAATACCCTCGACAAAATCGTCAACCGCCTCGATGCGCTCGGTCCCGATGAGCTGCGGCAGATTTTCCTGCGCCTCGCTGCGGACAAAGGGCTGCTGCAGGATGTGTTCGACAGCCTGCACGACGGGCTCATCCTCTTCGACAGCAAAGGACAAGCACGCATGGCCAACCGCGCCGCCGCCGCCATCTACGGCAAACCGCTGCACGAGCTGCTGCGCGTGCCTTTCGATGAACTGGTGGGTCACACGGTGGCGTGGCAGGAGCTGCGGGGCAGCGGCATCGCCATCCGCAAGGATCTGCAGGTCAACTATCCCGAGCCGCGGCATTACAACTTTCTCATGAGTCCCGTGGCCGACGGCACGGAGTATCTGCTGCTGGTGCAGGACGACACAGAAATCCGCACGCGCGGCGAGGAGAACGCCGAAGCCGAGCAGATGAACCTCCTCTCCTACATGGCCGCCGCCGTGGCGCACGAAATCGGCAACCCCCTCAACTCGCTGGGGCTCAACCTGCAACTCCTCAAGCGCAAGCTCGCCAAGCTCCCCGAGCGCGAGCGCGCCGCGCTGGAACCGCTGCTAGAGACCTCGCTGGGCGAAACACGGCGGCTCGACACCCTGCTGCGCCAATTCCTGCAAAGCATGCGCCCCACCACGCTGCGGCGCGGCAGTGTGCAGCTCAACGAGCTCATCCGCCGCGTGCTCGATGTGCTCGACCCGGAGATTGCCCCGCGCGGCATCGCCGTACACCTCGACCTCGCCGAAAAACTGCCCGAGCTTTCGGGCGACGAGGCGCAGCTCTTCCAAGCGCTCTACAACCTCATCCGCAACGCCTACCAAAGCATTCCCGGCAACGAGGGCGGTCTCTACATCCAAACCGCCGCCAACGACTACGATGTGCGCGTCGTCATCAGCGACACGGGCACGGGCATCTCCCCCGAAGTCATGGGCAGTCTCTACGAACCCTTCCGCACCACCAAGAAAAAAGGCAACGGGCTGGGGTTGCTCATCGTGCGACGCATCATCAAGGATCACGGCGGCAGCCTGGGCTTTGCGGGCAAGGCGGGCGTCGGCACCACCGTCACCATCACCCTGCCCCGCGCCGATCGCATTGTGCGGCTGCTGCCGGCCTGACACCACCGACACGAGCACGCGCCGAGCGCCCCTAGCAGGCGAGACTCCGCCCCCACAAGGAGGGGAGCATGCCCAAAAGAAAAACGATCCGGCCGCGGCTCGAACGCGGGACCCCAAGCTTAGAAGGCTCGTGCTCTATCCAACTGAGCTACCGGACCATGATACACGGCAAGGTGCAGCGCTATCCTAGCAGCTGCCAACGCGCTTAGCAAGATTTTTCGCACGCCGCGGGAGCGTAGCGCGCCACCAGGGGCTCCTGCACGGCAAAAAGCGCCGCTCGCTCCTCCGGCTCAGCGTCCAAATAGCCGTGCAAATGCACCAAACCATGCACCATGTAGCGGAAGAGCTCCTGCTCACGCGGCAGAGCATGCTCGGCGGCATAGCGCTCGGCCGTGTCGGCGCTCACCAGAATCTCACCATAGGGAAAGGTGATGACATCCGTGGCAGAGGGGTCATCCAAGAACTCGGCATGCACGGCGGCGATGGTGGGGTCATCCACGATGGAAATCTCCACGCTGTCCAGCCCGCTGAGCACATGGTCGGGGCCGGGGGGGCGGCTCAGCAGCTCCGGCAGGAGCGCGCGCAGCGCCTCTGCCCACTGCTCCGCCAGCGCCGCACTCACCCAGGTCGGCTCCGGCAGATGGCAATACACCTCAATCGTCGGTATCATCGGCGTGCTCCTCCCTTGCCTGTTGTTTGCGGCGCTTGGCCTCGGCGCGGGCGGCGCGAAAAAAACTCTGAAATTGCTCCAGACAGGCCTCGCGCAGCACGCCGCCCGTCACCTCGCAGCGGTGATTGAGCGGCGGATTAGAATCCAGCAGGTGGATCCAGCCGCCGCAGGCTCCGCCCTTGGGGTCGGGAATGCCGAATACCACGCGCTCCGGGCGGCAATGCACCATCGCCCCCGCGCACATGGGGCAAGGCTCCTTAGTCACATAGACCGTGCAGCCCTCGAGCCGCCAATCGCCCACCGCCGCCTCGGCCGCCGTCAGCGCCACCATCTCGGCGTGGGCGGTGGCATCGTGCAACGCTTCCACCTGGTTCCACCCGCGGGCAATCACCCGCCCCTCCTTCACGATGACGCAACCGCAGGGCACCTCGCCCGCCACGCGAGCCTTCTCGGCCTCGCGCATGGCCAGCGCCATGAACTGCTCATCCTGCGTCATCGGAAGCGTACACAACGAAAGCGGCGGGAGGCACTTGACCGCCCGCCGCCGAAAACAGGGATGTCAGCGGATGGTGACGCGATCGTCCCCATCGAGAATGGCCTGCAGCTCGGGCCAGCCCGTCTCCGTCTGATTCTGGAACATGTGCAGGTAGATGGAGACCGCCCCCGCGGGGTACTTGGCGAAGAGCATGTCGACCGCCTCCTTGAGCTTGTCGGCATCGAGCGTCTCAGGCAGCACATCGACCACGCCGTGCCCATTGTGCGCAATACCCAGCTTCTCGATAAAGCTGATGAGCATCTCCTCGTGCTTGCGGATCAGCCACACCTGCAACAGGTGGTCGGCAATGGTCTCCGCGGGCTTCCAGCTCAGCATCTTGTGCAGCCAGGCGTACTGCTCGGCTACGGGCTTCTGGGTCATGTACTGCGGGCGCAGCTTCTTAAGGGCACCGAGCTCGCGCAGGGCGGCGCGATACACGCCGCGCTCCTGATGGCGCATCCAATCGAGGAACGCCGTCACGGTCGCCTCGTCGGCCTTCTGAAAAATGGAATAAGACTTCATATCAAAACGTGCGTAGGGGAACAGATAACGCGCGCTTATTACAGCACAAAGCGCCGGGGCTGTCGAGTGAAAGTGCCGCGATGACGAAAAAAGCCGCTTTCCCCTTGGCAGCGGCGGCGGGGGCGTGCTACAATGGCGCCATGAAGCGATGGGTGCTTTTTCTGATGCTCACGGGGCTCTTGGGACAGCCGACGCAGGCGGCCAAGGCCGATGATCTGCTGCGCGGGTTGTTACAGGCGGGGACACAGGCCGTTCAGGAGGCGCTGCCGCCGGAGAACGGTGCCGCCACGCCCGCGTCGACCACCACGCCCTCCCCGACACAGGGCTCGCCGGATCTGCTCTCCGCCCTGCTGGGCGATATGCAGGCGCAGAGCCGCGCCTACCTGGATCAGCTCAAGGAGGAGGGGCGACAGTACGCCCGCGAGGTGGGCAAGACCGTGGTGTCTGAAATCAAGAAGGACAAGGAGGTGGAGTCCACGCTGCACTCCCTGCGCCTGCTGTGCTGGGGGGTGGTGGCCTACATCACACTGATGTCGCTGTTGATTTTCGGCATGCTCTGCCGCATCAACGCCCTACTTCGGCGCCTGCAACGCGAGCGCTGAGCGCTTCCTGCAAGCGCGCGTAGACCGCCTGCGCCACGCTCTCGGGCTCGCAACCGCTCGCGCTGAGCCGCAGCGGCTCGTCCGAGCCCTCGGGGTAGTAGCACACGGACAGCTCCAGCCCGCCATCGAGAGTCTCGCACGCGCTGCCACCCACGGGCACGGAGCAATCTGCCTGCAAGAGGGCGAGGAAACGGCGCTCGCAGCAGATGCAGCGCATGGTGGGCGCGTGGTTGACGGCGGCGACCAGCGGCTCGGCGGCATCGCCGCGCCGCGTTTCGAGGGCGATGGCGCCCTGCCCTAAGGCCGGGGGAAATTCACGCAGCGGCAGCTCAATCACTTGGTACTTCTCCCCCTGCAACTCAATCCAGCGGCGGTCGTAGCCGAGGCGGTTGAGTCCGGCGCGCGCCAGCAGCGTGCCGCTCCACTCGGGATGCTCAGCCAGCTTGCGTAAGCGGGTGGCCACATTGCCGCGCAGGGGCACCACCCGCGCCCCCGGAAAGCAGCTCCGCACCAAACGGCTGCGGCGCACGCTGCCCGTTGCAATGGTGAGGGGCTCTGCCCCGCTGCGCAGCACCAGCACATCGGCCTGCTCTTCCCGCGGCAGCACCGCCGCCAGCGCAAAGCGCTCATCGAGCACACCGGGCATATCCTTGAGGCTGTGCACGGCGCAGTCGATGCGCCCCGCCGCCAGCTCCTCCTCAATGGCGGCAATGAACACCCCCTTGTCGCCCGTGCCGGTGGCGGCGTTCACCTCGTGCAGGGGAATATCCGTGCGGCGGTCGCCGGCGGTGTTGATGATGGTGAGGGCCACGTGCAGCCCGGGGTGCGCCGTCTCCAGCGCCTGCTTGGCGAGCTGTGCCTGTGCCAGCGCCAGCGCGCTGCCGCGTGTGCCGATTCGGATACTCTGCATGCGCGGCATGATAGCGCATTTCCCCGAGCGCGGCAACGCTTTTGTCTGTGTGCGCGCGGCACCCGCGCCGCTCAGAGGATTTTGAGCAAGTATTCCTCGGTGTTGCGGAATTGCAAAAAGGTGCTCAGGCGGCTGTTCTCCAGCAGAGTGACAAAACGCCCCTCGGCCACGAGGGTACGCAGTCCCTTGTCGCCGAAGAGTTCGAGAAAGCGTGTGGGCTGGGGAATGCCGCGGTTGGCCAGCTGGGCTTGGTAAAAAGCGGTGTAGCGAGGCTCATCGAAGGTGCAGCCATAGGCAATCAGGCAGGCGAGATTGGTCTGCGCTGTGTTCTCCATGGGGTCGATATGTTGCAGCCACGAAGCACCGGATGAGCTGCGCATGGTTTCCTTCATGACGGTAAACCAGGGCTTGGCGGGCATGTCTGTCCGCCCGGCGGCCTGCGCCTCGGCCAGCTCGTGGTAGTAGCGGATGCGGCAAATGTCCCCGTAGTACGAAACGCCCAACATGCCGACCCACAGCATGAGCAGGCACATGAGGACGGTGGTGACGATGCCCCATGGACCCACCCGCCCGTTCCAGGAAAAAAGCTGCGAGAACCAAACCGCCCCGTGGAAGAACACCAGGAGCAAGAAGCCGGCACTGCCCCAGGCGAGGGTCTGCACCATCCAAGGCTGCGGGCTGTCGGTGACAAAGGCCAGATAGGTGAAGCCGTTTTTCTGCAAAAACATCCACAGGCCCACGGCAGCGCTGATGGCCATGGCCAGCAGTAGCATCTTGATGACCCCCTTGAGCAGCATGAAGAGGGCGATGGCGATGACGATGAGCCCCACGACCGCCCAGAGGGTCGTGTCGGCCGTCCAGTTGAGGGCATCGGGGTTGAAGGAACGGAGCCAATCCATGGTCAGGGAGCGGGGGTGAGTTGTTGCAGCGCCTGCGCGGCTCGGGCGTGGTCGGGCGCCAGATGCAGGGCTTTTTCCATAGCGCGGCGGGAGGCCTCCGTGCGCCCGAGTTCCGCAAGAATCAACCCGAGTCGGTACTGAGCTTCCGCCGATTCGGGGTGGGCGGCGGTGCAGGCCAGCATCTGCGCCAGCGCCTCCGTCGGGCGGCGATGAGCCGCGAGAAAGACGGCGTAGTCCATGCGCGCCACCTCGCCGCAGGGGTCGAGCTGCACGGCGCGGCGCAGGGCGCGCTCTGTCCCGGCGGAGTCGCCTGCTGCCCCGGCGAGCATCGCCGCCTGCATGGCACCCGTAGGCTGGTCAGCCTGGTGGCGCGCCGTCTCGCCCAGCTCCGCCGCAGCGTCAGCATGGCGCAGCGAAAGGGGCAGGGTGGCGCGCGCCGCCGCCGTGCGCACGCTGCGCAGGGGGTCGCTCAGCAGCGGCATCGCCTCCTGCCCCAGCAGCTCGGCCGCCGCCGCGCGCACCATCGGGTTGGCATCCGTCGCCCCGCGGCGAGCACAAGCCATGACCTCGGGCGTGCGCTCCCCCTCGCTCATCAGCCCCAGCAGGGTGGCGCGCCAGGCGGGAATCTCCTCGCGCTCAAAGCACGAAACCAATTCCGCCGCCGAGGCCTCGCCACGCAACGCGGCGGCCACCGCACGGATGCGGGGACGGTACTGACCGTACCAGCGCGGGGAGCTGCCGTAGTGCGCCTCCCATTTCTCGCGCGTCCACTCCTGCCCCTTGTCGGCATGGCAGTTGAGGCAGGTGTTGGGGATGCCCGTCTCGGCACTCAGGCGCGGGTCGGGCGGCATCAGCGAATGGTCGCGGCGCGGGTCGCGCCCCATGTAGGTACTCTCCGGCATGTGGCACTCCACGCAAACGTGCCCCCGGCTCTCGCGCGGGCAGACAAAGGTCATCAGCGGGCTGACGTAGGGTGCCTGACGGCCGTTGATGACGGTGTGATTGCCGTGGCAGCGCAGGCAAAGGCTGTTGTCGTCCATACTCGCCAGCACGGCGCCGCTGTGCGCGTCGTGGCAGTCGTAGCAGGTCACGCCCGCGGCGCCCATGCGCGCGTGGCGGAAGCTCGTCTCGCAATAATCCTCCTCGCGCTGCGCGGCGTTGGGGTAGAAAATGCCCGGCACGCGCGGCAGCTCCATCGTGAAATGATTTTCAAAGGCCTCCCCGGGGGCGAAGCGCTCATCCAATTCCTCGCGGCGGGCGTGGCAGGCGGCACAGACGGCCTGATGCTGCTCGCGGCTCATTTGCCGATGCTCGCGCGCCACCAAGCAGCCATCCTCGGCGGGCGCAGCGCCCTCCTCCACGCGGTGGCAGGCCACGCAGCTCACCGCCGGTTCCTGCGACGTCGAGGCGAAGCTGTCGCTCGCCGCATCGTAGTTCTTGCGGTAACCACTCATGTGGCACCACGCGCACTGCGCGTTCCACACCATGCCGCGCCCCAGCCAGTGCCCCCACTCTCCGGGGCGACGCTCGGCCGTTCCCTCGGCTTGCATGCGCTCGTCCTCCAAAAACACGTCAAACCACTCACGCCGCTCGACATCCCACGCCGCGCTGCACACCTGCCAAGCCCCGCGCTCGCCCTCCACCGCCACCTGCAACAGCGGGCGGCGCCCGATGACCATGCGCACGGGGCGCGCCTTGCCCGAGCCGAGCTCGCGCACCAGCAGTTCCCCCTGCTCGCCGCGCTCCATGCGCAGGCGCTGCCCGTGTGCCTCGATTTCCTGCCCGGCGAACGCTTCGGCGGGCATCTCCTCCGGCGGACGGGCAGCGTAGGCATGGTCGCTCTCCAACCAGGCGCGGTACTCCTTTTGGTGACACGCCGCGCACTGCTGCGAGAGCAGCTGCTGCGCCTCGTTGCCGGTGCGTGGCAGGGGTGCCTCCTGCTTTTCGCAGGACAACAGCCCCCAAGACAACACCATGCCGACCAACCACACACGCGCGCTCATGGTCGTTATTCTACCACATTGCCTGCGCCGTTCAAGCACAAGCTCAGCCCGCATGCTGCGGCTGCCCCTCGCCCGCCCGCTCCAGAAAGGAGCGAATCCCGGTGACCGGAAAACGCAAGGTGTTGTGCTCAAAACGTCGGAGGGCTTTCAGCGCCTTGGCGCGGGTGCCGAAAAGCTCCGCGATGCTCAGGCGCTCGCTCTCGGGCAAGGCTAACTTGTGTTGCAATACAAAGAGCAGGCACTGCACGGAGGGGGTGCGGTGGCGACCGCTCGCCCAAAGCCGTCGCCCGAGGGCATAGGCCTCGGCCTCGCACCCGCGGATGCGGCAGAGGTTGTAGAAGACCCAGCGCTCGTACATGGGGTCTGCGCCGTTCTCCAACGCGCGGCGGTAAGCTTCGACCGCCGCAGCAAAGCGCGGGCGGCGCGCCAAATCGTCGTAGTAGGAGCCCAGCTCCAACCACAACAGGCGACTGCCGGGGTTATCCTCCGTACCCTCGCGCAGGAAGCGCTCGGCATCAGCCATGTACTCCGCCTCCAGCATCGCCTGCTGCCGGGGCTCCAGGTCGCGGCGTTCACGGGTGTGCGCCACCGCGTTTTTGGCCATGTCGCGCGCGGCGCGGATGCGGTAGTTCACCCGCTGCGGGCAGAGGGTGCAAATCTGCTGCCAGCGCTCGCGGGCGCGCGGCCAGTCCTGCTCCAGCCACGCTGTCGTGGCATCCAGCGCCAGCAGCTCCGCTGCCAAACTGCGCAGCCCGCCCAGAGAAAACAGCGCCAGCTGCTGCCCCAGCACATCGCCGCGGCGCACGGTAGGAGCAGGCGGATGCAGACCGCCCGCCATCTCGCGCCCGCGCAATACCGCCGAAGGGATGCTCAGCAGCGCCCCGCCCGCCAGCAACAGCGCGCAAGCCGCTGCCCACAGCACAGCCCATCTCCGCCGCCGCACGCTCATGCCTCCATGCCCAAACGGCGGCGAATATCGCGAGCCAAACGCTCAAACTCGGGAACAGCCACACCCGCGGCCTGCGCCCGCGCCAGCGGTTCGCCCCAAATAGCCTGATACTCCACGGGACGCCCGCGCAGAAAGTCCACCGCGCTACTGGGCACGAAGGGACCCATCTTCGCCGTGCGCTCCATCTGCCAGTCAACCACATCGCGCGGCAGAGCAAAGCCGCGCGCCGCAGCCGCGGCGCAGACCTCCTCCATCACCGCACGGGCGCGCGCACCCTCGCCCGGCAGGGCAAAGAGCTGCTGCACATCGATACCGCCGTGCGCCAGGCACAGCCCGTTGAAGGGTATATTCCACGTCAGCTTCGTCCACTGAATTTCCTCGGGATGGCGATGGGCGGTGGAGGGCACGCGCGCCGCCGTCAGCAGCTCCGCGAGCCGCCGGGCGCGCTGCTCGCCCGCCGCCGTAGCCGCCAGCGGTGCAAAGCGGATGTTGCCGTCCGCCAAGTGCCGAACCACGCCGGGCTCATCCATCATGCAGCACACGAAGCACAGGCCGATGAACACCCGCTCAGCGGGCATCAGGCGGGCAATCTGCTCGGCATTACCCATGCCGTTCTGCAGGCTGACCACCTCGGTCTCCGCCCCCAGCAAAGGCGGCAGCGCCTCCGGCAAGAGCTCGTTGCAGGTCGTTTTCCAGCAAACGAACACAAGGTCGACCGCGCCGCAGTCGCGCGCATGGCGAAACGCGCGCACCTGCGGCAGGTACACATCGCCCTCCGGGCTCTCTACGCGCAACCCCTGCGCCCGCATGGGCTCATAGGTCGAGCGCCCGATGAAGGACAGCTCGTGCCCCGCCTCGGCCAAGCGAGCCCCATAGTAGCAGCCGAGGGCTCCGGCTCCCAAAATGGCAATCTTCATACGCAGAGCATAGCACAGTCCCCCCCGCCGCCGCAAGCGCAAAGCCCCACAACTGTTTCCGCGTTAGATTGACGGGGGACGCCTGCACGCGCTAGCATGGGGGTCTATGAAGTACACATCAAGCACCACCCACACGGGGGAGGGGCGCTGCGAAACCCGCTTCGCGTCCTCCCAAGCCTGCATCTCCACCGACACTGCCGCCGCGCACGGCGGCAAGGGGGAGTTCCCCACACCGCCCGCGCTGCTGGCGGCGAGCGTTGCCTCCTGCATGCTCAGCATGATGGCCTACCACGGGCGTCAACACAAGTTTGACACCAAGGGTATCCGCATCGACGCGGCGGCCGAGGAAGTCAACGGCAAGCTCACCGCCCTGCACTGCTGCATCCACCTGCCCGAGGGCATCTGCGCCGACACACAGAAGAAGCTGGAGGAGTCGGTGGCGCACTGCCCGCTGGCGGGAGCTCTGGCGCCGGGCATCGCCAAGCACATCAGCTGGCACCATTGCCACAAGGGCGAGGCAAGCAGCTGCGGTGACAAGCCCGCAGCCTGCGAGCGCAAGAGCTGAGCGCTCACGAATCCGCACCGCTGCCTGCTCCGGCAGGCGGCGGTGCGAGCACATCCTGCACCTCGCGGAACTCCGCCCCCTCGCCCAGACCGCCGAGCTCCTGCAGCAGCTCGCGGCAGCGGCTGTTGAGCCGGGGGTAATCAATCGGCCCGTCCGTCGGCTCCTTGGAGCCCGGGAAAATCAGGTAGGACACCGCGAGGTCCGACACGGGGCGCGCCAGCGATGTGGCTCGCTCGTTCACCAACTTGGCCAGGCGCAGCGACGCCTCGCCCGTCTTGAAATTCGGCCCGTAATCACCCACAATAGCGGGGTACACCACCTTGCCCACCACCACGGCGGCATAATCTCCCGGCTGCGGGCGGAAGCGGTCGTCCTTGCCCTCCTTGAAGGTCAGCGGAATCACGATAAAGGGGTCATACTCCGCCAGCAGGAAGCTGCAATTCTTGAGGTCGAACACCGTGGCGCGCGCGTGCTCGATGGCCTCCTTGGAGGCCGACTTGTCCTTCCTGAGCTTCTCCAAGCGCGCCGTCCACACCTCCAGCAGGGGGTTGGGGGTCTTGCCGCGCTTCTTCCAGCGGTAGGAGGTGGTCGGCTGGTAGTAATCGCTCTTGAGCACCTTTTCGGGCATGGTGGGCAGACGGTCGCCGTCCGACCCGTCGGACACCACATCCATATCCGCCTGCAACCACAGCAGGCGGCGCCCGCTGCCGGGAGCCTCGATCTGCAAAATGGTGTCCGTGTCGTAAAAATTGTGGCGATCCAGCAGCTTGTCCAAGGTCGCCGCCGTCTTGCGGATGCGGTTCTGCTTGTGGCGGTAGAGTGCTGCGAACCAAGGGGAGACCTGCGCCCCGCGCATCAGCTCCTCGTACGCAGGCAGCACCGTCGGCAGCTCGGGGTTGAGCGCGCGCAGCTCCTCGCCGTTCGCCGCATGGGGCTGCAGGAGCTGCAGCTCCAGCTTGACCATATAGGCCTCCTTGAGCTTGCGGTCGGCCGCCGCCGTGCTGCCGGGGCGGAACACCACCGCACTGTGCAGGTTGAGCCCGGGGGCAATGCTGTTGATGTGCTCGAAGCGCCCCGTCTCCACCCGCTCGGGCAGAGCGGGCGGAAAGGGCGGAAGCTCAATGGTCGGCATGGCAAAGTGGCTCTCGGGCTGCCAAGCAGGCACCACCTTGACGGGCGGCTCCGCCGGCGGCGCAGGAGTCTCCACCGGCACCTTCACCTCCTTGATTTCGCGCACGATGGTGGGCTTAGTGGGGGCACCGCGTAGCGCCTTGACGAGCTCGACGGGGTAAGGGGTGTACAGCGAGCCGACGGCAAAGGCAAGCAGCAGCAGAACAGCACTGCGGAACCAAGCACCCCGACCGAAGCGACGGCGCTTGTTCATACCTCCACCTCCCTGTTGCGTCGGGGGCGCCGCCCCATCACCACACGCAGCAGCCCCAGCGGCAGATTGCGCAGCAGCCACGCCGCCGCACGCACGCGGCGCGCGGGATAAAAGCGAGCGCTGCCGCGCTCCAAAGCCGCCAGCGAGCCCGCCACCACCGTCTCGATGGGCGTGTAAAACCATTCCTTGAGCGGGTAGTCGCCCCCGCGGGTGCCGCTACGGCGCGCCACATCGCCAAAGCCCGTATGCACCGGGCCCGGACACACCGTAAGCACGCGCACCCCGCTCTCGCGCAACTCGAGCCTCAGCGCCTCGCTCCACGAGGCCACAAAGGCCTTGCTCGCCGCATAGAGGGCAAAATCGGGGATAAACAAATCCGCCGCCAAGCTGGCGATGTTCACCACGGCGCCCCCCTGCTCCGCCAAGCGAGGCAGCAGCGCGCGCGTCAGCTCCACAGGGGCGCAGATATTGACTTGCAGCAGCTCGCGATTGCGCTCGGGGCGCGAGGAGTCAAAGGCACCGTAGTCCCCCAAGCCCGCATTGTTGACCAAGAGCAGCGAGCCCGTCGGCAGCGCTGCCAGTTGCGCCCCCAGCGCACGGCGCGCGGTCTCCTCTGCCAAATCGCAGGGGCTCACCGTCACCCGCAGCGACGGATGCGCCGCGCGCAGCTCGGCCGCCAGCGCCTCCAGCGCCTCCACACGCCGCGCCACGAGCACCATGTGCCCGCAGTGCCCCGCCAAATGACGCGCGAACGCCGCCCCGAATCCCGAGGAAGCTCCCGTAATCACCGCGTGCGCATAAGTCATGGCGCGATGGTAGCACGAAATCCGCCCCATAGCGAGCCCAAAATGCCTCCCTCCGACAAACGCGCCGACACCGTTTCATCTCTGCCTGCTCCCTTTTTTTTCGGGCAGAACAGCACTTCGGTGTTGAATTCCTGCGCCGGAGGACTAAAATAGATTCCGCTATGACATACGAAGTTTTTGCTACCAAGGAGGAAGCTGCCAAGAAGCTCGCCGCTGAAGTTGCCGAACTCATCCGCAGCCGCGCCGCCGAGGGCAAGGGTGTTGTGCTGGGGCTCGCCACGGGTGCTACCCCCCTGCCGTTCTATGCGGAGCTGATTCGCCTGCACAAGGAGGAGGGTCTCTCGTTCAAGAACGTGACCACCTTCAATCTGGATGAGTACACCGGCCTGCCGCACGAGCATGTGGAGTCCTACTGGTACTTCATGCACACCAACCTGTTCAACCACATCGACATCCCCGCCGAGAACATCAACCTGCCCTGCGGCACCCTCAGCCCCGAGGAGATTCCCGCCCACTGCCAGGCCTACGAGGACAAGATCAAGGCCTGCGGCGGTCTCGACCTCCAGATTCTCGGCATCGGTCGTACGGGTCACATCGGCTTCAACGAGCCCGGCTCGGATGACACCACCATCACCCGCCAGGTGACGCTCGATGACCTGACCAAGACGGACGCCGCCCCCGCGTTCGGAGGCTTCGACAACGTGCCCAAGACCGCCATCACCATGGGTGTGGCCACCATCATGGGCGCCAAGAAGGTGCGCCTCATGGCTTGGGGCGAGAAGAAGGCCAGCATCGTCAAGAAGGCCATCGAGGGTCCCGTGACGGCAGATGTGGCTGCATCCTTCCTGCAGAAGCACCCCGATGCCAAGTACTTCCTGGATCAGGCTGCTGCCTCCGAGCTGTAAAACGCCCGAAAAGCATGTGACCAACAGCGAGCCGCGTTCGGAAACGAACGCGGCTCATCAGTGTCCGGAGCTGGTCGGGCAAAAAATCCTCCGCTCACCACGGCTGTGATAGCCGTCCACGGAATCCCGAACAGCAGCTCCGCGGTGCTACCGAGCGTAAAACATCGGGGAATGGGGCGCGTACACCAGCAGAACTGCTCGCCACGCAGCAGCTCCTCCTCCACCGCCGCGCGCCACTCCCGAGATAAATCCGTATCAGACAGTTTCGTCGTTCACGCAGAAAATAGACCGCTCCCGCCCCGGTCTCGGGGCAGGAGCGGTTGCTTTTGATCCTTAACCGAAGGCTTTTTGGTAAACGGCGAGGATTTCCTCGCGCTTGCAGGGGCGGGGGTTGCCACCCGTACACACATCGGCCATGGCCGCATCCGTCAACGCCTCCAAATCGCTCTCCAGCACACCGATTTCGCGCAGGGTCTGCGGAATCTTCACATCCTTGGAGAGCTGCACCACGGCGTCAATCGCCGCCTTGCGGAACTCGGCGGGGCTCATGGCATCCACCCCGGGCACACCCATCACGCGGGCAATCTCACGGAACTTGTCGCCCGTGTAATCGGCGTTGTACTCCATGACGTAGGGCAGCAGCACGGCGTTGGCCACCCCGTGCGGCGTGCCGTAGAAAGCGCTCAGCGGGTGCGCCATGCCGTGCACCACGCCCAGCCCCACGTTGGAGAAGGCCATGCCCGTCATGTACTGCCCCAGCGCCATGTCGGCGCGGCCCTCGGGGTCGTTCTCCACCGCCTTGCGCAGGCTGCGGGCGATGATTTCCACCGCCTTGAGGTTGAGGGTGTCGGCCAGCTCCCAGGCCGCGAGGGTGGTGTAGCCCTCGATGGCGTGCGTCAGCGCGTCCATGCCCGTGGCGGCGGTCAGCCCGCGGGGCATGCTGCTCATCATGTCGGGGTCGACCACAGCCACCACGGGAATGTCGTGCGGGTCGACGCAGACGAACTTGCGGCGCTTGGCCTCATCCGTCACCACGTAGTTGATGGTGGTCTCGGCGGCGGTGCCGGCGGTGGTCGCCACGGCGATGACGGGCACGCTCTTGTTCTTGGTGGGCGAGAGCCCCTCCAGCGACACGACATCGGCAAACTCGGGGTTGTTGATGATGATGCCGATGCCCTTGGCCGTGTCCTGCGGCGAGCCGCCACCGATGGCAATCATGTAGTCTGCCCCCGCTGCCTTAAAGGCCTCCACCCCGCCCTGCACAATGGCGACCGTGGGGTTGGGCAGCACTTTGTCGTAAATCTCGTAGGGGAGCTCGGCGGCATCGAGCAGTGCCGTCACCTTGCCCACCACGCCGAACTGCACCAAGTCGGCGCAGGTGACGATGAGAGCCTTGCGGAAGCCACGGCTCTTGGCCTCGTCGACAATGGCGGCGATAGCTCCGGAACCGTGGTAACTGGTTTCGTTGAGGATAAAACGCTTTGCGGACATAATCCGCCTTATACCCGAAAGCAGGGGCTCTGGCAAGAAAAGAACACGGGCAGGGGAGAAAAAACTTTTATCAGCGCGCGCAAGCTGCTATCCTATGCCCATGGTCAGAATACTCGCTGCAACCGATTTTTCCGAAGAGGGCATGCCCGTGTTGGATTTTGCCGCCGACATGGTGCGCCAATGCGGCGGCAAGATGTACCTGCTGCATGTGGTGGAGCCCTGCGCGCTCAACGCTGCCGGGGTGCTGACGGCGGCGGACATCGGCTTCTACCTGCCCGACGGCATGCTGCAAAGCACGGATGAGGAATGCGCCGGGCGCCAGCTCCTCACCGCGGCCGACGCCCGCGCCAAGAAGCTGGCGGAGGACATCCGCAAGCGCGTGGGCATTCCCATCTACGGCAAGGCCGAGCAGGCGGACGACATCGTGGAGTGCGTTCATGCTTTCTGCGAGCGCCACCATGTGGACATGCTCGTCATCGGCAACCGCCACCACAGCCTGCTGACCAGCATCCTGCTGGGCAACACCGCCGAGCAGCTCATGCGCGCCGCCAAGATTCCCGTCACCGTGGTGCCCTGCGCCCCGAGTATCACGCGATGAGGCTCATCTTCCTCGGTGATGTGGTGGGTGACACGGGGCGGGCCGCGCTAGCTCGCGCCCTGCCCGAGCTGCGCCGCGACTACGCGCCCGATGCCGTCATCGTCAACGGCGAGAACGCCGCCGGGGGGCGCGGCATCACCCCAAAACTCTGCGAGGAGCTGTTCCGCTGCGGGGTCGATGTCATCACCCTAGGTGACCACGCTTGGGATCAGCGCGAGCTCATCGTCTGGCTGGACAGCCCCGCCGCCGATCGCGTGCTGCGCCCGCACAACCACCAGCTCGGCACTCCCGGGCGGGGCAGCTGCCTGCTCGACACCCCCGCCGGACGCCTCGGCGTGCTCTGCCTCTGCGGGCGCACCTTCATGCGCCCCGGGCTCGACAACCCCTTCACCACGGGCTATGAGGAGGCGTTGCGCCTGCGCGAGGCGGGCGCGGAGGCCATCCTGACCGACATGCACGGCGAGGCCAGCAGCGAGAAGGTGGCGATGGGCTGGCGGCTGGACGGCGTCGTTTCCGCCGTCATCGGCACCCACACCCACGTCCCCACCGCCGACAGCCGCATCCTGCCGGGCGGCACGGCCTTCCAATGCGATGCGGGCATGTGCGGCAGCCTCAACGGCGTCATCGGGCGCGAGCGCGAGGCCGTGTTGCAGGGCTGCATCACCGCCCTGCCCTGCAAATACCCCGTGGCGGGCTTCCCGGCGCAGGTCTGCGGCTGTCTCGTCGACACCGAAGGACTGCGCGCCACCTCCATCCGTCGCCTCTTCCTCTGCTACGACTGCGCATGAACCTTGATTCTCAGCGATTCGGCGGCATCGCCCGCCTGTACGGTGTCCCCGCCGCCGAGCGGCTCACCCGTGCCCGCGCCGCCGTGGTGGGACTGGGCGGCGTGGGCTCCTGGGCGGCGGAGGCGCTCGCCCGCAGCGGGGTCGGCACCCTCATCCTCATGGATATGGACGACCTCTGCATCACCAACACCAACCGCCAACTGCCCGCTCTGGAGGGCAACTACGGGCGGCTCAAGGTCGAGGTGATGGCCGAGCGCCTGCAGCGCATCAACCCCGCGCTCGAGATTGTCCCCCTCTGCACCTTCTACACCGACAAGCACCCCGAGCGCCTGTTCGACACGCAGCCCGATGTGGTGGTGGATGCTATCGACGCCATGCGCCCCAAGGCGCACCTGCTGGCGGAATGCCACCGCCGCGGGCTGCCCATCGTCACCTGCGGCGGCGCGGGCGGGCGCACGGATGCCGGACGCATCCGCATCGCGGATCTGGCGCGCACCTGCGGCGACAACCTGCTGGCTCAGCTGCGCAAGCAGCTGCGGCGCGACTACGGTCTGCCGCTCTTCGACAAGTGCCCCGACATCGGCATCCCCTGTGTCTACAGCCCCGAGCGCCCTCGCTTTCCCAAGTGCGACGGCAGCGTGAGCTGCGAGCGCGAGCCCCACCAGCGCGGCGGCATCGGCTGCGCCAACGGCTTCGGCTCCGCTACCCACATCACCGGCAGCTTCGGCTTTATGGCTGCCGGAGCCGCCCTCGACCTCCTCACCCGATCCGACGCATGAAAGCCCACGACCGCACCGCCCGCCCCAACAAGCACACCGCCCCGAGCGAAGCCCGCTTCGACAAAGCTGCCAAGAGCCCCGCACGCTGCGTCGTGCGCGCCGGCGACGAGGGAACGCTGGCCGACATCCTCGCCGCGCAGCCGCAGGGGCTCTACCTCGTGCTCGACTGCATCCAGGACCCGCACAACCTCGGCGCTATCCTGCGCACGGCCGACGGCGCGGGGGTGGCCGCCGTCATTGCCCCCAAGGACAAATCGGCCTCCATCACCGAGACGGTGCTGCGCGTCTCCGTCGGTGCAGCGGAAAAAGTCCCCTTCATCCAAGTGACCAACCTCGCGCGCTGCATGAAGAGCCTGAAGGAGGCGGGGCTGTGGTTTGTCGGCACCTCCGACCACGGCGACCGCTCGCTCTACGACATCGACTTCCGCGGCGGCATCGCCCTCGTCATGGGAGCCGAGGGCGACGGCATGCGACGCCTGACCGAAGAGAACTGCGATTTTCTCGTGCGCATTCCCATGGCGGGCAGCGTGCCCTGCCTCAATGTCTCCGTCGCCACGGGGGTTTGCCTCTACGAAGCCGTGCGCCAACGCTCGCTGTCATGCCCCTGATTCTGGACATCGAGCCCCCGCCGGGTGCCTTGGTGCGCGTCATCTCCGACCTGCATCTGGGGCATGAGCGCTGCGAGCTGGGCAACTGGTCGCGTCTGGAGGCGCTGCTCCCCGGGGTGCATACGCTGGTGGTGGCCGGCGATGTGGCCGAGGGGCGTGTCTGCGCCTGGCGCGAGCGCGGGCAGGAGCTGCGCGGCAAACTGCGCGAGCTCTGCCGCCGCCGGGGGGTGCAGCTGGTCGAGCTGGCGGGCAACCATGATCCCGAGACGGAGCCCATGGTCGCGCGGCTGTGGGGCGGGCGCGTCACCGTCATGCACGGGCACTGCCTCTTCAAGGTCGTGGCACCGTGGAGCTGGGAATACCTGCACCACAAAGCGGCCTGCCGCGCGCTCATCGCCCGCTTTCCCGACTGTGAGCACGACCTGCGCTCCCGGCTGGAGCTGGCGCGCGCCATGAGCCTGCTCACGCCCCCCGTCATGCGGCGCGAGGGCATCCGCAACCCGCTGCTGCGCGGGTTGCTGCACTGCTTTTGGCCCCCGCAGCGCCCGCTGAGCATCGTCCTCTGCTGGCTGCTCTGCGGGCGCCTGGCCGAGCGCTTTGCGCGCCGCTTCTTCCCGCAGACGCAGGTGCTCATCTTCGGCCATGTGCATCGAGGTCTCTGCCGGCGCTACGGTCAGCGCCTTATCTGCAACACGGGAGCCTGGTTCCGGCACGCCAGCCCCTACTGCGTCGAGCTGCGCGACGGCGCATTCGTCCGCTATCGGCGGGTGCGCTGACCGCACCCACCCGGCAGCACAAACTCAGAGCGAACAGCCGCGTGGACACGAAGAAAATGGCAGCTCACTCTGAGCTCCGGAAAACGCACGCTTCTCATCGTGTTGTTTTACCTACTGTAACACAACAGACTAAGCAATACATATTTTGTTTAAGAGGCGCTTCAGCCGCTCCTTGCAGCGCATCAAACGCATGCTCAGCGCGCTCGGGCGATTCGCCAGCCGCTCCATCTGCGCCACGGCACCGAGTCGACCGGGATCTTTATCCAGCACCACGCGCCCACGCAACAGGATGGGACGAAGGAAATCCGCCACAAAATCCTCACGCAACAGAGACATCCCGTTCCGCAGGGGATTAGCAGCCAACAGAGACATATAGAGTTCATCATTCTCATTCACCTCGCGAATGCGGGCAACCAACGCATCTACATCCGGATAATCATTGGCACAAATCATGGCCTCCTTGGGGAAAGGTGCCACATCTCCGCCGCTTCCCCAATAAATCGGAACAGTGTTCGCAATAAACAATCCGTTAGTTTTTCGGTAATGTAGCCCGGCGCATCACTATTCTCCCAGGCGATATGGAATTTGTAGCGCGACAAAAAGTTCAATTTACTCGCATCCCAGTTCAAGGCATACCGATCACTGAGTTCCGGAATGTCCACATTGTGCAAAATCCGTCCGGGGCAGTCGACATGAGCATATTGCTGCATCAGATACTGACAGAACTCGCGACGGCAGCGAGCGCCCTGTCCCAGCGAATCATTGGAGTAGAGAAAGGAACAAAAAGGGCGTCGTGTCATGTCGGCATCAAGAGGTCTGAGCTTAGGCCAAAAAGGACATGTGGAATTCCGCTTCATTCCAGCCGGCATCCACAGCACACGATCGCTGCATGCAAGCTTAATGGTACTGATGGCGTAGTCCACCACATTGAGATCCGGGAACACGTTCTCGCCGGAGTAAAAGATGCGGACACAATCACGGCGCCTCAGGTGCTCCACACCAAATGTTGCAACGTTACGCAAGGTTGAACTATTATTTTTTTATTACCTCCCCGCGTCAGCGAATTTGAAACGGATCAGCAGCTTCCGTCGCGCTCAGGAGACGCGCGCGCCCCGACCGCCGGGCAGCGGTCGGGGCGCCGGAAAGGCTCGGCGGGGGCGGCTCAATAGCTGCGCGCCCAGAGCACGCGGCGCGTGGTGGGGCGTCCCGTGAGGATGCAGGGAGCCTCCGGGCCGCAGCCCATCTCGCCCTGCGGGATGCAGCGGATGCTGATGCGCAGGCTCTTGGCCAGCTCCTCCTCCTGCTCGGGGCTGCCGTCCCAAGGACAGAGCAGCCAGTCCGCATCGCCCTCGCCCGTGAAATTCGCCTTCAGCTCCTCCAAGCTCGCGCAGGGGCGGATGTGGCTGTCGCGGAAGCTCTGCTGGCGCTGCAGGAGGCTGTACTGAATGTCACTCAGCAGCTCGACAACGCCGGCCACGAAGTCCGCCTCGGGCATGAAGATTTTTTCGTTGCTCGCGGCATCGCGGCGGGCGAGGCAGACACTGCCCTTCTCCAGATCGCGCGGGCCGATTTCCACACGCAGGGGCACGCCCTTCTTCACCCACTCCCACTTCTTGGTGCCGCCGTTGAGGTCGCGGTCGTCGACCTGCACGCGGATGGGCAGGCCGCAGAAGCTCTGCGCCGCCAGCTTGTCGGCCAGCGCGGCGCAGTGGTCGAGGATGTCCTGCCGCGTCTCGGCCTTGGGCGTGACGGGGATGATGACCACCTGCCGCGGCGCCACACGGGGCGGGCAAACCAGCCCGTCGTCGTCCGAATGCGCCATGATGAGCGTGCCGATCATGCGGGTGGACACACCCCAGGAGGTCGTCCACGCGAACTGACGCTCGTTGTTGCGCCCGGCAAAGGAGATGTTCTGCGCCTTGGCGAAGTTCTGCCCCAGGAAATGCGAGGTGCCGGCCTGAATCGCTTTGCGATCCTGCACCATGGCCTCAACCGTGAAGGTGCGCACAGCGCCGGGGAAACGCTCGTGCTCCGTCTTTTCGCCGGGGATGGAGGGAACGGCGAGCACCTCGCGCTGGAAGTTCTCATACACCTTGTGCATGGTGGCGGTCTCGGCCTCAGCCTCCTCGCGCGTCTCGTGGGCGGTGTGTCCCTCCTGCCACAGGAACTCCGCCGTGCGCAGGAAAATGCGCGGGCGCATCTCCCAGCGCATCACGTTGCACCACTGGTTGACCTTGAAGGGCAAATCGCGGTAGCTCTCCAGCCAGCGCGAGAACGCGGCGCCGATGACTGTCTCCGAGGTGGGGCGAATCACATACTTGTCCGTCAGCTCGCCCGCCGGCAGCATCTTGGTCTTGCCCGTCTCGGGATCCTTGACGGCCTCCAGGCGATGGTGGGTAACCACGGCGCATTCCGTGGCGAAGCCCTCGGCGTGCTCGGCCTCTTTCTCCAGGTAGGAGACGGGGATAAGCATGGGGAAATAGGCGTTGGTGTGCCCCGTGCGCTTGAACTCGGCATCGAGCTGCTGCTGAATCAGCTCCCAGATGGCGTAGCCCCACGGCTTGATGACCATGCAGCCGCGCACTTCGGAATTCTCCGCCATGTCGGCGGCCTTGATGACTTGCTGGTACCACTCGGGGAAATTCTCGGCTCGGGTCGGGGAGATTGCGTGTTGCTGTGCCATGAGGGGGATTGTAGTGGGTTGCGGTGATTTGTCAACGATTTTAGTAGGGCGCGTGGCGCAGGCAGCGGTGGTTCAGGCAGGCGAGCACCGCCATCAGCAGCGCCATCAGCCACAGTCCCAGCACCAGGAAAAATACGGTCAGCACACAGGCCACCGCCAAACTGACGCCGTGCATGCGCCGGGGCGAATCAATCAGCCCGTGCATAATCTGCCCGCCGTCCAGAGGAAAAACCGGCAGCAGATTCAGCACCGACCACCACGCGCAAACCTCCGTGAGAAAGGCGAAAAACATCAGCGCGGCGGGTGAGCCCAGCTCCCAGGCTCCGGCGGGCACCTGCCCCAGCATAAAATGCAGCGCGAGGAAGCCCCCCACGCGCACATCGCCCACATAGGCACAGAGCAGCAGCACGCCCAGCGCTCCCGTCAGCAGCGAGGCCAACGGTCCCGCCAGAGTCATCAGCACCCCCTGCAAGCGCGTCAGCCGTGTGTCGGGGTTGTTGCAGTCGCCGCCCAGCCACGCGAGGTAAATCTCCGGCTCGCCCCCACCCATCAGCCGCCCCGTCAGCGCGTGCCCCATCTCGTGGCTCAGCAGGCAGAGGAAACCCGCGATGATGAAGAGCGCTACGCCGAACAGATGCTGCATGCTGGCAGTGCCAAACACACCGCCCAACACGGCCAGCGTCAGCCAAAGCGAGGGGTGGATGCTCACCCGAACGCCGAAGAGAGAGAAGCGAATCATCGCCCGCCATTCTGCCGCAGCGACGCAAGGCGGGCAAGCATCCAATGCAACATGCGCCCGCTCATGACATATTTTTCTTGCGGCGCCCGCCGCGTCCGTGCTAAGGTGGCATCATCGCGGAAGTCTCTCCCCCGAGAAAAGAAGAAACGCCGAAGTACCCCATGCTGAAAACGGCAGTGGTCGCAGCAGCGGACGGATCCCTGCTCACCTCCTGCCGGCGGCAGCAGGTGCAAGGCGGCGAGCCGCTCCAGCCTCCTCCCGCTGTACAATTCGACAAATAAGCTCCATGGAAATTTCCCCCGAACCACGCAAAGCCTCCCCCCGCTACCCGCGCATGCTGCCGGCAGCGCTGCTCGGGCTGCTGAGCACGGCTGCGGGTGCGGATGAGGCGCCGCCGCCCGCAGGCGCCGGTTCGCACGCCGAACAACGCAGCGAAGCACCCGTCGAACGCGCGCAACGCCCCCCGCAGCTCCCGGAGGGCGAGGTCATTCGCGAACTGCCACGCGTGCAGCTTCCCCCGCGCCCGCAAGGCATGCCCCCGGCTCCCGACAGGCGCCCCCCGCAACGCACACCGGGCAAACCCAAGCTGCCGCCCAAGCGCTAATGACCGCGCCGCCATGCAGCCCACGCTGACCCTGACGCTCTGCCTGACGCACGATTGCCCCCTGCGCTGCCGCTACTGCTACGCCGGGCGCAAATACGCCGCCGCCATGCCTCGCGAAACCGCGCGGCGCGCCATCGACATGGCTCTGCGCGAGGCCGAGCGCAGCGGGCAGGCGCTGGATCTGGGCTTTTTCGGCGGCGAGCCGCTCATGGAGTGGGAGCTGCTGCAGAGCTGCGATGCCTACCTGCGCGAGCGGGCGGCGCGCCTGCCGCTGCCGCCGCGTTTCTCGCTGACGACCAACGGTGTGCTGCTCACGCCGGACAAGCTGGCGTGGCTGCGGGCGCAGGACTACCAGCTGGTGCTGTCGGTGGACGGCTCGCCCGCCATGCACAACCTCAACCGCGTGTTCCCCGACGGGCGCGGCAGTCACGCCCTGCTGCTGCCCGTGCTGGAGCAGATGCGCGAGCAGCCCTCGGCGAAGGATCATCTCGTCTGCGTCGTCAGCCCCAACAACGTGGCGCATCTGGCGGAGGGCGTGCGCTGGCTCGCCGAGCACAGCAACGCGCCCATCGGGCTCAATTTCGACTACTGGAGCTCGTGGAGCGATGCGGATGTTGCACGACTGCGTGAGCAGTACCGCCTCTGCGCCGAGCTCATGCTGCAGAGCTACCGCGCGGGCAAGCCCCTGCATCTGGAATGCCTGGAGGGCAAAATCATCACCCACCTCAACGGCGGCTACCGCGACTGCGACCGCTGCCGCCTCGGCGAGCAGGAAATCTGCGTCTCCGTCGACGGCAACTTCTTCCCCTGCTCGCGGCTGGTCGGATCGGGCGATAACCCGGCGCTCTGCTTCGGCAACGTGCGCGAGGGCATCGACCGCGCGCGGCAGGCCCGGCTCGTTGCCACGCGCGGCAACACGCACCCCGCCTGCCGGGTCTGCTCGCTGCGCCGGCGTTGCATGAACGGCTGCGGCTGCACCAACTACGCCACCACGGGGCGCATCGACCGCGTGGCGCCCATCACCTGCGCGCTGGAAAAGCTGCTCATCGGGCTGGCTGATGAGGTGGCCGCCACCCTCTACGCCGAGCGCAACCCGGCCTTTCTCCGCCGCTTTTACGGCTGAGCCGCCGCAGGCGCATCAGCCGAGCCGCTGCGCCAGCAGCTCCGCCGAGGCGCGCACACACTCGGGGCAAGGCACCCGCATGCCCTTGGACACGAAGCGGCAGATGCGCGCGCCGCAGCGCGCCTCAAAGGCCGCCGCCATCTCCTCCGCCTGCTCCGGCAGCATCTGCATGGCGCTGTAGAGCGAGCCGCAGACACCGCCGGGCGCGCCGCCCTTGCCGCAGCTCTTCAGCGATGCGGCCAAGTCCGCGCGCCCGAACGCGTGGCAGATGGTCTGGGCACAGTTGTACGGATTGCGATACATGCTGACGGCTGTTTCAACGCGATTCATGCCCCGAGGGTAGCAGCACCGCGCCCGCGCGTCAAGCATTCCCGCGCGGGTGACGCAAATCCTACTTGACGCCCGCCGCGCCTTGCTCCAACATGTTGTTGTGAAATTCCACCTTCTTCCCCTCATTGCGGCGCTGCTCGCTCTTGCCGGAGTCGGCTGCACCCCCAAGACGACCGACCCCGAACAGCTTCGCGCCATGCACGAGCAGAACGAAACCCTGCGGCAGGACATCAACCGGATGCAGGCGCTCATCGAACAGGCGGGGGAGGATGTGCCCGGGCTCACGGAGCAGATTGCCGCCGCCGAGGCCGAATCCGCCGCCCGCATCAAGGAGCTGGACACGCTGGACGCCCGCGAGACGCAGCTGCGCCTGCGCGCCATCGAGTTGCAGGACAGGCTGGACGCTTTCCGCGCTTCTTTCCGCATGATGCAGAGTGAAATCGCCAACAGCCGCCGCTCATGAGCCTCGCCAACAGTAACTCCACCCCGCAAGGGACGCCCCGCATCCCCATTCGCCCCCTGCCTACCCCCCTGCCCGGCTCCCCGGAGAAGGCAGACGACAAGACGACCAAACCAAGCGCCGACCCGGCCGCCGAACGCGCGAGCGCCGAGGTCAAGACGGACATCACGCCCGCGCCGCAGGAGACGGCGCCGAGTACCGCGACCGACAGCGAGGCGAAACCCGCCCGCCAGCACGAGCGGGGCGGGCTCCTGCTCGACAGCCTGCTGGTGCTCCTGCTGGCCGGGGCACTGGGCGGCGGCATCTGGTACCTCCAGCGCGAGCTGGCCAAGTACCGCATCCCCGGGCCGATGGAACAAGCGGCCACGGTCAACGTCGAGCTCTGCCGCCAGCGCGAGGCGCTGCAACCCGCCGCCTACCACGCGGACGAGCAGCTCCACCTGCGCCGCCGTCTCGCCTCCCTCGTGCAGAAGAACGAGGAGCTCAGGCGCCGCATCGAGGAGAAGAAGCAGTCCATTGAAACCCAACACCAAAAGGTGCTGGCGGTGCAGCATGAAATCCGCCAGGAGGACAAAACCGCCCGCAGCGTGGCGCGCGGCCTGCTGCCCGGCATGGCCATCGGCGATGCCTCGACCACCACGGGGCGCGTCTACAACAACGCCGTCATCTACCGCCTGGAGAGCGGGCGCATCACCCTGCGCACGCCCGAGGGTCAGGTGCGCTTCCCCACCAACATTTTGGTCAAGGACAGCCTGCCCGACATCGCGCGCTATGCCTTCGGACTGGATGATATGGTCGACATGAGCGATTTTGAAGTGACGAGCGACCAGCCCGCCCCTAAGCCCCGCAAGGGCAAGCTCATCTCCGCCAAAACCGCGCCCAAGGCCGACACCGGCGCCCCCGCCGACTACGAGCCGACGGCCGGTTCCCCCGTGCTGGACACCAACGGCAACGCCACCACCACACTGACGGCGCCCCTCGAGGACGAGCCGACGAGCGAGGCGCCCGTGCAAAGCTGGCAGCCCCCCGCCGGAGAGCTGCCGCTCTGAGAACCGGTGTTCCCGACACACAGGGGCGCGCCCTCCCGCAAGGAAGGGCGCGCCCCTTGTTGTTCCTCGCCTGTCGTGCACCGGCAAACACGGCGCAAGGCCTTAGTAATCGCGCTTGAGCAGGTAATCGCTGATGGCCAGCAGCGGCTCGCGGCGCTTGGCGGAAAAGACCTCCAGCGCCGCGCGCGCCGAAGCAGTCAATGCGCGCGCTTCGGCACGCGCCGCCTCCAACCCCATAAGCGCGGGGTAAGTGGCCTTCTGCTCGCGGGCATCCTTACCGATACTCTTGCCCATCACCTCGGGAGTCGAGATGACATCGAGAATATCGTCAATAATCTGGAAGGCCAGCCCGAGGTCATGCCCGTAATCCGTGAGCGCCTCGAGCTGCTCGGCCGTGCAACCGGCCGACATACCGCCCAAGCGCACAGAGGCCATGAGCAGCGCGGCGGTCTTGCCCTTGTGGATGGCGCGCAGCTCATCCAAGCTCAGGCGGCGTCCCTCGCCCTCCAGGTCGAGCACCTGCCCGCCCACGAGGTTGAGACTGCCCGTGCGGTAGGCCAGCTCGGCCACATAGTCCCCCACATCGTAGCGCTCATTGCCCGGCACGCGGGCGAGAATCGCAAAGGCCTCCGTCAGCAGGGCATCGCCCGCCAGCACCGCAATCCCCTCGCCGAACACCTTGTGATTCGTGAGGCGACCGCGGCGCAGGTCATCGTTGTCCATGCAAGGCAAATCATCGTGGATGAGGGTGTAGGTGTGCAGCACCTCGAGGGCGCAGGCCGCATTGAGCGCCGCCTCCTCACTGCCGCCGCAGGCCTTGGCCGCTTGCAGGCAGAGCAGCGGGCGAATGCGCTTGCCGCCCGCGAAGAGGCTGTAGCGCATGGCCTTGTGCAGCGTGGTCGGCGCCACATCCTCCCCCGGCAGCAGCGCATCCAAGCGCGCCTCCACCTTGGCGGCACAGTCCGCAACGAGAGCCTTGATATCCATGGCAAGAGCAAATGGGGACGAACTTACGCCTGCACCAGCAGCTCCGCAATCTGCACGGCGTTGAGCGCCGCGCCCTTGCGCACCTGGTCGCCCACCACCCAGAGGTTGAGGGCGTTCTCCACCGCCAGATCCTTGCGGATGCGGCCGACGTAGCAGGTGTCGCCCTTGGTGGAATCCAGCGGCGTGGGCCACACATTGTTGGCGGGGTCGTCCATGAGCGCCACGCCGGGCATGCCCGCGTAGCAGGCGCGCGCGCCCTCCGCATCCACCGGCTTCTCAAACTGCGCGATGCAGGAGATAGAGTGGCTGCGGTACACGGGCACACGCACGCAGGTGCAGGTGACCTTCAGTTCGGGCAACCCCATAATCTTGCGCCCTTCGTTGAGCATCTTGAGCTCCTCCTTGGTGTAGCCGCTGTCCGTGAAGGCATCAATCTGCGGCAGCACGTTGAAGGCAATTTGGCGCGGGTAAGTGTTCATCTCCACGGGGTGCCCGTCGACGATGGCGCGCATCTGGTTCTCCAGCTCGGTGATGCCGTGCTGGCCGCTGCCGCTCACCGCCTGATAGCTGCTGGCGATGATGGTCTTGAGTCCGTACTTGAGGTGCAGCGGGTAGAGCGCCATCAGGGTGATGATGGTCGTGCAGTTGGGGTTGGCGATGATGTTGCGCGGGTGCTTCAGCGCCTCGCTGCCGTTGATTTCGGGCACCACCAGCGGCACATCGGCCTCCTGGCGGAACGCGGAAGAATTGTCGATGACCACGGCACCCGCCGCCGCCGCGATGGAGGCAAAGCGGCGCGAAATATCCCCGCCGGCCGAGAAGAGCGCAATGTCGACATCACCGAAGGACGCCTCCGTCAGCTCCTCCACCGTGAGCATCTGCCCGCGGAAGCGCACCTGCTTACCCGCCGAGCGCTTAGAGGCCAGCAGCTTGAGCGAGGCCAGCGGAAAACGGCGGGTCTCAAGGCAGGAGAGGATTTCAACGCCCACCGCTCCGGTGGCGCCCACAATGGCTACTCTGGGGGTATTCATGGTCACGTTCACTGGGTGAAATCGGCACCCTCTGCGGGTGCATGCGCACGCGAGTATACAGGAAACGCCCCGCTTTTCAAGCGCAAACCTCTTTTTTCTTGGCAAGCGGGGGGAGATGAGAGTAGAATCCAAGCAGACGCACGAGCCCCCCTCTCACCATGTCACAGCCCATTCTCATCGTTATTCCCGCCCGCTATGCCTCCACCCGCCTGCCCGGCAAGCCCCTGGTGAAAATCGCCGGGGTCGAGATGATCAAACGCGTGGCCGACATCGCCGCGAGCATCTGCCGGCACAACGACAACTGCCGCTACGTCGTGGCCACGGATGATCAGCGCATCGTTGACTACTGCACGAGCGCCGCCATCCCCGCCGTGATGACGAGCGAAAGCTGCCGCAGCGGCACGGAGCGCTGTTGGGATGCCGTGGGGCAGCAAGAAGAGGCTCCGGCCTTCATCATCAACCTGCAGGGTGACAACCCGCTCTGCCCCCCCTGGGTCATCCAGCAGCTCATCGACGCGTGGAGAAGCGCCCCGGCCGATGTCTTCACCCCCTGCATCCACCTCGAC
Organism: Akkermansia sp.; assembly: GCA_051884385.1. Taxonomy (GTDB): domain Bacteria; phylum Verrucomicrobiota; class Verrucomicrobiia; order Verrucomicrobiales; family Akkermansiaceae; genus Akkermansia. The sequence continues at coordinate 41,172 of JBJEVN010000038.1, forward strand.
TGGGCCGAGTATGACCGCCTGACGGAGAGCAAGAAAACAACCCCCTACAGCGGCACCACCGTGCTGGTGGACAAGGACGGCTACGCGCTGGCCTTCTCCAAGAGCACGATTCCCGCCATCCGCAAGCCCGAGAAAGCGCGCGAGCTGCTGGAGAAGAGCCCCGTGCGCCGCCATGTCGGTCTCTACGCCTACACTTACGCCGCGCTGAAGAACTATTTTGAGCTGCCCGAATCGGACTACGAAAAGGGCTGCGTGGAGGGGCTGGAGCAGATGCGCTTCCTCTACAACGGGCTGCGGGTCAAGATGGTGGAGGTCAACTACCGCGGGCGCAAGACCACCAGCGGCGTCGACTCCCCCGAGGATGTCGCGCGCGTGGAGGCCATCCTGGCGGAGTACGGCGAGTACGAACTCTGAGTAGCCATGAGCAGCAAGGACACACCCAAGCTTCCGCAGCACCTCGCCATCATCATGGATGGCAACGGACGCTGGGCCGCCCGGCATCGCCTGCCCCGCGCCAAGGGGCACGAGCACGGCGGTAAGACGGTACAGCGCGTCATCGACCTCTGCTTGGAAAAGGGCATTCCTTGGCTGACCCTCTACGCTTTCTCCACGGAAAACTGGGGGCGCTCGGCGCTGGAGGTGAGCGCGCTCATGCACATGCTCAAAAAATACCTGCGCGAGCGCCTGCCCGAGATGCAGGAGAAGCAGGTGCGCATGCACGCCATCGGCGAGCTGCATATGCTGCCTGCCGACTGCCGAGAGGAGCTCGACCGCTGCATCCGCGAGACGCAGCACAACCGCGCCCTCAACGTCGTGCTGGCTCTCTCCTACGGCTCGCGGCAGGAAATCACCGCCGCCGCGCGGCGGCTGGCCGAGCAGGTGCAGACCGGGCAGCTGCAGCCCGCCGACATCACCCCGGATCTGCTGGCGCAGCAGCTCTACACGGCGGGCATGCCCGACCCGGATCTGCTCATCCGCACCAGCGGCGAGCTGCGCCTGAGCAACTACCTGCTCTGGCAGCTTTCCTACGCGGAAATCTACGTCACCGATGTGCTGTGGCCGGATTTTGACCGCGACGACCTGGAGGCCGCCCTCGCCTCCTACTCCTCGCGCGAGCGCCGCTTCGGCAAGCGCCGCAGCAAGGGCTGAGACAGACACCTCACGCGGGGTTTCCGGTGCATGGCGAGCGCAGCGACCTCAGCCGCGATTCATCCGCTCGATGTCATCGCGCCACCAAACTTCAAGCTGCTCCTCTCAGGGCAAACGCATTGGGGTCGTGTCAAGCAAAGGATAGGAAACCTGGTTAAGTTTGACTACAAGGGATTGGAAACACGCAAGATAGACAAGCATGGCGATTTGAAATGGCACAGCATGGACTACCTCCTCTCCTAGGCACTGAGGGGAGAGAGGGTAGGCATGAAAAGCCTTGGCAGGAAGCGGTACGAAGTCTGGTTTTGCGAGCATCTGACGGGGGATAGTAGATGAGAATGAAAAGACATTTTCCCCCGCGCTCGGAAAGCGTGACAAACCGCGGGTAATCAAGGCACGCTACAAGCAGAAAGCGGTGATCAGAGAGTTTGAAGAAGAATCCCCGGCGTGGCTCGCTTGCAAGAGGTTTGAACCTCGTATTGACACTTGGTATAAGAGGGCACCCAAATGTGTAACCTATGTAACTCAAGTGTTACCCATGTCCGTGGTGTACCGGGGAGCCCCGCCCTTCCCGCAACGTCTGCCTTCCCCCGGACTCTCGCGCTCGCCTTTTCTACACAGTTACTGGGTGAATCAACGAGTACCGGCACTCGAGCACTAAAACACTGGCTTCAGCGAATCTAACAAACACTTTTCATGACGAAGCTGCGCCACAAGGGCATTCTCTCCGCATGTGCGCATTCTCTCTACGCTGTTGGAGACTGGCCTTGATGGCACCTGTCGGCTTCAGCGCATCGCTGCTGAAAACGCCCCTTGCACTGCCGCCGGAAACTGCCCTCCCCGCCCGAGTTCATGCAGCAGCTCCTCCCGACACACCATACCTACAACAAGCAAGAGCGCGTTGTCGGCTTTCCCGACAACGCGCTCGTCAACAGCTTGATGCCCGCCCCTGAGGCTTAATCCTTGGGTTTGATCACGGCGATTTTACCCGATCGGATGACCATCTCCACATCGTAATCCTCCATCAGATTGAGGAAACGGGCAATGCGGAACTGCCCGCCGCTGACCTCGATGGTCAGGGTCTTGCGGGTAGCATCGAGCGTGCGGGCGCCAAAGATGTTGCACAGCTCCAAAATTTCCTGCTTCTTCTCGCCGAAACGCACGCGCAGGAGCACAATCTCACGGTAGATGGTGGGCTCATTGCGGTAGTCAATCACTTCCACCACATTGACGAGCTTGCTGAGCTGCTTAATGACCTGATCCAACTTGCTGCCCTGCTCGGCGACATCAATGTTCATGCGCGAAAAGCGAGGATCCTCGCAGGGCGCAACATTAAGCGAGTGGATGTTGTAACCACGGCCGGAGAAAAGCCCGGCAACGCGGGAAAGCACACCGAACTTGTTCTCGACAAGAACGGAGAGGGTGTGAATGGGGGTGGCGTCTGACATAGTATGTATGGTTGAGAATAACGAATAGCGATCCGACTGTCAAGCCGAGGCTGTGTCTTGCGGGGAGGGAGAAGCGACAGCGGGTTCTTGGGGTGTTTTCTTGGTATTGTAGCGATTGGCGGCGGCATCAAAACCCTCGTGCAAGGCGCAGAGGGCGGCATCAGCCGCGCGGTTGAGGGCATCCTCAAACGCAGGACGCTCCGCAGGCGAGAGTTTGCCGAGCACATGACCGACCATGTTTTTCTGTCCCGGCAACCCGATGCCGACGCGAATGCGCGGGAAACGCTCGCTGCCGAGATGTGCGATGAGACTCTTCACCCCGTTGTGCCCCCCGGCGGAGCCACTGGTGCGCAGTTTCAGCGTGCCTGTGGGGAAGGCTATGTCATCGTAGATGACCAGCACCTGATCGGGCTCATACTTGTAATAGCGCATGAGCGGCCCGACGCACTCGCCCGACAGATTCATGAAGGTCTGCGGGCGCACGAGCAGAACCCCGGGAGCGGCTGCCAGCTCGCCCTTGCGCGCCTTGTCTGCTTTCCATGTCGCGCCGAGCCTGTCGGCCAGGCGCGCCAGCACCATAAACCCGACATTGTGGCGGGTTTCGGCGTAGTCGCGCCCGGGATTTCCCAGACCGACGATGAGGCGAATGGGGGCAGACATGGCTCGGGGCGACTCAGCTGACCGCATTCAAAACGCTCAGGGTCAGGCTGCGGTTGACAGCATTGAGATAGGCGCGCGCCGAAGCCTCGATGATGTCGGTGGCGGCACCCTTGCCCGAAACGGGTTTGGGCTCCTCCGCGCTGAACTGCACCTTGACCGTGACCTCGCCCAGGGCATCCTGCCCGGCCGAGGTCGAGCGCACGTTGAACTCGGTCAGAGTGCCCTTGACGCGGGTGATGCGGTCAATCGCCTTAAAGCAGGCGTTGACGGGACCGTTGCCGATGGCGCAGTCGGTGTAGAGTTTGCCCTCCTTTTGCAGCGTCACCGTGGCGGTGGGGTTCGCGGCTGAGCCGGCCACGAATTGCAGGCTTACCATTTTCCACGCCCCGTCGTGCTGATCGAGCGAGTCGTTGACGAGCGAGGCCAAATCGTCATCGTAGACGAATTTTTTGCTATCGCCCACTCTCTTGAAGCGCTCAAAGACGGCGCCCAGCTCAGTGTCCGACAGCGTGTGCCCCAGCTTCTCCAAACGCGCCTTGACGGCGGCGCGACCGCTGTGCTTGGTGAGGGGGAGCTCCGTCTCGCCCCAGCCCACTTCCGCCGGGTCGATGACCTCGTAGGTGCCGCGGCATTTCAGAATGCCATCCTGATGAATGCCGGAGCTGTGGGCAAAGGCGTTTTCGCCGACCACGGCCTTGGAGCGCTGCACCGACAAGCCGCTCATGCGCGCCACGACGCGGCTTGTTTTGACAAATTCGCGGGTGTTGAGGTTGTGGGGCTGTTCGCCCGCGGCAAAACCGAAAGCCTCGGGGCGGGTCGTCAGCGCCATCGCCACCTCCTCGATGGCGGCGTTGCCCGCGCGCTCGCCGATGCCGTTGATGGTACCCTCGACCTGGCGCGCCCCGGCCTGCACGGCGGCCAGCGAATTGGCCACGGCCAAGCCGATGTCGTTGTGGCAGTGGACGGAAAGAACGCACTTGTCGATATTGGGCACAAATTTGACCATGTAGTCAATCATGGCAGCATATTCTGCCGGTGTGGTGAAACCGACCGTGTCGGGCAGGTTGACGGTCGTAGCTCCGGCGTCAATCACGGCCTCCACCACCTGCGCCAAATACTCGTGCTCCGTGCGGCTGGCATCCTCGGCGGAGAATTCCACATCATTGACCAAGGTCTTGGCGAGCTTCACGCCGGCCACGGCCATCGCAATGATTTCCTCCTTGCTCTTCTTGAGTTTGAAATCACGATGCAGCGGACTGGTGGCCAAAAAGGTGTGGATGCGAGCGCGCTCGCCCGCAGGCGCCACCGCAGCGGCAGCGGCGCGAATATCCTTCTCCACGCAGCGGGCCAGCCCGGCAATGCGGCATTTCTTCACTGTGCGAGCAATGGTCGAAACGGCCTCAAAGTCGCCGTCAGAAATGACGGGGAAGCCGGCTTCGATGATGTCAACCCCCAGCTTTTCCAGCTGGCGCGCCACCTCCAACTTCTGGCGGAGATTCATGGAGGCGCCGGGGCACTGTTCGCCATCTCGGAGGGTAGTATCGAAGAATAAGACCTTATTTTGCATTGTCGTCGTATGTTGCTGCGCTCAATCCTAAATGAAAAATGAAAAATGGCAAGTTTTATTTTCAATTTTTTTTCATTTTCTCGCGGGCGCGAGCGTTTGCGCGCACGCATATCGCGTGCGCGTGCGGGAAAATTGAAAAAACTGCGATGGATTTTTTCCGAAATCAACTCTCATCCTGTCCGCGAAGTGTCGGAGCAGCAGGACTTTGCACTTGCCATTCGGCAGCGAATGGGCTAGACTCGCCGCCATGCGTTTTTTTGCAACCATCGCAGCTTCGTGCCTCGCGGTCTTGCTCGGAACCGCGCAAACGGCTTGTAACGCCCAAGCATACTCGGTCACTGCGGAGATGCCGTACCGCGGACCCGTGGTCGCCCCGAGCGGAGCCATGCCCCACACGGCCAGCCCCATTCCCCATGCGGCGCGCACCATCGCCCCGCCCTCTGCAGGCTCGCTCAACCCGGCGCGCCCCCTGGCTACGCCAACGACGCCCGCGCCCAAACCGAACTGTGCCGCCGTCTGCGTCATCGACCCCAACAACGGGCGCATCCTCTACGCGCACAATGCCAACACCCGCCGCCAGGTGGCCAGCACGCAGAAAATCATCACGGCTCTCTGTGTCTGCGATGCCAAGGATCTTGACAAAATGGTGACCATTCGCCCCTCGGACAATCTGGCACCGCCCATTCGACTCAACCTCAAACCCGGCACGCAGTACCGCAAGCTCGACCTGCTGCGCGCCATGCTCACGGGCAGTTTCAACGATGTGGCCGTGACGCTCGCGCGCGACACCGCCGGCAGCGTGGATGCCTTCGTCGCCCGCATGAACGCCCGTGCGCGCCGTATGCACATGTACGACACCCACTTTGCCAATCCCAACGGGTTGCCCGCCGAGCAGTACTCCACCGCGCACGACATGGCGCTGGCCGCCTGCTACGCCTACAACAACCGCATCATCCGCAGCTGCATCAACATCCCCGAGTACGATTTTCGTAAGGCAGACGGCAGCATTCGGCGCATCCGCTCGACTAACCGCCTCCTGCGCAGCTATCCCTGGGTTCAGGGCATGAAGACCGGCTACACCAATCTGGCGGGCAAGTGCCTCATCTCCTGCGGCAGCGTGCAGGGGCGCGCTGTCATCGTGGTCGTGCTGGGCAGCACCAGCTCCAAAGTCTGGGGCGAGTCGCTCAAATACCTCAAGTGGGCGCTCAATATCGCCTGAGCAGCAGCTTCCCCGCTCCCCTTCGGCGCAGCAAGGAACACCCCCTGCTGCGCTTTTTTGTGCCCGCAACGGCTTTTCGGCTGACAAGGCCGCCCCGGGCATGCTATACTGTGCGGGCACGTTATGGCCTTCACCCACCTCCACGTCCACACGGAATACTCGCTGCTCGATGGTATGATCCACACCAAGGATCTCATCAAGCGCTGTGCCGAGCTGGGCATGAACTCCGTCGCCATCACCGACCACGGCAACGTCTTTGCCGCCATTGAGTTCATGGTCAATGTCAAGAAGCACAACAAGGGTATTCTGGCCTGGAACGCTGAGCACCCCGACGAGCCCAAACCCGTGTTCAAGCCCATCCTCGGCTGCGAAGTCTATGTGGCACCCACGCCCCTCACGGTCAAGAAACAAATCCCCGGTCGGCAAAAATACTGCCACCTCATCCTGCTCTGCGAGAACAACATCGGCTGGGCCAACCTCATCCGCATCGTCTCGCGCGGGCACCTCGACGGCTTTTACTACAAGCCGCGCGTGGACTACGACACCCTGCGCGAGTTCAGCAAGGGGCTCATCTGCCTGACCGGCTGTATCTCCGGTCCCCTACAGGAGTGGATTCTCCGCGACGAACCCGAAAAGGCAGAGGAGATTCTGCTGGAGCTCAAGGACATCTTCGGCAAGGACAACCTCTTTGTCGAGTTGCAGGATCACGAGCTACCCGAGGAGCGCAAATGCACCCCCGAGCTCGTGCGTCTGGCGCGCAAGCACGATGTGCCGCTGGTCGTCACCAACGACGCTCACTTCCTCAATGCCGACGACTACGACGCGCACGACATCCTCATCTGCGTGGGCACCGGCAACAAACGCATGGACGGCAAGCGCATGCGCTACCCGCGCAGTGTCTACTTCAAGAGCGAGGAGGAGATGCGGCAGCTCTTCCCCGAGTACCCCGAGGCCTACGAGAACACCAACCGCATCGCCGAGCGCTGCAACACCTCCATCAAGCTGGACTCCACCTCCACCGAGCGCTACCCCGAGTTCGCCACGCCCGACGGCTCACCGCGCGAGGAATACCTGCGCAATATCTGTTTCAAGGGGCTCAAGGAACGCTACCCCGACGCCACACCCGAGCGCTGGGAGGAGCTCAGCCAGCGCCTCGACTACGAGCTGAGCATCATCAACATGCTGCGCTTCCCGAGCTACTTCCTCATCACCGCCGACTTCATCAACTGGGCCAAAGACCACGACATCCCCGTCGGTCCCGGGCGCGGTTCCGCGGCGGGCTCGCTCGTGGCCTATGTGATGAAAATCACCAACATCGACCCCTTCAAATTCAGCCTGATTTTCGAGCGCTTCCTGAACCCCGAGCGCGTCAGCCCTCCTGATATCGACATCGACTTTTGCCAAAGCCGCCGCCCCGAGGTCATCGAATACGTGCGGCAGAAGTACGGCGAGCGAGCCGTGACCCACATCATCACCTACGGCACCATGGGCGCCAAATCCGTCATCAAGGATGTGGCTCGCGTCATGGATCTGAGCTTCTCCGACAGCGACAAGATAGCCAAACTCATCGAGAGCGGTCCGGGCGTGACCCTCAAGAGCAGCTGGGAGGCCAGCGAAGACCTCCGCAATCTTGTGCAGAGCGACCCCGCCTACCAGGAAATCTGGGACTTCGGTCTCAAACTCGAAGGCACGGTGCGCAACGTGGGCATGCATGCAGCGGGCGTCGTCATCGGCGACCGCGATTTGGACGAGTATGTGGCGCTCACCCGCGATGACCTCTCCAACCCGCAAGGCGAGGTGGTGGCGCAGTGCGACATGAGTGCCATCTACAACGCCGGTCTGCTCAAGATGGATTTCCTGGGGCTCAAGACCCTCACCGTCATGAAGGACGCCGAGCGCTACGTGCGCTGGCGAGATCCGAACTTCCGCTACGACACCGTCAGCATCGAGGATGCCGAAACCTTTGCCCTGCTCAACCGTGGGGAGACCATGGGCGTGTTCCAGCTCGAATCCGGCGGCATGGTCGACACCTGCAAGCGCTACGGTATCGACAACATCGAGGACATCATCGCCCTGCTTGCCCTCTACCGCCCCGGCGCCATGCAGTTCATGGACGACATGATTGCCGTGAAGAAGGGGCTCAAGCAGGCCGAATACGAACACCCGCTCCTCGAAACCGTCTCGGGTATCACCTACGGCGTGATGATTTACCAGGAGCAGGTGCAGGCCGCCGCCAAACTGCTGGCGGGCTACACCCTCGGCGGTGCCGACCTGCTGCGCCGCGCCATGGGGCACAAGGACATGAACGAAATGATGGAGCAGCGCAAGCGCTTCGTCAAGGGCTGTTGGGAGGTCAACCAAATCGACGAAAAAACCGCCAACGCCATCTTCGACAAAATCCAAAAATTCGCCGGCTACGGCTTCAATAAATCGCACTCTGCCTGCTACGGGCACATCTCCTACTGGACCGCCTACCTCAAGGCTCACTACCCGGTGGAATTCTTCTGCGGCATCATGTCCAATGAATCCACCAACGAGAAAATCGGCGTCTACATTCAGGAAGTCAATCGCTTGGGCATCGAGGTGCTGGGGCCCTGCGTCAACCATTCCGCCGTCAAGTTCCAGCCGGAAACCATGCCCAACGGGCATCTGGCCGTGCGCTTTGGGCTGGCCTCCGTCAAGAGCATGAGTGCCGAAACCGTGCGCGTCATCGTGGAAGAGCGCGAGAAGAACGGCCCCTACAAGAGCTTGGAGGATTTCTGCTACCGCATCCCGCCGCAAAGCGTGCGCCGCAACCAAATCGAGGTGCTGGTGCAGTGCGGCGCCTTTGACTGGATGCACGAATGCCGCGCCGAAATTTTCGATAGCATCGAGCAATGCCTCACAGGCGCCTCCACCGTCCACAAAGACAACGAGGTGGGGCAGATGGCGCTCTTCGACATGACCACGGAAGCCATTGTACCCGAGAAGAAGAAAATCCTCATGGAATGGCCCAAGGAACAGCGTCTGGATCAGGAAAAGTTCCTCACGGGAGCCTACTTCACCGGCAACCCGCTCGACAGCATGCGCGGCATCATCGACAATCCCAAGTACCTGCGCATCGGTTCCCTGCCCGATCTGACGGACGATGACATTCGCGGCGTGCAGGACATGGCCGGCATGCTGCGCAGCGTCGCCGTCAAATCCAGCAAGAGCAGCGGGCAGAAATTCGCCGTCATCACCGTGGAGGACTTCACCGGCAGCTGCGAATGCCTCGTGTGGGGGCGCGCTTACGACGACGCCGCCAAACAGGAGGGACTGCTCGAAGCGGGCAACTTCGTCAGCCTCCGCGCCCGCGTCTCCCCGGATGACAAAACGGGCGGGAAAAAAGTTTCGGCCAACAAGGTCGAGCAACTCGGCACCCGCCGCCACGGCAAGGCCAACAACGCCTTCTACGACATCACCCTCAACAC
>JBJEVN010000039.1:0-50392 GCA_051884385.1 Akkermansia sp.
AACCCACGACATCAACCTTGGCAAGGTTGCGCTCTACCACTGAGCTACATCCGCGCGATTGCTCGCTCTGTTCTTCTTAACCACCGCAGGGGTGGTAAGCGGGGGAGATTATAGCAATTCTCGCGGACTTGGCAAGCCTTTTTTTGCTTTTTGAGCAAAAAAAGTTGCAATTGCGGCATGAAAGGGGCGCGGGGGTGGTGAGATTTGACTTTACAGGATTCCCGTTTCTGCTTACCATGCTTCTGTTGGGCGGGAAATCGCCCTTTCCGGCTTCGCGCAGCAGATAACAGGGTGCTATGAGTATCGGTGACGGCAGAGATGGCAAGATGCGGGCAGCGATGGCGCGCGGGCGCCTGAGTGGCCGCTTGGCGGGGCTGTCGCTGCCGCGCCAGATTATCGCGATTGCGGGTTGGCCGCTGCTGGAGCAGGTGATGGCCTTTATCTGCGCGTCGACCTCGCTGTTTTTGGCGACGCGCATGGGGCGTACGCCGGAGGAGACGACGGCGCTGGCGGCGGGTATCGGGGTGGTGGGCTATATGATGTGGATGGGCTTTCTGTTGCAGGGGGCTGTGGGGATGGGAGCGACGGCAGTGGTGAGCCGCATGACGGGGGCGCGGCGTTTTGCGGAGGCGAATGCGGCGGCGAATCAGGCGGCGCTGCTGGGGCTGCTGGCGGGTGTGCTCAGTGCTCTGTTGATGTTTTTCGGTTCGCCGTTTTTGGTGTGCTGCGTGGTGGAGTTGACGGGGGCGGCGCAGGAGGTGGCGTTGCAGTACATGCGCACGGCGGCGTGGGTGGCGGTGTTCAGCGGGGTGGTGTTTGCGCTGAATGCGTCGCTGCGCGGGGCGGGGGATACGCGGACGCCGTTTTTAGTGATGCTGTGTGTGGATGGTCTCAACACGCTGCTGAGTGTGGTGTTGGTGGATGTGTTCGGCATGGGGATTGATGGCTTGGCGTGGGGGATGCTGGGGGGTATGGGGGTAGCATGTGCATTTTTGCTGGGCTTGCTGCTGTGGCGGGCGCTGCGCCTGCGCCGCGAGCGCGCGGGGGCGGATTTGGATGCGTTTGCGGAGCGGCGGGGGCTGGCGTATGTGCCGCCGCTGCATCTCTCGCCCCGGGCGCTGCTGCCGCAGCCGCTCATGCTGTTCCGCATTGTGTCGGTGGGGGTGCCGCAGGCGGTGGAGCAGGTGGTGATTTGGGTGATTCAGCTTTACATTATCAGCGTGATTTCGCACTTGGGCGATGCGGCGGTGGGGGCGCACAATATCGCAATCCGCATTGAGTCCATCAGCTTTATGACGGCCTTTGCGCTGGGGATTGCGGGCTCGACGATTGTGGGGCAGTACCTCGGGGCGCGCAATATCCGCATGGCGCTGGAGGCGGCGCGCCGCTGCCTGCATTTTACGCTGTGGGTGTGCGGGGCGATGGGGGTGGTGTTTTTCTTGTTTCCGACGCTGTTTGTGGCGGTGTTTGCGAAGGAGTCTCCCGCGCTGCTGGCGGCGGCGGTACCGGTGGTGCGGGTGTTTTTAATTGCGGAGCCGCTGTATGCGGGGATGTTGTCGATTAAGATGTGCCTGCGCGGCGCGGGGGATACGCTGCGGGTGATGTGGGTGTCGTTCGGCTCGATGGGGCTCATCCGCGTGGGCGGTCTGCTGCTGTGGCAGCATTACGCGCCGGAGTCGATGACACTGGTGGGGATTTGGCTGCTGTTTACGGTGGATATGGCGGTGCAGTTCGTCATTCTACGCCGCATGCTCTACGGCTTGCGCTGGACGCGGCGGCAGGTGTGAGCCCCCTGCGCCGCCCCGGTTCAGTGGTAGATGCGCGGCAGGCGGGGGCCCAGTCCGGTGAAGATTTCCCAGACGATGGTGCCGGCGCGTTCGGCCACTTCGGTGGCGGGGATGTGCTCTCCGATGAGTTCCGCGACATCGCCGGGGCACACGTCGGGGGCTTCGCTGACGTCGACCATGATTTGATCCATGGTGACGCGCCCGAGCATGGGGCAGAGCACCCCGCCGATGCAGACGCGCGCGCCGCTGCCGGAGAGGCGGCGGCTCCAGCCGTCGGCATAGCCGATGCCGATGGTGGCGACGCGGGTGGGGCGGGTGGTGATGTAGGTGCGCCCGTAGGCAACGCCGTGCCCGGCGGGCAGCTCGCGCACGAGAGAGACGCGCGCGGAGAGGCGCAGGGTGGGGCGCAGCACGCCGTCGTAGATGGAGGCCATGGGGGCAATGCCGTAGAGCAGCAGCCCGGGGCGTGCGAGATTGGCGGCGGGGATTTCGTAGCCCAGCTCGCCGGCGCTGGCGGCAATGTGGCGGTAGCGCAGGCGGAAATGCGGACTGAGCAGCTTCACGCAGTCGCTGAAGAGTTCGATTTCGCGCTGGGTGTAGGGCACGTCTTCGTCGGCGGCGGGGAAATGGCTCATGAGCCCGTCGATGCGCAGGTGCGGCATGCGACGGAGCGGTTCGATGATGCTGCCCAGCTCGCCGGGCAGGAAGCCCTCGCGCCCCATGCCGGTATCGACGGCGAGATGGCAGACGAAGGTTTTGTCGTATAGGGCGGCAAGTTGCTCAAAATGTGCGGCTTCGTCGAGGGTGGAGAGGGTGCAGCACCAGTTGTTGAGCACGATTTCCTCGCGCTCGTCGGGGAAGCTGGGACCGAGGATGAAAGGCTTGGTGCGCACGCCCGCTCGACTCAGGCGGCGGGCTTCGCCCGCGTTAGCCACGCCGAAGAAGGTGATACCGTCGTTGTCCAACCGACGCGCCACGGGTTCGAGCCCGTGACCGTAGGCTCCGGCCTTGATGACGGGCATGAGCGCGGTGTCGGGCAGCGCTTGGCGGGCTATGTCCAGATTGTGGGCGATGGCCTCCAGGTCGACATCCACCCACGCGCGCGAGGGGCTTTCGTGGTTCATGGCGGCTCGACTCTAGCACCATTCTCCCCGCCTGACAAGGGCAAAACGCCCGCGACTGCGGCAGCAAGCCACTTCGCGCTTGACTCGCCGGGGCGCGCTCGTTAGGATGACGCCGAGGTGCGCGCGTCCGCTGCGCGTGCCGGAGCCCCCGGGAGGCGGCGGGATGCCGCAGGAAATAGATGGGGAAGGCGGTGAGAATCCGCCGCTGTGCCGCAACCGTGTGGCGCGCTGTCAGACGCGCCGAGTCGGAATGCCAGCCATGGAGGCTCGCCGGAATGCGGGGTGGCGATGCACCGCCCCCAACCCATGGCCAAACTCATGAAACAGAAATTGAATGCGCCCCTGTGGGGTGCTGCGCGCGTTGTGCCTGCCCTGGTGTTGGCAGGTTCCTGCGCCTGGGCTCAGCACGAGTCACAGGCGGAAATTGAAACGGAGCTCGCTCCCGTCACCGTCTCGGCACACGGCGGACAGGCCGTGCCCTACAACGAAACGGGTGTCTCCGTCACCGTCCTCAACCCCGCCGAGCTGCGCGACACGCAGCAGCTTTACAACGTGTCCGATGCGCTGACGACGCAGGTACCCGGGGTCTATGTGACGCCCGGTGGCGGCATTAACCAGCGGGGCAATGCGTCCTACCTGGTGGTTCGCGGTCTGAAGAGCGATGCCTACACGCAGACCATGCTCGACGGCATGCGCCTCAACTCCGGTTCGGGCAACGGGCTGGTGACGAGCAATGTACTGGCGCGTGCCAACACCTTCGATTTGGGTCAGCTGGAGATACTGCGCGGGGCAGAGGCTGCCACCTACGGCGGGGGCTGCCTGGCGGGTGTACTGTATATGCAGACCCCCAAGGGCGCGGGCAAGCCGAGCCTGACGCTTTTCAACGAGGGCGGCAGTCACGACAGCTACATCGGCAATCTCACCGCGCAGGGCGAGGCGGGCAAGCTGGCTTACTTCCTCTCCGCGACCTACGAGCACACGAACAACGATTTGGAGACGCTCGGCAAGGGGAAGGTGCGGCTCAAGCATGCCGGGCGCTACACCAACCGTGCCGAAGCGCTGCGCCTGGACTACGCGCTCAATGAATCGACCAATGTCACCCTCAGCTACCGCCGCGAGGATGCCGACTACGCATACCGCGACTTCGATTGGAGCAGCTACCCGCCCAGCCCCGCTGTCTCCCCCTATGTGTTCATCAGCAACCTGCTGACGGGCAAGGTCGAGTCGAAAGTCAACACGCGCTACAGCACGAGCCTCATGGCCGGCTACTACGGCAGCGACAGCAGCATGCCCGCCCCGGGCTCGCCGTACAGCGCGAATCTCCGCAATGTGCAAGTGGAGTGGCGCAACGCCTACCGCTGGAACGAGCATCACCGCAGCACAGGCGGTTTGGCGTGGAACCGCAGCCTGTACACAGCAGACAGCGGCAGCGGCACACGCAACAACAGCCGCAGTCTTGAAAATGTGTACGCGCTCTTTGCCGAGCATGTCTACAGCCCGAGGAAGGGCTGGGAAAACAGCTTAGCGCTGCGCTGGGATCAGAGCAGCGTTTTCTCCGGCCTGCCAACGGCGCGCGCTGCGAGCTCCTACCGCTTCAACCGCGAGCGCAGCCGGCTCTTCGGCAGCATCGGCAGGGGCTACCTCGCCCCCACTTCTTTCCAGCGCAGCAACAGCACCTATGTTGCCCCCGGGGGGTATCTCTACCATGGCAATCCCGCCTTGGATGTCGAGCAGAATCTGACGGTCGATGCGGGTTTCGAACAGGAGTACCTGCGCGACCACCGCGCTTCGGTCACCTTGTTCTGGACGCGGCTGGAGGATCATATCGTTCCGGAAGACCGAGCCGATGGCAAGCACTACATCAATGAGCACGGGCACAGCACCGCGCAGGGGGTCGAGCTGGCGCTGCGCGGCACTTGGGAGCGCGCGTGGAACACAGGCTACAGCCTCTCCTACACGCTGACGCAGCCCAAGTCCGGCGACAGGCAACTGGCGGATACCGCGCGGCAGGTCTGGGCGGGTGACCTCCACACCAGCCCCACGGAGCGCTTCACCACCGGCTTGGGGCTGAGCGCCGCCGTCGGGCGCACGGATTACAGCGGTCGGCGGCAGGATTCCTACTACATCCTGCGCTGGTATGCCCACTACACGCTCAGTGAGCATCTGCGGCTGCACCTGCGCGTGGAGAACCTCACCAACCAGCGTTTCGTGGCGGAGCCGTCGTGGGTATCGGATGCGGACAGTCTGCTCAACGCCGGCACGAGTGTTCACGCGGGCTGCACGCTCAGCTTCTGATGCACTTTTCCCGGGTTCTGCCGCTGCTTGCCATCCCGGCGCTGCTCCTTTGGGCGGTGCCGAGGACACTCTCGCCCTCCGCCGCGCCCTCGGCGGCGGCGGCGGCAGACACCCGCCCTGCCCCCTACCCGAATGATTGGCGCGAGCGCGCGGCGCGGGTGGGGGGCTTACGCCTTTGTTGGGGGACAGAGGAAGAAATTCCTGCCGACTTGGTGCGGCAGGACGGCGCCGGACAGCCGGACATCGGCTCGCCGCGCGCCGTCCTCGGCGGTCGGGTGCGGCTGAGCTGCCCCGGCCCCTACCCCGCACACTGGCTGCGCTTTGGCAGCACGCAGCCGCAGTTTTTCCACGACAACGCTTTCCGCGCGGTGGATATTCCCCTGGTGATGCGGCACCCGCAGACGGGAGCGTCCCTGCCCGGCACGGCGGCGACCTGGGCGGTGCGGGGACAGCAGGTGTTCTTTTTCCTGCGCGAGGGGGTGCGCTACAGCAATGGACGCCCGCTACGCGCGGGGGACTACTTGCTGGGGGCGTTGCTGCGCGCGGAGTGCGGCGACGGGGGGGCACAGCGGCTGGCGGAGGAGGCCGAGGAGCTGCGGGTGTACGGTGATGCTGCGCTCTCGCTGACGCTGCGGCACCCCTCGCCCAGCCCCGAGCAGAGCGCCGCCGCGCTGCTGACGGCGGCAGAGCCCGCTTTCTACGCTGCGTTCGGCAGCGATTACCGCGAGCGCTACGCGCAGCGCATTCCCCCCACCACGGGGGGCTACCGCGTGGGGCGCTGCGAGCGCGGGCGGCTGGTGGTGCTGGAGCGCGTGCGCGACTGGTGGGGACGCGAGCAGCCCTACCTGCGCCACAGCTGCAACGCCGATGCCGTGGAGTACCATTTTCTCACCGATGAGGCGCAGGCCTGGGAGTTTCTGCTGCGCGGGCGGCTGGATGCCCTACAGACGCGCAACCTGACGGCCTGGCACCGCCGCGCGGAGGAGTGCGAGGCGGCGGGGCTGCGGCGGGTGCAGCTGCGCGCAGCGGAATACCCGCTGCCGCCCTACGGCATTGCCCTCAACGCGCGCACCCTGCCCGATGTGCAGCTGCGCCGCGGGCTGCTGCATGCGTTGGACATGGGGCGCGCCACCGAGCTACTCTTCCGCGGCGACGCCGAGCGCGCCGCCAAACTCTTCGAGGGCTATGGTACCCTGAGCGCACCCGAGGGCGAGCCGCCCCGCTATGACCCGGCAGCGGCGCGCGCCGCCTTTGCCGCGGCGGGTTACACACAGTCGGGCAGCGACGGCATCCTGCGCCGCCCCTCGGGCGAGCCGCTGCGGGTGCGGCTCCTCTACACGCCGAATGAGAAGGTGAGCACGCTGGTGCAGGTGCTCGTCGCGGGGGCTCGGCGCTGCGGGGCGGAGCTGGTGCCGGATGCCCAGCCTTGGCAGTCGGCGGCGCGGCAGGTGCAGGAGGGACGCCACGAGCTGCTCTTTTGGGCGACCTGCGCAGACACGCCCCTACCGCGCCCGCGCCGCCTGCTCCACAGCAGCGCGACGGGTTACGACGCCCCTTTTGGCGCGAGGGATGCAGCGCTGGATGCGCTGATTGAGCACTACGAGACCGCACCCGATGCCGCCGCGCTCGCCGCCATCGAGCAGCGTGTGCGCGAGCTGGCGCTGTGGCTGCCGGGCTGGCGCGAGAACCAAGTGTACCTGCTGCATGCGCCGCGCCTGCATCTCCCGAGCGAGCAGGAGGGCATCTTCACCGCCGCCGCGCCCTACGAGCTGGGGCAGGCCATGCTCTACTGGGCAGAACCATGAGCCGCCGTTTCGAGCTACGCACCCGAGACCGCGCAGCGCAGCGCCACGCGCGCCGCCTCCGGGTCGCGCGCCACTGCACGCTCGCCGTGCTCGCCCTGCTCGGAGCATCGTCCCTAGCGGCGGCGCAGCTCCGCCACCGCCGCAATGCAGTAGCGTACACACAAACGTCCCTGACGGCGCTGCTCCCCGAGCCCGCTCCCCCCCCACGGTCGCAGCGCCCCCCATTGCCTGTGCCCCGCCCCGCTCCGCCGCCGGAAGCGGATATCCGCCTGTCCGCCACCCCGCTTCCCGACCTCGCCACTGCCGAGCTGCCCCCGGCGCCGGAACTGCCCGCGCTGCCTGAGCTCCCGCCGGAAGCCGAGTGGGACGCCCCCCCCGAGGTGGTGCCGCCCGTAGCCCGCGCGAGGACCTTGGTACAGCGCACACCCCCGCCCACCGAAACGGCACCGCCCCTCCGACCGCCCCGCTATCGCCATGCACCTGCCCCGCCGACGCCCGAGCCCGCGCGCGCCACACAATTGCGTGTGCGCATCGCCGTCTCGGCGCAGGGTGAGCCCACCGACGTGGAGATTCTGGAGAGTAGCGGGCAGAGCGAGCTCGACCGCCGCACTCGCGCGTGGATTCTGGCACGCTGGAGCTTTTATCCCGCGCGCCGTGCCGATGACAGCCCCGCGCCCTCCGCCGTCATCACCCGCATCATCTTCGAGGACGCGGGCTAAGGCGCTCATTCGCACAAATCCGCAATGTAGCGGACGAAGGCCGGATCATCGTGGCGACAAATCAGCGGCGCGCCGGTGTCCAGCGCCGCAATCTGCTCCATCTCAGCAGCGGAGAGCTCAAAATCAAAAATGGCGATGTTCTCGCGCATGCGCTCGACGTGCGTGGTCTTGGGAATGCAGGCAATGCCGCGCTGCACCAGGCTGCGCAGCGCCACCTGAGCGGCGGTCTTGCCGTGCGCGGCGCCGATGCGGCGCAGCACCTCGTTGCGGAAAATGTCGTTCTTCCCCTCGGCCAGCGGCCCCCAAGACTCCGTCACCGTACCGTAGCGCGCCATCTGCGCCTGTAGCGCACGCTGCTGGCAAAAGACGTGCGTTTCCACCTGATTGACGGCGGGAATCACTCCCGAAAACTCCACGAGATCCTGGTAGCGGTCGCTGCGGAAGTTGGACACGCCGATGGCGCGCACCTTGCCCGCCTTCTGCGCCGCAATCATGGCGCGCCAAGTTCCGTAATAATCCCCAAAGGGCTGGTGAATGAGCAGCAAATCAATATAATCTGTGCGCAGCTTGCGCAGCGAGGCATCAATGGAGGCCGCCGCCTGCTGTTCCCCCGCATGACTCACCCAGACCTTGGTGGTGATAAACACATCCTCGCGCGGCCAACCACCCGCAGCCAGCGCCTGCCCCACGCCCTCCTCGTTCTCGTAGGCCTGCGCCGTGTCAATCGCCCGATAGCCGGAGCGCAGCGCATCCGTCACACACCGAGCACAAGCATCGGGAGTCACCTGATACACACCAAAACCGAGCAGCGGCATCTGCACCCCGCCCCTGAGAGTCACATATTCCATAACCTCGCCATTGTAACCACTTCCGCAGCGGATGTCAACCGACTGTTTGCCGCCGGAACCCTCAACGCAAGGCAAAACCACGCAGACTGCGCATTTCCCCCTTTGCGCAGCGCCCCGCTTGTGCTAGACTGGGGCGATGAGCACCGAGAAACTCATTCTCGTCGCCGAGGACGATTCCACCATCCGCCGCATTCTGAGCGATGCGCTTGCGGGGGCAGGCTACGCCGTGCTCAGCGCTGCCGATGGGCGCTCCGCACTCGAGCAGCTGCTGCGCGAACCGGTCGATCTGGCGCTGCTGGACATCAACATGCCCAAAATCAACGGTTTTCGCCTGCTACAGCTCATGCAGCGCGAATGCCCCGGCACGCCGAGCATCATCCTCACCGCCCACGGCGATGAGCAGGAGCGCGTGCGCGGGCTCGAGCTGGGCGCCGATGACTACGTCGTCAAACCTTTTTCGATGGCCGAACTGCTGGCGCGGGTCGCCGCAGTTCTGCGGCGCTCCGCCGGGCGACACCTGGCCACCGCACAACGCTTTTCCTTTCCCGGCGGGGAGCTTGACGGTGCCGCGCACTGCGCCTGCGCCGCCGACGGCAGCCCCCTGCCCCTGACGGAGCGCGAATTCGAGCTCTTCCGCTACTTCCTGAGCCACCCCGACCGTCTGCTGCCGCAGGAGGAGCTCCTGCTGCGCGTCTGGGGCAGCCGAACCCCCGCCGCCCGCACCCGCACCGTTGCCGTCACCCTGACCCGCCTGCGCGACAAGCTACCGCCCGCCGCCGCCGCCTGCTTCGAGAACGTGCGCGGGCGAGGCTACCGCTGGAACAGCCCTGCCCCCTCCGCCCCATGAACAAGCGTTTCCTCGCCATTCTGCTCGTCTTTTCCCTGCTCACCCTCGGCGCTGTTCTTTGGCAGGCGCGCGAAGCGAGCTTGCTCGACAACCGCCTGCTGGACATCGACCGCGAAAGCCAGCTGCGCCGCCTCACTGAGCTCTCCATGCCCCGCGTGCAGGCCGAGCTGGATGTGCTGCTCACCCAGGAGCGCGCCAAGCTGGGCGACTCCCCCCTCCTCGGTGCGCACTACGACATGCCCGAGGGCGGCAAGGCCGACTGGAACTGCGGCTTCTTTTTCCTCAGCCCCGCAGGTCTGCAAGTGCCCGAGGGCGAGGAAGATTTTGCCGCCCTGCTCAACCGCACCACCCCCGTCATCGACACCATCCGCCGCAAAGCCTACAACCCCGCTGCGCCTGTCTACGATGTCAGCAAACCCGGCAGCTACGACCCGCGCACCCAGCTCCCCGTCTTCGGCGTCTACGAAGTGCTCGACCCCGATTTCAGCAGCCCCCTGGAGCTCAAGGGCAGCCCCTCCCCCTTCTTCGCCTGGCACTACAAAGACAATCTCGTCTACATGCGCTGCGTGCCCACCACCCACGGCGCCGCTGCCGAAGGTATGATCATCGATACGCGCAAGCTCGCCGCCCACCTGCTGCCGCTGGTCGAGCCGCGCCTGCTGCAACCCGAAATCGCCTTCGCCCGCCCCGGCGAGAGCGCCAACCTCGCCCCCCTCCCCCTCGTGCTGCGCCCCGGCAAGGCCGTGGAACTGCCCGACAGCAGCGCGCGCCGCGCGGCCATCCGCAGCACCGTCTGCGCCGCCTGGTTCCTCGCGGGCTGCACCATCGTCATCCTCCTGACCCTGCTCGGCTTCAGCGCCCGCATCGAGCGGCGGCGCAGCGACTTCGTCTCCGCCGTCACCCACGAACTGCGCACCCCCCTCACCGGGCTGCAGCTCATGAGCGATATGCTTGCCGACGGGCTGGTGCCCGCCGACAAAATCGCCCAATATCACGCCGACCTCCGCGATGAAACCCGGCGGCTCGGGCATCTGGTCGAGAATGTGCTCGCCTTTGCCCGGCTCACCCGAGGCAAGCGCCGCGGGCGACTCGACAGCGGGCCCTGCCGCGAGCTGCTCGACAGCGTGCTGAACAAGAGCGCCGAGCACCTGCGGCAGGCGGGCTTCCGCGTGCGCATCACGCAAGACAAGAACACCAACCTCATCACCCTGCGCACCGACCTGATTTCCCTCGGGCAAATCCTGACCAACCTCAGCGACAACGCCATCAAATACGCCGCCACCGCCCCGCAGCCCACCATCACCTTCAGCATTCTGCGCCGCCACGACCGACTCGCCCTCCGCATGGCCGACAACGGCCCCGGCATCGCCGACGACATCCGGCGGCACGGGCTCTTCCGCCCCTTTGCCCGCTCCTCAGGCTCCGACCGCGGCGGCAAACCGGGTGTCGGGCTCGGTCTCGCCCTCTCCCGCGACCTCGCCCGCAGCATCGGCGGCGACCTGACGCTGGAAAAAAGCGACAGCAGCGGCAGCAGCTTCCTCATCACCCTGCCCCTCAACTAACCCGGCAACTGATACCACTCTGCCACGCGGCATCGGTGTGCCCCCATCCCCACGATACACAACAAGGCAGGCCCCTGAACGGAAACTGCCTTGTTAAGGGACGGAGCGGGGGGGATTCGAACCCCCGGTACGGGTTAATGCCCGTACGACCATTTAGCAAACGGTTGCTTTCAGCCTCTCAGCCACCGCTCCAATGCCATGTGCCGCGAAGTATAGCGGGCGGGCCCCCCCGCGTCAACAGAAAAATCACCACCTGACAGAAAAAACAGCGTTCACATGCCGAAAAGGCAGAAAAGGGGCTTGTCCCCGGCTCCGGGGCAGACTACAATGACCCCATGAAGAAACCTTACCTCGCCCTTGCCGCCGCCCTCCTCGGTCTGCTGCCCGCTTTCGGCGCGCTCGAATGGCTCACCGACCTGCCCACCGCTCAACAGCGAGCCAACGAGCAGCACAAGGTGATTCTCGCCGACTTCACCGGCTCCGACTGGTGCGGCTGGTGCATCCGGCTGAAGAAAAATGTCCTCGACACCCCGGAGTTCGAGCAATTCGCCGCAGAGCGCTTCATCCCCCTCGAAATTGACCTGCCGCAGCGCAAGGACTTCCCCGCCGCGCAGCGCGCCGCCAATGAAGCCCTCGTCGAGCGCTACAACATCTCCGGCTTCCCCACCATCCTCGTGCTGGCACCGGACGGCACCGTGGTCGGCGGCTTCGGGGGAGGCCTCCCTGACGTCGCGGCGGCGCGCGAACCCCTGGAAGCTGCCCTTGACAACGCCCGCGCCTACGCCGAGGCCACCCGACAGACCGAGCCCGACGAGCAGCTCAGCGCCCTGCTGCACGTCTACCGCAGCATCCCCGAGGATGTGCGCGAACACGCCGAGAGCCTGCGCGAGCGCCTCATCGCCCTCGACCCCGAGGACAGCAGCGGCCTGCGCCGCGAGCGCGAAGCCGAGCTCCAGCGAGAGGGCATCTCGCAGCAGCTCCGGCAGGCGCAAGACCCCGAGGCCATGCTCGTCATCATCGACCAATGGCTGAACAGCGAGCAATTGGCCGCCGAGAATCAAGCGGAGATGCTCAGCATCAAAGTACAAATTCTGCTCACCCTCGCGCAAAACGCCGATGACATCGCCGCCGCCAAACAGACCGCCCTCAAAGCGCTCGAGCTCGACCCGCAGGCCACCCCCGAGCTGCGTCAACGCATCGAAGCCGCCTTCAGCGACCCCGAGCGCCTGCTCAAGCGCGCCGCCGAGATTCGCGCACGCATGAAGAAGTAATCCCGCGAATAGCGCAAAAAGTTTTGAATTCAGCTTGACAAAGACACTGAGAGAGTGTATACAAGCCCCCCACAAAGTTATGGCTAAGAAAAGCTGGATTGAAAGAAACAAGAAGAAGGCAGCTGTCGCGGCTCGTTATGCAGACCTCCGTGCCAAGCTGAAGGCTGAAGGCGACTACATCGGTCTGACGATGCTGCCGCGCAATGCTTCTCCCGTTCGCCTGGTGAACCGCTGCGAGCTCACGGGGCGTCGCCACGCTTTCCTGCGCCGTTTCCACCTGTCCCGTATCGCTTTCCGCGAGCTGGCCAACGCCGGGCAGATTCCCGGTGTGACCAAGTCGAGCTGGTAATCGCCACAGTTCCGAACTTGACAATCTTCCTTGGCGCGGGCTATTCTGGATGAGGATAGCCCGCGCTCGCCTATGCCAATCTACGAATACATCTCCGAGCACCCCGAAGACCCTGCGCGCTCCTGCCCCATGTGCCGCCGGGGCTTCGAGCTCATGCGCCCGCTGAGCCGCGAGCCGCTCACGCGCTGCTTCTACTGCAAAAACCCCGTCCGCAAGAAAATCGGGGTCGTCAACGTGCCGCACATCACCGCGCCCCTCTCCGTCAGCGATGCGAAGAAAGCCGGCTTTACCGTGCTGGAAAAGCGCGACACAGGCGTCTACGAAAAACAATGAACTTCTTTCTGACCCCCGAAGAGATTGCCGAGCTACACTGGGAATACCCCGGCGTGGCCTCCATCGTACTCTTCCTGCTCGGCATCGGCTTCTTCCTCTTCCTCAACGCCTTCTTCGTCGCCAACGAGTTCGCCAGCTCGCGCGTCCGCCAGAGCCAGCTGGCCGAAAATGAGGACGACAGCAAGGGCGAAGCCCGCCGCCGTGCCACCGCCCTGCACATCGTCCGCCACCTCGACACCTACCTCTCCGCCAACCAGGTGGGCATCACCCTCGCCTCGCTCGCGCTGGGCAATCTGGGCGAACCCTTCATCGAAAGCCTCATTGCACCGCCGCTGAGCTACTTCCTGCACCTCTCGTCCGAAGTTGTCAGCATCACCTCCTACATCGTCGCCTACAGCCTCTTCACCTTTGCCCACGTTGTGCTCGGCGAACTGGTACCCAAGAGCCTCGCCCTGCGCCACCCGCTGGAAATCTCCATGGCCACCGCGCCGTGGATGCAGCGCTTCGCTCGCTCCACCTCGCTCATCGTCAAGGCCTTCAACAACACCGCCAACGCCATCGCCCACGCCCTCTTCGGCGTCGACCCTCACTATGTGGCCAACAACACCCACAGCGCAGAGGAAATCGCCCTCATCGTGGAGGAGAGCGGACGCGCCGAGGAGGTGACGGAGACCGAAGCCGAAATCTCCAAGAACGCGCTGGAGCTCAACGACCGCAGCGTCTACGACATCATGGTGCCGCGCAACAAGCTGCAAGTGCTTGACATCTCCCAACCCTTCGACCAACTGCTGGAGCAAGTCACCAACAGCAGCCACAGCCGCTTCCCCCTCGTCTCCGGGCACCTGGACAACGCCGCCGGCTGGCTGCATGTGAAGGATGTGTTGCGCATGGTGCGCGAGGGGCAGAGCGACCTCAACCGATACAAGCGCAAGCTCAAGCTCGTGCCCGACACCATGCGGCTCGACACCCTGCTGGAGTTCTTCCGCCGCGAGCACACGCACTTTGCGCTGGTGGTGGATGAGTACGGCGATGCGCAGGGCATGGTGTTCCTCGACGACGTGCTCGAAGAAATCGTGGGCGACGACATCTGCGACGAGTTCGAGGCCGAGGACAAGAGCGAGTTCATGAACACCGGCAAGGGTCAATACATGGCCAGCGGCGCGCTCTCGCTCTTCGACCTCGAAGAAGAGCTGCCGGAACTCGGTGAGCTGGAAAGCGAAGGCGGAGCCGCCACCCTCGGCGGCTACATCACGGATGCGCTGGGGCACCTGCCCGAGTGCGGCGAACAGCTGCGCATCAAAGACTACCTCGTCACCGTCACCGGCAGCGACGGGCGCCGCGTCACCCAAGTGCGCCTCGAGCACAGCCCCCGCGCCGAGCAGGAGCCCGAAAACAGCCCCGCCTGAGCGGAGTTTTGCGCCGATGCACTCCGCATCTCATGTGCCAACGTCGATGCTGCGGTGTGTGTCTTTTGCTATCATGCACCGGTGAACGGCATCAACCCGGATAGGATTTCGGCGTGACAAGGGCGGCAAAAGCTGGTAGAATCGCGCGTTCTCCGAACTGAAGATGATTACAACAGATTTTCTCGTCATCGGCAGCGGTGTCGCGGGGCTGAGTTTTGCCTTGCGCGCCGCCGAACACGGTAAGGTGATTGTCCTGTGCAAGAGCGACCCCCTTGTTTCCAGCTCCGCCAAGGCTCAGGGTGGCATTGCCGCCGTGACGGACAAGAATGACAGCTTTGAGGAGCATGTGGCCGATACGCTCGACGCCGGTGCCGGGCTTTGCGATGAGGCCGCCGTGCGCACGATCGTGACGGAGGCGCCCGCCGCCATCCGCGACCTGCTCTCTTGGGGGGTCGATTTTGACACGGAGAAGGACGGCGAGTTCGAGCTCGGGCGCGAGGGCGGTCACGGCAAGCGCCGCATCCTGCACGCCAAGGACACCACCGGCTTGGAAATCAGCACCAAACTGCTCCACGCCGCTCAGGCGCACCCGAACATCACCCTGCTGGATCACCGCATTGCCATCGACCTCATTACCACGGCCAAGCTCGGTTGCGTGACAGAGGATCGTGTGCTGGGTGCCTATGTGCTCGATCCCGCCACGGGTGAGGTCGACATCTTCCGCAGCGACCGCGTCCTGCTCGCCACGGGCGGCACGGGGCGCGTCTACATGTACACCACCAACCCCGCCACAGCCACGGGCGACGGCGTGGCGATGGCTTGGCGCGCGGGAGCCAACATCAGCAATCTTGAGTTTGTCCAGTTCCACCCCACCACCTTCTACAACCCCAAGAGCAGCGACCGCGACGGGCTTACCTTCCTCATCTCCGAGGCGGTGCGCGGCGAGGGAGGCATTCTCAAGGGGCCGGACGGCAAGGAGTTTATGCAGAAGTACGACCCGCGCAAGAGTCTGGCGCCGCGCGACATCGTGGCGCGCGCCATCAACAGCGAGATTCTGCGCACGGGGCACCCCTGCATGTACCTCGACATGACCCACAAGCCCAAGGGATTCATGGCGGAGCGCTTCCCCTACATCTACGAGACCTGCAAGGGCTACGGCATCGACGCGGAGAAGGACATGATTCCCGTGGTGCCCTCTGCCCACTACCAGTGCGGCGGGGTGCAGACCGACATCGACGGCGCGAGCACGCTGCGCGGCTTGTTCGTGGCGGGTGAGACGGGCTGCACGGGGCTGCACGGCGCCAACCGATTGGCATCCAACTCGCTGCTGGAGTGCGTGGTTATCTCCAAGCGCGCCCTCAGCCGCATGCTGCGCACCCTGCCGCTGGCGCACAGCATGGAGGAATACCCCATCCCCGTCTGGCGCCACGGTGCCAAGGCCGAGCGTGATGACCTCGCCATTCTCTACCACTGCTGGGATGAGGTGCGCCGCACCATGACCGACTATGTGAGCATTGTGCGCACCAACCACCGCTTGCAGCGCGCGGCCACACGCCTGCGCAACATCAACCGCGAAATCAACGAGTACTACTGGGGCTACCGCGTCACGCCCGAGATTATCGACCTGCGCAACCTGGCGCTCACCGCCTCGCTCATTGTGGACTGCGCCATCCGCCGCCAGGAAAGCCGCGGGCTGCACTACACCCTCGATGCGCCCGACAAGCTGCCGCAGGCGCGCCCCAGCGTGCTGCACGCCTGGTAACGCCCCCGCTCTGCCCCATGCCGCTGCTCCGCCACCCTCATGCCGCCCTCTTGCTCACCGCGCTCCTGCTCGGCGCGCTGCCGGTGGGTGCGGCCGGGCTGAGCGGCAGCGGCAAGACACGCAGCAGCGCCCCCGCCTCCAAGCTCAGCACCCGCGTCGCCTCCGAGACGCGGCGGCAGATGAGCGAAGAGAGCCTGCGCGCCGCCGCCATCAAGGCCGGTCCCATGCGCCCGACCTTCGACCAGAGCCACCGCCGCAACTTCCCCGACCCCAAGAAGTTGCCGCAGGTGCGACGCATCGGCGTCTACCCCTGGCACTTCGACATCACCGCAACCTACTTCTACATCGGTGAGCTCGCCACCAAGCGCAACCCCACCCCCAACACCGCCAGCAGTTGGGACAGCAACTGGGACGACAACTACGGCGGCTTCGACGACCCCAACCCCGCCAACCGCGACCCCAAGACCTTTGCGCCCAAGGGCTTCACCCCCCTGCTCAATCCTTTCTACGTGGCTCTGCCCTACAACGACATCGACAAGGGAGGCCCCAAGCCCGAGGCCGCCAAGGTTATCCCTTGGTATCGGCGCGACAAGGGCGGCAAATACGAGTCGGTCTGTCGCGGCATGTGGGTGCAGATTTACTACAAGGGACGCTACTGCTACGCCCAGTGGGAGGACTGCGGCCCCTTCACCACGGATGATTGGGAGTATGTGTTCGGCAACAAGCGCCCCAGGAATCAGGCCAACAAGGCCGCCGGCATCGACATTTCGCCCGCCGTGCGTGACTATCTGGGCATCACCGGGGGCATGGCCACCGTCCACTGGCGTTTTGTGGAGTTCGCCCTCGTGCCGGGCGGTCCCTGGGCGCGCTACGGCAAGGACAACCCCTTCGTCAACCCCGAGCTCAAGCAAAGCATCCGCAAGTACCAGCTCAAGAACCGCATCATCACCACGAGCGCCAAGGAAGGCTATGCCCAAGAGCCGACCAAACGCTGATTTTCCATGTTCCGCAACCTCCTTTTCGACTGGTCCGGCACCCTCTGCAACGACCTCGCGCTCACCCTCGAAGCCACCAACTATGTGCTCGCGCAGTACGGATGCGCGGCGCTGAGTCTCGAGGCGTTCCGCGAGGAGTTCCAGCTCCCCTACCCCGACTACTACGCCCGCAAGACCCCGGGCGTGCCGCTGGAGGAGCTGGAGCACCACTACCGCTACGCTTTTGACCGCTCGCAGGTCGGTGTCACCATCCTGCCGCACGCCCGCACCTTTCTCGAGTACTGCCGCGCGCGGGGTATACGCTGCTTTGCGCTCACCAGCATGGATCCCGCTGCTTTTGAGACGCAGGCGCGTGCGCTGGGGCTGTTCTCCTACTTCGAGGCCGTCCACTCCGGCATCCGCAACAAGGTGGAGCACATCGGCAGGCTCATGGCGCAGCACGGGCTACTCGCGGCCGATACCGCTTTCATCGGCGACATGGAGCACGACATCCACGCCGCCCGCCACGCCGGCATCACCGGCATCGGCGTGCTCACCGGCTACAACAGCCCCGCGCGGCTTGCCGCCGCCGGTCCCGACCTCATCGTGCCCGACCTCGATGCCCTGCGCCGCCTCATGGAGCGCTGCCCCGCCCCGAATGACGACAGCATCTGCATTCACCAACTGCGGCTCAGCGCCCGCATCGGGGTGCCGGAGGGGGAGCGCGCCGCCGCCCAGCCCCTGAGCGCCGACATCCGCATCACCCCGCCCCGCCGCTTCGCCGCCATGGGCGAGAATTTGGCCGCCACCATCGACTACGACCGCCTCTGCCGCCGCCTGGCCGACATCGCTGCCGCAGAACCCACCGTCCTGCTCGAGACGCTGGCGCACAAGCTCGCCGCCGCCTGCATCGCGGAGTTCGGCGCGCGCCGAGCCTGCGTGGAACTGCACAAGTACATCCTGCCGCAGACGCGCTCCGTCGCTGCCCGTGTGCATCTCTGAGCCCATTCCGGGGGAGGGCTCGCGTCACTCCTTGAGCCGCAACAAGGCGAGGCCGCTGCGCGCGTCTTCCAGCACGCAACCGTAGCGGCGATCAATAGCGGCGACCAATGGTTTCTTTGCCTCTGTGGTCTTTCCCCTGCGCGACACAAGCAACCAGCGCGGGGCCTCGTCTGATTCCAGCAAGCTTGCCAGAGTCGGGTAGATGTTCGGATTCACACCATTGTGACTGCCTTGCAGAATGAAGTAGCGACAAGACGGCTGCTTGTTTAGATAGATGTAAGTGGCAGGCTCGACATCGATACCGAGATAGCTGTCCGAATCTGCCATCAGCCCCGTAAAGCGACGACAGCCTTCATAGCAAATATTCTGTATCCATGTTCCCCTGTACATCTTGATGTAGATGCCGATATTGCGTTTCAGAGCACTCGGAGAAAAACACAATGAATGGCTGCATGCGAGGACAAACACAACAAGCACCCCCCATCGGGCATACCGACGAAGCCCAAGACGCTTCCACAGGCACCAACCCAAAAGCCCCGCGCAGGTCATCACAGGCATTGCTGTCAGATAGTAATGCGGGTAGTCTCTGCCGGCCAGTATCGAAAGTTGGAAGCAAAACGCAGCGGAACACAACATAGCCAACAACATCCGATGATTCTCCCTCAGATGCCGAACGAGGCCAAACGAGGCCGCATAGATGAAGAGAAAAGGCCACGCAGTACGGGACACAAAACGTTTCAGCCAAACCAACGCCGTGGACTCCTCACTACCGTAAGAAGACACATAACTGCCATTGAACTCAAGATAGGCAGCCACAAAATCATCGAAGCAGCCCACAGCCAGCATCCACAATAGGCAGGCGACGCACACAAGCGCCAGCCCCGCCACCGACCAAAAGACCGTACGCACCAACGCGCGGTACTCACCCCGCCATAACATCATGGCACCCAACACTGCCATGACACCACACTCAATGGCCGCATTGGTCACACGAATCATCGCATGGCAGCCCAACATGACCCCGAGCAGGAAGGCCACCGAAGCAGGGAATTCGCCCAGAGAGCGTCGGAGGCAACGTGCAACGAGATACATGGCCCAGACAGACAAGGTCGCAGCCCATTCCTCCGTTTGTCCGCCACACCCCATGTAACCGGCACCCAGCGCGAGTCCGAGCAGTACGAGCACCCAAGCGATTGGGCGAGGCACAAAGAGTGACATCAACCGTCGAGCACCTGCTATATAAGCAATGAGATTCAGAATCTGAAACAGGAAATACCCCCACTTCCCCCCCGAAATCAGCTCCCCACACGCGTAGATCGCGTAAAATAGCGGCCCCTTGTGATCAAACAAATCCCGATACGGCAACAAACCGTGCGTCATACCCTTTCCCACACCAGCGTAGATAGCCATATCATCATAATAATACGGATGCATCGGCAGCGTCATGGGACTGAAGAACAGCAGATACACCACAGTCACAACGAGGCAAAGCAGCGTTTCATGCTTCCCTATCGTTCGTATTGTCATCAGATTCATTGCACGTCGTAACAACAGAGTGTTATCCTCGGGAAAAGAGGGAACCTCTAGATACAGCAGGGAAACATCCCTGTCAAGTCTAAATGAACAACATCGATGCACCCTCCACACGTGTCCCATAGATTTTTCCTAAGGATCGGATGAGGCGAGTCCAACGACTGACTATAATTCTTAGGATGTTCGTGATACGCTTTACCTGAAGCCACTTTGCGCTTGACCCGCCTAGGCTCGCTCATTAGAATGACGTCGTGGTGCGCACGTCCGCTGCGCGTGCCGGAGCCCCCGGGAGGCGGCGGGATGCCGCAGGAAATAGATGGGGAAGGCGGTGAGAATCCGCCGCTGTGCCGCAACCGTGTGGCGCGCTGTCAGACGCGCCGAGTCGGAATGCCAGCCATGGAGGCTCGCCGGAATGCGGGGTGGCGATGCACCGCCCCCAACCCATGGCCAAACTCATGAAACAGAAATTGAATGCGCCCCTGTGGGGTGCTGCGCGCGTTGTGCCTGCCCTGGTGTTGGCAGGTTCCTGCGCCTGGGCTCAGCACGAGTCACAGGCGGAAATTGAAACGGAGCTCGCTCCCGTCACCGTCTCGGCACACGGCGGACAGGCCGTGCCCTACAACGAAACGGGTGTCTCCGTCACCGTCCTCAACCCCGCCGAGCTGCGCGACACGCAGCAGCTTTACAACGTGTCCGATGCGCTGACGACGCAGGTACCCGGGGTCTATGTGACGCCCGGTGGCGGCATTAACCAGCGGGGCAATGCGTCCTACCTGGTGGTTCGCGGTCTGAAGAGTGATGCCTACACGCAGACCATGCTAGACGGCATGCGCCTCAACTCCGCTGAGACAATACCCCGAACGCACATCTGCCCATGCGTCAGCGGTGAATTACCCGGCGATCATGCTTTCTGCTGGACACGGGCGCGTCTATCCGTATAATGGGTTGAGGCACCATGAATTCCGACGCAAGCTCCAAGCATGTCCTGTTCCACGAACTGATGACAACGCTGGATTCCATCCGGCGGGAGAGTTTTTATTCCATCAGCACCAGCCTGCAACAAAAGATGTTCGGGCTGACGCTGCGTCAGGGGACGGCCATCGCGCAGGTCAAGCTGCTCATGGAGACCTCCCCTCAGGGGATTGCGCTCAAGACTCTGGCCAAGCGGCTGCAAATGACGGTTCCTGCGGCCTCGCTGCTGGTGGAGACGATGGTGAGCAAGGGTTTTTTCGAGCGCAATCCCAACCCCAAGGATCGCCGCGCGGTGTGCATCCGCCTCTCGGAGCGCGGGCTGCAGCTCTACGATTCGGTTTCTTCCCGTTTTAATGAGGCGATTGACCGCCACACCGAGAATCTGACCGAAGAGGAGCTTGCCGTGCTGGCCTCCATTGTGACCAAGCTCTCTTTCCGTAGTTAATGTTTCTTCCGCTATGTTTACTCGCCATGCTTTCATCGGGATGCTCGGGGCAATCCTGCTCGCAGCCTGCCAACAGAACAAGGATTATCCCGTCTTTTTCCTGACGGAGGCCGGCGGCGGCGAGCCCGGCGCGGCCTTCATCATCACCTACGGAGGGAAGCACTACAACCGCATGCCGGCGCTGGCGCTGAAGCATTGCAGCAAGTTCCGCTCCTTTCTCAACCCCGACGGCTCCTACGGTGTCGTGCTGTATGTGAAGGATGAGTACCGCAACCGCCTCTACACGACGACCTTGCAGCATCAGGGGCGCAATCTGCTGCCTGTCGTCAACGGGCTGGCCTTTGAGCCGACGCTGATTGACACGGGCATTACGGATGGCAAGCTGGTGATTTGGAACGGGCTCAACGGCTACGATCTCAAGATGTTCGGCAAACATCTCGAGCCGATGGAGCCGGAAATCGAGGAGAAGCGCTACCTCGACAAAAATCCCCGCCCCCTCCCCAAGCCCCGCAAGAAGAGGGGCAAAGAGGGTGATGCCGGTCTGAATGAGTTGGTGGAGTTAGAGTCCGGCACCGGACAATGAGCCCGGGGTCGGATCCCGTCGGTGGGTTCTCACTGCATTCTGCCATGCGTTTACGTTCGCTTGTGCTGCTTGTGTGCGCCGCGCCGCTGCTGCATGCGGCGGGGGTGGAGGAGGCGGCTCAGCTGCTGCGCGGAGGTGATGCGACGGCGGCTCTGGAGGCGCTGGCCGAGGCATCGGGTGCCGAGGCAGATTTCTGGCGGGGGCGCAGCCTGTTGGCGCTCGGGCGTCTACGTCAGGCCTTTGAGCCGCTCAACCGCGTTCCCGCAGATCACCCGCTGCGTCCCTACGCCGATAGGGCTCTGCTCTACTGTGCCTGGCAATGCCCCGAGCTCGATCTGGGGCGCGTGGCTACCCCCATGACCACCTCTCCCGACCGGGAGATTGCCGCGCTCTCTACAGCAGCCTTGGCCGAGTATTGGCTCACCCAACCCAACGGGCGCGATAACACGGCGCTGTCGCTGCTGCGCGAGCGCGCGGCCGAACAGCCCGAGCTGCGCCCGCTGCTGCAGCTGCTGGAGATTGATAATCTGCGCCTAAGCAAGCAATTTGACCGCGCGACGGAGACCTGCCGCGAGATGGAGAACAACCGCAATCTGCCCCTGATGCTGCGCCAGCGTGCCCGTCTGGCGCTGGCTGAGGTGTGGTATGATCTCGAGACCGAGGAGGAGGCAGGCTCCCCCGGAGCGAGCAATGATGATGAGGAGGAGCTTGTCAGCACTGATGTGGCGGACACGCACCGCGGCAAGGGGGAGGAGACGCTGCTGCATTTCATCTCGGTCAATCCGGAGTCGCCGTTGCTGACCGAGGCTCTGCGCCGCCTCTGCGAGCGCCGCGCGTTCCGCCGCAGCAACGAGGCGCGCACCAAACTCAACGAATGGGCGCAGGATTTCAGCAAACCCAAGCGCGCTGCTGCCGCGCTGCTGGTGCTCTCGCGCCTACTCAATCCCGAGGACGCACCGGAAAAACCTGCCGACGCAACCTGTGTCAACACGGCGCTGTCCGCGCTGCCCCGTGAGGCGGCAACCACCACCATGCTGGAGGAGCACATCAGCCGCCTGCTGCGGCGGGGGCAAATGCGCGAGGCGGCGCTCTACGCCGAGCGCCTGCCCCTCGCCGGGGAGCGTAGTCCGCAACAGGATTTTTTGGCAGCTCGGCTGCAGGAGGAGCATCCCGAGCTTGCCCTGACGACCTACCGCTCGGTGGCGCGCCGTGCCCCCGAGCGCCTGCAGCGGGCGGCCGTGCTCAACGCGGAGCTCTGCGCCCTGCGAGCCGGGGACACTCAGACAGCAGAGGCCATCACGCACGACCCGGCTCTTCCCCTCCGCATCCGTCAGCAGGCACGCGCCCTGCGGGCGGACTATCTGGCAGATCGAGACCCGGCAGCGGCAGCAGCAGAAATCGCCGCGCTGCTCAGCGAGCAACCCACCCCTGCTCTGCGTCAGGATGCGGAACTCACCCGAGCCTATCTGCGCCTCTGCCATCCCGAAGCGCTCCCTGCCCCGGGAGAGGACGAGGAAGTGCTGCCCCCCCTCACCGACCCGACGGAAGAGCAACTCCTGCGCTACTACGCCCTGCAGGAGCAATGGCTGCAGCAGCGTCATCCCAACGATACCGCCGCGGTCGAGCGGCTGTTGCGCCGGGCGGCGGCTAAAACGCAGGATCCGACACTTTACGCCATCCTGACCCTGCATCTCGTGCATCGGCTCTCGACGGATGCACGCCACGAGGACGCCATCCGTGAGCTCCGCACGCTGTTGCAGCGCTACCCGAAGGGTGCGTATGCAGCCCGGGCGCTCGTTCTCATGGCGCATGAATCAGAGCTACTCGGCACGCGTGAGGGGCTCGAGCGTGCCCTGCAGCTCTACACACGCTGTGCCGAGGGGCGCGGGAGCACGGCGGTGACCGCCGCCATCCGCTGTGCTGCGGTGCTGAGCCGTTTGGGCAGGAGTGAGCAGGCCATCTCGCGCCTGCGCGCCCTCATGCTCCCGGAGGGCACGCCGGGACGCGCTCCCGACCTCGATGCCCGCGAGCGCACACTCGCCGCCGCTGCTTTGGCCAATGCGTATGCTCAGCTGGGCACGCGCGAGGCTCTGCAGGAGGCCGTCAACGCCGCCACCATCATGCTCGACTATCCCGAGCTTTCCCCGCGCTGGCGGCTTTTCACCCTGCTGCACCATGCCCTGCTCTGCACGCGCGCGGGCAAGAACGATTTGGCTCTCGGCGACTACCTGACCATTCTCGGGCGCCGCCCCCCCCGCGGCACCGAGCCGGATGCCAAGGAACTCCCCTACTATCACCAGGCGACGGCGGGTGCCGTAGCGCAGTACCTCATCGGCAAGCGCTACGCCGAAGCGGCGGCTCTGGCCGAGGAAATTGCGCTCTGGGAGCAGGAGATTCACCCCGAGGAGGCAGCGCATTTCCGCTCGATGGCCGAGCAGATCCGCCGCACCCATTTCCTGCCCTCCGCCCGCTGAGCCTGAGCCCTCAGCGCAGGTCGACCCACAGGGCGCGGTGGTCACTCGCGCACTCGGCGGCGGGGATGTCCACCACGCCGCAGCCCTTGCGCGGCTGAATGCGCGCCCGCAGCACGCCGTTGACAAACAACTGGTCGAACACATAGTACTGCTTACCGCTTCGGAAGTAGTGCGTCCATTCCTCGCCCCGGCTGTCGCGGGGACTCAGGCGGCTGAGGGTGGTCGCTTCCTTCTTAGCCCCCTGCACCATGACCCGCACGGCGGGGTCGGCGGGCGTGTCGTTCCAATCCCCGAAAATCACCAGAGGCATCTCCGGCTGCTGTTGCTGCTGACGCCGGGCATAGTCATACACGGTCTGCGCCTCCTGCTCGCGCAAGGCGGCGGCGGCCTCGGCGTTCTCCGCCACGCGGGATTTGAGGTGCGCGCCCATCACACGGAAGTACCGTCCGTCGTCCGTCCGCAGCGTTACATCGAGAATCCCGCGCAACAGCTTGCGACGATGGTTGCCGAACAGACCGTAATCCCGCTGCGAGTGATTCTCCACCAGCGGCCAGCGGGACAAAATGCCCAGCGCGCGATCCTCCCCCATGCGCTCCAACACAAAAGCATGCGGCAGCTCCACCCCACGCCGTGCCAAACGAGCCTGCAAATCGGCCAAGGCCTGCACGCCCCCGATTTCCACCAACCCCACCACCTGCGGAGCAGCCGAGGCAATGACCTCGACCACGCACTCACGCGCGTTCTCCGGCTTGGGGCGCAGCACATAACGGCTGCGCTGCGGCTCCCCGGCCACAAAATAGTTCTTCACGTTGTAGGTCAGCAGGCGCACGGGCTTGCCCTTTCCGGCAGGCAGTGCCGGGGGGATTCCGGACTCTTCCGAGGGGGCGGCTCCGGCAGCCGTCACCTCGGTGTTCTCCTCCGCCGGGAGCATCACGACGGCGGGCGCCGACTGCCCGCCCTCCCCCTCCCCGCCCCAATAGGATCGCCCCAACACCGCGATGAGCAGCACCATCAGCAGTAAAAGGGAATCCGTACGGCGCAAACGGCGGAGCAGTCTTCTTCGCAGCACTTGTTTTGCAGCAGGCATCTTTTCCTACAGCATACATATTCTGCTTCCCCACAGCAAGGGGAAAATAGGCCGGAACGCATGCATCCCCGTGTAATAGTTATGCGGTTAGATTGCGGCAAACCGGGTATCGCGCTAAAGATGCAGGGGTATGAAACGCATCTCATTTTTGTGGGCTCTGCCGAGCGCGCTCGCTACGGCTTGGGCGGGGTGGTCGGGCAGCAACTACTACTGGAACGGCGATGGGAGCGGCGGCGAACAGCTGGATCTCGTCAGCACGGCTGATTCCTCGGGCAGCAGTCCCTACACCTTGCAAGCGGGCGACATGCGCTTCGGCACCCTTGCCCTGCTGAGCCTGAGCGACGGCAGCACGCTGCAAATGGTGGAGAACACAAGCAATCGGCGCGATTTGTCCATGCTGCACATCGAAGAGTTGAGCATTGAATCCGCCGGCAATGCCTCGCTGGAGGTCGGCGTGCGGCAGGGGCTGCGGCTGGATACCGTCGGCAGCGGAACGCTCAGCATTCAAGTGACGGGCGAACTGGTGGCAAGCGTCGACGTGGTCACGGGAGCTCAGCTCAGAGGCAACGACGGGGTGCTGCAGCTCGCGGGCAGCTACGATGCCGCGGCCTACACGGCTCCGGGGCACTACAGCCTTGCCGAGTTTTCGGGAGATTGGGCGACCATCACCACCGCGGAGCTGACGCTGACGCCTGCCGCCGGCTGCCTGGTCGGGGCGAGCATCGCCGAAGGCGCGCTGCAGCTCACGGTCTTTGATGCCGCGGCCTACCGCCGCCTGCAAGGGGGTGTGGTGCAGGGAAGCGCCACGGCAGCCACGGCCGATGTGGCCTACGGCACTTCCTTGGGCGCGGCCGTTCCCGATGGCGCTCAGGCGTGGACGCTGCAGGTGCAGGGCACGCTCACGGGACCCACCACGGCGGGCAGCGCGGCGCAGTCGGTACTCGTCTCATCCTTCGACCCCGGCAACGGGCAGGTATACGGCAACGGCAAGGTGTACGGCGGGGGCGATTTTGCCCTCTACCTGACGACGGACGGCAATGTGTACCTCATGGGTGGTTCCGGCACCGGCAGCTTCAGCGAACTGCTGCAAACGGGGCAGCAGTGGCAGTCGGCCGAGTATCAGCTGCTGCTGCAAGGGGACGGCAGCCATGTGCAGGTACTCAGCGGCAGCTTGGTGCTGGACGGCACGAGCTACGCACTGCAAGCGGGAGCCGCCCCCTTGGATGCCATGCCCTCCGACGGGCTGCAGGAGCTGTACCTGCGCGGGGCGGCGGGCAGCAGCGCCACCTTTACCGCGGTGGCGGGTCAGGGCTCCGCGCCGACTGTGCAGCAAGAGTGGGTGCTGGCAGGCATGGCCGATTTGAGTTCGCTGCGGGCGGGTAACTATGCGGCGATAGAAGGCGGCGGGGCGGTTGCGACCGCGTTGGACGACACAACGCCGCTGCTCTTCGACGGCGGCACCCTGCACAGCGCGGCCGATTCCTCCCTGCTCAACCATCTTTCCGCCTCGGCGGGGCAGGCCATTCGTTTCGCGCTCGCGGGCGGCAGCACGCTCCGCGTGGCAGATGGTCAGGCGGCGCTCAACAGCGCAGGCAGCGGCATGGTGCTGACGGGTGGGGGCACCCTGCGGCTGGAAAATCTCGCGGGCGGCGAGCTGCGGCAGCTCGTGGTGGGGGACGGCAGCCGTTTGGAGCTGCAGGCGCCCGCCGGTGTGCAGATGGACACGGCGGCCAATACCCTCGCGACCACGGCCTCGCTCGCGGAGCTCTCCGGGGGCGGGCTGAGCCTGAGCGGCGGCGGGGAGCTGCAGGAGCTGGCGGCCGAAGCGGGCGGGCGGCTCAGCCTCGCGGGCAACTACAGTCTCAGCTCCCTCCGCGCGGGCACGCTGGATGTGCGCAACGGCAGCGCAAGCGTCGGGGGCTCGAGCTACACGGGCGGCATGCTCACCGGTGTGCAACTGGATGCGAACGGCGCCACCCTGCAAGCCGCCGAGGGCACGAGCATCGTGCTGGCAGATGGTGCCACCCTCACGGGCGGTCAACTGCACAACAGCTCGCTGCAGGCGGCGGGCAGCGCCACGCTGCGCGGGCTCACGCTGACCGGCAGCAGCTCGCTGCAAGCGGCGCACACGCTGCACCTGCACGGGCTCACCCTACCCGACGGGTTGACGCTGCACGCGGGAGGCTCGGCACTCACCCTCACCCTGCCCGATGGGACGGAGACGGTCACCCTCAGCGGGCAGGCCACGACACAGAGGCTGACGCTGACGGCCTGGGGGATGGATGCGCGCAGCCTGCCCCGCCTCAGCTCCCGCTATCAACTGACCGAGGGGCTGCCTGTGCAGTTAGCCGATGGTGCAGAAACGACCCTGCTGCTTGCTCCCGGCATGCAGGGGGAGCTGACAACCGATGCGGCGGGGGTGCTCTACCTGCTGATGCGCCGCGATGAGCAAGCGATTTCGGACTCGCTCTCGGCGCTCACTCTGCCCGCCATGTCGCAGTGGCGCGGGGTGGTAACCATGCAGCGCCTCCTGCGGCGACGGCTCGAGGATGCCTCGGACTGCGCGGGGGATCCCTGCACCGTGTGGCCGGGGCCGGAGACGCGGCTTTGGATGCAGGCCGATGCGGCGGGAATACGCACGCATCAGGCGGGGCGCACCGGCTTGCGCGATGATGCGGTCGGCGGCTCGCTGGGGCTGGAGCGCGATTTCAGCCAATCGTGGATGCTGGGTGCGGCCGGCTCGGCTTGGGCGGGCAAGCTGCAGGCCGACGGCTCCACCGTGGCTCGCGGACGCGACGACCGCTATGCCGCTCACCTCTACGCGCGTTGGGAACACTGCCCGCACACGCATCTCTTCCTGCTGACGGCAGGGCGCAACCGCATGGTACTCAAGCGCTCGCTGGAGAACTACCGCGCGCGCTGCGCCCCGCGCGGCAGCAGCGTGTCCGCGCTCTACGAATACAGCTACCGATGGGTGCTCGACGAGGGCGGAGACCAGGAGCTGCGCCCCTATCTCACGCTCTCGATCACGCGCGGTCACATCAGCGCGGCCGGTGAGATCGGCGACATGCAGGATGAGATGGCGCAGCTGCTCGCGCGCAACTACACCCGCGCAACCATCGAGCCGGGGCTGCGCTACCGCGCGGTCATCGGTCGGCTGACGGACACCGATGAACCCGTGCATGCCGAGTTGCGCCTAGCTCCGGTGGCCGAATTTGGCAGCGCGGTACACCGTGCGCGCGTTATCACGGCGGGCGAGCCCGCGCGCATCCGCACCCTGCACGGTGCCGACCCGGGAGGCTGGGGTCTCCTCCTCGGCGCCGGGTTGCGGGTTCCCGTCGGCTACGACCTGGTTCTGCATGCCGATGCCCATGCAGAATGGCAACAGCACCACAGCAGCATCAGCGGCTCGTTGGGCTTTACCTATCGTTTCTGAAGTCGCTGCACCCAAAAAACACGCAGCTCGGGGAAATTTGTGTTGACTCTCTCCCATGATTTTGCTTGAATAGGCAACGAAAGCAGAACAACCATCCTCTCGCTATGAAATTCACCACTCTTCTCCTTTCCGTTGCCTGCGCGGTCGGCTTCAGCTCCTGCTGCTGCCAATCCCAGCCCATGCCCAAGCTCCGCCCCTTCCCGAAGGACTGCAAGGAAGTCATGACCCCTGCGGCACAGGCTCCCGTTGCGCCCGAGGCTCCCGTCAAAGTCTTTGAGGGCAAGGGCAAGTAAGGTGCTTCTCCATCTTTTCTCACCAAGCCGCTGCCCCCTGGGCGGCGGCTTTTTCGCCTGCTCCCCTGCAGAGCTCCATCCGCGCGAAATCCCCGGCGCTGCCGTTTTACGGTTGACTTTCGCGCGAGCGGGTATTAACTTGGGAGCAGACCCATCGCTGCATTCATCATGAAAGCAACCTTTCTCCTTCCCCTTGCCGGCGCGGCGGCTCTGCTGAGCTCCTGCGTGTACTACACGCCTGCGGTGACCGACATGCCCTACCATCCCGGCACGGCGAGCCGCAGCACCTACCCCGACACCTGGGTGACGCAGGCGCCCGCGACGCATCTCCAAGCGGCACTGCCGCCCGGCACGGCTGTCGGCGCACCGGCAACCCGAGCCCTGCAACCGGCGGCAATCCCGACACCGACCCCGGCTCTGCCCCCCTCTCCTGTTGCCGCCAAAGCGCCGAGCGTCCCCGCCGCTGCGGCCAAGCCGCTGGATCTGACCAAGACCGCAACACCCGCTCCGGCGCCCAAACCCGTAGCTGCCGCACCCAAGCCCCCCACGCCGGCGGCAACGGCTCCCGTAGCAACGCCCAAGCCTCCTGTCAGCGCTGCCCCCGCGCCCGTCAGTGTCGCGCAGGCGCCGAAAACGCCCGCACCAAGCACCCCGGCACCCAAAGCTGCCGGTGCTCCGGCGGCGCCCGCAGCGGCCTACGCTGCCGGCACCGACCTGAAGAGCATCACCAACCAGGGACCCATCCCTGTGGCGACCCGCGTGGAGGGCGATCCGACCCGTGTGTACAACCCGCTTGATCCCAGCAAGACCATCCGCGTGACCGACAAGAACGGGCAGCCCTACCCCAGCGGCAAGGAGCTGAAGGTGCGCGGCACCAATTTCCACTTCCGCGTTCCCTGATGCCTGTGAGTACTCCTCCGTTTTCTTCAATCGCCGTCTTCGGTCCCGGTCTGCTGGGCGGCTCGGTGGCGATGGCGGTGCATAAGTACCTGCCGCAAGCGGAGCTGCGCCTGTGGGCACGGCGCGAGCAGCCACTGCAGTTCGCCCGTGAGCACGGTCTGACCGAACAGCTCTTCACCGACCCCGTGGCCGCAGCGCGCGGCGCTGAGCTCATCATCCTTGCCACCCCCATCGGTGTGTTCGAGGATCTCTGCCACCGCATGCTCCCCGGCATCGGACGCGACACCCTTGTCACCGATGTCGGTTCCGTCAAGGCCTATGTGCATCGCACCACAGGAGCCTTCCTCACCGAGCGCCGTCGCTGCTTCATCGGCTCGCATCCGATGGCCGGGGCAGAAACCACCGGCATCGAACATGCGGGAGCCGACCTGCTGCGCGGAGCCACCGTGGCGCTGACCAACGCCCACGCAGCATCGGGCGCCGCTGTAGCACGGCTGGCCGCCTTTTGGCAGGCGCTGGGTTGCAGCACCTATGAAATGGAGCCCGCCAACCACGACCGCGCCGTCGCGCGCATCTCGCACATGCCGCACATCATGGCAGCCCTCGCCGCCCGCAACGCGGCTCAGGGCGATGTACCCCTCGGCGATTTGCAGAGGCTCGCCTCCGGCGGCTTCCGCGACACGACCCGCGTGGCCTCCGGTCCGGCGCCCATGTGGGCCGACATTCTCTGGGAAAACGACGTGGCCATCCGCGAGGTGCTGAGCCACTGTGTCTCCGATTTGCACGCGCTCATCGACCTGCTGGAGGAGCAGGATCGCGAAGGCGTGCGCCTTTGGCTGGAGGAGGGATGCCGCTCCCGAGCCGCTATCCGCCGCTAAACACACCGAACAACCATGATTTCCGAAGAGCTTTTTGCCCGCGCCTGTGCCGTCATCCCCGGCGGCGTCAACTCCCCCGTGCGCGCCTTTCGCCGTCTGGAGCGCGCGCCCTTCTTCGTCACCCGCGCGGAGGGCTGCCACCTGCGCGATGAGGACGGGCGCGAGTACATCGACTACGTAGGCACCTGGGGACCCGCCATTCTGGGACATGCCCCCCGCTGCGTCATCGAGGCGGTGCAGGCCGCCGTCCCGCTGGGGCTGGGCTACGGCATTCCCACCCGTGTGGAGGTGGAGATGGCCGAGACAGTCTGCCGCCTCATCCCGAGCATCGACAAGGTGCGCATGACCAACAGCGGCACAGAGGCCACCATGAGCGCCGTGCGCTTGGCGCGCGGCTACACGGGGCGCCCCTACATCATCAAGTTCACCGGCTGCTACCACGGCCATGCGGACAGCCTGCTCGTGGCGGCGGGCAGCGGCGCGCTCACCCACGGCGAGCCCGACAGTGCCGGGGTGCCGCGCGAGTTGGCCGCGCTGACCATCGCCCTGCCCTACAACGACCCGCAGGCGGTGCGCCGCGCGTTTGAACAACACCCGGGGCAAATCGCGGGCATCATTGTGGAGCCCTACCCCGGCAATGCGGGCTTCTACCTGCCCAAGCCCGGTTATTTGGAGTTCCTGCGCGACATCACCGCCGCCCACGGCGCGCTGCTCATCTTCGACGAGGTGATGACGGGCTTCCGCATCTCCCCCGCCGGGGTGCAGGGCAAGCTGGGCATCACCCCCGATCTGACAACGCTGGGCAAAATCATCGGCGGAGGGCTGCCCGTGGGGGCTTTCGGCGGGCGGCGGGACATCATGGATTGCATCTCCCCGCTCGGCGCGGTTTACCAAGCCGGCACCCTCAGCGGCAATCCCATTGCCATGGCGGCGGGGCTGGCGCAGCTTCGCGCGCTGGCGGCGGAGGATTTTGCCGCCTATGCCCGGCTGGAGGCACTGGGCGCGCGACTCGAGGAAGGGGTGCGCCGCCTGCTGCGCGAGGAGGGGCTGCCGCTGTGCTTCAAGCGCAGCGGCTCCATGTGGTGCCTCTTCTTCACAACGGAAGATGTCTGCGACCTTGCCACCGCCACCACGGGCAGCTTCCCCATGTTCCGCGCCTACTTCCTCAGCATGCTGGAACAGGGGATTTACGTGGCGCCCTCGCCCTACGAAACGGGCTTCATCTCCACCGCGCACAGCGAGGCCGACATTGATGCCACACTGGCGGCCATGCGCCGTGCGCTGCGCGCCGCCAAGGCTGTCTGAGCACGCTGCCGCCTTTGCGCTTGATTTCGCCCTCGGCGGCGGGTATCATAACAGGCATGAAGCATCTTCTCTGCGCTGTCCTGCTGCTGTCGGCCTTGCTGCCGACGGCGCGCGCCCAAAGTGCCGATCTGGCCGGGGATTCGAGCAACATGGTGCGCGTCATGCGCAACCCGGACGGCACGCGCTCCATCTACCAGCGCCAGGCGGGCTGGCGGGGCATGCGCTGCTCCACCTATACCGCGAGCGGCAAGCTGGCGGCGGTCAACGACTACACGGAGGGCAAGTACGGGCAGCTCGTCTCCTGCATCATCTACGACCACACCAAGAAAAACATCATCTACAAGGTCGCCTATGGCTACGACAGCCGCGCCCGTTTGGTGGAGGAGCGCATGTTCTCCCACCCCGAGGGCAAGCTCGTGCAGCGCGTCATCTACAAGTACGACAACAACGGCAATCGCAGCAAGCCCATCATTGTGTCGCTCAACACGGGCAAGGGGCTGCCGAACTCGGAGATTGCGCCCACCATGCAGGTGGATGTCAACAACATCAATACCGAAATGAAGCGCGGCCGCGGGCGCCGCTGATGTTCTCTTCTACGGATATGGAAGCATTTTCTTGGCAAGACCGCGATGCGGACGGCAACAAGGTGATTTACGAGGCGCGCTATTTCGGCGGCTGGTGGCAGCTGAGCGTCAGCCCCAAGGTCGGGCGCTCGCAGCGCGGGGAGGTCGAGCCCGAGCCCGCCGAATTCACCACCGAGATTTGGGAGGCGTTGCGCGAGCATCTGTGGCGCAAGTACCAGCGGCGCCGCGTGTCCTGGGCTCTCGTGCAGCACATAGATGATATTCTCGCCGGCAAGGCGGACAATGAGCGCCGCGACAGGAGGGGCAAGTCATGCGGGAGCTGAGCGAGGACGAGATGCTGCACGGGCGCGCCCCCGAGTTGCAGATGGCGCGCGCCGCCGCGCTCATGCGCCGCCTGCGGCAACCCGACGGCTGCCCCTGGGATCGCGAGCAGACGCACGACTCCATCATCAGCAACTTGGTGGAGGAGTGCTACGAGACGATTGATGCCATCCGCAGCCGCGACTGGCTCCACCTGCGCGAGGAGCTGGGCGATGTGCTTCTCCAGGTACTCTTTCACGCCCAAATGGCGTCTGAAAACCCCGAGGAGGGCTTTACCATCGACGATGTGGCGCGCGAGCTGGCCGACAAGCTGGTACGCCGCCACCCCCATGTGTTCGGCGAGGCCGCAGCGGGCAATGCCGCCGAGGTGCTCTCCGTCTGGGACGCGGTCAAGCGCCGCGAACACGCCATCGAGGACAAACCCTACCTGCACGACGTGGGCAAGGGGCTGTCGGCGCTGCTGCGCGCGTTCAAGCTGACCAAGAAGGTGGCCAAGGTGGGTTTCGACTGGCCCGACCACGCCGGAGTGCTCGACAAGATTCGCGAGGAGACGCGCGAGGTGGAGGAGACGCTGCCCCTGCCCGATGATGCCCCGCAGGTCGCCGAGGAACTGGGCGACCTGCTCTTCACCGTGGTCAATCTCTGCCGCCGTCGCAAGGTCGACCCCGAGCTGGCGCTCGATGCCGCCAACCGCAAGTTTGAACGCCGCTTCAACGCGTTGGAGCGCCTGCTGCAGGAGCAGGGCTGCCGCTTGGATCAGGCAACTCCCGAACAGCTGGAGCGCGCATGGCAGAGCGTGAAAACCGCCGAGCAGCACGCATGAGGCACGCGCCATGGATCGCGGCGCTGGCGGGGCTGCTGGCTGCCGCTTGCTCGCAGACGGCAGCCCCCGCTCCCCCCAAGGCGCGCCCGAACCCCATGGCGACCATGAACATGGGCGGGGACACCGGCATGGGCAACCCCCTGCTGCCCAACCAGACGGATCCCACCGCCACCAGCTACAATGTCAACACCAGCGAAGAGTTGGCGAAGATTGACAACGGAGCCGAGGGGGAAGTGTACTTCACCGATCCCGACAACCCCGACAAGGAAATCGAGGGCATCACCGCCGCCTTTGAAAGCACCCGCAGCGGCAATGCGTGGATGACGGACTATGGGCGGGCTCTGCGCTTCGCCCGGCGCGAGGGGCGCCCCCTGCTCATCTGGTTCCACGATTCGGTCATCAGCCCCAAGAGCGGCATGCTGGGTGAGCACCTGCTGCACACGGCCAAGTTCAACGCTTGGTGCAAGAATCGCGTGGTGCGCGTGATGCTGGATACGGGTGCGGGGCTGGATGAGAGCAAGTCAGGCACGGCTCGCTACAGCCGAGGCGCCATCAACTCTCTGGCGCTCAAATACGGTCTCAAGCGCCGCCCGGCGCTCGCCATCGTCTCCCCCCGCGGCAAATTCATCATCGGCATGGACGGCTTCAGCGGTGCCCCTCAGGAGGCCGAGAGCATCATCCGCGAGGGAGTCACCAAGGCCGAAGAGGATATGCGCGCCTACCGCGCCAAGCTCGAGCCCAAGGGCTACCGCACCTGGCACTCCGCCACCGGCAACATGAGCCTCTTTGCCAAGCTGCAACGCTTCGATGAGGCGCACCAAATGGTCTACCTCAAGGAGTACGGCGGGCGCATCAGCCGCACCAAG
Source organism: Akkermansia sp. (assembly GCA_051884385.1). Taxonomy (GTDB): domain Bacteria; phylum Verrucomicrobiota; class Verrucomicrobiia; order Verrucomicrobiales; family Akkermansiaceae; genus Akkermansia. The sequence goes on from JBJEVN010000039.1 coordinate 34,585, forward strand.
CTCAAGCGCTTCTGCGATGCCGATGTCGAGTTCATCCGCAAGCAACAGGAGAAGAAAAACGCCCGTCGTCCATGACCAAATCCGACACCACCAAGGCGCAGATGATGCGCGCTGCCGTGCAACAGTTCACGCGCCTGGGCTTCGAGGGCGCCGCGCTGCGCGACATTGCCCGCGCCGCCGGGGTCAACATCGGGCTCATCCGCTACCACTTCGGCAGCAAGGCCGATGTCTACCGCGACACGCTCGCCTATCTCGCCGCTCCCTACAACAACACCTGTCTGGCTGCGCTGCACCGCGCGCAAGCTACGGGCGATGCCGAGCAAATCCTCGCCTCCTGGCTCTTGGCGCCCATCACGGACTGGGAGGACAACACCGTGGCCAACGGGGTGGAAACGCTGTGCTTCCTCAACAAAATGGGCTACGAGGATCCCGAGCTGACGCGCGATGTCTACGAGAGCCACTATGCCTACGCACTGCAGGAGTGGCAAGAGGCGCTGCGAGGCTTCTTCCCCGGCATGGCCGAGGCCGACTGGCTGTGGTGCCTGACCTGCCTGCGCGGCATGTATTTCAACCTCGTGGCGCACAACGAGTTTACCCTGTGGGAGCTGCCCGCCATCCGCAGACGCGAGGCGGCCATCCGCCGCCTCGCCCACGACACGCTCGCCCTGATGCGCACCTACACGGCCGCGTAGCGCCCCCGCCCGATTCTCCCCTACCCTTTCGTCCCCCCACCGCTCCATGCGCGATAACAATAAGCCGGGGGGACACCTGGTCCCCCCGGCTGCCTCACCGGCTGTTCTCCCCGCAGGCGCGGGGAGAACAACAAGCTTCCCAGGAGCTCATCAGAACGTATGGCGCACACCCACGGTGCCGCTCACATTCGTGCGATTGCCGCCGAACTCGACACCGGCGCCTGCGTTGCCACTCCATTGCTTGGCAAAGGGAATGTTCAACCCAAGCTCAGCGCTGCCGAAGACAGCATCGCGCTCAGAGGAGCGCACCTCAAAGGCGTTGCCATAGGAGGCGAAGCGGTTAGTAGCCTTGGTCGTGTGGGCACCGATTTCGGCGTTGAGGGCCACGCCGGCGGTGAAGGTCGCGGCTTCCTGCCCGGCAATCAACGCAAACTGCTTGGCATAGCGCGCGCCGATACCCACCGTGAGCTGATCCACATCGTCGAGGTCGGAGCTCAGGTTGGCATCGCCCAGCCCGGTCTCGCTCACCGTATCGAAGTTGTGGTGGGTGTAGTCCACGCTCACAAAGTGCGTGAGCGCCGAGCCCGTGCTCAGCTCAAAGCTGCGGCTGAGCTCATAGCCCACGGTGAAGCTTGTGGCGTCGGCATCGCCTGTGGCCGTGCCCAGCGCGCTGACACCGCGGCGGGTGTCGAAGCCGGTGGTGCCGAAGCCCAGGTTGGCGCGGTGCGTGTAGGCTCCCGTCGTCGCGACGGCGTAGAGATCCACAAAGCAGCTGTCGCTCTCCACCCGCGTAGCATCGGTGCGGGAGAGACCGTTTTCGTAGGCCACGGCCAGACCCGCGCTCACCGAGCAGGAGAAGGAGTGCTCAGCACCCAGCATACCGCCCTGGTAGCTATGCGTGTAGTGCCCCAGATTGGCATCGGCGCTCATGCGGTCGTAACCACCGATGTAGGAGGCCCACACCGCATTGTTGCCGATCTTGACGTTGTTGCCGTTGCCGGAATCCGCGCTCTTGCAGGAGGGCTTGCCCATGTTGGCACGCAGACTGTCCTGGTGGTGGCGGGCGCTGTCCATCATGGCCAGCTGAGCGATGGTCAGCGACGCCCCACTGGCGGCCTGCAAGTGGGCTGCCGCCGCGGCGCCGGAAACATCGTGCAGGTTATCCAAATGGATGAGCAACTGCTGCATCTTGCTGCCGTCTGCCGTGGGTGTGTCGAGGCTGTCGAGCACCGCGGCCACAGCCGCCTGGTTGGCATTGGTCGCCACGGGAGCCAGAGCCTCGGCCTTGAAGCGCAGGCTGATGGTGCCGTTGTCCTCGCGCAGTTGATACTTCTTGGCCTGCGCTGCATTCTGTGTAAACACGGTATCGGCCATGACCTTGCTCACCCCTGCACCGTCCACGTTCAGCGCATCGGCGCTGCTGAAGAGCACGTACTCCACCGACTTGCCGGCCATGGCCGTAACGGCATCGCCGCCAAGAACGGTGCCTGTGCTCAGATTGACATCACTGCCCATCACCACGCCCGATGCCCCCTTGCCGGAGCCCTGCACGCGGAGCTCCGCGCCGGAGGTCAGCTTCAGGTCGGCGTTGAGCTCAGCACCATTGTCCAGAATGGCAGCATTGCCCACCGTCAGTTCGGCCTCGCTCTCGGGAGCCGGCGTTCCATCCGTGCTGACAGACAGCGTGCTGTTCGCGTCCAGTTGCAATGTTCCCACGGTGACAGAATCCTTGTGGGTCAGCTCCAAGGCTCCGCCGGACAGAGCAAGAGCCCCATACGCCGTCTGCGAGCTCGAATCCTTCAACGCACCCTCGACGACAGCCACATGCTTGATGTCGGAAGCACCGGAGACAGTCACCTCGGAGCCCGTGCTCATCAAGCGGTCTGCAGTGGTATCCGCGATACTCACTGTTCCGCCCGTCGTGCTCACGGCACCGGCAATCGTAGCGCCGGTGACGGTGACGCTCTCGCTGTTCGTGGTCGTCAGGCTATCCATCGTGGAACCCGCGATATTCACCGTGCCGCCCGTCGTGCTCACAGCGTCGGCAATCGTAGCGCCGGTGACGCTCACGTCCGTGCTGTTCGTGGTCGTCAGGCTACCCATCGCGGAATCCGCGATATCCACCGTGCCGCCCTGCGCGCTCACGGCGCCGGCAATCTCGGTGTTGCTAATGGTCAGCTCCGTACCGGCGACCGCCATGCTGTCGACCTGAGAATCGGAAACTTCCACCCTACCGGCTGTAGAAACGACAGTGCCGGTAATCTCGGTGCCCCCCGTGATGGTCATCAGGTTCCCGCTGTTCGTCACAGGCGCCTTGACCACAGCGCCAATCATGTTGAGGGTACCCTCGTTGGTCAGCGAGCTCTCACCGGTCAGCGAACCGGTGAAGTTCACCTCGTCCTCGGCGCTCACCGTCAGATGCGAATCCTCATAGTTGGCACCCGCGTTGCCATGCAAGGCGTCGCCATGAGCAGGAGCCGCCAAATCGATCAGTTGCAACACGGCATTGCCGTTTTCATCGGTCTTGATCGCCAGCCCGAAACCGGGCTTGCCGTCCACAAGGGGGGCATCCTCATCCGCAGCAATCACCGGAATACGATCGCAACCATTGAGCGTGTAAATCAGATCCGCCGATTCGGCACCGCTCAGGCTGCCGATCCCCATGAGGATGTAAGAGGGGAGCTCCGCCGCTTGCTCTTCACCCTCAAGAGGCATCACTGTCCGGCTGAACAGATTGTATGTAATCGTCTCCAGCGTGGTGGCGCTCAGCGTGAGATCCAGACGCGTTCCCCCGGCGCAAACCAGCTCGTTTACACCGATGAGCGGCATCAAGCCGGCATCCAGCATCGAGGGGAAATCGGCCTCGGTCAGATCGGCATTGAGCGTAATGGATCCCTTGTTGCCGGAAAGCACCAGAGCGTTATCCACGGCCAAGGCACTGTTGTTGATGGTGAGCGTGTGATTGCCCAAATCAATCGCCGTTTCCGTCAACAGGCTATCCGCCGTCACATTGCCCACCAGTTGGAGCTTACCGCTGGCGTTGCCCGTATCCACACTGCCGAACTGTCCTTCGATGGAGAGGTTGGGCGTCACGACCGTGTCCGCCTCCTCAAGCAGCGACGTGGATGCAAAATGAACGTTTTGGCTCAGATCCACCGTGGGGGCGTCCTCCTCGGCATCAAGGGCAGAACCGCGGAGCTCCAGGGTGCCGGTGCCCGCAATCGTCAGCGTTGCCCCCTCGCCCACGTTCAGCTTGCCGTAGGCGATGCTGTTGGCACCCTCCAAGAACAGCTCAGCATCCGCTGTCACGTCAATGCTCGAGCAGTTCTCGTTGAGCGCGCCGTTGAGCACAAGGGTCGTGCCGCCGTTGAGCTCAATGCTCTTGGTCGCATCGGCACTCAGGCTGTTTGTACCGGAAATGTACTCCAGGATGGTATCGGCACCGTTGATGTGGTAGATGTAGTCGCACTCCACCGAGGCAAACGTACCGCTCTGCGTGGTGAAATCGCCCGATTCGGGATCCACGCTCTGAACAAAGGTCACCTCACAAGCCTGATCGCCAACCATCAGGGTATGCGTGTGCGTCAGGGTCGAGGGATACGTGTTATCCCCCTCATCGAGCTCCGGGCGATCGCCCACCGCCACAACCTTACCCTCGCCGCCCACGGTCAGCAGCGTGAACACCCGGGTCGTCTGCCGATACCCGGAGCCTTCAGTGCCGCCGAGGGCATCCACCATCTCCACCCGGTCAGCGTCCAACTGCTCGAACGTTTCCAGGGAAGCTGCCTTCAGGCTTGCCCCAGTCAGATCCAGAACGCCGCCGTTGAGCACGATGGCACCGGACAACACCAGTTCGTTCTCAACCGTCAGCCCGCCGCTCTGCACCGTCAGCGTGCCGCTGACCGTCACGGAGGATTCCCCACCCTCCAGCACATAGGCTCCGACACGTTCGCCGTCTGCTTGGTTCACTGTCAAATCTCCCACCCTCTGGTCGCCGTCAACGGTGAGGGAACCACCATTGCCGACCAGCACCAATTCGCCATCAGCGGGCACCAAAAGAGGCGCTGTCTGCCCACCCTCGCCCGGCGCCTGAATATAGCTGTCGCCACTATTGGTGGTGTACCATGTTCCATCGGTTCCTTCCCACGTCGCGGCGGTCTCTTCCACGGAGGGAGTCTGTTCAATTGCTCCGGGTGTATCCTGAGCAACACCATCGGCAGCGCTCGCGTTGTAAGCAAGTGCGGAAACCGATACCAGCGCTGCCAACAGGGCAGCGCGAAGCTTAACTGGTAGATGTGTTTTCATACTGTTTTTACGTTGTTTACAGCCTTTCACAAACGGAAAGGCTCGGCAGCTTTATACAGCATCTCCAATGCTGTAGTTGTTATTGTTGTTTGTTATCAATCACTTAGGAAAAATCAGCGCAGCAACAATGCCCAGCAACCGTCCTATTTCTCTCGCCCGGCGGCAGCGCTATCAGCCTCGCCTCAAACGGATAAGAACTTGATTTTGGATAATTATGCTTGACTACAGCATTGGAGATGCTGTTATGGTCACCCCGGCTGGATGCCGGGTGCAATTTTCGGGGATGCAGGGGTGCGTCCTTGACGCGCGGGGTTCTTTTGCTATAATGGCGGTCGATGTTGCCGGTTCTCTTTTCTGTGTCTGCCTTTGTGGCCGCGTTGCTGGTTGGCTGCGGGCTTGGCGCGGTGTTCTGTGTTGCCATCGGGGCGCTGCGCGAGGGGGTAACGGCGATGTTGTGGTTTGAGGGGCTGGCTTCGGCGCTCATGCCCGTTGCTGCGGGGCTGGCTTTGTGGTTGCTGAGCGTTTTTGTGCGAATGTATGCGGAACGGCACAACCGTCAGGAGCAGGAGGAGCCGACGCCCGGGCTCAGCGTGCCGCCGGCTTCCCCCAAGCTTCCCCGGGGCGCTGCCCGCACGCCGCAGGAGGACGATGGCACGCCGGTGTATTTCCCCGTGCGTGAGGACACGCGCCCATCCGCAGAGGCTCCCGACGCTCCGACGCCCGATGAGGAGCAAGTGCCCCAGCCCAAGACTCACTTTTTCAAGCTGAACTGATGCCCACCCCCGTCCCAGAGTCTGTTCTCGCACTCTTGGCACGGATGGTGCAGGAGTATACCGGGCGCTCCACTGCCCCGGAACAGCTGCAGGCGGTGGCCTCGGGCGCCAGCGGGCGCTTTTTTGCGCGCGCTCATGGCGTGTTGGCGCTGTACTGGACGGCGGCGCGCGCCGATAACAACAGCTTTGTGCCGGCAGCGCGCGGGCTGGCGGCGGCGGGCATTCGCGTGCCGACGGTGTTGACGGCGCAGGCGCTGCCCGATGGTTGCGGCGCTTGTTTGTTGCAGGATTTGGGATGCACCGATTTACTCAGCTTACGCGGTCGCCCCTGGCCGGAGCGCCGCGCCGCGTATGGAGCCGCACTCGCAGCGCTGCGCCCGCTCTACGGGCTGCAACCCGATTGGGCGCTGCAACCGCCCTTTGACGAGGCGCTCTACCGCTGGGAGCAGGAGTATTTTGCCGAGCATTTTGTGGGGCGCCACCTCGGCGCGGATGCGGCGGCGTTCGCAGCGCAACCCGCGCTGCGGGAGATGGCGGCGTGGCTGGGCGCGCTACCGCGGGTGCCGATTCACCGCGACTGCCAGAGCCAGAATATCATGCTGGCGGGCGGGGAAGCATGGCTGATTGATTTTCAGGGCATGCGAGCCGGGCGCGAGGAATATGATGTCGCGAGTCTGCTGCTGGATCCCTATGCGGAGCTCACCCGCGACGAGCGTGCGGAGTTGCTGCGGATACGCGAGCGCTTGGGTGCGCCGCCTCTTGACCCCACGATTTATGCGGCCTGTGCTTTGCAGCGCCTGATGCAGGCGCTCGGTGCCTTTGCCAACATCGGCTATAACCAAGGACGCCCTTGGTATGTGCAGAAGATAGCCCCGGCGCTCGCGGCTCTGCGTGAACTGCTGGCGGAGTTGCCCGCCGATTCACCTCTCACCCCCGTTGCGGCATGCCTCCGACCACTCATAGCCATGTAAGATTCGGCTCCCTGCTCTGCTGGTGGCTCTTGCTGGCGGCGGCGGCGCTGGCGGGGCAGTGGCTGCTGCACGGGCAGACGGTGCGGCTCTATGCGGAGCTGCTCCCCCGCGCGGGCATCACCATCGAGGGGGGGCTGCCGCAACTGCTGCGCGCAGGGGAGGCACCGCGCACGCACATGGTGCCACAGCGCGAGACCGTCTATGACCCGCCGACGGTGGGGGTGCTGCACTTGGATGAGCAGACCTGCGCGGCGCAGTTTGCGGCGCTGCCGCTGGGGGCGCAGGATTTGGCGGTGCTGCTGCACAAGTTGCAGGGGATGGGGGTCGGGAGCATCGCGCTCTCCTCGCCACTGGTGTGGCAGCAGCAGCCGGGGGATATGGCGCGCGAGATGTTTTGCCGCGTGATGGCGGGTTTTGAGCATTCTGCCGTGGGGCTGCGCGGTCGCACGGCGGCTCAGGCGGATTTTACCCCGCTGATGCTGCGCGAGGCGGCGATTCCCGCTGAGCAGGTGGAGGGCGATACCTCGGGGCTGCCCGCAGCGAACAGCCCGCTGCCGAACAGCTTGGCGGAGGTGCCCGATGCGCTCGACCTCTGCTGGGCTCCCGACTGGTTGCAGGGAGAGCCGCTGACACAGAAGCCCTCGGGCGTGGCGGATTTGAGTGTTCCCCTGCTGATGCGATGGAACGGCGAGACGATTCCCACGCTGCCCTTCCGTCTGGCTCTGGCGATGCGTGGGCTGAGCCCGTCCGATGTGCGGGTGCGCCCGGGGCAGGATATTTCGTTCGGCGGGCGCACGCTGCCGCTGGATGAGCACGGGCGCGTGCGGCTGCTTGCGCCGCAGATCCGGGCGCTCAGCCCGGCTGAGGTGCTGGGGGGCAGCTCCGCGAGCGCGGTTCCCTGCCTGCTGCTGGAGCAGCCCGCCGCCGGGCAGGAGGCGCCGCAGCGTGCGGAGCGTGTGGCGGCCACGCTGTCCATGCTGGCGGCAGCGCCGCGCGAGGTGCTGACGCAGCGCGAGGAGCCGCTGGGGCTTCCCATTCTGCATGAGCTTCCCGCCCTGCACGAGCCGAAGACCTGGGTCGGCGCGGCACTGGGGCTCTTCCTGCTGCTGCTGGTACTGCCGCTGCTACCACTGTGGCTGCGCCTGCCGATGCTGGCAGCACTGCCTGCCCTGCTGCTGTGGCAAGCTTGGGAGCTGCTCCCACAGGCTGTTTGGCTGCCGCTGGCGCCGCTGCTGCTGCTGTGGCTGATGCTCCTGCCGGCGCTGGCAGCTCTGCGCCCTGTGGAGAAGGGGCTGTTCGGGCGGCGACGCTGAGGCGATCGGCGCGCGGCTCACTGATCCATCGCGTTTTGCTCGTCGAGAATGCCCGACTTTTCCAGATAGTAGTCGTAGCCTCCGGCGTAGGGGGTCAGGGTGCCGTGGTTGATGTGCAGAGTCTTTTCGGCCAGCGCGCGGATAAAGTGTACATCGTGCGAGATGAAGACGAGCGTGCCTTCGTAGCGCTTCAGTGCCTGCGAGAGCGCCTCGACACTCATCAGGTCGAGGTGCGTGGTCGGCTCGTCCATCAGCAGCAGATTGGGCGGGTTGACGAGGAACTTAACGAGGCTCAGGCGCGATTTTTCACCGCCGGAGAGCACCTCGACCCGTTTGTCGACATCGAGACGGCGGAAAAGGAAGGAGCCGAGGATGCCGCGGGCTTCCTCCTCGCGCAATTCGGGGTCGGCGGCCATGATTTCCTCCAGCACGGTGTAGTGCGGGGTGAGGTTTTCGGAGCGCATTTGCGAAAAGTAGCCGATGCGGGTGGTGGTGCCGACAATGCGCCGTCCCTCATCAATGGGAAGCACACCTGCCAGAATCTTGAGCAGGGTGGATTTGCCCGCACCGTTGGGACCCACGAGCACGATGCGGTCGCCGCGTTCAATGAGCAGGTCGAGGTTGCGGTAGATGCGCTTGGTGCCGTAACTCTGCCCGACTTTTTCCAGCTCGAGCACACGCTGCATGCTGCGCGGGGGTTGGGGGAAGATGAATTTGAAGAGTTTGCGCCCGGCCTTGGGCTTGTCGATGCGCTCCATCTTCTCCAGCTGCTTGATGCGGCTCTGCACTTGGGCAGCCTTGGAGGCGACGGAGCGGAAACGATCGACAAAGGCTTCGATGCGGGCAATCTCGCGCTGCTGGTTTTGCCACGCCGCGAGCAGCAGGTGGTAGCGCTGCTCTTTTTGCTCGAGAAAGTTGCTGTAGTTGCCCGTGTAGCGCACGAGTTTGGTCTCCTCGATGTCGTAGACGGTTTCCACGAGAGCATCCATGAAGTCGCGGTCGTGCGAAATCATGAAGATGGCACCGGGATAGTTGCTCAGGTAGCGCTGGAACCACAGCAGGCTGAGCAAATCCAGGTGATTGGTGGGCTCGTCGAGCATGAGCAGGTCGGGCTCGGCGGTGAGCAGCTGCGCCATGTGGGCGCGCATGACCCAACCACCGCTCATCTCGCGCGCGGGTCGGTGGAAGTCCTCGTCGCGAAAGGCCAGCCCCTTGAGGATGCGCTTGGCCTTGGGTTCCAGTTGATAGCCGTTGTTGGCGATGAAGGTGTCCATGGCATGCGCGTAGCGGTCGCTGCTGTTGTCGTGCGCCGCCTCGCACTCCCTCAGGCTGCGGATGGCTTCGCCCATTTCAGGGGTGACGCTCATGGCGATTTCTAACACCGTCCGGTCGCTGGGGTCGCCGGCCTCCTGCGGCAGGTAGCCGACCACCGCATATTCATCCATCTGCACCTGCCCGCCGTCGGGGCTGTCCTCTCCCAGAATCATGCGGAAGAGGGTGGATTTGCCCGCGCCGTTGGGGCCCACCAAGGCCACGCGCTCGCCCCAGTTGATGGTCAACTCGGTATCGTCAAACAAGGTGCGCCCCGCATGGGCTTTACTCAGCTTTTTGATGGTCAGCATACGCTCATCAGCATACGACATCATGCTGCTCGCGCCAAGCCCGCAGCGCGACAGCAATGGTAGGTGTCGAATGCCCGCCTGTGAAAAGCTCGTGCGGGCAGACGGTCTCTCCTTGCTCACCTTCACTCCATCTGTCAGGATGCCCCCGCATGAAATCCTATACCACCCTCCCCAGCTACACATACTGCGTGAGCACTGTTGCGGGCACCACCGTCACCACCATCCGAGACGGTACAACCTATCTCCTGCTGAAACTTCCCGGCTCGAGTCAGGGATATTTCACGGCTCTCAGTAATACTGTCATGGTGAGCGATGACGGTGCTGTCGTGACCCCGCTCCCTAAGGACGCCCCCATCGGAGTCACCGATGGGGGCAAACTGCCCCCGCTCCCGCTCCCTGTTGCAGAAACAAATGTACCTTTACTTCATGGGCGCATGTACACCGTGCAACAGAATGATGCCGCATCGCTGGATTGGAGCGCGCTGACGTTGGATGACAGAATCGGCACGACCACCGAGATTTGGCTCACGACTTCGGAGAATCCGCCCGAGATTGTCTGGCCGCAGGATTGGGTCTGGCGCGGTACTTGTGCCGATGATACACCGCCGGTGATTCCTTGTGCAAAGCTTTGTGTCTTTCTCTTGCGCCGTGATGCGGTCGGCGTGACCGCTCGGCTCGCGGATGTGCGCGGTGAGGAGCGTTCCTATGTTCAACCTGTGATGACGGGGGATGATTCATGGAGCAATTCCCCGAGTTTCGGCTTGAAGGTAAGCGCCTTTGACAAACAGGGAGCTGTGGCGCCTCCGGTTGTATCCGCAAACGGTTCGATATTTTATCCGTGGCAATTTTTTACTACCGCATTTAACGGATATTTTATGTTTTTCAGTTGGGAAATCAGTAATTCTACTCCATGCACGCTTGTCATGGAGTTTGAGCGCCCGTTGAAGATTACGATGCTCAGATGGGCAAACTATTGGACGGGTGGCACGGGCTGTTTCTCCTACGAGATTTTGGCAGACGATGTTATTGTCGTCAACAATAGGCAACATTGGCACGAAGGTTCTAATGAACTTGTTGATATTCCTATACCGAAACTGAATCAATGTTATGCGTTGAAGTATACACTGAGATTGTTGCCTTATAGTTCGTCCTGGGCGAGCGGACGATTCGAGCCTAAGGGAAGATTTCAGATTGTCGGTGTTTATTGATTGATGTTGTTTCGTGTATGAATTCCTTTTTTAGTTGATTGATGGTCGCTTGCAGCGTTTGGACAGAATCCCGCATGTGAGTAATGCCGGGCAGCAGGCGCTCGCTGCGTATGCTCAGCAGCATGGGTTCTTACCGTATGTGTCCGTGCCGATGCCGCAGGATGGTGGGCGTTATTACCATGAGTTCCGGCAGGATGCGGACGCGATTCGCGATGTGTGGTCGCCCGTGACGCAGACAGCTGCCGAGCGCATCGGCGAACTCAAGCAGGCGCTCGCGGAGACCGATTATGTCGCCGCTAAGTTGGCGGAGGTCGACGGCGAGGAGCGCGCGGCGATGCTCGCGGAATATGCCGAGGTGCTGGAGAAGCGTAGGGCTTGGCGCAGGGAGATTAGGAAGCTTGAGAAGAGCCGCCAAGGAAACGCTGAATGATTCACCGGACGTCGGACGCTGTCCCCATCTCCCGCAGCATGAGGGGGACATAGTAAGAGCGAATAAACAACGGTCGTATCTCTCCTTTCTCTCGCAACGAGCAATAAACTACCTTCAACAACCCCAGTTCATAGAAAATTAAGAAGAATTCCCTGTAGGTAAACGTACCCCATGGAATCGCGAAAATGAGACCGACCAGGGAAAGGGAGACCATCATCACGAAGGGATAGTCACGAGAATATCGCAATGCCTGAGAAACACGCATTACCATAAATAGGTAAGTCAAGGATATCAAGACAACAAACACCAAGCCGATATAGCCTGTACGATGAATACAGGTCAAGGCCATATTATGCAAGCTACCGCCTTTGGCCAAGACCATCGCCCACTCCTCTGCAGAGTATGCCCCACCGGCGGTTCTCATGCGCAGTTCGGAAATTTGATGACGTATGAAAACAGATGTTTCCTTCTGAAAGCCATCCCCCCAGACATAATCCCCAATCATCCCCGTACGGTGATCCAGGGCATAACGCCAAATCATCAAGCGCGTCACGATGGTATCTTCTCCACTCCGCCTGGCAGCCTTATCCGTTTTCGCCCATGGAACAAGGCTGATCACACGCTGCACCGGGTAGGGCAAGGTTCTCAGCACTCCGGCTTCACCCAAAGCCGTAATACCAGATAAGAGAAGGGCAAAACAAGCTAAGGCGCTCACAAACTCCTTCTTGAGAAAACATAAGAATACGCACGCCAATCCCGCACGTCCGAGCGCATCTCGCGAGCCCGACCACAGCAAAAAAAACATACCCAACAAGCCAAGAAAGATCTCTTTAGGGGCTTTCCATAGACGTGCCATAGGGAGCGAGGCATATGCGTAAAAAACAAGAAAAATGCCCAACCCTAAAAAGGCGCCATTGCGTTCATCGAAAAAGCCGACGGAACCCCCTAAGCGCAGAAACACACCATAAAGCCCCCACACCACTTGCACGGCTACTGCAAGATACGCACCGCGTCGCACCACGGTAAGCACCTCATCAGGAGTACCTCTCCATAAACTAACAGCAACATAATAGACAAGAAATCCGAGGTAGTATACATTCTCCTGACCGCCGATATACTGCGCATCTATCCCGAAGATGACCAGCGATGCCGGGTGCAGCGCATACAGACGCACCAAGCAGCAAGTAAACAACAGCACAAGGATATCGAGCACAGCCAGCGAGTTCCATTTCAGTTGAACGTGCCGGAAGAGCGCCAGAACAAGCCCCCATACACCCACAACCCCCGCCAAGCCATACCCCAACCAAATATACGCAGCCGGACATAAAAGAGGGGCAATGAGCATCAGCTTCCACGCCTGGCGCCCCATGACCAGAAATCCCACAACGCCCACAATGGCGGCAATCACGCCGAATGCCACCATCTGCCCATTTCTATCTGCCAACAATGAGCCGACGCTCAGCGCCACCACGATCAGGGCGATCGCGATGCATGTGGTACGTACAAAAATATTTTGCATTGCAGATGATGCTTAAAGCGCACTTGGTATTTCTTTTCCCAAGTCGGAGGCCTTTCGCCCCTTGCCATCGCCGGCAATTCGCTCCAACACCACATCCCGATACCCCATACCACCGGGAATCATCGGCAACACATGAACATCATGCGGCACCATGATGTCGAGCACATAGGCGGTCTTGCTGGCCAGCATGCGCCCGATGGCCGCCGACAAATCAGCCGGCTCGACCACACGCTCGCAGGGGATGCCGAAACCTGCGCAGATCGTGGGGAAGTCCGGGTAGAGGACACCGGGTGTGTGGTGCGTCGGGTCATAGGTATCTGCCGGATCCGCCAAGAAAGTGTTGGCTCGATGCGAATCGTACTTGAGATCTTCCCACTGCACCACCATACCCAAGTGCTGGTTATCCATGATGATGCATTTAATGGGCATCTTTTCAATGTGAATGGTGGCCAGCTCCTGAAGATTCATGAGGATAGAGCCGTCACCATCGATATTGATGACGGGCTTATCGGGGAATGCGACCTGCGCCCCCATCGCGGCGGGCAAGCCATAGCCCATGCTGCCGAGCCCGCCACTGGTGCTCAAGCGGCGTGGTTGCTCAAAGCGGAAAAACTGCGCGGCAAACATTTGGTGCTGGCCCACGCCCGTGCAGATGATGGGGTCCTGCCCCTCCAACTGGCGGTAAAGCTCCTCCATGATGGCTTGGGGGGCAATTTCATGCTCACGCTTCTCATAACACAGGGGGTAGTCACGCTTCCACTGCTCAATGATACCGAACCACTCCGGGCGATTCTCCACAGCGTAGCTGCGTCGCTCCATCCCCTGCGCGGCAAGCTGTGCGTTGAGGTAGGAAAGCGCCTGCTTGGCATCGGAGCGGATGGCAAGCTGCACGCGCTTATTTTTGTTGAGCTCGGCGGCATCAAGATCGATGTGGATGATCGTCGCGTGCTCGCAGAACGTTTTAACGGCTCCCGTCACGCGGTCATCGAAGCGCGCCCCGATGGCAAGCACCACATCCGCCTCATTGACGGTGTTATTGGCATACACCGCACCGTGCATCCCCAGCCATCGTACGGAAAGAGGATGCGTCTCAGGCATCGCTCCGATACCCATCAGCGTGGTCGCCACAGGAATCTGCAGCCGCTCGGCAAATTCCAGCAGTTCGGCAGCGGCATCGGCACTCACAACGCCACCGCCGGCATAAATCGCGGGGCGTTCAGCCTTCTGCAGCAGGGGGAGCACCTTATCGAGAGCTACTGTGTTGAGCGGAACTTCGGGCGTGTAGCCGGGCAGATCCATGGGCTGCTCGAAGTCCGGCACGAACTTGCCCTCCTGAAAGTTTTTGGGAATATCGATCACCACGGGGCCGGGGCGTCCCGTGCGAGCGATGTAAAAGGCTTCCTTCACAATGCGGGGGATGCTCTCCAAGGAGGTCACCAAATAACTGTGCTTGACAATAGGAGCCGTCATCCCGAACACATCGGTCTCCTGGAATGCAGAAGTACCGATCAGCCCGCTGCCGACCTGTGCCGTGATGGCCACCATCGGCACAGAGTCCAAAAAAGCATCCGCAATACCCGTTATCAGGTTGGTGGCGCCGGGTCCTGAGGTAGACATGCAGACTCCCACCTTACCCGTCACACGCCCGTAGCCCTCGGCGGCAAATGCCCCCCCCTGCTCATGGCGCGGCAGAATGGTTCGGATGGCGGGTTCGTGGCTCAAAGCCTGGTGCATAGGCATACTGGCACCACCGGGATAAGCGAATACCACCTCCACCCCCTCACGCACCAGACTTTGCACCAGAGCTTCAGCGCCGGTCATCACTTGCTTTTCGGTCAGGGAATGAGTATTTGCGGTCATATCGATTCAGTGAGGGTTAGAGCGCAGCGATTCGCTTCCTGCGCACGAGGGTAAACCTATCAAACGCAAGCGCACTTGTAAAGTCTTTTCTCTGCTCTCTTACGGGTGATTCGCGTTCCGAACAAAACCCGGGTCTCAGCCGGCGCTCCACAGCATCTCCTCCGACAAGGCGTTATTCAACACGGCATCATAAATTCGCATAAGCTGTTCATACATGGTCTGCGAGCCGAGTTGTCGGCGGCATTCCTCCCGCCCGAAAGCACCCATCTCCAACGAACGTTCCCGACTCTGTGTCATGGCACATATCGCCTTCACCATTCCCGGCACATCATCCGGCGCGAGAATATACCCTGATTTTCCCGGTTCAATGTACTGCATACCGCCGCATTCGGTCGTCGTCACCACGGGCAGTCCCATCACCCGCGCCTCCTTGACGATATTGGGGCTGGTATCTGCCTTGCTGGGATGCACCAAACCCCAGGCATGCGACAACAATTCGGCAATCTGCTCATGACTCACCCCCCCCAAAGCCTTGACGTTCGGGGGTAAATCCGGATGTTTCTCCGCCATCAATCCGGCACCTAGCAGCTCCACTCCCGCCAAGGCAGGATGGCGAAAAGCCTCGACGGCCACGCCCATATTCTTCCTCGGGTCATCAGTACCGGCCATGAGAACATAAGGCTTCTCGGTCGGATCCCTTTCTACTCCAAAAAAGAGAGGGTTAGCTGCATATTCCCATTGGACGAGGCGCACATCGGGTGCAATCTCCCGACAACGCTCACAGCCCCAAATTGATTCGCAGGTGACTAGGTCATAGCTTTCCATGAGCATCTTTTCGCTGCGAATCGGCAAACGCCAGTAATAGCCCGTCATGGGAGAACGCTCATGGAAGGCACGCAGCACGCCCTGCATAGAAAGAATTTTTTTCCCCGCATATCGCAAACCACACCAAGCATAGCGGCTCTCCGTGCCCCAAGCATGAACCAAATCCGGCTGCAGTTTTTTGAGCAAATGCTGCGCACGCCAGCGATCCCAAGCAAAATGCTGCACGCGAGCCACCGTCAATGAGCCGCAGGGGAAGAAATGAAATGTCTGCCCCCCGGATTCGACACAGC
>JBJEVN010000040.1:0-31901 GCA_051884385.1 Akkermansia sp.
AAAGGGGGCTTAAACTGGTGTCTAAAAATCAGTTGCCATTATAGGGCGCCAGTTTACAACATCCAGTGAAAAGCGAGCTCCATTCTGAGTAATCATATATATCTTTCAATTTCTTTTTAAAAGCTTCATGTTATATTGAGGATACTGCATTCCCAATGCTGTATCCATTCTCTTCAGCGGGGAACTCGACAACACCTGGTATTCATGCGGAAGGGAGTGAACAAAGCATTTTCTCTGAGCTATGGCAACACAAAACCCGCTACTCTTCCGAGTAACGGGTTTTGTGTTGCGGAGAAGAGGCGCTTGTGCTTACTTCTCTTCGATATGCACGTCGTATTCGCGACCCATGATGTTGAGCTTCATGTCGTTGCCGGAGATGGCCGCCGCTACGCCCACAGAGCTCAGCGAGACGGGAGCGCCGTAGTTTTCCTCCTTCTTGGCGGTGGGGGGCTCGGGCTTCTTGCCGGCGTAGTAATCCTCCAGCTGCTGCGGGAACATGGCGTAGATGACGCAGTTCTCGTCCGAGGCGGGGATATTCTTGGCGGTGAGCTTTTCGCGCAACTCGGGCATGCCCGGTCCCTTGAGGTCGGCGGGACGGCAGGTGATGGGATCCTTGCCCATCTTCTTGGCGCACATGGCTTGCAGCTCCGTGTCCACGGGGGCGGGAGTGTGGCCGTAGTAGCCCAGCGCCACGTCCGCACACTGGGGCGTGATGTTCTTCCAGCGGCCGAACTTGACGTTCATCATGGCCTGCACGCCGACAATCTGCGAGGTGGGGGTCACCAGCGGAATCCAGCCCAGCGCCTTGCGCACCACGGGAATCTCGGCGAACACCTCCTCGAACTTGTCGGTCATGTTCATCTCCTTGAGCTGGTTGCGGAAGTTGGAGAGCATGCCGCCCGGCACCTGATAGCGCAGGGTGTCGCTGTTGACAATCTCGTTCTTGTGGCTGGTGAAGCGCGAGAGGCTCTCGTACACCGGCTGGAGCATGGCGGAAATCTCCGTCAGCTTGGCCTTGAAGTCATCCGCCACCTGCGGGCAGCGCTCGTAGCCGCTGAGCAGCGCCAGCATGCGCATGGCATCCGGCTGACCCGTGCCGTTGGCAAAGGGAGCGATGGAGACATCCACGGCGTCCGCCCCGGCGTTGATGCCCGCCACGTAGGTGGCCGCGCCCAAACCGGCGGTCTCGTGCGTGTGGATCCACACGGGCAGACCGACCTCCTTCTTGAGGGTCTGCACCAGCGCAGCAGTCTCGCTGGGGGGGATGAGCCCCGCCATGTCCTTGATGACGATGCCGTCGGCGCCCATCTCGGCAATCTGGCGACCGAGCTTGGCGAAGTATTCAAGGTTGTGCACGGGGGAGGTCGTGTAGCAGATGGTGCCGTGCGCCGTCTGCCCACACTCCTTGACCGCCTTGATGCAGGTGCGCATATTCTCGGGGTCGTTCAGGCAGTCGAAGATGCGGAAGATGTTCATGCCATGCTTGGCGCTCATCTTCACGAAGGCCTCCACCACATCATCGGGATAGTTGGTGTAGCCCACCATGTTCTGCCCGCGCAGCAGCATCATGTGCGGGGTCTTGGGGGCGAGCTTCTTGAGGGTGTCCAGGCGGTCAAAGGGGTGCTCGCCCAGGAAGCGCAGCCCTGAGTCAATCGAGGCGCCGCCCCAGGTTTCCAGCGCGGAGAAGCCCATCGTGTCGAGGATGGGGGCAATCTTGAGCATCTGTTCGGTGGACATGCGCGTGGCGGCCAGCGACTGGTGGCCGTCGCGCAGAACGGTGCAGTTGAATGTTGCAGGTTTCATAATTAAAATGATTCTTAAAAAGACAATCCCAAGTGTTGGGTTATTCTAGCACGGCGTGAGCCCGCGCGTCAAGCGCGGAATGAGCCTTCCGGCGGCTTTTCGCCGCGCGGGCGGCGCTGTTTGAAAAAACGCTCGGCCACCAAGCAGATGTTGTAGGCCGCCGTATTGGCATCCATGCGCGAGGAATCCATCTGCAAGTGCGCCGTTTCGGCATAAAAAGGGTAGCGGCGGTGCAGCAGCTCGGCCAACACAGCGGCGCGATCCGTATTCTGCAGCAAGGGACGGTTGCTGCCGTGTGCCGTGCGCGCCAGCAGGGTGCCCACCCCCACATTGAGCCACACCACAAAGCCCAAACGATGCAGCAGCTCGCGGTTTTCCTTGCGGATGATAATGCCTCCGCCGGTGGAGATGATGGGAGGCGGTGCGGGGTGCCGACCCTCGATGTAGCGCAGCAGCGCCGTTTCGAGCATGCGGAAGTGCGCCTCGCCCCGCTCGGCAAAGATGTCGGGGATGCTCTTGCCCACCTGCTCCTCGATGACGGCATCCGTGTCGAGCAGGGGCATGCCCGTGCGCATACTCAGCGCCTTGCCCACCGTGCTCTTGCCGCACCCCATCAACCCGATGAGGATGATGGGGTGTCCCTTGGTATCCAACGGATGCATCGGCACCATGGCGGCGGGAGGGGGCGGAGCTTCAGCAATCAGCCCCGCGCAGCGAGGAGGGCTCCACCGTGCCGCTGAAGACGATGCGCGCCGGTCCCGTCAGGGTCACATCGGCAAAACCGCTCTCGCCCACGCGGCGGAAGCCGACCTTGAGCGTGTCGCCGCCCGCCACATCCAGCGCGATGGGCGAGGGCGCCCCCGTCAGCAGCGCGTGCAGCAGCGCTGTCGCCGTCATGCCCGTGCCACAGGCCAGTGTCTCGTCCTCCACGCCGCGCTCATAGGTACGCAGGCGCAGGTGTTGCGGCTCCAGCACGGTGGCAAAATTGGCGTTGGTGCCCGCCGGGGCAAAGGCGGCGTGGTAGCGCAGGTGCGCGCCCATCTTGCGGATGTCGATGTCCGCCACCGAGGGCAAATAGGCCACGGCGTGCGGCACCCCCGTGTTGAGGAAGTGTACCGGGGCGGGCACGACCTCATCCCCGGGCAGGGCGTTGAGTTTCAAATCCTTGGGGGTGGTCAGCTGCACCGTAACGGTGGCATCGGTATTGACCACGCCTTTCACAATGCCCGCCATGGTCTCGAAGTTCACTTCCTTCATGCCGCCGGGGGTGAGAAAATCGACGAATGCGGTGAAGCAGCGCGCGCCGTTGCCGCACATCTCGGCCTCGCCGCCGTCGCTGTTGTAGTAGCGCATGCGCACATCGCCGCTGCCCTGCGCGGGCTCCACAGCGATGAGTCCGTCGCCGCCGATGCCGAAACGGCGGTCGCAGAGGGCGGCGATGGTGTCGTGCGTCAGCACCGCGCTCAGGGAGAGGTCGCGATTATCCACCATCACAAAATCGTTTCCGGCTCCCGTCATCTTGTAGAAGTGAAGTGTCATATCCCCGTCATTCTAGCGCAGCCCCCTGCCCCGCGCAAGTGCCGAGTGTGCCCGTGCCCGCATTTTTGCGCGGCGGCGATGGCGCAGAACGCTCTTGCCTGCGCGCGGGGGCGGGGCTATACTCAGCGCATGGCCAATGTCTCCCTCGCACTGGGTCAGCAATCGTACAATGTGCATGTCGCCAACGGGTCGCTGGATTCCGTGGGCTTTTTGGTGTCGCGCACGCGCCTGACAGGGCGCGCAGCGCTCATCACCGACTCGCGCGTCTGTGGGCTCTACGCCGACCGCGTGCAGCGCAGCCTACGCGATGCCGGCTACGAAGTCTCACTCCATGTCTTTGAGGAGGGCGAGGCGCAAAAACACCTCCGCACCGTCGAGACGCTGGTCAACGAGATGGTGGCTGCCGGTCACGACCGCAGCAGCTTTGTCGTGGCGCTGGGCGGCGGCGTGGTCGGCGACATGGCGGGCTTCATCGCCTCCGTCTACTACCGCGGCATTCCCTTTGTGCAGATTCCCACCACGGTGATGGCTCAGGTGGACAGCTCCGTGGGCGGCAAAACGGCCGTGGACATTGCCGCCGGCAAGAATCTCATCGGCGCCTTCCACCAGCCGCGTCTCGTGGTGGCCGACCCCACCACCCTCAGCACCCTCTCCCCCCGCGTCATCCGCGAGGGCATGGCCGAGATGGTCAAGCACGCCGCCATCCGCAAGCCCGCCATGCTCAGCGAGCTGCGCGCCTTGGCTGACGAGATTGACCTGGGCTTCACCCTCGCCACCATCAACCGCCTGCCCCAAATCATTGCCGACAACATCGCCATCAAGGCGCGCGTGGTCGAGGCCGACGAACGCGAGACCAAGGGCGTGCGTGCCTACCTGAACTTCGGGCACACACTCGGCCACGGCATCGAGGCCTCCGTCCCCTACGGCAGCCTGCTGCACGGCGAGGTGGTCAGCCTGGGCATGCGCGGAGCGCTGTACCTCTCGCGCAAGCACTGCGGGCTCTCCGCCGCCGCCGAACGCGAGGTGCTCGACACGCTCAAGGCGCTGGATCTGCCGCTCACCCTGCCCGAGGGGGTGCAGTCTGCCGATGTGCTGGCGCGCGCGCAGAGTGACAAAAAATTCTGCAACGGGCAAATTCGCTTCGTGCTGCTGAGCGACCTGGGCAACCCCGTGCTGAGCGATGCCGTGACGCAGGAGGATTTGCACGAGGCCACCGCCCTGCTGCGCACCTCTTATTGATTCCTTTCATCCACCACTCCCATGACTGACCCCCGCACCATCCAACTGGCTCATTCCCTCATCACCCACTCCTGCCGCGTGCAGCCGGGCGAACATGTGCTGCTCGAGCTCATCGACGCGCCCGACGAAATGGCCTTGGCGCTCATCCGCGCCGTACGCGAGGCCGGCGGCTGCCCGCACGTCACCCTGCGGCACTCGCGCGTGACGGCCGAGATGTTCGCCGGAGCCACCGATGCTCAGTACAGCTCCATCGCCGCGCTGGAGCTGGCCGAAATGCAGCAGATGGACGCCTACATCGCCATCCGCGGCGCCGCGAACAGTTTTGAAAACTCGGCCGTGCCCGCCGCCAAGATGGCGCTGGCGCAGAAGCACCTCTCCCCCGTCCACCGCCATCGCGTGAGCCGCACCAAATGGTGCGTGCTGCGCTGGCCGACCCCGAGCATGGCGCAGGGAGCCGGGATGAGCACCGAAGCCTTCGAGGATTTTTACTTCCGCTGCTGCCTGGCGGACTACGACAAGCTGCGCCGCAGCATGGACAAGCTCGCCGCGCGCATGATGCGCACCGACCGCGTGGACATCGTGGGCAACGGCACCGACCTGCACTTCTCCATCAAAGGCATGCCCGCCATCCCCTGCGCGGGCGAGCTGAACATCCCCGACGGCGAGGTATTCACCGCCCCCCTGCGCGAGAGCGTCAACGGCACCATCTTCTACACCGCGCCCACCGTGTTCCAAGGCATTCCCTTCGACGGCATCCGCCTCAGCTTCAAGGACGGACGCATTGTCGAGGCGCACTGCAACGGGCGCGATGAGGCGCTCAACAAGATTCTCGACACCGACGAGGGTGCCCGCTACATCGGCGAGTTTGCCCTGGGGGTCAACCCCTTCATCCTCGAACCCATGCGCGACATCCTCTTCGACGAGAAGATTGCCGGCTCCTTCCACCTCACCCCCGGCCAGGCCTACGAGAACTGCGACAACGGCAACCGCTCGCAGGTACACTGGGATTTGGTGAATATCCAACGCGCGGACTACGGCGGCGGCGAAATCTACTTCGACGGCGAACTCATCCGCAAGGATGGTCTCTTCCTCGACCCCGAGCTGGCCGACCTCAACCCCGCCCAAGCCTGATGCGACCATGAAAGACCCCCGATTCTCCCGTTTGGCCGAGCAGATCTGCGGCTACTGTGTGCGTGTGCAACCCGGCGAGCATGTCAACTTGCGCTGCGCCGACATTCCCGATGCCATGGTGGTGGAGCTCATCCGCGCCGTGCGCGCGCGGGGCGGCTACCCGCATGTCGACCTGTCGCACGCGCTTGTGAGCCGCGAGCTGAGCCGCGATGCCGCGCCCGAGCAGTGGGCGCTGGACGGCCGCTACCGCATGCAGCGCGCCGAGGATATGCAGGTGCATATCTGCCTGTACGGCGATCACAACAGCTTCGAGACCTCCGATGTCCCCGCCGAGAGCATGAGCATCGTCAGCAAGGCGCTCTCCCCCGTCAGCAACTTCACCTGCAACAAGCGTCGCTGGACAGTGCTGGCTTGGCCGACCCCGAGCATGGCGCAGGCCGCCGGCATGAGCACCGAGGCCTTCGAGGATTTTTACTTTCGCTGCTGCTTGGCCGACTATGGCAAGCTGGCGCGCGCCATGAAGAAGCTACAGGCGCGCATGGAGGCGACGGATGCCGTCCGCATCGTGGGTCTGGGCACCGACCTGCACTTCTCCATCAAGGGCATGCGCGCCATCCCCTGCGCGGGCGAGTGCAATGTGCCCGACGGCGAGGTCTACACCGCCCCCCTGCGCGAGAGCGTCCACGGCACGCTGGCCTACAACGCCCCGAGCATCTACCACGGCATTCCCTTTGACGGGGTGCGCTTCCGCTTCGAGAAGGGGCGCATTGTCGAGGCACACTGCAACGGGCGCGACGAGGCGCTCAACAAGATTCTCGACACCGATGAGGGCGCCCGCTACATCGGCGAGTTTGCTCTGGGGGTCAATCCCTATGTACTGGAACCCATGCGCGACATCCTCTTCGATGAGAAAATCGCGGGCTCCTTCCACTTCACCCCCGGGCAGTGCTACGACGAAGCACCCAACGGCAACAGCTCCGACATCCACTGGGATTTGGTCTGCATCCAGCGCGCGGACTACGGCGGCGGCGAAATTTACTTTGACGGCGAACTCATCCGCAAGGATGGTCTCTTCCTCGACCCCGAGCTGGCCGACCTCAACCCCGCAAGCTGACACGATACCGTGCGCCGACTGCTCTCCATCCTCTTTATCCTGCTACAGCTGCTTCTGCTGGCGCTGCTGCACGGGGGATGGCGGGAAGCCGAGCGGCTGCAGGTGGTGCGCTGCCACCTGCCCGCCGATGCCCTGCCCGGAGCGGGCCCGCTGCGCATCGCGCTCATCACCGATGTGCACAACTGCATCGACCTGCTGGAGCAGGCCGTCGACCTCACGGCGCGCGAACAGCCCGACCTCATCATCTTCGGCGGCGACTTTGTGTACATCGCCGAGCGCTTCAGCCGCACCCGCGCTGCCATTCAGCAACTCCGTCGGCTGGCGGCCATCGCCCCGACCTACGCCATCTACGGCAACCAGGACTACGAGATGCAGCCCTCTTTTGAGCGCGTCTTCGCAGCGGCAAGTATCCCCATTCTGCGCAATCAGGGGCTCGATTGGCGCTGTCCGAACGGCAGCACCCTGCGCCTCGTGGGGCTGGGAGATCGGAACGAGGGCGACGAGCGCCCTGAGCTCTGCCTGCCGCCCCGCGATGCCGCGCCGCGCCCGCCCCTGCTGCTACTCTCCCACGATCCCGAGAGCCGCCACCTCCTGCGCGACTACGGCTGGGATCTCATGCTCTGCGGGCACACACACGGCGGACAAATCGCCAATCCCTTCACGGGGCGCGGTATCTCCTTCCGCAGCGACATGCCCGAGGGGCACTACCGCTTCGACGGCGGGCGGCACATCTATGTCTCGCGCGGAGTGGGTGCCACTTTCCGTATGCGCTTCTTCTGCCCGCCCGAAATCAACATCATTGACATCGCCGGCGCGCCGCAGCTCAGTCGTTGATAACGTCTATCAGCTCGCGCAAGCGGGCGTACAGCCCGCGCTTGAAGGTGGCGCGCAGGCGCGGCAGCCCCGCCAGCTTCGGCTCCGGGTCGTTCGCGTCGTTCGGCAGCTGCACCAAATCCCCCTTGGGCAGCACATCGGCGTAATCCGTGCGGATCCACTGCAGATTATCCTCCGACACGGGCTCCATCACGCGGATGAAAATTTGCTCGCCGTCGAAGTAGTAGGAATGAAAGCGGCGGTAAAAGTGCTCGATGCAGGCGTAGGCATCCTCCGCCGTCTTGCTGACATAAATCAAGCGCATATCCTCGGGCGAAATCAGCCCCGCCTCCAGCAACTCCTTCTCGATAAAACGCTCCCAGCGTGCCCAGAAAGTCTCGCCCGTGGGGTCGAGCAGCACGATGGGGAAGATGGTGCTCTTGCCCGTCTGCATCAGCGTGATGGTCTCGAAAATCTCATCCATGGTGCCGAATCCGCCGGGGAACGCAACGAGCGCATCCGTCTGCTTGAGAAAATTGAGTTTGCGGGTGAAGAAGTAATAAAAGTTCATCATCTTGTCGCTCTCGGCAACCACATGGTTGGGGTGTTGCTCGTAGGGCAGCGTGATATTGAGCCCGAAGGAGCAATGCTCCGTCGCACCCTCGTTGCAGGCCTGCATGATTCCGGGGCCACCCCCCGTCACGACCATGTAGCCGCGCGCCGCCGCCAAGCGGGCAAAATCGCGGGCTATCCTGTAGCTGGGCTCGTCCTCCTTGATGCGCGCCGAGCCGAAACAGGTAATTTTGCGTACATTGCGGTAGGGCAAAAACATGCGGTCGGCAGCGAACATCTCCTTGAGAGACTGCGCCATGATCTGCAGGTCGTGCTCCTCCAGCGGGCTCGCTGCGGCATTCATCACCGTGGCGAGCAGGTGCAGCACGGTGTCGGGGTCGTGCTCGCCGCAAAAACGCCGCGAGAGGTCGTACAAATTGGCATCCAACACGGGATTGCCCGTGCTGGGCGGAATGGCGGGCACACCGTGGCTCTCGGCTCGGCTGTTGATGTCGCGTGCGGCCAGAATGTCGGGCTTCTTCATAGTCATCGTCATAGCGCTGGTACCAGCATAGCTCCCGCGCAGCGGAAAGTCACGCATCAAATACTTTTTTTCCTGAGGAATTACCCATCGACCGAAGCTCGAGGTCGATGCAAGGCAAGCAACGGCGAGGACATCGTTTCTCTGCAAGTAAGCCGACGAGGAACTCATCCACTCAAGCATTAAGCGGATGAATCAGTACCCTCGCAACATTTTAACAGTCGCAATTCGCCTCACAGGCTCCCGCCACTGCAGCGGCAAACAGGGCGGCGCCCCCGGTGGAAGCACCGCCCTGCCAAAGAATTTCGGAATCGCCGGAGCTTATTTCTCGCTCAGGGAGCCGATGCCGGGCAGAATCTTGCCCTCCAGCAGCTCAAGGGAGGCACCGCCGCCCGTGGAGCAGAACGAGAGCTTGTCGGCCACCTTGAACTTCTTGGCCGCCGTCACGGAATCGCCGCCGCCCACGATGGTGGTGGCGTTGCCCTCGGCGAGGCACTCGGCAATCGCCTTGGTGCCCTTGGCGAAGGCATCGAGCTCGAACACGCCCAGCGGGCCGTTCCAGAGCACGGTCTTGGCGCTGCGGAGAATAGCACAGAATTCCTCGATGGCCTTGTCGCCGATGTCGATGCCCATGCCGCCCTCGGGAACCTCGCCGCCCTCAGCCCAGGGAGCGGTGCAATGCGTCTCGGCACCCTCCTCAAACTTGAAGGAGTAGCGCGTATCAGCAGGCAGGATGAACTTGACCCCCTTGGACGCGGCATCAGCCAGAATGCTGTTGGCCAGGTCGAGCTTGTCGGCCTCAATCTTGGAGGCACCGACCTTGTGACCCTGAGCCGCCAGGAAGGTGTTGGCCATCGCGCCGCCGATGAGGAAGGTCTGGCTCTTCTCCATCAGCTTGGAGAGCACCTGGATCTTGTCCGACACCTTGGCGCCGCCCATAATCACCACGAAGGGCTGCTCGGGGTTCGCCAGCTTACCCTCCAGGTACTCCAGCTCGTGCTCGATGAGGAAGCCCATGGCGGACTTCTCGGCAAAGTGGGTCACGCCCTCGGTCGAGGCGTGAGCGCGGTGCGCGGAACCGAAGGCATCGTTGACGAAGAGCGTCGCATCACCCAGCAGCGCCTTAGCAAACTCGGGGTCGTTCTTCTTCTCCTTCTTGTCAAAGCGCACATTGTCCAGCAGCAGCACATCGCCGTCCCTGAGCGCCTTGCGCGCGGCGGTGGCCGCCTCGCCGATGGTCTCGGGCACGAAGGCCACGGGCTGACCCAGATGCCCGGCCAAGCACTCGGCAGCGGCTTTCAGCGAGAACTCGGGCTGGTAGCCCGTGCCGTCCGGACGGCCGAGGTGAGAGCAGAGAACCACGCGCGCCCCCTTGCTGACAAGGTGCTTGATGGTGGGCAGCGCGGCGACGATGCGGGCATCGTTGGTGATGACGCCATCCTTCATGGGAACATTGAAGTCCACGCGGACGAGGACTTCCTTACCGGCGACATCGAGGTCGCGAACAGTCAATTTAGCCATAGTTGTGTTAGGTTGAGGATGATAAACAGGCACGCAGCAAAGGCGGCACGCGGGCATGATAGCGGAAAAACGCGCGTTTTTCAAGGGAAAATATCACCCTGCAGCAGCTTCGGGGTCTGTTTCAAATCCGGAAAACAATCCTTTTCCCCGATTTTTTGTTGATACGGGAGCTGCCTATATGGTAGGATGCTACCCATAGCAACCATTTGTTCTCCCATGATTGACCACACCATTCGCGGAAAGAAGGTTTTTGATGATGAAATTGCAGCCGTTGCCGCCATCGGCGCGCGGCTGGGAAGCGAATTCAACGCCGCGGTGGACGCCATGCGGCAGTCCATCGAGAGCGGGCACAAAATCATCGTTGTCGGCGTAGGCAAGAGCGCGCTCATCGGCAACAAGATTGCCGCTACTCTCACCTCGACCGGGGCACCTTCCGTCGTGCTGGACACCATGAACGCCATGCACGGCGATTTGGGCATCGTACAGGACGGCGACTGCTGCATCACCATGTCCTACTCGGGCGAGACGAGCGAGCTGCTCACCCTCATGCCTTTCCTCAAGCGCTTCGACATGAGCATCATCGCCATGACGGGCAAGGCTCAGTCCACGTTGGCCGAGCTGGCGGACATCGTGCTGGAGACAGCCTGCGAGCGCGAGGCCGACCCGCTCAATCTGGCGCCCACCTCCTCCTCCACCGCCATGCTGGTGATGGGCGATGCGCTGGCGGTCTCGCTGCTGGAGGCGCGCCACTTCACCCGCGAGGATTTTGCCCGCAGCCACCCCGGCGGTTCGCTGGGCAAGTCGCTGCTGCTGCGCATCTCGGACATCATGCGCAAGGAATTCGCCAAGTTGCCCGAAACGGCCACTATCATGGACTGCATCATCGCCATGACGGCGGCACGCGCCGGAGCCTGCGTCCTTGTGCATGAGGACGGCACCATGGCGGGCATCTTCACCCACGGCGATTTTGCCCGCGCCTACCAGAGCGACCCCGCCTGCGGTCTGCTGCCCGTGGCCGGCATCATGACCAAATCCCCCGTCTATGTGGAGGCCGACAAGCTGGCGGTTTCCGCCGTCAAGACGCTGCGCGACCGCCGCATTGACGATCTGGTGGTGCTCAACGCCGCCAAGGAACCCGTCGGCCTCATCGACACGCAGGATCTCGTGCGCCTCAAACTCATCTGAGCCCGGCTCGAACGCGCGACCATGACATCTTTTTTGTCTTGTCGCGCACTTTAGGCTTGCAATCCGTTCGGAAACAGGGCAAACTCGGTCACCGCATTTGCGCAAGCAAGATATCCTTACCGAAAAGATTATGAAAAAGTACGAAGCACTGATCGTCCTGAACATGAAGGGCTCGGCCACGCTCGAGGAGCTGACCGCGGACATGAAGCAGCAGCTCGAAGCTGCCGGCGCCACCGTCACGGACGTGACCAATGTCGGCCGTCGCGAGTTCGCCTACGAGTCCAAGCACCTCAAGGCAGGTCAGTACATGCTTTTTGCCTTTGAGGCCGAGCCCTCCGTCATCCGCACGGTGCGAGAAGCTCTCGCCATCGACGAGCGCGTACACTACCAGTACTACCGCGCCAAGTAAGTCCTCGCCCTGCGGACTTCTTGCCTGACCCTTTGCGCAAGGTGATTCCCCGTTTGCCGGGAATCACCTTGTTTTGCTGATGGGCGAGCCCCTGCCTCCCGCGCCGGATACGCGACACAGCCGCAGATAGAGCTTGCCAAGAACAACAGAATGCGCTAGGCTGCTGCTCTCCTCCACCACACTGTCATTTCGGACTCCATGCAACACGTTCATTTCCTCGGCATTTGCGGCACCGCCATGGGCGCCGTGGCTTCGGCCATGGCTCGCAAGGGTTACACTGTCACCGGCTCGGACGCCAATGTTTACCCGCCGATGAGCACCTTCCTGGAGAGCGAGGGAATCACGATTTTTCAGGGTTACCGCCCCGAGAACATTCCGTCCGATGCCGACCTCATTGTCATCGGCAATGCCATGAGCCGCGGCAACCCCGAGGTGGAGGCCGTGCTGGAGCGCCACCTGCGCTACAAAAGCCTGCCCGAGACCATGAAGGAGTTTTTCCTGTGGGGTCACCGCAACTATGTGGTGACCGGCACCCACGGCAAGACCACCACCTCGTCCATGCTCGCGTGGCTGATGGAGGACAACGCGCTCAACCCCAGCTTCATGATCGGCGGCATTGCGCGCAATTTGGGGCGCGGCGGGCGCTTTACCGACAGCGATTTCACCGTGCTGGAGGGCGATGAATACGACACCGCCTTCTTCGACAAACGCTCCAAGTTCCTCCACTATCTGCCCGAGGTGCTCATCATCGGCAACATCGAGATGGATCACGCGGATATTTACCCCGATGTGGAGGCCATCAAACTCTCCTTTGAGCGCCTGCTGCGCGTGGTGCCGCGCAACGGCATCGTCTTTATCAACGCGGACTGCCCCCGCTGCGCCGATGTGCGCGCCCACGCCGCCGAGGAGCTGCGCATGGTGCGGCTCGTCAGCGTCGGCATGGCTCCCGATGCGGACATCCGCATCAGCGACATCGAGCCCCACGCTCAGGGCAGCGATTTTACCCTGACCGGAGGTGCCGAGAGTCCCATCGAGCTCAAGGCCGAGCGCTTCACCGTCCCGATGGTGGGCGAGTTCAACGTGCGCAACGCCGCCATGGCCATCTGCGCCGCGCGCTTTGCGGGGCTGAGCTCCGAACAGCTGCGCGGCTCTCTCCTGCGCTTCGAGGGCGTCATGCGCCGCCAGGAAGTGCGCGGCACCGTCAACGATGTCACCGTGGTGGATGACTTTGCCCACCACCCCACCGCCATCACGCAGTCGATTGCCGGTCTGCGCCAGCGTTTCCCAAAGAGCCGCCTTTGGGTGCTTTTCGAGCCCCGCAGCAACACCACCATCCGCAACCTCTTCCAGCACGAGCTGGCCGAGGCGCTCGCCCATGCCGATTTTCCCGTGGTGGCCCATGTCACGAACCACAAGAAGCTCAAACCCGAAGAGCAGCTGGACGAAGAGCAGCTCTGCGCCGAGCTGCGCGAAGCCGGTAAGGAGTGCTATCTGGGAGCCGATGTCGACAGCATCGTGGCGCATGTCGTCAGCCATGTCCACCCCGGCGATGTGCTGCTGGTGATGAGCAACGGCGGTTTCGGCGGCATCCACAACAAGCTGCTGGCCGCGCTGGCGCAGTGAACACCGCCCCGCAGGAGTGCCCTGCCCCGCAGGGGGCTTCCTCTGCCCCGCCCCCGGCCGAGAGAGCGGCGGTCGCAGCCCGTCGTGCTCGGGAGCGTTTCGGCAGCGCCTGCGGCTACCCCGTTTTTCTCCGCATCATCCGCGATGAGGCGCGTCTGGAGCTGCACGCTCTGAGCCCGCAAGGACGGTGGTCGCTGCTTGCCGCCTACCCCATCCTCGCACAGGGCTGCCCCGCCGACCCCAAGCAGCGGGAGGGCGACGGGCTCTCCCCCGAGGGTTTCTACCGCCTCAGCGCCGCCTCGCTGCACCCTGCCAGCAAGTATTATCTGGCGCTCAACATCGGCTACCCCAATGCCTACGATCGCCGCTGCGGACGCACGGGCTCCCACATCATGATTCACGGCGGCGCGCGCTCCGTGGGCTGCTTTGCCGTGGGCGATGCGGCCATCACAGAAATCTACGGTGCTGTGGCGGCTGCCCTGCAGGCGGGGCAGAGCGATGTTCCCGTCCAGATCTACCCCACGCGCATGGACGCCCCCGACACGGCGGCGGATGAGCTACGCCGCCACCTGCTCCTCGGCTGGCAGTACAGCGCTGCGCACGGGGGCGCCCCCTACCCCGACCGCGACAACGCCTGACGAAAACGCCACACGCTGCCGGGCGGCATCGTCACCATCACCCCCTTGCCCCGCCCCCGAATAAGGTGTAAACCAAGGGCATGAACACCGACAGCCCCGCCCTGGGCATTGATTTAGGCGGCAGCAAAATCTACGCCGTGGTCACGGATGCCGAGCAGCGCGTCCTGAGCACGGCCAAGCAAGCCACCCCGCCCGATGCCGACCCCGCCACCCTCATCGCCCGCATGCTCGACACCGGGTGTCAGGCGCTCGCTGCGCTCAACCTGGGGCTCGACGATGTCGGCTGCATCGGGGCGGCCTTCCCCTCTCCGGTCGATGCCGAGACGGAGCACTGCACCCTCGCCGGCAACCTCGGCGGACAGAATTTTCCCGCCAAGGAGCTGTTCCGCGAGCAGTGCGGACGCGAGGTCGCCATCGGCAACGACGGCGACCTGGGCGCGCTGGCCGAGTTCCGCAGCGGAGCCGGACATGAGCGCGAAAACTCCCTCATCGCCTACTTCGTGGGCACGGGGCTGGGCGGCGGCATCATCTACCGCGGCGAGCTGATGCGCGGCAAGCTGGGCATGGCGGGCGAGCTGGGGCACATGACCCTGCGCAAGGGCGGTCGCCCCTGCCACTGCGGGCGCCACGGCTGCGCCGAGGCCTACTGCAGCAAATGGGCCTTCGTACGCAGCATCCTCAAAATCCTGCGCAAGACCGGCGGACGGCTTCCCCTCCCGGAGGACAAGTTCAACAAGAACAGCACCAACATCAAGAGCAAGTACCTGCTGCAGGCCTACCAAGCGGGCGACCCCGTAGTGCAGAGCGTCGTCCACAAGGGATTTTTCGACCTCGGTTTGGCCGCCGCCTCGGCCTGTGCCTTCGCCGCCCCGGATCGCATTGTGCTCGGCGGCGGTGTGGTCGCCGCCTTCGGCGAGCTCATCCTGCCCTCGTTCCGCGCCGGTTTCGAGAGCAACCTGCTCGGGCTGCCGCCCGAGGCCATCTCCCTGTCCCTCTCCACCCACGGGGACAACGCCGTGGCCATCGGCGCCGCCCTCCTCGCCCGCACCCGCCAACTCGCATGAAGCCCCCCGCCAAGAAGAAGCTCCCCGAGCGCATGACTCTGGCCACCATCGACATCGGTGCCCATCTGGCGCGTCTACTCGTTGCCGAACTCAACACACGTACTCGGGAATACAACACGCTCGAAACACTCGAAAAGCCCGTGCCACTGGGCTCCGATGTTTTCCGCTGCGGCAGCATCCGCGACGAGAGCATCGGCATTCTCAGCGAGATTTTGCGCAATTTTCGCCTCAAGATGGAGGAGTACGGGGTGCGGCACTACCGCGCCATCGCCGGCAGCGCCGTGCGCGAGGCCGCCAACGCCGACATCTTCATCGAGCGCATGGCGCACAACAGCGGTCTGGAGATCCGCATCTGCTCCGGGGGCGAGGAGGCGCAGCTCAACGACACAGCCGTGCGCGAGCTGCTCCCCGCCGACTGCGGCTTTGCCGCGGGCAACACCCTCATAGCCGACATCGGCACGGGCGCCTGCCAAATCAGCGCCTACCGGCAGGGGGAGCTCCGCTTCACCGAAACGCTCAAAATCGGCACCCTGCGCGCCGTGGTCGGCGGGCGGGACGGCATGGCGCACAGCATCGACCGCAGCTTCCGCGAACTCAATCCCCTCGCCGAACAACTGGCCGCGCAGCTGCTCATTGCCATGGGTGCCTCGGTGCGCACGCTGCTGCGCCTGCTGCCGAACAAGCCGCGCGGGCATGTCACCGAACTGAGCTGCGACGACATCCGGCGGCTAGGGGAGAGGCTCAGCGTGCTCAGCGATGCCGAGCTCTGCGAACGCTGCGCCCTCAGCCCCGATGAGGCGGAGACGGTTCACCCCTGCTGCCTCATGCTCAACAACCTGCTGCGCATAACAGGGGCAGATCGGCTGCTGGTGCCGCACAGCTCCACCCAAGCGGCCCTCATGCGCCGCTTCATCGACGAGCTTCTCGGGCGTCCCGACCGCTTCACGGCGCAGCTGCGCTCGCTCACCGAGCACACGGCCGAGCGCTACCGCTGCCACAACGAGACCGCCGCCCTCACCACCGCCTGGGCCGAGACGCTCTTCCGCAGGCTGAGCAAGCTGCACGGGCTGCCGGAGAGCGCGCTCATCCCCCTGCTGCTCGCGGCGCGCCTGCACCAGTGCGGGCTCTACGTCAACAACCGCGACTACCACCGCCACTCCTACTACCTACTGCTCAACACGGGGCTGGCGGGCATCCCGGCCGAGGCGCAGCAACTCGCCGCTCTCGCCGTCCTCTTCCACCGCAAGGACACGCCCGGCCCCCTGCACCCTGAATATGCCGCCCTGAGTGCCCCGCGCCGCCGCGAGCTCAACAAAATCGTGGTTCTGCTGCGGCTTTCCTGCGCGCTGGCCGCGCTGGGAGCCGAGCCGCAGCAGCTCCGCCTGCACCGACAGGAGGAACGCATCATCCTGCACTGCGGCGACACACGCGCCGCCCAGCCCAACGGCATCCCCCCGCAGGAGCTCGACTACTTCCGCAGCATTTTTGCCAAACAACTCATTCTTGCCTAATCTCCCCGCCATGGAACGCCTCCTCATCAACCGCGACATCAGCTGGCTCGCCTTCAACAAGCGCGTGCTCGACGAAGCCGCCGACCGCGGCAATCCCCTGCTCGAACGCCTCAATTTCATCGCCATTTGCAGCAGCAATGCCGATGAGTTCTGCATGGTGCGCTTTGCCGGCATGCTGCGCCACAGCGATGCGGACAGCGCCACCGAGAGCACGCGCGAGCTCTGCGCCGCTGTCAAGCGCGAGCTCAACAGCCTCGCGCGCCGCCAACACCACCTGCTCTACGACGAGATTCTCCCCGAGCTCGAGTCACGCGGCATCCGCATCGCCGACCGGGACAGCCTGAGCGAGGAGCAGCGGCGCACCGCCCGCAGCCTCATGGAGCAGAGCATCTATCCCGTGCTCTCGCCCATCGCGGTCGATTCCTCGCATCCCTTCCCTCTCGTCCCCAATCTGGTGCCCCAGCTCCTGGTGCGCCTCGTCCCCGAGGGGCGGGAGGAAGAGTTCTTCGCGCTCCTCTCCATCCCCCCCGGGCTGCCGCGCTTCATCGAGCTGAGCGACGGCAACGGCGGCACCGACTACCTCCCCACCGAGGAGCTCATCCGCCACCGGCTCCCCCTGCTCTTTGCCGGGGCGGACATTCGCGAATGCGCCGTCTTCCGCATCACCCGCGACAGCGACCTCTCGCTCGATGAGGAGGGCATCTCCGACCTCTTCAGCGAGCTCAAGAGCGCGCTGCACCGCACCCGCAAGCGCGACATCATCCGCGTGGAATACGAGAGCAGCATGAGCCGGAGTGCCCGCCGTTGGCTGCTGAAGCAGCTCAAACCCCACCCCGATGCCCTGCTCTGTCCCATCCGCGGGCTGCTCAACCTCAAGTCCCTCTTCCAAATCGCGGGGGCATCGGGGCATCCCGAGCTGCACAATATCCCGCAGCCACCGCTGCCGCACCCCCTGCTCGGCACCCTGCGCGGGGAGGAGCTCTTTCGCTGCATCCGCGAGCACGGCCCCCTGCTGCTCCACCACCCTTTCCACAGCTTTGCCCCCGTCATCGCCCTGCTCGACAGCGCGGCGAGCGACCCGGAGGTGCTCGCCATCAAGCAGACGCTCTACCGCGTCAGCGGCGACTCGCCCATCGTCCACGCCCTCATGCGCGCCGCGCGCTGCGGCAAGCAGGTACTGGTGCTGGTGGAGCTCAAGGCGCGCTTCGACGAAGCCAACAACATGAACTGGGCGCGCGAGCTCGAAGAGGCCGGGGCGCACGTCGTCTACGGCATTGCCAAGCTCAAGGTTCACTGCAAGGCGCTGCTCATCATCCGCCGCGAGGCGGACGGCATTCACCGCTATCTGCACCTGGGCACCGGCAATTACAACGACAAGACCGCGCGCCTCTACACCGACCTCGGCTACATCAGCGATGATCCCCTGCTGGCGCAGGATGTCAGCGCCCTCTTCAATGTCATCTCCGGCTTCTCCGTGCCGCCCGTGTGGAACAAGCTGCTCGTCGCGCCCTTCACCCTGCTCGAGCGCATGCTCTACCTCATCGACCGCGAGGCGGCCTGCTCCGGTCCCGAGAACCCCGGGCACATCCGCATCAAGGTCAACTCGCTCTGCGATGAAGAGGTCATCGAGCACCTGTACCGCGCCGCCGAGCACCACGTCCGCATCGAGCTCATCGTGCGCGGCATCTGCAGCCTGAGCCCCGCCGCTCTGCCCCCCGAAGCCGCCGAGCGCATCCGCATCGTCAGCATTCTCGACCGCTACTTGGAGCACACCCGCATCTACCACTTCGCCAATAACGGCGCAGCGGAGTACTACATCGGCAGTGCCGACCTCATGCCGCGCAACCTGCGCCGCCGCATCGAGACCCTCTTCCCCATCGAGGATGCCTCCCTGCGGCAGGAGCTCGACTACATCCTCAACTGCAGCCTCAACGACCGCCGCAAGGGGCATGTCGTCACGGGCTACAACCAGTACAGCAAAGCCCGCCATCCCGAACGCTACGAGGAGAGCCGCAGCCAAACGCGGCTCTATGCCCACTACCGCGAGCAGAACCGCCGAGCTGAGTCCGAAAGCGCCGATACCCTCACCGTCTACCGCCCCGCAGCGAACGAGGAGGAAGAATTTTAAGCAAAAGCTAGCGACAGTGTTGTTTCTTAACCATCATAAGCTTACGCTCATAAACTAGAGTATACTCTGAGATTCATATCTCATATTTTACTCTAAATTTGTTGACAGCAATGCGTGCAGCTGTTAGGCTACTCCCTAACGAGCCCTCGCGGATCAGCACGCACGCCTCACTGTCATGAAACGCTCCCTCACTCTGCTTTGTCTCAGCGCCCTGAGCGCCCTTGCTTCGGCTCAAACGAGCACCGACAACGATTACGCCGCCCTGCCCACCGTCAGCGCCAAGCGCGTGAGCGGCTCGCTCACGCTGGGCTACGACACCTTGGGCAATGACCGAGGCGTCGTGCTCTCCCACTCTGTTGTGGAAGGCGACGGCTCGCCCTTTGCCTCGCTCAAGCTCAACTATGACTTCGGGCGCAAGGGCGGCTGGAGCTACGACAGCATCGTCTACTACCGCGATGCCACCTCCGGGCACCGCCTGTACGGCAACCCCACTTACGGGCCGCAAACCTCAGCCGCCCTAGGCTTCAAATATGCTCTCCAACAGGGATTAACTCCCGGAACACCCCAATTCAACTACGTAGCCAATGAGGTTTCCGAGCAATTACGCAAAACGCGTGTCAAGCAAGCCAACTGCGAGCCGGAAATCGCCTTTGTCAACGACCTGCGCTATACGCAGGAGAAATGGAATGTCAGCTTC
The DNA here is from genome assembly GCA_051884385.1 of Akkermansia sp. GTDB lineage: Bacteria > Verrucomicrobiota > Verrucomicrobiia > Verrucomicrobiales > Akkermansiaceae > Akkermansia. Next base: position 19,509 of record JBJEVN010000040.1, read on the forward strand.
GGGCACACCTTCATCCACGGCGGTATTCTGGGCGTGATGGCCAAGCACTTCCGCCACCAGGGTGCCTCCTGCGTCAACGAGGCATTTATCCGACCCGAGCTCACGCCCTACAAATGGGTGAGCGCCGGAGTGACCACGCGCTACAGCTTCGCCGGCATCGACGGCTGGTGGTTCGAGCCGGACATCACCTTCAAGGCTCCGCTCATCGGCACCGAAGACAACGTGAAGGTTGCCGCCGTGCTCAAGCTGGCCATGACCGCCACGGCCAACTACTTCAACCACACGGATGCCGCCAACGGCAACGGCTCGCAGGCCTACTACACCAAACTCTACCTCCCCTGGATGGTCAACGACCACTTCACCATCACCCCCGGCATCGGTCTGCACTGGGCGGGACGCGGCGCCGTGCGCTGCAACGAGAAGAGCTCCTACGCCCGCGCCTGCAACAACAACGACTACAAACCCTTCCGCAACTTCGCCGTGGTGGGCACCATCATGTGCACCTACAACTTCTGATGCTCCGTCCCCCGGAGCGCACGGCTCGCCCCGCCCCCGCGGGGCGGGCTTTTTGCTGCCCGAAGCGGCTGTTTTTGTGATACTTTTTCTTGATATCTCTGTCCGCCTATGATATAGGGCAGACATGCAGCTCCTCCACACGGCCGATTGGCACTTGGGCTCCACCCTGTTGGACGGCTCCCGCAAGGCTGAATACGAACAGTTTTTTGACTGGCTCATCGCGCTGATTCGCGAACGCAGCGTCGATGCCCTGCTCATCAGCGGCGACATCTACGACTCAGCCAATCCCTCGGCCGAATCGCGGCGGCTGTACAGCAGCGTTCTAAGCCGCTTGGCCGCCGAAACCGACTGCCGATATATCATCCTCACGGCGGGCAATCACGACAGCCCCTCGCAGCTCGACGCCGAAGCGCCCTTTCTCGCCAACTGCCGCGCGCGGGTCATCAGCCGTCTGACCGACACAGAGGATATCGACCGCTGCCTCATCTCCCTCACCAACGCCGATGGACAAGAGGAGCTGTTGGTGTGCGCCCTGCCCTTTTTGCGCGCCGGCGTCGCGCGCAGCGTGAGCAACGACACCCCGGAGGAGGAGCGTCGCGATGCCTACATCAACGGGGTGCGCGACATCATCGCCGCCGTGGCAACCAAGGCCGCGGTGTGGAAGTCCGAGCATCCCCGCGGTCATGTCATCGCCATGGCGCATCAGGCCATCGTGGGAGCCAGACCCACGGAAAGCACGCGAGGCCTCATCGGCACGCTGGACACTCTGCCCTGTAGCGCCTTCGGTCCGGTCTTCGACTATGTTGCGCTGGGGCACATCCACCACCCGTGGGAGCAAGACGGGGGGCGCCTTTGCTACAGCGGCAGCCCCCTGCCCATGGGCATGGACGAGGCCGATTTCGAGCACAAGATGCGCCTCATCCGCACCGAGGGAAGCTCTCTGCAGGTCGAGAGCATCACCGTGCCGCGCTTTGTTCTGCCGATCTGCCACAGCTGCCGCAGCGCCGAAGAGCTGGACGGGCTTCCCGCGTGGCTGGCCGAGCAAGCCGCCGCAGCGGGCGGGCTCCCCATCCGGCTGGAGCTCGCCTACGAGGGGCACGACCTGAGCCTTGCCGAAATCAACGACCGACTGCGAAAGTCCCTGCGCGAGGATACGGTCTTCCGCGTCCGCAGACCTCGCCCCCGGCTCCGCATGAGCACACCGACCGAGGAGGAGTCCATCGAATCCCTGGCCGACTATGCCCCCGACAAGGTCTTTGAGATGAGGCTCCACGACTACGAAAGCGACAACGCACCCCTACCCGAAACGGAGCGGGAGATGCTCCGCGCGCTCTTCGGCGAGCTGCTGCACGAGCTCACCGCCGACCGTCAGAACGAACCCAACCACACGCCTGCCCCATGAACATCGAAAAAGTTATTTTCAGCAATCTGAACTCGCTCTGCGGCACTTTTTCCGTTGACTTCACCCACCCCTCGCTGGATGACGCGGGCATCTTTGTCATCACGGGCAACACCGGTGTGGGCAAAACGACCATCTTGGATGCCATCTGCCTGGCGCTCTACCGCAGCACGCCGCGGCTGGGCAGAATCAGCGACAAGGGGAACCAGATCATGACCCGCGGCTGCAACGCCTGCTTTGCCGAGCTGTACTTCGGACACAAGGGCCGACACTACAAGGTCCGCACCTCGCAGACACGCAGGCGCAGCGGCAGCGATTCCCCCTTTGCCCCGCCGAGACAGGAACTGAGCGAGCGCAGCGCGTCCGGAGACTGGCGTCTGCTGCTCAATGGGCTCAACGACATCAGCGCGTTTTGCGAAAACACGCTCAAGCTCAGTTTCGACAATTTCTGCCGCTGCATCCTGCTGGCGCAGGGCGATTTCTCCGCCTTTCTCCGCGCCAAGGCGGCAGAACGCAGTGCCGTGCTGGAGAACCTGACGGGGACGCAGATTTACGGTGCGCTCGGCGCCAAGGTGCAGGAACGGCGCAGCGCCTGTGAAAAGGAGCTCGCGAGCTATCAGCTTCGCGAGGTCATGGCTCCCGAAGCGCGCGCGGAGCTGGAGCAGCATCTGGACGCCGCGAAACGCGAGCTCGACCGCCTCGGTGTGCAGCAGGCGCAGCGGCACGAGCGTCTGGCGCTGCTGCAACAGATTCGCGAGAAGCAGCGCGCGCGGGAACAAGCCCGGCAGCAGCACCAAGCCGCCCTCGACGCACAGGCGCAGTTCAAGCAACAGGAGGGGCAGCGGCTGCTCCTCCTGCAAGCGCAGGCGGCGGCGCAACCCGCTGTGGTGCGCTGCGCGGAAAAGAGACAGCAACACCGCGACCACCGCTCCAAACGTGAATCCAAGGAACAGAGACTCGCAGAGCTGGACGCCCGGTGGCGCACACAGAGCGAGGAAACTCTGCAAGCACAGGCGGAACGCATCCGCGCCGAGCTCGTCCCGCTGGAAAAGGAGCTCGCGGTGCTTGCAGCCCGGAGCGACAGCGACCGCGCTGCCCTCACGAAAGCGATGGCAGCGCAGCAGAAGCACGTGGACGAGCTCCGAGGCGTACAAGCGGAGCTGCAGCGCCTCATGCAGCAGCAAGCAGAGCTCCGCAAGTTGCTCGAGCACTCCTCCGGCGGCTGCAGCCTGCGCGACGCGCTCAGCGGTCTGCACACCGCGCTGAAGAACTGGCAGCAGCATCCGCTCTCGGCACAGGCTCTTCCCGATGCTGCCGAGCTCAGGCTCCGCGCCGGGCAATTGCAGGCGCAGCAGCTCGAACAGGCAAACGGAAAGAGCTTGGAAGCACACCGCCAGCGAGAGCGCGAACTCTGCCAAGCGCAGGACGCCCTCCGCAGCTACCGCAAGGCGCAGGAGCGGGAGGACGTCTGCCGCCAAGCAGTTGAGCAGGCGCGCATCAAGGCCGAGTCTCTACCCGCCCTGAGTCAGGCAGAACAAAAGGCCGAGGCATGCCGCCATGCCTACGAAACCTACAGCGAAATCGCCCGCGCCGAAGAACATCTCGCCGCGCTCTACCGGCGTCTGCAGCACGGAGAACTCGACTGCTGCCCTCTCTGCGGACACGCAGGGCAGCCCCTGCGCGAATACCGACACGCCGCCGAGGACCGGCTGGCTCAGCTTAAGCAGGCTTGGGAGTCAGCCGCACAAGAGCTCCGAACGCTGTCCCGGAAACATCAGAGCGCCGATACGGCGCTTCAAGTGGCACAGCAGGCTCATGCAGGCGCCGTGCAGGCTCGCGAGGAGGCGCAGCAGGCCTGGGCTCTGCAGCGCGCCGCGTTAGGGCTCGATGAGGATGCTGAGCACCTGACCGCACTCATAACCAAGCAGGCGACCCGCTGCCGGCAGTTGCAGGAGCGGCAGGCGGAGCTGGAGCTCCTGCAGCAAGAGCAGGACTGCCGACAGGCACAGGATAGCTTTCTGGAGCAACTGGCTCCCCACCGCACGGAACAGCCGGAGACCCCGGCCGAAGCGGCCGAGCTGCTCCGCACGCTGGAGCAGGCCTGCGCGCGATACCGGGCATGGGAGCAACGCCTGCAACAGTGTACCCAAGCGCTGGCGGCACAGCAGGCCAAGGAGCTCGCCCTGACGACGCAACTGCAGGAGGCTCGCCAAGCGCTGCAAGGCGCCACGGAGCGCCTGCAACACACGGAAGCGCTGACAGCAGACAAGCAAAGCCTCCTGCGCGAGCGATGGGGCGGTCTTTCCTCGCAACAGGAACTACCGAGGCTCGCGGAACTTCAGGCCGCCCTGCGCGAGCATCGCGAGCTGAGCGTGGAGGAAGACAAGGCGTTCCAAGCGCGGCGCTCTGCCGAGCAGGCCATGCAGCAAGCGCTCCGCGAGGTTGGGCTGGCGGGCGAAGAGGCCTACCGCGCCATACAACCCGGGGAACACGAAGCAGAGCAGCTGCAGCAGCGCAGCGAGGAGCTGCAGAAGCAGTGTGTGCGCACAGAGGAGGCCGAGCAGCATCTCCGCCGGGAACTGGACGCGCTCTGCGCCCGCAGCGACGGCTCGGCCGATGAAGAGAAGCTGCTCACCGAGCTCAGCGCAGGGGAGGAGTTGCAGAAAACGAAGCAAGCCGAGCTCAAGGCTCTGGAGCATCAGCAGCTCATCGATGACACGAACCTCACCGCCAATCGGGAAACGGAGCGCAGCCGCGCCCCGCTGGAGCAGCAGCTCCGCCGACTCGCCCTGCTCAGTGAGGTGCTGGGCAGAACCAAGGACGGCTTCCGAAGCTACGCCCAGCAAATCACCTTCGGCATTCTCATCCGCCACGCCAATGCACAGCTTCGGAGCATCAGCGAGCGCTATCAACTCATGGCTCAGCCGGAAAGTCTGGAACTGCGCGTGCGCGATGAGTACCTGGACGAGGAAGGAGGGCGAGACTGCTCCAATCTCTCGGGCGGCGAGAGCTTCATCGTCAGCTTGGCGCTGGCACTGGGGCTCTCGCAGATGGTCGGCGAGGTCAGTTTCGACACGCTGTTCCTCGACGAAGGCTTCGGCACCCTCGATGCTCGGGCGCTGGAGCAGGTGCTCAGCAGTCTGGAGCGGCTGCACGAGCGCGGCAAGCTCATCGGCATTATCTCCCATGTGGACAGGTTGCGCGAGCGCCTGCTGCAACACATCGACGTCATCCCCGGCGACACACCGGGGCTCTCCACCATCGACAAGCACCCGGCTGTCACGGCCGAGCCGACCCCCGTCAGCAACCCCGAGAGCGCCGAAAAGGAGCTACAGCGCCGCATTCTGACTCTTGTGCGGCAGCAGCCGGGAGCGCGGCGGCAGGACATCGCCCGACAACTAAACGGCGACAAGGGGCTCAGTACCCGCCTGAAAAAGCTCTGCGAAGCCGGTCTGCTCCGCCTCGAGAACAGAGTCTACTACCCCGCCGAGGAGCGCTGAGCCCGCCGGAGCAGACGCAAAGCCGGATGCGCGCGAACACACATCCGGCCTTGTGGTAAGTGGGCGCCGCAGCGGAAGCGAACACTCCGGCGCAGCGCCGCGGTCTTATTCGTCGTCCTTGGCGTCGAACTCCTCGGACTCGGTGTCGAAATCCTCTTCTTCGTACTTCTTGAACTTCTTGACACGCTGGTTGGCCGGCAGGGGCGAGAGCACCATCGTCACCGTGTTACCGGCAAGCTTGGCGGGCTGGTCGACCTGCCCCATCGTGCGCATATCCTCCACCACCTTGGCCATCATCTCCAGCCCGAGCTCCTTGTGGGCGTTCTCGCGAGCGCGGAAGCGCAGCTGGAAGCGCACCTTGTGACCGTGGTCAAGGAATTGCTCGGTGCGCCCCATCTTGACGTTGTAGTCATTGACATCCGTGCCGACGCGCAGCTTGACCTCCTTCATCTTGGTGGTCTTGGCCTTGTTGTTCTTCTGCAGCTTGGCCTGCATGTACTTGTACTTGCCGTAATCAATCAGGCGGCAGACAGGCGGGTCGGCGTTCGGCGCGACTTCGACGAGATCCAGCCCGATTTCCTTGGCCTTGGCCAAGGCATCGCGGGTGGACATGACCCCGAGCTGGTCACCCTTGGCGGTGACGACTCGGACTTTGGGGGCGCGGATGCGGTCGTTGACGCGGATCTGCGGTTCTTTACTGCCCTGATTGCGACGGTTGCGGTTATCGGGCCGATTCGGTTTCGGGGGGAGTGGCACGTTCGTGTGTTCTGGGGGTGTTTCTCGTGTTTTCCGCGCAGTGGCGGGAAAATTTTTGCTCTTGGTGGCGAGTGCTTGCCGAGGTGGTGTGTGTGGGGGGGGGGGCCTGTCAACACTCCTCAGGTTGCCAGGCGGGCTCGATCAGGCGCGCGGCATCCTCGGCCACCACACCGTCCGTGAATTCCTGCACACTCATGGTGCCGATGACATCGAAGTCGCGGTGGCGAACGGAAACCTTGCCCTCCTCGGCCTCGCGCTGGCCGACCACCACCATGTAGGGCACGCGGTCGAGGCGGGCGTTGCGAACCTTGGCGCCGATCTTGTCGGGCATATCGTCGAGCTTGACGCGGATACCGGCCTCGGCCAGCTGACGGCGCACGCTCTCTGCGAAATCGGCCACCTTGTCAGAAATGGGCAGCACACGCACCTGCTCGGGGGCGAGCCAGGTGGGGAACTTGCCCGCGAAGTGCTCAATGAGCAAGCCCGTGAAGCGCTCCATGGAACCGAAGGGCGCGCGGTGAATCATCACCGGACGGTGCGGCTTGTTGTCCGCCCCGGTGTAGCTCAGGTCAAAGCGCTCGGGCAGGTTGTAGTCCACCTGCACCGTGCCGAGCTGCCAATCGCGCCCGATGACGTCGCGCACGATGAAATCAATCTTCGGTCCGTAGAAGGCGGCCTCGTTCTCCGCCTCGATGTAGTCAAAACCGTTCTCGGCCAGCACCTCGCGCAGAGCATTTTCAGACAGCTTCCAGTTCTCCTCCGTACCAACATACTTGGCATCGCTGTAGTCGCGGTCGCGCAGGGACAGTCGCACACGGTAGTCGTTCATCTGCAGCGTGCCCAGAATGTGTTTCACAATGCCGATGCACTGCTGCACCTCCTGCTTGATCTGATCGGGGCGGCAGAAGATGTGGGCATCATCCTGCGTGAAGCCGCGCACGCGGGTCATGCCGCCCAGCTCGCCGCTCTGCTCCCAGCGGTACACCGTGCCGAACTCGGCCAGACGCACAGGCAGGTCGCGGTAGGAATGCGGGTCGTTCGCGTAGATGCGGATGTGGTGCGGGCAGTTCATGGGCTTGAGCATGAAGCCGCTGATGGTCTTGTTGTCCAAGGCGTTGAAGAGATCGGCACAGCTGGCGTTCTCATCGCGCAGCTTGCGGAAGTCATCGGGGTCGGAGATGGGCGGGAATTGGCTCTCCTTGTAGTGCTCCCAGTGACCGGAGGTCATGTAGAGGTCGAGCTTGCCGATGTTCGGCGTAAAGACCTGCGAGTAGCCGATGCGGTCGAGCTCCTCCGTGATGAAGTCCTGCAACTCGCGGCGGATGATGGCACCCTTGGGCTTCCACAAAATCAGCCCCTGCCCCACCATCTCGTCGATGGCGAAGAGCCCCATCTCGCGACCGAGGCGGCGGTGGTCGCGCTTCTTGGCCTCCTCCAGCCGTGCCAAATGCTCATCGAGCTGCGTGCGGTTCGGGAAGCAGGTGCCGTACACGCGTTGCAGGCGCGGTCCCTTGGCATCGCCCTGGTAGTAGGCGGAGGCCACGCTCATGACCTTGAACGCCTTGCAGTTGCCCGTGCGACCGACATGCGGACCGGCGCACAAATCGGTGAAATCGCCGTTGCGATAGATAGAAATCTCCTCCCCCTCGGGAATGCGGTTGAGCAGGTCGATCTTGTACTTGGAGGCCACGCTGCGCGGCCCCACCGAGCCGAGCTCCCCGCGCTGCGCCATCTCCATGGCCTCGGCGCGGGAGACCGTCGTCCGCTCAAAAGGCGCATTTTCCTTAACCACCTTTTTCATCTCAGCCTCGATGAGCTCAAAATCCGCGGTCGAGATGTTGTGGTTCAGCTCCACATCATAGTAAAAACCGTTCTCCACGGCGGGTCCGGCGGCGAGCTGGGTCTCGGGCCACAGACGGCAGAGCGCCGTTGCCAGCACATGCGCGCACGAATGGCGCAGACGTTCCAAATCACTCGCTTGATTGCGTTGCTCTAAGGTTTTCCGTTCCTTCTGTTCAGACATATTTTAGCGGTTGGAGCTCTACTATCGCCCCAAATGCCGCGAATATCAAGCACAATCCGCGCCCTATGCCCCCAAAAATCATCCTTTCTCCCACGCGGGCGCGCTTGACCCGCCCCCCCACATTGTGTACAATCCGACGTCCGCTGCCATGAAAGAGCCCATTGTCCGCAAAGTCGAGAAGGTGTCTGTCGCCCGATTCTACGAGTTGTACCGCAGCACCCTCGAGCTTCAGCTGCTCAACTCACCGCTGGGCATGTCGCGCAGCATTCTGCAGCCCTCCATCAACCGCCCCGGTCTGGCGCTGGCGGGCTACCTGGGCTACTTTGCCCACGAGCGCATCCAGCTCTTCGGCGCGGGCGAGATGGCCTACCTGTCCACGCTGGAGGGCGACCTGCGCCGCGAGCGGCTCCAAGCCATTTTCTGCGACGATGTGCCCTGCCTGGTCTTTACGCGCAATGCCGATGTGCCGCAGGATGTGCTCGCCATGGCTGACCGCTTTGCCGTGGCGGTGTTCCGCTCCAAACTGCCGAGCATGCAGTTCATGAACCGCACAACCATCATCCTGCAGAACGAGTTTGCCGACAGCACCACCGTACACGGCTGCATGGTCGATGTGCGCGGCGCGGGCGTGCTCATCACCGGCGACAGCGGCGTGGGCAAGAGCGAGATTTCCCTCGGGCTCATCGAGCGCGGCTCCTCGCTGGTGGCCGATGACATGGTGCGCATCCGCAACATCGGAGGCGAGCTCATTGCCTCTTCCCCCTCGCTGAGCCGCGGCTTCATCGAAATCCGCGGCATCGGCATCATCAACGTCACCAACCTTTTCGGGCTCAAGGCTTTCCGCAACGAAAAGCGCGTCGACCTCGTCGTGAACCTCACCGACGGCAAGATGACGGAGCTGGAGCGCCTGGGGCTGGAGCGCCGCATGACCACCCTACTGGGTGTGGAGGTCGAGCGCGTCAATCTGCCCGTAGCGCCGGGGCGCGACATGACCCGCTTGGTGGAGGTCGCCGCCCTCGGCCAGTACCTGCGCGAGAGCGGTTACGACATGGCGGGCGAGTTCAACCGCCGCCTGCACCGCGAAATCCAGCAAAACAGCAAGAAACCCTACTGACATGATTCCCCTGAGTGATATTACCCGCCTGCTGGACGAGGAGTTGCGCATCCGTGAGATTGCCGATTTTCCCAACGCCCTCAACGGTCTGCAGGTCGAGAACAACGGCAGCGTGCAGCGCGTGGCGCTGGCGGTCGACGGCTCGCAGGCCGTGCTGGACGCCGCGCTCGCCGCGGGCTGCGACCTGCTGCTGCTGCACCACGGGCTTTTTTGGAGCGGGCTGCGCCCCCTGACCGGCTGGTGGAAGAAGAAGCTCGAGACCTGCCTGCGCGGCAATCTGGCGGTGTATGCCGCCCACCTGCCCCTCGACCTGCACCCCACGCTGGGCAACAACGCCTGCATCGCCCGCGCCCTGGGGTTAACCGACACGCAGCCCGAGCTGAGCATGAAGGGCAACCTCGTCGGCATTGCGGGCAACTACGCAGGAACGGTGAGCGAGCTGGTCAGCGCCTACGGACGACTCACGGGCTCCCCCATCACCGGGCACATCGCGAATGCCGAGGCTCCCGCCGGGCGCGTGCTTGTATGCAGCGGCGCAGCCGGGGACGCCATTTACGAGGTGCAGGCCAAGGGCTACCGCTGCTACCTGACGGGCGAGGAAAACCACTGGGTGACGAACGCCGCCCGAGACATGGGACTCAACCTCCTCTTCGCCGGGCACTACGCCACGGAAACCTTCGGCGTGCGCGCCCTGGGAGAGCTGCTCCGCGAGCGCTTCGGGCTGCCCTGCCTCTTCATTGATGAACCCACGGGGATGTAAGCATGCGCCTGATTGCCGACGACAGCCCGGGCATGCGGCTCGACATGTACCTCGCGCAACAGCTCCCCGAGCTGTCGCGCGCGCGCATCCAGGCGCTCATCAAGGAGGGAGCCATCACCGCCGACGGCAAGAGCGCCAAACCCAAAACGCCCGTGGAGCGCGGCATGGTCATCGAGGTCAACATTCCCGAACCGACCCCGGCCGAGGCACAGCCGCAGGACATCCCCCTGTCCGTGCTCTATGAGGATGCCGATGTCATCGTCATCGACAAGGAGAGCGGCATGGTGGTGCATCCCGCCGCCGGCAACCCCGACGGCACCCTCGTCAACGCCGTGCTGCACCACTGCGCGGGCGCGCTCTCGGGCATCGGCGGGGTGGAGCGCCCCGGCATCGTACACCGCCTGGACAAAGACACCAGCGGATGCATCGTCGTCGCGAAGAATGATGCGGCTCACCTCTCGCTCACGGCGCAGTTTGCCGCGCGCGACACCTCCAAAATCTATCTGGCCGTGGTGCAGGGTTGCCCGAAGGAGCACAGCGGCAGCATCTTCACCAACATCGGGCGCCACCCCGTCAACCGGCTGAAAATGGCCGTGGTCAACCCCGGCAGCGGCAAGCCCGCCATCACCGACTGGCAGCTGCTGCACTACGATGCCGCCACGGACTCATCCCTCGTCCTCTGCACCCTGCACACCGGGCGCACCCACCAAATCCGCGTCCACATGCTGCACCTCGGCCACCCCCTCATCGGCGACCCCATCTACGCCCACCCCCAAAAGCAAAAAGCCAAACCGGGGAGGCTCATGCTGCATGCCTGGCGGCTGGCCTTCAACCACCCCGCCGACGGGCGACGCATCGCCATCCAAAGCCCCATCCCCCCCGAGTACACACCCTGGCTCATCGACTGCGAACTCCCCGCTTGGGAGGACCCCGGCCGTGCGCAAAATGCGAAAAAGACATAAATTTGTCTTGTCATTCCTGAACATTCGGAGTATAAACGGCGACCACCATTTCCGCAGGGATGCGGAACTAACCTTTACACTCACACCATTATGTCCAAGCACTCCACCCTCAAGGCAACCGGTACCGTCGGCGGCAAGCGTTCCGTCCTCAAGCGCTTCGAGCGCGTCAAGCTCATGAAGGAGCGCGGCCAGTGGAAGGAAGGTCAAAGCCCCATCGGCCTGCCCAAGACCAAGTTCGAGTCCTGATAGCCCTCGGTCTTTCAGAGGATTACGATTCATTTCCAGAGCCTCGCGGTTCATGAACCGGGAGGCTTTTTCATTCAGCCTCTTACCCGCCATGTCCGATTTGCCCGAACAGCCTGCCCCGGAGGGCAGCATCCGCCTCAACAAGTTTTTGGCCTCCGGCGGCTATGAATCCCGCCGCGCCGCCGACCGACTCATCGCCGAGGGGCGCGTGGAAGTCAACGGTCAGCCGATCACCAGCCCCGGGTTGCGCGTCTTGCCGAGCGACTTTGTGAAGGTGGACGGTCGCCGCGTCACGCCCAAGGAATCCGTGGTTCTGCTGCTCAACAAGCCCCGTGGCTATGTCTGCAGCCGCGAGGCACAGGGAGCCGACGGCACTGTCTACGACCTGCTGCCGCCCAAATACCGCCACGCCAACTATGTGGGGCGGCTGGATGCCGACAGCGAGGGGCTGCTGCTCTTCACCAACAACGGGAGCCTGGGGCAGCAGTTGGCGCACCCGACCACGGGCGTGGAAAAAGAGTACTGGGTCACCCTGGATCAGGCGTTCGACAGCAGCGTGCTGCTGCAGCTGCTCAAGGGCGTGCGCATCCCCGAGGGACAGGCCAAGGCCAAATACGTCGCGCGCCTCTCCGCTCGCCGCGCCTGTGTGGTGCTGGAGCAAGGGCTCAAACGCCAGATTCGCCAAATGTTCGCCTGCCTCGGGCTGCGGGTGAAAAAACTCGTGCGCGTCCGCATCGGCTCCCTGTGGGGCGGCGACCTGGAACCGGGGCACACCATGCTCCTGAGCGATGAACAAATCCGCGCCGCCGGCACCAACCCGCGCCCGCGCAAGGGCTTCATCGGGCGCAACCAACTCGCGCGCAAAGCGAGCACCCCCAAGCGCGAGAATGAGCCCGATGAAGATCAGGACTATGTGTTCGACCCCGCCGACTTTGAAAGCGATGCAGACCTCACCGACGGCAACACCAAGTTCACGGAGGGGGAGGCTTTTGAGCCCGAGCGCAGCCCCCGGGGCAAGCGCCCCTTCGGCAAAGCGCCCTACCGTGGCGAAGGCAAGCGTGGGAGCTTCGGCGAGCGCAAGAGCTTCGGCGAGCGCAAGAGCTTCGGCGAGCGCAAG
>JBJEVN010000040.1:32001-50154 GCA_051884385.1 Akkermansia sp.
AAGAACTTCGGCGAGCGCAAGAACTTCGGCGAGCGCAAGAACTTCGGCGAGCGCAGGAGCTTCGGCGAGCGCAAGAACTTCGGCGAGCGCAAGAACTTCGGCGAGCGCCGCTCGTTTCCCCGTCGCTTCAACGGACGCGGTCGGGAACAATAAATACTCCGACTTTTTCCGAATCCTTTTTCTTTCTCCGCCGTCTCCTCCATGATGATGCGCCACCTCCTCCCCCTGCTTCTGCTGCTTCCGGTCGCTGCGGCGGATGCCTTCCGCTCGGACAACGAGGAATTAGAACAACGGCTGAAGCCGCTCAAGCAGGCGGCGGAGGCCGGCGACCCGGCGCAGACGCGCCAAGTCTACCTGCACTATGGCTTTGCCGGCATGCAGGAGCAAGCCGAAGCCTGGGCAGCGAAATTCCTCGATCAGCTGCGGGAGCGCGCCGAGGCAGGCGATCTGCGCGCCATGAACACGCTGGGGCGCGCCTACTTGCTGGGGGACGCCTGCATCGTGGCGGATCCGGCGCAGGCGCTCCGCTGGTATACGCGCGCTGCCGATGCCGGCGATGCCGACTCGGCCTACATGCTCGGCGATCTTTTCGAGAAGCAGCAGCAGAGCGCCCAAGCCAAGCAGGCCTACGCCCGCGCCTATGGCCTGTACCGCCGCGAAGCCGAGCGGGACAACAAACCCGAGCCCCGCTTCCGCGCTGCCTACATGCAGCTGATGGGGCAAGGCGTCCCGGCCGACCCCGCTGCCGCCGCCGTCGAGCTGGAGCAACTGGCGGGCGAGCACTACCTCCCAGCCCTCTACCAGCTCTTCCGCCACTACACGGGGGCGGGCAACGAGCCCGCCGCCTTTGCCTGTGCCCTCCGCCTGGCCGATGAGGGGCAGGATGCCAAGATGGCCTATGTCGTCGCGGATGCCTACCTCAAAGGGAAAGGGGTTGCAGCGAATCCCGAGGAGGGCGAGCGCTGGCTGGCTCGCGCCGTTGAAGCCGGAATTCCCGCCGCGCAGTACCACCGAGCCTGGGAGCTGGAACAGGCGGGCAAGGATGCCGAAGCCTACCCGCTCTACAGCGCTGCCGCCGCGCAGGGGCATGCCGATGCCACCCTCCGCGCCGGCAAGATGCTGCTGGAGGGGCGCGGCACCGAGCGCGATGACTCTGCCGGACTGGCCTACCTGCAACGCGCCTGCGATGCGTACCGCTCGCCCATCGCCCCCTACGAACTCGGGCTCTACTACGACAGCATCGGCGAGCGCCGCCTGGCCGATTCCTGGTACAGCATCGCCAGCGACCGCGGACTGGTGGAAGCCATGCCGCGCCGCGGGCTGCTGCACCTCGCCCCCTTCTCCGAGCAAGCATGGAGCCCCACGGAAACCTACCGCTGGTGGAAAATCGCCGCCGATGCGGGCGACGCCACCGCGCGGCTCTACCTGCGACTCTACCTGTGGGTCTTTACCCCCCTGCTGCTCCTGCTGGTCTTTGGGATGCCCGTCCTGCTGGTGCATTGGCTCAAGCGCCGCGCAGAGCGCTGAGGGCTCCCGGCAGGGGAACGCTTTTGCCCGCAGAGAGGGAGAGGCTCGCGGGGCTCAGGCCGAAGCCCCCGAGCGGTAGACATAGCCCACGCCGCGCTCGGTGCTGATGCGCTCGGCCAGCGGACCGAGCTTTTGGCGCAAGCGCTTGATGTGCGTGTCCAGCGCGCGCGACTGGGTGGTGTCGGCGTAGCCGAAGAGCTCCTGCTGCAGGTCGTAGCGGTTCTGCACCCGCCCCTCGCGCTCGATGAGACAGGCCAGCAGCTTGAACTCGGTCGGGGTCAGCTCCAGCGACTCACCCGCCGCCGTGGCGCGCAGGGTGTTCTTGTCGAGCACCAGCGGGGCACTGCGCACGATGAGCCGCGAGGCCCGGCTGCGCAGGCGCGCCTGCAGATTGCGGACGCGAAGCACCAACTCCTTGGTGCTGAAGGGCTTGGTCATGTAATCATCCGCCCCCAGCTGCAAGCCCTCCAGCTTGTCCTCCAACTGCGCCCGCGCCGTGAGGAAGAGCGCGGGAATGTCCTTGGTCGCCTCATGTTCCTTCATGGCGCGGAAGATGGAGAGCCCGTCCATGCCGGGCAGCATGATGTCCAAAATCACCATGTCGGGCAACTTGGTGCGAATCTGCTCCCAGCCCTCGCTGCCATCGGCGGCGTGCGAGGTCGTCCAGCCCTGGCGCTCCAGATTGTACGCCACAAGGTCGGCGATGTCGTCATCGTCCTCCACGATCAGAATGTGCATAGCTGTACTGTAGCAGGTTCGGGTTCAGAGCGCACGACTTTTCTCCGCCGGAGCGGCACTGCCCGCTCCCGTGAGCCGATAGAACGAGGGGACGGCCAGCTGCTTGGCGTGGTCGCCGATGCGCTCGATGGCACGCAGGATGAAGAGCAGCCCCGTGCCCACCTGAAAATCGTAGAACATGGCCGAAGATGCCTTGGTGAAGATTCGCTTCATCTCCGCCGCGTACAGCGAATCGAGCTCCTCGTCCTGCCGCAGCACGCCGTAGGCCAGCTGCTCATCGCCGCGCAGGATGGAGAGCACGGCATCGCGCAGCTCCACCTCGGCCAACAGATAGATGGGCTTGAAGGCCTCCACATCCTCCGGCAGTACCTCGCCCGCAATCTCCTGCACATTCTGCACCAGCACGAGCACCTGGTGAACGATGCGTCCCAGGCGGCTGCACTGCTGCGCCACGCGCACCAGCGCCATTTTTTCCTCGGGCGTACTGATGCCCACCATCAGCCCCGTGTTGCAGGAGGCCTCGGCCTGCCGGGCGCGGTTGCCCAGTGAGCTGCATTCGGCCATGAGCCGAGCGGACAAGCTGCTGTCGAGTCCGAACAGAGCGCCTCGGGCTCGACTGACGAGCTCCATCACACGCGTACTCAGTTCCGGGAAAATCGGGTTGTCTTCGTCGTGTACAATATCCATCATATCATCTTGGTTCATCCGCAAGAGGAGGAAAGATTCCTCCCCCTGCTCACCCTGAGTAAACGCCCTGAGCCGCCGCCGTGCAAGCCCGTATTCGTGAATGATGCGCCACTCGCTGCGTGAGTATTTCGCCATAAAGCACCTCTGTGGCACTTTCGCCACAGAGAGCGTGGCGACAAGCTCACGAGCCGAGGCGTGCATCGCGCTCGCGGATATGGTAAAAGAGAAGCGTCATGAATACCGTGTATTTAGTGATGTTGGGAGCACTCCTGCTGCTGGCGGTCTTCGACCTCATCGTGGGTGTCTCTAATGATGCGGCCAATTTCCTGAACTCGGCCGTGGGTTGCCGCGCCGCTCGGCGCGGCGTGGTGCTGGCGGTGGCGGCGGTCGGCGTGGTGTTGGGCACCTCGTTCTCGGGCGGCATGATGGAGATTGCCCGCAGCGGCGTGTTTGTGCCGGGGGAGTTTTACTTTCAGGACATCATGGTGATGTTCTTGGCCGTCACCTTGGCGGATGTGATTCTGCTGGACACCTTCAATTCCTTCGGGCTACCCACCTCGACCACCGTTTCGCTGGTCTTTGAGTTGCTGGGAGCCGCGCTGGCCGGGGCACTCTACACCATGGGCGCGCACGGCGGGGTGCCGCAGGAGGTGGCGGCCTACATCAACAGCAGCAAAGCGCTGACCATTATTTCGGGCATTTTCGTCTCGGTGCTGGTGGCCTTCACCTGCGGCTGCGTGACGATGTGGATTGCACGCCTGATTTTCAGCTTCCGCTATCAGCGAGTCTACAGCGCCGTGGGTCCCTTCTGGTGCGCGCTCTCTCTGACGGCCATCACCTACTTTGCCGTGTTCAAGGGGCTCAAGCACAGCACCCTCATGCCCGCGGACGTGCTGGCGCTGCTCAACGCCCACCTGACAGAGGCCACCTGCATCGCCCTCTTCGCGTGGTACGTCATCGCCGCGGCGCTGCAATACCTCTTCCGCGTCAACACCCTGCGACTCACCGTGCTGGCGGGCACGGGCGCTCTGGCACTCGCCTTTGCCGGCAATGACCTGGTGAACTTCATCGGTGTGTTCATGGCGGCCAAGTCCTCCTACGGCATCGCCGAGGCGCATGTGGCGGCCGGCGGCGACCTGTCCGCGCTCAAGATGGGTGCGCTGGCGCTGCCGGTGCAGGCCGAGCTGCTCTACCTGGTGGGCTCCGGTCTGGTGATGGTGGCGGCGCTCTGCTTCTCCGAAAAAGCGCGCAACGTGACGGAAACCGGCGTCAAGCTGGCGCGTGCCGGCGCCGTGGGACGCGAGAAGTTCGGCTCCTGCCTCACGGCGCGTGCTCTGGTGCGCGGGGCGATGAATGTGGCGCGCTTCGCGGAGCGCATCACCCCGACCCCCGTGGCACGCTTCATCGGACGGCGCTTTGAACCGCTGAGCCCCGAGGAAGAGAATGATGCCGACTTCGATTTGGTGCGCGGCTCGGTGACGCTGACCATCGCGGCGCTGCTCATCTCGCTGGCCACCTCGCTCAAGCTGCCGCTCTCCACCACCTATGTCACCTTCATGGTGGCCATGGGTGCCTCGCTGGCCGACCGCGCCTGGGGACGCGACAGCGCGGTGTACCGCATCACCGGCGTGCTCACCGTCGTGGGCGGCTGGTTCCTCACGGGCATCGCCGCCTGCACGGCGGCCTTTGTCACGGCGGCGGTCATGCTCTGGGGCGGTTTTGCGGGCATCGTGGTCATGGCGATTCTGGCAGCGCTCATCCTCATCCGCAGCAGCCTGAGCCACAAGAAGAAGAAGCCCCACGAGGTGCGTATTCTCGACCTCTCCGACCGCCGCACCATGCAGCTGGTGGGCGAGTCCTCCGCCCTCTTCCTCGGGCGCTCGCTGAGCCTCTACAGCAGCACGGTCAAGTCCTTGCTGGATGAGGACTTGGCCACGCTGAAGATTCTGCGCAAGAAGGCGCGTGAAATCGCCCGCAGCCAACGCGACATGAAGGAGGACGAGGTGCTGCCGAGCCTGCACGGGCTCAGCCCCGAGCTCGCCGCGCAGGGGCAGCTGCTCTTCCGCATCAACGAGAGCTGCATCGGCATTGCGGAAAGCCTGCTGAGCATTGTCAAGGCGGGCTACCGCCACATCGACAACAACCACACCGGGCTCACCCCCGCCCAGGCGCACGACCTGCTGGAGATGACCGACAAGCTCGGCACCTTTTTCCCCGGCATCATCGGCATTCTCCGCAGCGGTGACTTCTCCCACGTGGCGGAGGTGCTCAAGGAGGCGGGCGACCTGCGCGATGAGTTCGGTGCCTGCATCTCGCGCCACATTGTGCGCGAGGTGGGCGACGAGAGCAACATCCGCACGAGCATCCTCTACCTCAACCTGCTCAACGAGACGCGCTCGATGATGCGGAAAGCCTTCAACCTGCTGCACGACCAGCAGGAGCTCTTCGAGAGCTAAGTGCAGCCCCACCACCACCGCAACGGGATGCCTTGCACGGCATCCCGTTTTTTTGCCACCCGACTCACTCGCGCAGGCGCGTCTCGAACTGGCGGAGGGTGATGGCCTCGAACAGGTCGTCGTCGGTGGGGATGTCGTGCCCGGCGAGGTCGGCGACCGTGCGCGCCACGCGCAGAATGCGGTCAAAAGCGCGCGCAGAGAGAGCAAACTGCTCGATGGCGCTCAGGAGCATAGCCTGTTGCGCGGCGCTCAGGGGGCAGGCGCGCTGCAGTTGCCGACCGCTCATACGGGCGTTGCAGCTGATGCTCGTTCCGGCAAAGCGCTCCCGCTGGCGCTCGCGCGCGGCCAGCACGCGGGCGCGAATAGCGGCGCTGCCCTCGCCCATGGGTTTGTGCAACAACTCAGCAGGGTTGACGGGCGGCACCTCAATGATGAGATCGAAGCGATCGAGCATGGGTCCGCTGATGCGGTGGCGATAGCGCGCCACCTGCGCGGGACGGCATTTGCAGGCGCGACGCGGGTCGCCCAGGTAACCGCAGGGGCAAGGATTCATCGCGGCAATGAGCTGAAAGGCACAGGGGAAATCCATGCTGCCGCCCGCGCGGGAGATGGTGATGTGCCCGCTCTCCAGCGGCTGGCGCAGGGTCTCCAGCGCTCGGCGGCTGAACTCCGGCAACTCATCCAAAAACAGCACGCCGTTGTGCGCCAGCGACACCTCACCGGGGATGATGAGCGCTCCGCCGCCCATGAGGCCAATGTCGGAGATGGTGTGATGCGGCGCGCGGAAAGGCCGCTGCTGCAGCAGCCCGCTGCCGGGGGGCAGTTTGCCGCAAACGGAGTGGATTTTGCTCGTTTCGAGCGCCTCGCTGCGGCTCAGCGGCGGCAGGATGCCCGGCAAACGACTCGCCAGCATGCTCTTGCCGCTGCCGGGGCTGCCGCACATGAGCAGGTTGTGCCCGCCGGCAGCGGCAATCTCCATCGCGCGGCGCGCGTAGGGCTGCCCCTTCACCTCGTCAAAATCCGGCACCGTCGGTGCGGCGATGCCGCCCTCGCCGGGCAGCTGCGGGGCAAAGCGACTGCGGTCGCAAAGCAATTCCCAGGCCATCGCCAGATTCTCGGCGGCATAGACCGTCACCCCCTCTACCACGGCGGCCTCCGCGGCGTTCTCCGGAGCCACCATGAGGCAGCGGCGCCCGGCATCGCGCGCCGCCACCGCCAGCGCCAACACCCCGCTGACACCGCGCACGGCGCCGTCCAGCGCCAGCTCGCCAATGAGACACCACTCCTCCGTATGCTCGGGCAAGCGACGGCGGAAACACTCCGGCATGTCCGTGTAATTCTGCTGCACCGCCAGCGCCAGCCCCAGGGCAATGGGCAGGTCAAAGCCCGCGCCCTGCTTGCGGCGGTCGGCGGGCGAGAGGTTCACCGTCACCAACTGTTCGCCGGGGCAGAAAAAGCGGCTGTTGGTCAGCGCGGCGGACACGCGCTGGATGCTCTCGCGCACCTCCGTATCGGGCAGTCCTACCACAGACATGCGCCCGGTGTCCTCCACCGGGCGGGCATCAACCTCGACACAGACCTCGAAGCCATCGATGCCGCAAACGGAGGCTGAGAAGAGACGCGCAATCATAAGCGTTTATTTCACAATCACCTGCGAACCGACGGCGAGCTTGGAGAAGAGGATGGAGCAGGCCTCCTCCGGCACGCGCACGCAGCCGTGCGAGGCACTCTCGCGGTGCACATTGCCCACATGCAGCCCGATGGCGCCGTTGAAGCGCATCCAGTACGGCATGTCCGCCCCCTCGAAATAGGCTCCGGGCGGGCAAGGTTCACTCGCGCTGACGCCGCGCTTCACCACCCGACCGTCCTTCATGAACGAACCGTAGAGGTTGGAGCGGTAGTCGCGCTTTTTCTCGCTGATGCGGAAACTGCCCCGAGGGGTCTCGCTGCCGCCCACGCGCCCGGAGCACACGGGGAAATCCATGGCAATCTCGCCGCCGATGAAGAGACGCCCGCGCTGTTCCTCCAGCAGGATGACAACGACAGAGTGCTGCGGGTCGTAAGTCTCGATGGCGGGGCCGCGCCAGATGTCGCGCGAGTTGCGGTAATCCTCGCTCGCGATAAAATCCTCGAAGGTGTAGGCCACACGCTTGTTCTTGGCAAGCTCCTCCAGACGATCCCCCTCGGCGTAGAGATCGCGGAGCCGCTGCTCGGGCGAGGGACTCGAACAGGCTGCAAGCAGCAGGGCACACAGCCCCGGGAACAAAAGCATTTTCATGGCAGACGGTATCCTTGCAGGCGAGCGGCGAATTCGCGCGGCAGAATCGCCTCCACCAGCGCATCATTGCCCTCGTACTCGGTAGAAAGCACCTTGCCGTCGCGGTGCATGATGGCGAGGATGCGGCTCTCGGCCAGCGGGATGCGGTAGCGCTCGCGCGCTACGCGATGGCTCATCACCTCCGCGCAGGCGGCCAGCAGCTCCGCGCCCCCCTGCCCCTGCAGCACGCTCATGGGCAAACTCGGGCAGCTCACCTTGGCCGCCAACGCGTCCAGCAGAGCCTCGCGCCGCTCCTCGGGAATGAGGTCGCACTTGTTCCACACCACGACCATGGGCTTGTCCTGCGCACCGAGCTCGGCCAGCACCGCGCAGGTGGTCTCGTAGTGGCGCAGTGCCTCCTCGTCCGAGGCATCGACCACTTGGATGAGAAAATCTGCCGTCGTCACCTCCTCCAGGGTCGACTTGAACGCCTCCACCAGACGGTGCGGCAGGTTGCGGATGAAGCCCACCGTGTCCGTCAGCACCAGCGGCTGACCGTCGGGAAGCTCAATCTTGCGGCTCGTGGTATCCAGCGTGGCAAAGAGCATGTTCTGCGCCAAGACCCCGGCATCGGTCAGGCTGTTGAGCAGCGAGGACTTGCCGGCGTTGGTGTAGCCCACGATGGCGGCGGCGGGAATCCCCTGGCGCAGGCGCTCCTTGCGCTGCGTGCCTCGCTGGCGGCGCACCGTCTCCAGCTCGGCGCGGATGGCCTCGATGCGCTCGTGCGCCAAGCGGCGGTCGACTTCGATCTGCTTCTCGCCCTCGCCGCGTGCGGCAGCGCCGCCGCCCTTGCCGCCACCGCTGCCGCCGCGCTGGCGGTCGAGGTGTTTCCACATGCCGGCCATGCGCGGCAGGGCATACTGCATGCGCGCCAGATCCACCTGCATCACGGCCTCGCGCGAGCGGGCGCGCTGCGCAAAGATGTCGAGAATCACCTCCTCGCGGTCCATGACGGGTACGCCCGTCAGCTTCTCCCACTCGCGCTGCTGGCTCGGCGAAAGCAGGTTGTCGAAGATGAGGCAGTCCGCTCGCAGCTCCTCGGCCAGCGCGCGCAGCTCCTCGGCCTTGCCGATGCCGCAGAGGTACTTGGCCTGCATCTCACGGGTGAACTCCGAGCGGCAGTCGACAATGCCGATGCCCAGATTCTCCGTCAAATCGCGCAGCTCGGCCAGCAGAGCGCTGCGCTCCCGGCGCGATTCACCCGGCAAGCCGAGCCCCACCAGCAGAGCCCGCTCGATGCACTCGGGTTTTTCTCGGATTTCAAAGGACACGGGGATGCTCGGCAAAGGGCTCAGTTGAACGCGCGCGAGCTGCTCACGGGCACATCGCGCAGGTAATCCTTATTGTAGGAGTTGCAGTTGCACTCACCGCAGGAGCTGAGCGAAAGCAGACCCACCGCGACAAGACAGAGAGAAAGCAGCGTCTTCATGCCCCCTCTTGTAACGCAAAAATGCCCGCAATGCAAGCACGAAGCGCGTCCGCGAGCGGCGCTTTGCTGAACACGGCAACGATGACACCTTTGGAGCCATCGCCAAGGAGAATGTTGACGGGCTCTCCGCAGAAATCGTTGAAAGAGAATAACCCCGGCGGGAATCGAACCCGCATTTGCCCTTTAGGAGAGGGCCGTTCTATCCATTGAACTACAGGGTCGGGGAAATCAATGGCGCACGGAGCCGTAGGCGGCGCGCACCCGCGCCAGCGCTTCCGGGCTCAGGCGAGGCTCCAACTCAGGGAACATGCGGTCAAAGTATTCAGCGGGTGTCCAGCCGTGCAGCGCCTGGGGAGCGGCTTGCTCAAAAGCCCAGCTCGGGATGGGCACCACAACATCGAGAATCACGGGCGCTTTGGGTGCGAGGGCGCAGAGAAGCTCCGTCATCTCGGGCGCAAGCTCGGAATGCGCCGCCAGCACCTGCAACAACCAGGTGAGGAGCAGTCGGTTGGGCGGCACCACCACCGCTGCCAGCAGCGGCGAGAGGGCAGCCGCCGAGCGGCGCGTCAGCGGTTCCAGCAAGGGCAGCACACGCATGTCGCCCAGGCTGAGCAGGGCATTGAGCAGCACAGGATTTCCCGAGGCGATGCACAGGCGCACCAGCTCCTGCACCCCCGCGAGCGGCTGCTCGGCACCCGGCTGCGCCAGCGTGAGCATGCTCAGCGCAGCCTTGAGCGCCAGCGCAGGCTCCGGCTCCTGCAGCGCGTAGGGGGCGAGATTCTTCCAGCCCTCACCGCGGCGCGAAGCGATGAAGCGCGTGAGCTGCTGCAGCCCGGCGCTCCGCGCCGCCGCAGGAGTTTTGGCGGCAAAGACCTCGTAAATGCGGGCATTTTCCTCCTGCTTGTCCTCGTCGTTGCCCGCCATGATGGCGCAGGCCATCATGGCCAACGGCCACTGATCCGCGCCGATTTCATGGATGCGCACGGGGTCGTGCGCCATGGCGGCCAGGCGCTCCACCTCGGAAAGCCCCGAGAAATTGTCCTGAAAAATACCCATGGGTGCGGAAAATCAGGAACGCAGGTGCAGCGGATCCTCGTCCGCCGAGCTCTCGCTGGGAGCGGGCTCCGCAAAGGGGTCATCGAGGGGGTGGGGCTTGTCCGCGGCGGGAGCCTCCACGCGTCGCGGGGCATCCACATCGAGCAGCAGGCGGTGCATCTGCACGGTCTTACCCGTCACCAACGGGCTTGTCTCGCACTTGGTCTCGGCCTGCGCGTAGTAGTCGCGCGCCTGATCCGTCTCGCCCGCCGTGCGGGCCAAATCACCCAGCGTCAGGTACGCCAGCGCCAGATAGGGGCTGTCGCCCAGCGCCGTCACGCGCTGCCACGCCTCGGCAGCCTTGGCGGCATCCCCCTGCCCCATGTGGTAGGTGGCCACAGCCGCCTGCGCACGGGCGCGCAGCAGGGGGTACACCTCGCCGCCGGAGGCCAGACGTTCCAAGCGCTCGACCCCCGCCTGCGGGGCGCTCCCCGTCAGCTCCTTCAGGCCGGCCAGCAGCTCGGCGGTGGCGTGTGAGGGTGTGGAGGCAAACTCGCTGCTCAGCCGCGCCAGCGCCGCATCATCGAACGACGCCGGATCCACCACGCCGTTCTCGACCTTCAGCGCCGCCATGAGCTCCCCAGCGGCCTCCTGCTTCACATCGTGCAGGTGGGAGCAGAAGGCGATGACGCTGCCGCCCAGCACGCCGAGGGCAATGCCGCCCCAAAGCAGTTTTTTGTAGTGGTTGTTGAGGAAAACCTCGTGGCGGGAGGGGCCCATCTCGATTTCGCCGATGGCCTTGATTTCCTCTGCGGAAAGGGGTTGGATGTCCTCGTTGTTGTTCGGATTCATGGTTATGCCTTGTAGAGGTTGTTGAGCATGTGGAGTCGCTCCACATCGTAGCAGCTGTTGAGGCCGAGGTTGCGGTATATCTCCAGCGTGGCCTTGGATTTGTTGAGCGTGTAGAAGTGAATGCCGTCCACATCGGCATCGAGCAGCTCACCGCACTGGTTGCTGGCGTAGTTGATGCCGATGCGCTCAACGCTGGTCTTGTCGCCGCCGGCGCGCAGCAGCGCCTTGAGCAGGCGCGAGGGGAAATTGGTGCCGGCAGAGAGGTCGGCCATGCGGTTGAGCCCCGAAATACTCGTCACAGGCATGATACCCGCAATGATGGGGCAGTCGATGCCCATGATGCGGCAGCGGTCGCGGAAGTCGAAAAAGGCGTGGTTATCGAAAAACAGCTGCGTGCAGATGTAGTCCGCGCCCTCATCGACCTTGGCCTTGAGAAAGTCCATCTCGCGCAGGCGGTTGCGGGCATCGGGATGCCCCTCGGGGAAGCCTGCCACGCCGACGGTCAGGCGGTAGCCGAGCCCCTGCGCCTCCTCCCAGCGGCGGATGAAGCGTACAAGCTCCGACGCATGGTGGAACGCATCGCGCGTCGGGTCATAGGGGCGGTTGCGGGGGGGATCGCCGCGCAGCGCGAGCACCGCGCGAGCTCCGGCCTTGGTATAGCCCGCCAAAATATCGGCCAGCTCGGCCTCCGTGTGCCCCACACAGGTGAGGTGCGGCACGGTGGGAATCCCGCGGCTCTGGGTCTCCTGCACCACGGCGCGGGTGAACTCGCGCGAGCTGCCGCCCGCGCCGTAGGTCACGCTGACAAAGCTGGGGTGGAACTCCTGCAGGCGCACAATGGTCTGCACGAGGTTGTCCGCCCCCTCCTGCGTCTTGGGGGGGAAGAACTCAAAGGAAAAACTCGGCGTGCGGTCGAAGAGAACGGATGACGAAGCGCTCATGGCACAAGGGGACGGTTCAGGGAAGCGGAACGAGACCACCCTCCACCTCGGGCAGGGCGCCGGCCGGGGCTTCCTCCGACGCTTGGGGAGCAGAGCCGCCCTCCTCTGCCGCTGCCGGAACGGCACCGAAGTCGGATTGCTCGCGGCGCAGCTCGCTGCCGCTCAGGAAAGGCGTGGGAATCACCTCATCGCCGGCCTGCGGGGTGGGGAGATTCTCGGGAGTGCTGCCGGAGGCGCCGAACACGGCCTGCTTGACGGTGGCGCTCACCTGCCCGGACTCCTCATCGCGCCCGTCGACCACGGCCTCGCAGACCACAAAGTCCCCGCGGCGCACGGCGATGACCAACCCGTCGTTCAGGGGGGTGTCGGTCTCGGGGGTGAAGAGAATGGAGTTCCACTCGCTGTTGTAGGAGGCCACATGCCCCAGCGCAGCGGGTGCTGTCACCTCGCTGGTGCTCTCCTTGGCCTGTCGCTCCTCCTCCTTGCGCTTGGCGGAGGCCAACACACTGCTCTCCTCGGCCTCCGTCAGCTCCTGACGACGGCGGTTTTCCGCTTCCTCGGCCTCGCTGCGGGCGGTGCTGACCTCGGGAGCTTCCACCTCGGGATTCAGCTGTGCCATGCGGGCGGCATGCTCGGAGTTACGCTGCTGGTACTCATTGATTTTCAGATTCGTGCGGTACAGCTCGTACTGCTCCTGCCGAGCGGGAATCAGCACCGTGACGGCGTAGAACAGCAGCCCGACCGTCAGGCAGAACAGAACCAGCAGAGTCACACGAAAGGCATTCATGCGAGCACTATAGCAAAATCGCCTCTCTTTTCAAGCACGGAGTCTGTCAACGCCGCGGCAGCTCCCCGGGAATGATGCACTCGGCCGTGGCCTCGATGGCCGGGCGGTGGGGGGAGCCGCTGTTCTCCTCCAAACACCGCCGCATCATCTCGCGCGCCTGCTCCTTCTCGCCATTCTGCGCCAAGACCGTAATCTGCAACAGCACGTTGCGGATTTTATCACTGTGCCTCGTCGATGCCGCAGCAGCCATGCGGAAAAACTCCGCCGCGAGGCGCAAGCGTTTGTGCTCGGCGCAGTACCAGGCAAAGGCCTCGCAGAGGGTGGCGCCTTCGGGCTTGGCCGCGCGCTGTCTCACCGCCGCTTCCAGCAAGTCAGAGCGCCCCTTGCAATCGCGCATCAGCTCGCGCCAGCGAGCAAAGGGATTGTCCGCCGATGAGCGACCGACCGCCGCAAAAGGGCGGTAAAGGGGGTCGCCGAAAACCACATTCTGCCACGACAGCAGCGGTAGGGACGCCAGCTGCGCCTCGGCAACGGTTGCGCCCGACAGCAGGCTCTTGTAGAACAGGCCGAAATCGTGGCAGCCCGCCAAAAAGGGCTCATTGACATTGCCGAAGCTGACGGACGCCCCGCAGCGCAGCAGCGCCGGAGCCCACTGCCCGGGGTCGTGCAGGTCGCTACAGCTGAACGAATGCAGATGCCCCGCCACGGCACCCGGAGTAAAGCGAATGCCGCTTCCCGGGGCGAAAGGACCGTCGGCACGGTCGGTGTACCAGCCGAAGTAGACCGCCGTTTGCACCGGCAGAGGGTAGGCAGCCGCGAGCCGCTTGCCCGAGGTCTCGAAAAACAGGGGCTGTTGCGCCTCCTGAGCAGCCTCGGCCGCAACGTTAAACATTTTTTCGCCCTGCGCATAGGGGCCGCCCTTGTCCACCACAACCCAGCCCCACAGGCCCTCGCGCTCCACGCGGACGGGATCCTGAATCATGCGGCGGATGCAGGCCTCGTCCGGCCCGTCGATGCGGGTGACGGCCATCACCGGCGTTTCGGGCGCACCGGGCTCAGCCTGTTTGCCGTAGCAGGGGTTGTTGAGCCCGCTATGCAGGGGGTAGCGCGCGCCCAGCAGCATGAGCTCGGAATCGACCGAGGCGGCCTCATCGGAGGTCCACTCCACATGCACCTTCTCGCCGCGGCGCTTCTGCTCCTCGGCCTGGCGGCGGCGCTTGTCGTTGACGGCAGCGCTCTCCCTCACCCGCAGAGGCACATCGGGCATCAGCACCAGCGCCCCCATGCGGCGCACCCCGACGGCTGCCCTGCCCTGCGCAGGCCAGCTCCAGCTGTTGCAGCGCGCGGCATAAAGTAGGGGCGAGACCACCAAGCGTTCAAAATCGGAGCGCGACAGGTCGCCCCCCTTGGGCAGCCCCTGCAGCGCCACCAGCTGCTCGCGGGGCACCTGCCGCAAACGCGCATATTCCTTGGCGCTGCGGCTGCTGAGGGCTGATTCGGCGTTGTACACCACCACCAGCTGCTGCGGCGTCAGCGCCGCAGCCGTCCCGGACAGGACAAGCGCAAGAATCAGCTTACCCCACATGGCTCAACGGCGTTTGAAAATACCGCGAAAGGCGTTGATGCCGCTCGGCGCCTTGGAGACACGACGCCCCCCGCCCATCAGCGCTGACAGGTCGGTCATGTTGCCAGCCAGCGCGCTCATGTCGGGCATGGCGCCGGGCTGCTGCATGCTCTCCATCATGCGCTGCATCTCCGCCGAACCGGCGGCGGGGAGCTTGGGCATGCCGCCCTGCATCATCCCCTTCATCAGACCGCCCATCTTGCCCTTGCCGCCCATGAGCGCCTTCATCTCGCGGAAATTCTTGATGAAGCGATTGACCTCGATTTCCGAGCAGCCCGAGCCCTTGGCAATGCGGCGGCGGCGGCTGGGGATGAGCAACTTGTCGTTGGCGCGCTCGGCGGGCGTCATGGAGAGCACGATAGCCTCCATGCGCTTGGTGCGCTTGGGATCCAGCGCCCCCTCCGGCAGCTGCTTACGAATCTTGTTGAAGCCGGGCATGAGCCCCAGCAGCCCCTCCAGCGGTCCCAAGCTCTGCATCATGCGCATCTGGTTCAGGAAGTCGTTGAAGTTGAACTCCCCGCTCATCAGGCGCCCCATGGACTTCATGGCCGATTCCTGATCGATTTTCTCGGCAGCTTTCTCCACCAGCCCCACGATGTCTCCCATGCCGAGGATGCGGTCAGCCATGCGCTGCGGCACAAAAGCGGTGAGCATGTCGAGCTTCTCGCCCTCACCCACATACTTGATGGGCTTGCCCGTGACGGCGCGCATGGAGAGCGCCGCACCGCCGCGCGCATCGCCGTCCAGCTTGGTGAGCACGATACCCGTGAGCCCCACGGCGGCGTCGAAGGCCTGCGCCACGCGCACCGCCTGCTGCCCCGTGGCGGCATCGGCCACGAGCAGCGACTCGCGCGCCTGCAGAAATTTTGCCAGCTTCTTGAGCTCGGCCACCAGCGCCTCATCCACCTCCTGCCGCCCGGCGGTATCGAAGATGAGCACATCGTGCTCCACCCCCTCTGCCCGGCGGAGAGCCTCCTTGGCCACGCGGAGGACATCGCGCTCGCCGGCGGCGGGGGTGTAAACGGGCACCTCGATCTGCGCCGCCAGCGTCGCCAGCTGGTCGACGGCGGCGGGGCGAATCAGGTCGCAAGCCACCAGCAGGGGCTTGTGGCCGTCCTTTTTGAGCCGCAGCGCCAGCTTAGCCGCCGTGGTGGTCTTACCCGCGCCGTTGAGCCCCACGATGAGGATGCGCGCCGGAGCAGGCTCCAACTGCAAAGCGGCGGCCTCGCCCCCCAGCAATTCGGCCAAGCGATCGCGGAAGATTTTGACGATTTGCTCGCCGGGCTTCACCGTCTTGAGCACCTTCTCCCCCAGCGCCTCCTCGCGCACATGGGCGATGAATTCGCGCGCGACGCCGTACTCCACATCGGCATCCAGCAGCGCCATGCGAATCTCGCGCAAGGCGTCTTTGATGTTGGACTCAGAAATGGTACTCAGGCCGCGCAGCTTGCGCAAGGCATCATCGAGCTTCTCGGAAAGCAGGGAGAACATATGGCGCAGCGTAGCGAAAAGTGCGCGACGTGTCAAGAGCCTGCCGAGGCATAATTTCCCCTTGACATCGGCAGCGTTGCGTGCTATCTGTCTCGGGCGACGGCGAGCCCGCCCCGACTGTTCGGGGTCGGCTCGCTAATGCTCTATTCACCACTTTCGGCACATCATGATAGCCTACACCAACGGAGAAAGCGCAGGGCGACCCTGGGGCTACTGGCGGGTCTTGGGCGTGCAGCCCAACGCCGTCATCAAGCACTTGGAAATCAACCCCCACAGCCGACTCTCCCTCCAGCGTCATGCCCACCGCGCCGAGCGCTGGATTGTCACGGGCGGCATAGCCACCGTGCAGCGGGGCGACGAGCATTTCGAGTTGCAGCCCGGCGACTCCGTGCTGATTCCCCGGGGCGAATGGCACCGTTTGGGCAACGCCGGGAACAGTCCTGTGAGCATCATCGAGGTGCAAATGGGCGACCTGCTCGATGAAGCCGACATCGAGCGGCTGGAGGACGACTACTGCCGCCCCGGAACCATCGCCCGCGCCTGAGCGCCCCGGTGCGAGCCCGGCTCACCGAGCACACAGCGAATGTGCCCCATCACAAAAGCTGAATGTCGCGCTGCCGCTCCCACCAAGCGTGTTCCTTTTCCCAATCGCAAAACGTTGCGTGGTCGACCCTGCCATTCGGATACACCTTTTGTTTTGCCCAGCTTCCGTCCGGCAGATGCCCCATCCCCACCACGCTGAGGCGTGCACCGCAACTCAGACAGCTAACATCCCCGTCATTCACGCTACTTTTCTGACGCAGTGCCGTTTTTATCTAGGTCACGTGTTGTTTGGTTGTTGTTATATCGGCATGATGCCACCTACAACACCGAAAAGCACCCATTTTTCTTGCGGGGGGTTTGGGGCTTTGAACACAAGGTGTCCTGCAACGGCTTTTCGGTGTTGCCTTTGATTTTGCAACTTACAGGACGAACGAGCTTCTCCCTTGACTTGCGGGGGGCAAAAGCGTAGCATGGCGGCAAGCCTTTTCCAAAACACCATCCGCTATGGCCACCATCCGCCCCTTCGCCGCTCTGCGGCCGCCCAAGCAGTATGCCGAGCAGGTCTCCTGCCTGCCCTACGATGTCATGAACCACGAGGAAGCCTGCGCCATGGCCGCCGGCAACGCGAGCAGCTACCTCCACATCTGCCGCGCCGACATCGACACGAGCGAGGCCGCCATCCACGAACCGGAGACCTATGCCAAGAGTCGCGAAAACCTCGAGACCTTCCTCCGCAAGGGCTTTCTGATGCGCGAGTCCAAGCCCTGCTACTACATCTACCGTCAAATCATGTGGGGGCGGGTGCAGACGGGCATCGTGGGCTGCGCCTCGGTGGATGAATACCTCGACGGCACCATCAAGAAGCACGAGCTGACCCGCAAGGAGAAGGAGCTCGACCGCATCAACCACTTCGACGCCTGCTCCGTGCAGACGGAACCTGTCTTCCTCGCCTACCGCAAGCACGAGGGCATCGCCGCCGCCATCCGCGAGTGGATTAAGTTCCACAAACCCGAGTACGACTTCACCTCTGAGGACGGGGTGACCCACATTCTGTGGCCCGTGGACGATGCCGAGGTCATCGAATGCATCCGCAAGGGCTTTGAGGAGGTGCCGGCGCTCTACATCGCCGACGGGCACCACCGCACGGCCAGCAGCGCGGCCGTCTCCGCCAAGCGTCGCGCCGAGCATCCCGACTACACGGGGCAGGAGGAGTTCAACTATCTGATGGCCGTCACCTTCTGCGACGAGGATCTCTTCATCATGGACTACAACCGCGTGGTCGCCGACCTCAACGGGCACAGCCCCGCGAGCTTCCTCGCCGCCATCAGCGGCGCGTTCAGCGTCTCCCCCGCCCCGAGCGCCCCGCACCGACCCCGCGGCAAGCATGAGTTCGGCATGTTCCTCGACGGGCAGTGGTATATCCTGAACGCCAAGCCGGGCAGTTTCGATGCCGAGCACCCCATCGAAAGCCTGGACTGCGCTATCCTGCAATCCAACCTGCTGGCGCCCGTGCTGGGCATTGACGACCCGCGCACCAGCCCCCGCATCGACTTTGTCGGCGGCATCCGCGGGCTCGAGGAGCCGGCTCGCCGCGCGGGCAGCGAAGGGGTGGCCTTCACTCTCTATCCCGTGACGATGGCCGACCTCTTCCGCGTGGCCGACAGCGGCGCCATCATGCCGCCCAAGTCCACCTGGTTTGAGCCCAAGCTGCGCAGCGGCCTCTTTG